>JBEBWV010000103.1:0-19104 GCA_040391965.1 Achromobacter deleyi | reverse complement strand
CAGTCCCCCACGACGGTCATTGACCTGACGGGCCCTGAACCTGTGGTGCTGCGTGTTGGCCGAGGCGATCCGGCTACGTTAGGCTTGTCAGCCTGATCCCGGCCGCGCGCGAGCGAAACTTTCGCTCGCGTTGCCGCAACGCCGCACTACAATCCGGTTCGCCATGAATGACATCATCCAAACCATCGCGATCTACGCGATACCGGTAATTTTCGCCATCACCCTGCATGAAGCAGCCCACGGTTACGTGGCGCGCATGCTCGGCGATCCTACGGCCTATCAGGCCGGGCGCGTCACCTTGAACCCTATAAAGCACATTGATCCGGTCGGCACTTTGCTGGTGCCAGTGGTCATTTTGCTGGCTTCGAAACTGCTGGGCAGTCCCGGTTTGTTATTCGGCTGGGCGAAACCTGTTCCAGTTGATTTCGGTCGCCTGCGTCGTCCCAAGAAAGACATGCTGTGGGTGGCTTTGGCCGGTCCGGCGTCGAACCTGGTGATGGCTATTTTGTGGGCGTTCTCCATTCGGCTGCTGTTGGAAACGGGTACTCAGGAAGGATTCTGGTTCCAGATGGCTGTGGCGGGCGTCAACGTCAATCTGGTCCTGATGGCACTGAATCTGTTGCCCGTGCCGCCACTGGACGGGGGACGTATCGTGTTCAGCTTGCTGCCCAATCGTCTTGCCTGGCAATACTCCCGTATCGAGCCCTATGGCATGTTGATTGTGATCGGGCTATTGGTGACAGATGTGCTCTGGGTCATCCTGAGTCCTATTCTCGCCTTGGGGCGGACGGTCGTTCAGTGGTTTCTATAAGAATTTGACCAATATCCGGTAAACTCGGCGGTTTATTTGATTCGGCCCTGGGCATCCTGCCTCGGGGTTCTGGAGCCCACACTTTATGTCATCCCCTGCATTCGCCGCAGGCGTTAATTTTCAGGGCAGTATGGTTGCCCTGGTCACACCGATGCAACCCGATGGCAGCCTGGATTATCCGGCGTACCGCGCGTTGATAGACTGGCACGTTGAGCAAGGTACTGACGCATTGGTGGTGGTGGGCACCACAGGAGAGTCGCCCACGGTTTCCATGGACGAACATGCCGAGCTCATCCGCGTTGCGGTCGAGCACACCGCTGGCCGTATTCCGGTCATTGCAGGCGTAGGCGCCAACTCTACCGAAGAAGCCATTCACCTGACGCGCCACGCCAAGGCTGTGGGCGCCCAAGCGGGCTTATCTGTCGTTCCTTACTACAACAAGCCGTCGCAAGAAGGCTTGTATCGTCACTTCCGCACCATTGCAGAAGCCGTAGACTTGCCCACGGTGCTCTATAACGTGCCGGGCCGCACTGTCGCCGATATGTCTAATGAAACCGTGCTGCGCCTGGCGCAAGTGCCCGGCATCATTGGCATCAAGGACGCAACGGGCGATATCGGTCGCGGCGCGCTGTTGTTGCGTGAAGCACCTGCAGATTTCCAAGTATTCAGTGGAGACGACCCTACTGCCGCATCGCTCATTTTGTTGGGTGCACGCGGGAATATCTCGGTCACCGCCAACGTGGCACCTAAGCTCATGCGTGAGCTTTGCGCTGCCGCAATGGCGGGCAATGTGCCTCGGGTGCGCGAACTTAACGCCTACCTGGCACGTCTAAATCGGGCTTTGTTTGTTGAAGCCAATCCTATCCCCGTCAAGTGGGCGCTGGCCGAAATGGGCCGCACTGCACTGGGCTACCGGCTGCCGCTGGTGGAATTGGGTGCGCAATATCACGAGACGGTTCGTGTTGCGCTCCAGGAAGCGGGTCTGCTCTAAATATCGTGAGGATGCGTATGAACAAACGCCATGCCGGTTTATCGGCATTGATGGCCCTGATGTTGCTGGCAGGTTGCAGCGAAATGAATGAATTCATGGGCAAAGAAGAATCCGTCAATTACAAGAGCGCCGTTGCCCAAAGGGGGGAGCCGCTTAGTATTCCCCCAGATCTTACCCAGGCAAACAGTGATCCGCGCTACAAGGCGCCGACCACTGGATCCACGACGTTCTCGGAATTCCAGCAACAAGGCCAAGCTCAGGCGACCGCGCCGAAAACCAGCAATGTGCTGCCACAGCGTGACGACATGCGTGTCGAACGTGATGGTGACTTGCGCTGGCTCGTCGTCGACCGTCCGCCTGAACAGATTTTCCCCAAAGTCGTCGACTTCTGGACGGACACGGGCTTTACCGTTGCCAACAACGATCCTAAATCTGGTTTGATCGAAACCGATTGGGCGGAAAACCGCTCCAAGATTCCGGAAAGCTGGCTGCGTCAGGCATTGGGCGCCATTCTGGAACAAGCCTACGACAGCGGTGAACGCGAGCGTTTCCGCACACGTGTTGAACGCGTGAACGGTCACACGGAAATTTTCATCAGCCATCGTCAAATGCTTGAAAAGCGCGTGGGTGCCGATGGCAACCAGGTGCAATGGCAGAACGGCAAGGAAGATCCGGGCCTGAACGCCGCCATGTTGGCGCGTTTGATGGTTTATCTGGGTCTGGACGTGGATGCCGCACGCAAGTTGGTGCAAAAGGCAGAAGCTGCTCCGCAGAAACCGTCCATGCAAGAGATCACCACACAAGGTGCAATGTTGCAGGTCAACGAACCGTTTGATCGTGCATGGCGTCGTGTGGGTGTCGCCCTTGATTCCGGTGGTTTTGCCGTGGATGATCGTGACCGCAATGCCGGTGACTACTTCGTGCGCTACGTCGACACCGACACGGGCGAGAAAAACGAACAACCGGGCTTCTTTGGCCGCCTCTTCTCCGGCGACAAGGCTGCACAGGCTGCGCAGTACCGCATTCACGTTGCCGCACGTGGCGACCAAACCGAAGTTACGGTTCTGGACGCGAATGGCGGACGTGATAACAGCGCTACCGCTCAGCGTCTGCTCAGCGTGCTGAAGGACAAGATGTAGGGCAATGCTGCGTGCTCATCTGTGTTCTCACAGATGAGCACTGGCAGAAAAAAACCCGGTTCCAGATATTCTGGAACCGGGTTTTTTTTGGTGTCTTCCTGCTGCGGGGGGTACGCTTGCCTGGAATTAAGACGCCGGCGTGGTCGAGCCGCCAGGCGTTGTCGAACCACCACCAGGCGTAGTATTAGGCGTCATCGCGCCAGGCGTCGTAGCCGGTGGCGTGGTGGGTGCAGGGGCGCTTGTGCTCGGTGCTGGTGATGCTGGTGCGGCCGGTGCATCTTCCTTCTTGTTGCAAGCCGTTAGGCCAACGGCCAGTACCGACGCAATAATTAAGGATTTGCCTATCATTTTTGACTCCTGTAGATATCGACAACTGTGGCCCCTACTACAACCCCGCGAGGGACGTATTAGGGGAAACCAGTGTTCAGGCTACAGCAAGCAAAAGCGCTCTTACGTGTGGAAATTAAATATGTCGCTTCTCAAACGCAACAAACCTTGCTGTACGGTTTGTTTGTTATCAGTATGTTTCTCGCTATAGGGACATCTTTGCGTTTTGTGGAAAACCGATACGCTTTGGTGTCTGTATCCTACGAAATTACGTTAAGCGCGGTAGTGCAACCAGCCTGAATCAAGCCAATCTGCCAAGCAAGACCGAGCCTCGTCACTGAGCCGTGCGCAACTGGCATCGGCGCAATCGAGCTTGCGGCCATCTGCGAGCGCCTTGAGTGCCGCATCTGCCGGCACCATGGCCGTCTCGCCATTGATGAACAGCTGTTTGCCGCGATAGAGCATGCGGCTGCGGCGGTCCAATACGAGACTACCCGTGGTGGGCCAATCTTCTTCCAGATCAACGCTTGGACCATCCTCAGCATCGAACACACTGAGATTGCTGGGTTCCGTGAGCCAGCAGCCCAGAAAACGCGATGCCAGTGCGTCATCAAAGCGCAGTTTTTCGACGGTGGCCAGCGTGGCCTCTACCAGAGCATCAGGCAACGCGGCAGGCGTGTTGACCGCGGCCTGACCGGGATCGCGGTAAAGCGCGTCGAGTTTAGGGCCGGGCAGAGCAGGTTCGCCGTATGGGCCGCCGAGTAAACCGACGCGCGCCATGACTTGGTCAGCGGCGGCTTCGAGCAGCCCCCGAGCCAAGGTCGCTTGAGTGGGGGCACGAAACCCAATCGAGATAGTCATGCAGCCGTTGCCTACGGCCACACCATCATGAGCGGCTTGCGGGGGCAGGTAAAGCATGTCGCCCGCATCAAGAACGTGCTCTTCTTCGGGCTCGAAGTTGCTGAGAATCTTTAGTGGCAGATCAGGGGCTAAAGACAGATCTTTCTGACGGCCATAGCGCCAGCGGCGTTGTCCGGCGGCTTGCAGCAGGAACACGTCATAGCTGTCAAAGTGAGGGCCGACACCACCACCTTCGCTGGCGATGCTGATCATCAAATCATCAAGCCTGGCATCGGGAATGAAGCGGAACAACTGCATCAGTTCAGAGGCCGCGTCACTGTGCAGGTCGACGCTTTGCACCAACAGAGTCCAGTCGCGTTCATTGTCTTTCGGCAAGCGTGCAAATGGCCCGTTTTCCATGTGCCAGTCGTCGCCTTCACGCCAGATAAGACGCGATTCGACGTCATCACGCTTTGCCAGCTTTTTGACGGCGGCAATGGTGAGTGGTGCGTTGAATTGCGGGATGGCCTGGCGAATCAGCAAAGGCTTGCGCTGCCAATAGCGGCGCATGAATTCGTTGGGGCTATTGCCGCCCAAGAGGGGCAAGGAGTGATCAAGGTTCATTGCAAGTGCGCCTTCAGGCGGTAGAGGGCATCGAGCGCTTCGCGTGGCGTCAGGCGATCGGGATCGATGTCGGAGAGTTCTTGGCGCAGGGCGTCCAGCGCCAGGTGTTCGTCAGCGCGATCAGCATCGGCATAAGCCTCGGCATCAGCGTTGGCCGCTGCAGCGAAGAGGCCTAATTGCGGGGTAGGCGCACCTTGTGCCTCCAGGCGCTCAAGTTCTCTTGCGGCTTGCCGGATGACAGCAACGGGCACACCGGCACGCTGCGCCACTTGAATACCATAGCTTCGACTTGCCGGGCCATCACGCACTTCGTGCAGAAAGACAATGCCAGTGGGCGACTCTGCAGCCGCCACGTGTACGTTGGCGGCAGCGGGTTGCTCAGAGGGTAGACGCGTCAATTCAAAGTAATGCGTGGCAAACATCGTTAGCGCACGGTTATGGGTGACCAAGCGTTGGGCAATCGCCCAAGCCAGCGCCAGACCATCGTAGGTGGACGTACCTCGGCCAATTTCGTCCATCAGCACCAAACTGTTTTGGGTGCTGGCAGCCAGAATGGCCGCGGCTTCGGTCATCTCCATCATGAAGGTCGAGCGACCGCCAGCCAGATCATCAGCTGCACCGATACGGGTAAAAATGCGGTCAATTCTGCCGATGCGTGCGCGGCTGGCAGGCACAAAACTGCCGGTGCGAGCCAATAACACGATGAGCGCCACCTGCCGCATATACGTCGACTTACCGCCCATGTTCGGGCCGGTGATCAGTAGCATGCGGCGCGCGGCATCCAATCGGCATCCGTTGGGCGTGAAGCGTTCAATGGCGCGTTCAACGACCGGATGGCGGCCAGCATCAATGTCGATGTCTGCTTGTTCTGACAACTCAGGCGCCACCCAATCGTGACGGCGAGCGTGTTCAGCGAGTGCGGACAGAGTGTCTAGTTCTGCCAGTGCACCGGCGCAATCTGACAGCGTGCGTACGTAATCGGCCAGCGATTCGAGTAACTGCTCAAACAACCATTTTTCGCGAGCCAGAGAGCGATCTTGCGCCGACAGTACGCGATCCTCCCAAGTCTTGAGTTCCGGCGTGATGTAGCGCTCGGCGTTCTTGAGCGTCTGGCGGCGTCGGTAGTCGTCAGGCACCTTGGCCATCTGGCCTCGGGTGACTTCGATATAAAAGCCATGTACCCGATTGAATTCCACCCGCAAATTACTAATGCCGGTGCGCTCGCGCTCGCGAGCTTCCAATTGCATCAGAAAGTCGCCGCCGTCTGCGGCCAGGGTCCGGAGTTCGTCCAACTCGCTATCAAAGCCGGTGGCCAGCACGCCACCGTCGCGGATGGCAACGTTAGGTTCTGGTGCAATGCTGCGGATGAGTAGATCGGCGATGCCTGGGTCGGGCGAAAGATGCTGGCTGAGTTCGCGCAGACGCGGCGAGCCGGTCATGGGTTCAACCAGTTCGCGCAAACCTGGCAAGGCGGTTAGCGCATCACGCAGGCTGGCCAGTTCGCGGGGGCGCACCGAGCGCAAGGCCAGACGAGCCGCAATGCGCTCAATGTCAGGAAACACATTGAGGGCGGCACGAAGCGATTCAAGCAGACCCGCTGAGCCAAACGTTTGCTCGACATCCATGCGCCCTGCCAGCAAAGCTGAAATGGCTTGTTGACGCGCAAAGACCGGCGCGTTTTCGCGCAAAGGATGATGCAGCCAGCGACGCAGCAGCCGGCTACCCATGGGGGTGCGGCAACCATCCAGCAGCGAGAACAGTGTGGGCGCTTCTTCACCGCTAAGCGTTTGCGTGAGTTCCAGATTGCGACGCGTCACCGGGTCCAGCAGCACGTATTGCCCGGGGCGTTCTGCCGTCAGACTTTGTACGTGCGCCAAGGCCTGCGACTGCGTGCGGGCGGCATAGCGCAAGAGCGCACCTGCCGCACAAATGCCCGCAGGCATGTCTTCGATGTCGAAGCCAGCCAGGTTGTCGGTTTTGAAATGCGCAAGCAAGTGAGCGCGCGCGCCATCGCTTTCAAAATGCCAGTCGGGTACTCGTGCACGGGCGCCATCAAACGCCACCTGCAGTTCGGTGTTCTCGGCGTAAATGACTTCGGCAGGCGCCACGCGATGCAGCTCTGACTCCAGTTGTGCTGGCGCGCATTCCGTTACTCGGAACTCGCCGCTGGCCAGATTCAGCCAAGCCAGGCCAGCACGCGGGGCGCGGGCATTGCTGGATACATATACGGCTGCCAGAGCCCGATCGGACTTGGCCGGGAGCAGGGCGTCGTCGGTCAGCGTGCCAGGGGTGACGATGCGAACAATGCGGCGTTCGACCGGTCCTTTGGAGGCAGCCGGGTCGCCAATTTGCTCGCAAATGGCAACCGACTCGCCGTGGGCGACCAGCTTGGCCAGATACTGCTCCATGGCGTGCACAGGCAGCCCGGCCATGGGGATAGGGATGCCATTGGAGGCTCCGCGCTTGGTCAACGTCAGGTTGAGCAGGCGCGCGCCACGTTCGGCGTCCTCGTAGAACATTTCATAAAAATCGCCCATGCGATAGAACAGCAACAGCGGCCCGGCCTCAGCTTTAAGGCGCAGGTATTGCTGCATCATGGGGGTATGACCCGGGTGGGCGTCGGCGGCGGTAGCGATAGGTGCAGAACTCATACCCGTGATTGTATCGGGCCGGGGATGCAGAAGAACTTGGGAGCGCGGTGTTCTTGACACGGCGCAGGGAAATCGGGGTGTTGACGGGGAATTTCGCACGCTTGGCATGATGGCCGAGCGAACTTCTGGTGCTGAGTTAAGGACTTCATGGCACCGGCTTTGAGTCGACCGAGCGTATTGTCTCGGGTGCCGCTTTCTGGTCGGCACGAGGTCGGATCATCATCGGAAAGAAGCGCCATAGGTATAGTGCGAAGGCCAATACCCAGGCGCCAGCCGAAGCGTGGAGTGCGCCGAGTGAGAAACTTGTGGGCAGTAGCGCCAGCAGACGACATGCGGCGGCAGCGATCATCAGGAGGTAGCAGAGCACGACGACGCGGTCTGCGCGCAAGGGGCGACCCAGATGGCCAAGCGCTGTGCGTGTCACCATGCCGATGATCAGGATGGAGAAACCTGCAACGCCGATGACGTGTGCTGGCCACGCGGCACGAATTTCCCAAGCGATTTCTCCGCTGCCCGCATGCGCGGCAGCAACCAGCAAGCCCACGCCTAGTGCGGCATAGCCGAGATAGAGAATCCATAGCAGCGATACCTTTCTCACCGCCCACGGTTTCCAGGCAAACCATTGCACCAGAGCAATGGTGCCCGCTGCCGCGAGAAATGCGGCCATGGCCAGCGTCCAGCCAAGCAAACCGAAGCCGATGGCCAGACAGCTCGCCGCCAACTGCCAATGTCCGCTTCGCGTGAGCATCGGAATTTTCAGCCCGGACACGGCGCGCATGGCGAAGAAGGGAATCACTCGCCGCGCGACCAGAAGTGCGATGACCGCCATGCAAAGCAAGCCGGTGTTGAAGTGTTGCAATACCAGAACGTAATTGCCATGCGAAGCGGCAATCAGGAATAAGGCATCCGCGACGGCGAGGCCGAGCAATAGCACCGGAATTCCGTAATTGCGCTGGCTGCGAGCGCGATGGATGACGCGGGCCAGTGCCATGGCCGACCAGACAAAGAACAGCAGCTCGCTGCCCGCCGCTAGCCAGAAGGCCATGGTGCCCGGCACGAGGTAGCCCACCCGCGCCACCACCCACAGCAGGCTGAGCATAGCCAGTGCGCGGCCTTTGATGGGATTGATCCCCGTCCAGTTGCTGCCTGCCGTGAGCAGGAAACCCACCGCAATGGTGGAGATGAAGCCCCAGAGCATTTCATGCGCGTGCCATATGACCCCCGGGAGTTGACCGTGCAGCCAGTGAGGCGCGAATACCCATAGTGCTACCGATACGGCAGCCCAAAAACCGCCGGCCAGATACAGAGGTCGAAAGCCGAGTTCAAGAAAAGCCTTCCATTGAGGGGCAGGAAGTGCCCGCGCAAGGGAGGCATTCATTGGCAATGGGTCAGCCATGGTCGGCCGCCGTCGAGAAGCGATGAGCTTTGTCGCCCATCTGCCGGTGCATTGTCCGACCATGGCGGATGCGCTTGGTAAGGACGCGGTGATGCATGGTGTCGGCGTCTTGACTCCGTAGAGATATTTCTGGCTCTGGGCACAATAGGGCGGCAGGCACCCCTATCCTTGACGTGAACATGGGTCGTCCTTATAAGATTTATTTAAAATATATCTTATGGTGGCGAGTATTGCCATGGAACCCTGAGCAAGGGTTGATTCACATCAAGCCTGAGGAGACATCATGGCTTTGAGGCATGCACAGCCTTTGGAAGTTATTGACCTGCATGCGAGCGACGCGCAATGCGGCACGGCGATAAGCAGCAGTTTGCTGAGGACACCAAGTCTGCAATTGCTGCGGGTGGTACTGGCAGCCGGGCACACGATGGCTGAGCATCATGTGCCGGGCGAGATCACGATTCAATGCGTGTCCGGCGAGGCCGACGTGGTGACACCAGCCCGCACATGCAGGCTGTTTGCGGGCACGCTAGTGCTGGTTCCTGGCGCAGAACCGCATCGGGTGCTTGCGCACGCCGACACAGTGTTGCTGGTGACGATCTTGCATTCTTGATGCCTCTTATCGTTGGCAAGACGTTGGGGTCTGACTAGCGATATATACTTCGCTTTATATCGATTTGTTATGACGCCATGGCGTTCGATGATCGTATTTTCATTCACTAAGGAAAATCGCTCGTGCTCGACTCAGAAGCCAAAAACGTGCTGTTGTTCTCGTATGGCACGCTGCAGGACAAGGCGGTTCAATTAGCGAACTTTGGCCGAGAACTGGTAGGTTCGAAGGACGTGATGGTGGGCTACGTGGAGTCTGTCATTGAAATCACAGATCTTGCCGTCATTGCTGCCAGTGGCAAGACTCATCATCCTATTGTCCGGTTTTCGGGATATTTCGCCGATGAGATTCCAGGTATGGTGTTCGCCATCACGGAGCGTGAGTTGAAGGCCGCAGATGCGTATGAAGTGGCCGATTACAAGCGGGTCAAAGCCCCCTTGAAGTCTGGCAAGAGCGCCTGGGTTTATGTGAGTGCCTGACGCCCGATGGACCGTGGTTCATCCGAGCCATGCGCCCACCGCGCCACACGCCAGGACCACTAGCCAGGGTGGACGTTTCCAGAATATGAGCGCGACAAACGCAATGAGTGCCAGCGCGAAGTCCTGGGGGGCGCGTATGGCGCTTATCCACACCGGGTTGTAGAGCGCGGCCAGCAGCAAGCCCACCACCGCCGCATTCATACCCGCCAACGCCGCCTGCGTGCGAACGCTTCGGCGCAGCGTTTCCCAGAATGGGAGCGTGCCACACACCAGAAGAAACGAAGGGGCGAAAATAGCCAGCAGGCAGATCATGCCGCCAGTCCAGCCGGAAGGTGCCGCGTTCATGGACGCGCCCAGAAAAGCCGCGAACGTAAACAAAGGACCAGGCACGGCTTGCGCGGCACCATAGCCCGCCAGAAAAACATCATTGCTGACCCAGCCCGTGGGTACAACTTGTGCCTGCAACAAGGGCAGCACAACGTGGCCTCCCCCAAACACCAAGGAACCGGTGCGATAAAACGCATCAACCAGGGCAACGGTTTGGTTGGGAAGAAAATAGGCTAGCAGGGGGAGCCCAATCAATAGAGAGAAAAAGAGCACCAGCCACGCCGCCGCGGCTCGGGAGCTGATGCGTATGGCCATCGGCTCATGGTCATGAACCCGTGCTGGCTTGATGAGCCAAAGGCCTGCCAGACCCGCGGCGACGATGACGCCGATCTGCACGAAGGCCGTGGGCGCAATGAGCACCAGACACGCGGCAATGAGCATGAGCGTGACGCGCAAGGCGTCGGGGCAGAGCGTGCGCGCCATGCCCCATACCGCTTGGGCCACCACGGCGACCGCCACGACTTTTAAACCATGCAATAGGCCGGGCGGGATCGCCGTGCCATCGTGGGCAAGCCCAAGCGCCACCAGAATAAGCAAGATGGCCGAGGGCAGCGTGAAGCCTGCCCAGGCGGCTAGAGCCCCTGAATAGCCTGAGCGGGTCAGGCCAAGCGCAATGCCAACTTGACTGCTGGCCGGTCCGGGTAAAAATTGGCAGAGCGCCACCAGATCCGCATAACTGCGTTCAGATAACCAGCGCCTGCGGGTCACAAATTCGTCGCGGAAGTAACCCAAATGCGCAACTGGACCACCAAAGGAAGTGAGGCCCAGTCGTAAAAATATGAGAAACACGGACCAGGCCGAGGTGGCGGGAGAGGCGTTAGACATCAGTGGGAGGAACGCGTGGCATCTTGACAAGGCAATGGCAGGGGTGACGATGAACGGTCGTGCACGGCAGCGATAGCATAAGCGGCTTTTATGCTTGCGTGCCGACCAACACCGGAAAGATCGCCTAAGCGCAAAGCTGGCTAAGATAGTCGGATGCTCGCGCATTACTGCCCACACCGCTAGTTGTGTTGGGCAAAGCAATAAGCCGCATGCCGATGCGCTGGCAACCGCAGCACGCCGAATACGTACTAAGGATTAACTCAATATGTTGTACCGCTTTGCGCTTGACGAGATTGCCCCCACTCCCTGGAAAAACGGTGGGGGGGCGACACGTGAAATCGCGTGCTGGCCGATTGGGGCGGGGTTGGACGCGTTTGATTGGCGAGTCAGCGTCGCCAGTATCGCGGCGGATGGGCCGTTCTCTGTGTTCGTCGGGATTGATCGCCACATCATGCTGCTCGACGGCGCCGGAGTGCATCTTCGATCTGTGGATGGCGCGGTGGATCATCGGCTGGATGTGCGCTTTGAGCCGTTCACGTTCGATGGCGCCGCATCCGTCACCTCGACATTGCTGGGTGGGCCATCCACTGACTTTAATGTCATGAGCCGACGCGCGGCGGGAAGCACCACGCTTGTGATTATTGATGCGCAACAAGCTCTGGCCAGCACGGACCAGGGCTTGTTGATGTGTCTGACCGGCACCTGGCAATGCGGCACGGAGCTGCTGAGAAGTGGGCAAGGATTCTGGTGGGCCGATCCCAGCGAACTTGGCGGCAATATAGAACCCTTGTCGCCGGGCGCGTTATTGGCCCTGGTGCAGTGGAATCCCGCCGCATAAACCAGGGAGCGTGCTCTGGTTTGCTTGCGCCTGGAACTGCGGCGGGTGCTCCAGGCGGGTTGCCCTAGGCCGGTGCCCTACGCCGGTGCTCTAGGCCGGTGCCCTACGCCATCAAAATCCTTCCAGCACTATCTTTCCTTGCGCTTTGCCGCTTTCGATGAACGCGTGTGCACGGCGCAGGTTTTCGGCATTGATGGTGCCAAAGTGTTCGCCTAGTGTCGTGCGCAATACGCCTCGGTCAATGAGCTGCGCCGCTTGATTCAACAGATCATGCTGATGGATCACGTCGGGCGTGTTGTGAAGCGGTCGGGCAAACATGAACTCCCAATGCAAGGATGCGGCTTTGCTTTTGAGTAGTCGCACATCAATCAAGTCCGGGTCGTCAATAAGGGCGATTTTTCCTTGCGCTGCGATGGCCTGCGCCATTTCTGGAAAGTGCCGGTCTGTCTGATTCAAACCAGCGATAAAGCTCACTTCCGGGATGCCGATACGTTTCAGCTCTTCGGTCAGGGGCAAGCTATGGTCAATGACATGATGAGCACCAAGATCGCTTACCCAGGCTTGTGTTTGCGCACGCGACGCCGTGCCAATAACGGTCAGCCCCGTCAGTTGGCGAGCAAGCTGGATCAGGATGGAGCCCACGCCGCCAGCCGCACCGATGACGAGAATGCTGTGCTGGCTGGGTGCCACGTTGTCCAGCACGCGCAGCCGGTCAAACAAGAGTTCCCACGCCGTGATGGTGGTCAGGGGCAGCGCTGCCGCTTGCGCGAAGCTAAGACTTTTTGGCATGTGCCCCACGATGCGCTCGTCGACCAGATGACGTTCGCTGTTCGTACCCGCCCGGGTCAATGCGCCCGCATACCAAACGCGGTCACCAGGCTTGAACAGGCTGACCTTGCTGCCCACCGCCCGGACGACGCCTGCTGCATCCCAGCCAATGACCTCAGGTTGGCCCGATTTGGCAGGACGTTTGGCTCGGATTTTTACATCTACCGGATTCACGGAAATGGCATGTACGTCTACGAGCAAGTCACGTTCACCCGGCGTGGGCTCGGGCAGGGTGATGTCCTGCAATGACTTAGGATCATTGGCGGGCAGGTTGTCGTAATAGGCAATGGCTTTCATGGAAGACTCATCAAGAGAATGGATGGTTTGTCGTGGGAGGTGAGGGGTCAGACAATGCCGCGCAAGACACCGCCGTCGACCCGTAGTGCCGCGCCGTTTGTGGCGCTGGCTTGTTGCGAGCTGGCATACACCACGATGTTCGCAACTTCCTCGACGGTAGCCAGGCGGCGCAACAACGAAGACGGGCGATGCTGGGCGATGAAGTCTCGCTCGACGACGTCTTGCGACACGCCCTGGGCTTTCGCTATTTCAGCGAAGAACAGTTCAACGCCTTCGGACCGGGTAGGGCCGGGCAGCACGGCATTGACGGTGACGCCTGTGCCCGCGGTCATTTCAGCCAAGCCCCGTGAGACGCCAAGCAAGGCAGTTTTGCTCACACCATAGTGAATCATTTCAGCCGGAATCTGCACGGCAGATTCGCTGGAGATGAAGACGATGCGGCCCCAGTCGGCCGCCATCATTCGCGGCAGGTAATAGCGCGACAGGCGCACACCGCTCATGACGTTGATGTCCATCATGTATTGCCAGTCTTCGTCCGTGATTTCGGTGAAAGATTTGGGTGCAAAGTAGCCTGCGTTATTAATCAGGATGTCCACGTCCGGATGCGCGGCGCAAATGGCGGCCGCGCCGTCAGCCGTCGCCAAATCGGACTGCACGGTATGTACTTGCACCTTGGGGTGTTGCTTGCTCACTTGTGCTGCGGCCTGTGCCAGTTTGTCAGCACTGCGGCCATGCAGAACGACCTGGGCACCGGCGCCCGCCAACCCTAGCGCGATGCCCAGGCCAATGCCGCCGGAGGAACCGGTGATCAGCGCTTTCTTGCCATTCAATTCGATGTTCATGAGTGCTCCCTGGTGTGCAGTTTGCTCATCATTACCTAGTCCGGGGGCGATAAAAAGCGGCTAGCATCGGAGTCAGTTTCAATATTTTTTTGAAAATAGAGGGTGCGATGGTTCGCTTCGATGACCTGAAGATATTTGTGGGTGCCGTAGAAAGCGGTAGTTTTTCCGCTGCTGCCCGCGAGTTGGACGTGACACCCGCCGTGGCCAGTGCGGCGCTAAAACGCCTTGAGAAAACGCTGGACAGCCGTTTGTTTGTGCGTTCCACCCGTAGCCTCAGATTGACAGCGGATGGTGAGCGTTATCTTGACTACGCCCGCCGCGTGCTCGCAACGCTGGAGGCCGGTCGTAATGCGTTGCTGCGTGATCGCACGGCCATCAGTGGCACGCTCTCGCTGTCTATGCCATCTGATCTGGGACGCAACGTTTTATTGCCCTGGCTTGATGACTTTCAGCTGCACCATCCTGAGGTGAATTTCCAGCTACGGGTGAGCGACCGACTGGCGGATCTCTATCGTCAACCCGTGGATCTGGCCGTGCGTTACGGCACGCCTGTTGACTCCGGCATGGTGGCCTTGCCTTTGGCTGAGCACAACAAACGGGTGGTGTGTGCATCGCCCGCCTACTTTGCCCGCCATGGCATTCCGAGTACGCCAGCCGAGCTGCGCCAACACAACTGCCTGAGTTTCGTATTGGGCGAGTCTTTGCATGATCGTTGGACGTTTGAGCGGGACGGAGAGTCAATGACCATTCCCGTGACCGGAGATCGTGTGGGGGACGACGGTGATCTGGTGCGACGATGGGCGCTAGCGGGGCGGGGCCTTGCCTATAAGTCACGCTTTGATGTGGAAGACGATTTGCAGAGTGGTCGCTTGATTCAGGCTTTGCCTGACTACACGGGTGAGGCTTCCCCCGTGTATTTGCTATGCGTGCACAAAATGATGCTCTCACCGGCGGTGCGCAGCTTGCGCTCGTTTTTACAGGAGCGTTTTCGCCGCCTGGCGACAAGCGATAGCTAATGCAGCAGGGGGCGTCGCCACGCGCCGGCTCGGATTGTGCCGAGGGATTTGGACCCAAGGCGCGGCGGGGGGCTCCTCAGGCAGCCTGGGTCGGCGTATGCTGAATACTCGAATGAATTGCCGGTCGTCTTGTGCCGGAACGCGGCTCAATCGATCGACCATTCTCGTACCTCACCTGAGCTGGAGACGAGTTATGTCGAACCATGTCTACAAACAAATCGAACTGGTTGGGTCTTCTTCGAAGTCCACCGACGACGCCATCGCGAAAGCGATTGCTCGCGCATCCAAAACCTTGCGCAATCTTGATTGGTTTGAAGTCACCGAGGTGCGCGGTCACATCAAGAACGGCAAAGTCGAGCATTGGCAGGTGGGTTTGAAGATCGGTATGCGGCTGGATGGCAAGGACGAATAAACGGTCTACGAGTACCGCGCTGCGTCTTTTTTGACCGCTCCCGCTAAGTCTTTGGTGCGAAAGGCTATTTTGGGTTTGCACCCAAACTGTTCATAGGGTTGTCCACATCGCATGGGGACAACATCGGGATTTGAGGCCACGCGCGGTACCTTCCCCCCATGCCTCGCAAGATGGTGACTGGCGTAGGCACGTGTGAGCGTTTCTTAAGCGCCTGCTTCAAGTCGTTGCTGCGTAAGGTTTTTTTCGACCTGCACCCAGACTGTCCTCAGGCTTATCCACATTTATCGGGGACAACTCCACCTGTTTTATCCAAGGTGTGAGCGTTTCTTGCTCAGGGGTTTCAAGGCATTGATGCGAAAGCATTTTTTGTACCTACCCTCAGGCTGTCCTCAACGTTGTCCACAGAACGCGGGGACAACCTGCTCATACTTTGGGCGTACACCCTGAGCTCTGTGGATAAGTCAGGATTTCGTGGAAAAGCTCGTACAAAACTCATCCAAACGGTGGATTGCTTCTATTTTGACCGCTGTCTGTAAGTGCTTGGCCTGTCTGGGGAAACCAGACATGCCCTCAGGCTTTCAGCAAAGTTCTCCACAGTTGTCGGGGATAAGCTTGGGCCAAAAAAAGCCCTCCGGGCTTCGGAGGGCTTGTTCGCCCGGAGGTCACGGGCGATAAGTCAGCCGCGCGTGGCGCAGGCTGAGGCGGCAAATCAGGCGTTGAGCTTTTTCACCCAATCGACATAGCGATCGACCCAGCTTTGAAGGAACTTGCGGGTGCCTTCATTGGTAATGTTGAACTGGTCGTCGATCAAGCCTTCGGTCGTTTGCAGGAACACTTCGGGCGTGGTCAGCGCGTTGGCGCCTTCTGCGGCAAGAATGTTGCGCAAGTGCTGTTGTGCCAAGGCGGTGCCTGCTGCGCTGGGCGAGGTGCCCACGATGCCGACGGGCTTGCCTGGCCAAGAGTTCTGACCCCAAGGGCGTGAACCCCAGTCAATGGCGTTTTTCAGTGCGGCTGGAATGGAGCGATTGTGTTCCGGCGTGACGAAAAGAATGCCCTGAGCGTCGGCAATGCTCTGTTTGAGCTTGGCCGCCGGAGCAGGCATGTTGTTCTCGTGATCCTGGTTATAGAGCGGCACATCGCCCAGACTCACGTACTCGAGTTTGAAGTCGGCGGGAAAGAGTTTTTCCAGCGCCCGCGCCAAGCGCAAGTTGATCGATGCGGCACGCAAACTTCCAACGAAAACGGCAATCTTGTAGGTGCTCATGAGGCGCATGCTCCAGGGTAAGAAAGATTGAGTGTAGACCTCGATACGTGACCATTCAATCCACTTTTCTTATTTGCATAGACAGGTTTGAGCAAAGTCAGACAAGCAGGCTGACATGTGCCGCCACTACTCGCCAGCCCTGTGGCATGCGCACCCACGTTTGGCTTTGGCGGCCCACGGCGCTGCTGCCCTCACGAAAGAACTCCCGATTGGCCGTCGCAAAATCGTGTCCGTATGTTGTGATGACCGTGGATCCGGGGATGCGCGCCAAGCCAGCGGCGCTACGGCTGGCCCGGAAGGCCCGAATGGCCTCATAGCCGTAAAGGTTTTCTCCCGCGCCATAACGCAAGGTGAGGGGGCTGTTCCAGAATAGTTCGTCCAGCACGTCGATGTGATTGCTGACCAACGCGGTTTCATAGCGTTCAAAGGCGGCTGTCACTTCAGCCAGCACGCTCGGGAGATTGATGTCCATGTGTTCACTCCGAATTTCGCACCATTCTGGTGCGGTCTGCTAGGGTTTTCACCAATATGGTGTTTTGTGCGGTGCGCAAATTTTGTTGTGCCGTGACGTCTGCGGGTGCTCTATAGCGCAAGGACGACTTGCGAAAGTTGGCACGGAGATTGCTAGGGTTATTACTGTCTCTCGTTGCACAGGAGTTTCCGCCATGTCTCATCCCGCCGCCCTCTCCGCACCCGTCACCATGATGGTGACTCGGCATATTTCTCCCGAGCGTTACAGCGACTTCCTGACCTGGATGCGCCAGGGCGAGATTCTCGCTGCCGGCTTTCCCGGGTTTTTGGGTTCTGGCGTGTTGCAACCTCCTGAGGGCGGAGATCAATATCAGATAGTGCTGCGATTCACGGATGAGGCCAGTCTGAATCGATGGGAGAAATCGCTGCCACGCCGCATGTGGCTTGAGCGCGGCGCCAATCTGGTCAAGGCCAGTCAGGTGCATCGGGTCAGTGGCATGGACAGTTGGTTCGGGTCGCAAAAGAGTGCACCGCCCCGCTGGAAGCAAGCCGTCAGCATTTGGGTTGCCTACTTTCCCATGCTGTTGATTTTCTCGTTGCTGCTCAATGAACAATTGAGTGTTCTGCCGGTGTTCTGGCGCGTATTGATTACGACACTGACGATGACGCCGGTGCTGTCGTTTATCTGTATTCCCGTCATTACTCGGGTGTTGCATCGTTGGTTGCACCCTACGGCACCGCGCCGTATCAAAGCCCTGCGCACCTGAGTGAAAGAGTAAGGACGGCCCGTGCAGGATGGGCCTCCTGGGCGTCTCTGACCTGGCCAAGTCAGGCCAGTATGGCGGCGCGTGTTGAATACAGCCGATGCAAGGTAATGGTTCGCACCTCCGCCTGACTTTGTTCTATGTGTGCCTGTAGCAAGGTCGCTGCTGTCGCGCTATCTTGGGCCAGTACGGCACGCAAAATGGCAGCATGCTCTTCGTAGGTTTTGTGGATGCGGGCGGGCTGGGTGAAGTCCAGCCTGCGCACGATGCGAATACGCTCGGTGGCGGCGCGATGCGCGCGCGAGATTTCCAGATTTCCTGCGGCTGCCACCAATTCAATGTGAAAACATTCGTCTTGCTCGGCCAGCCAATCGGTGTCGCTTGAACGATCTTTTTCCTCCACCAGCCAGACCCGGGCCAACTGGCGCAGCACCGTAATGGCAGATGCGGGTTGGCTCTTTTGGCATAGTTTATGAACTGCCGAGATCTCAAGGACGCTTCGCAGTTCATAAAAATGGTCGATTGTGTTGAAGTCCAGCGGTTTGACAAGCCAACCGTTGCGTTGGCGCACTTCAAGATAGCCTTCACGCTCTAATCGGAACAGCGCCTCACGCACAGGGGTTCGGCTGACCTCCAGACGCGCTGCAACTTCTGTTTCCGTAAAGCGATCTCCTGGTGCCAGGCGAAAGTCCAGGATGTCGGCTTTCAAGGTGCTGTAGGCGCTGTCAGCCAGGCTTCTCGGCATGTCGCGGTGGGCGTAGTCGGTTTGCATGACGGGTGCCTCAGAGATGCGGGGAGTCAAACAGGTTTTGCATACGCGGCACCTGCGAGTTCCAACTGCCGCGCGATACGCAGGCAATCGACTTCGCGCCAAGGGGCGGCGATGATCTGGACGCCTAGCGGGAGGTGGTCATCCACGCCTGTGCTCGGCCACATGGGTGCCGTGCATACCGGTAAGCCAACGCAGGAAATGGCTTGTGTCATCAGGCCCATGCTGGCGCGAGCGGGCAGACGTTTGCCGTTCAACGTGAGCCAATCGGTGCCGATTGGGGGCGCTTTGACTGGTGTGGCCGGGGCAAGCAAGACGTCGTAGTGTTCGAATAGGGCCATCACTTCTTCATGGAAACGACGGCGCAGGCGTTGGGCCTGCACGACCCAGGTAGCGGGCACCAGACTGCCGGCTACCAGCCGTGCACGCGAGTAAGGTTCGTATTCGTCATAGTGCCTGCGCAAGCCCGCTTGATGCAGCGCGCCGCCTTCTGCGGCGGTGATGATGAATGCAGCGGCTCGTGCTT
>JBEBWV010000102.1:0-19238 GCA_040391965.1 Achromobacter deleyi | reverse complement strand
CCGCTGCCCCCAAAGCTGCCGCGGCATTGCAAGCGGAACAAACGTTGCAAGATCAACAACGCCTGGCGGCATGGACCGAGTCCTTGGGAGCCATGGCCGCGACGCTGCGCCAGGAATGGGAACAGATCGGCACGCAAGCTTCAGGCTATCAGCAGCAGATCTGTGACGCCCTGGCACAAACCGCAAGCGATATTTCTGCGGAAACGAAGGCGCACGCCAGCAGCACGCTCGCTGAAATCAACCAGCTTGTACAAGTGGTGGCGGCCGCTCCCAAGGCTGCCGCGGCATTGCAGGCGGAACAGACCTTACAAGACCAGCAACGACTGGCGGCATGGACCGAATCACTCGCTTCGATGGCCGCTAGCCTGCGCCAGGAATGGGAGCAGATCGGCACGCAAGCGGCGAGCCATCAGCAGCAAATCTGCGATGCTCTGTCCCAGACTGCACGCGATATTGCTTCCGGAACAAAAGCGCACACGAGCGATACGCTCGCGGAGATAGATCGGCTTGTGCAAGTTGCTGCCGATGCCCCCAAGGCGGCAGCCGCGTTGCAGGTCGAACTGGCATCGCAAGATCAGCAACGGCTGGCAGCCTGGACCGCATCATTGGGTTCCATGGCCGCTTCGTTACGCCAGGAATGGGAGCAAATCGGCACGCAAGCAGCGAGCCATCAGCAGCAAATCTGCGATGCTCTGTCCCAAACCGCCCGCGACATTTCTTCCGAGACACAAGCACACGCCAACAATACGCTCGCAGAGATTGATCGCCTCGTGCAAGTGGCGGCTGACGCCCCCAAAGCGGCGGCCGCGTTGCAAGAGGAACTGGCATCGCAAGATCAGCAAAGGCTGGCAGCCTGGACCGAAGCATTGGGTTCCATGGCCGTGGCATTGCGCCAGGAATGGGAACAGGCCGGCACGCATACCGCGGACCACCAGCAGCAAATCTGCGATGCGCTGGCCCAAACCGCCCGCGATATCTCTACCGAAACCAAAGCGCACGCCAGCAACACACTCACCGAGATTGACCGTCTCGTGCAAGTGGCGGCAGACGCCCCCAAAGCGGCGGCCGCATTGCAAGTGGAACTGGCAGCACAAGATCAGCAAAGACTGTCAGCCTGGACCGAAGCATTGGGCTCCATGGCCGCTACCTTGCGCCAGGAATGGGAACAGGCCGGCACACACACCACCGCGCAGCAACAGCAAATTTGCGAAGTGCTGGCCCAAACCGCCCGTGATATCTCTTCCGAGACCCAAGCACACGCCAGCAATACCATCGCCGAGATTTCGCGCCTGGTGCAAGCGGCATCCGAGGCACCCAAGATCGCTGCTGATGTTGTCACCGAAGTGCGCCAGAAGCTCTCTGACAGCATGGCACGTGACAACGTCATGCTGGAAGAGCGCAGCCGCCTCCTGGAAACGCTAAGTACCCTGCTCGATGCGGTGAACCATGCCTCCAGCGAGCAACGCACCGCCGTGGATGCGCTGGTCGCCACCTCGGCAGGAGTGCTGGAGCACGTAGGCACACAGTTCACCAACAAGGTCGAAACGGAGACCGACAAGCTGACAGGCGTGGCCGCGCAACTCACCAGCAGTGCCGTCGAGGTGGCGAGCCTGGGTGAGGCGTTCGGTACTGCCGTGCAGCTGTTCAGCCAGTCAAATGAGTCCTTGGTCGGTCACCTGCAGCGCATTGAGTCGGCGCTGGACAAGTCCATCGCACGCAGTGACGAGCAGCTTGCCTACTATGTTGCTCAAGCCCGCGAAGTTATTGATCTGAGCATGATGTCGCAGAAACAGATCGTCGAAGATCTGCAACACCTCTCTGGCCAGCGGGCAACCACCGGCACCCAAGCAGCATGAACGAGGATATTGACGCTGGCGTAGACCAAACCGTACCGGTATGGGCCGTCTTTGGCGACCTGATGTCGGTGCTGCTTGGCGCCTTCATTCTCGTCCTGGTGGGCGTCATCGGCGTGCAGCTGGAACTCTCAGCCAGGCTGGAAGAAGAGGTGAAGCAACGGCAAGAGGAAACGCAGCGCCGGGTCACCCTGGAAGAGGCGCTTGCCGGCCCTCTGGCGGCCGGTCGAGTCACGTTAACGAACGGACGCATCGGTATCAGCGGCAGCGTGTTGTTTGAACTTAACTCCGCGAAACTGCAACCAGAAGGTCTTGAAATTTTGAAGGCCTTGATCGCGCCACTGTCTGAGTACCTGCAAGCGCATCAAGAGGTTCTGATGGTCAGTGGTTTCACCGACGATCAACAGGTCCGTGAGGGCAATCGAAGGTTCGCAGACAACTGGGAATTGTCCGCCCAGCGCTCATTGACGGTTACGCGCGCATTGATTGACGAAGGCATCTCGCCCACCCTGGTTTTTGCAGCGGCGTTTGGTTCCGAGCAACCCGTGAGCTCTAACGCTGACGAAGAGGGACGCGCCAAAAATCGGCGGGTGGAAATCGCGCCAATATCCAAACCGTCCTTGGCAACGGTTGCGCCCGGTGAGTCGCGTGCTCAGTAATAGCGACATCTCTGACGCCCAGGCAACGCTCGACACGTGGCGCGAGTGCGGCGCTGACCGCCTGAATCCGGTACGTTTTCATTTCATGGAAGCACTGGCCAGACGCTCGGCCAGCCACAGCGGCGACGCGCGCCGCCTGCTGAATGAGAAATTGTCGACGCTGATTAACGCTTATGCGGCCGAGATACAAGGTGCCGAATCTGCCGCGAATGATGCCTGCAGCAAGACCACGCCCACCGAACCCGTTCGCGGGCCGCTGACTGAGCTTAACGCTTACATTGCCAGCCAAGCACCGGAAGGTGGCATCGCCGCAACGGCCACCACCACTGAACGGCCGGCCTACCCCGAACTGTGGGCCATCGATTACTTTCGTGAAACCTGGTCAAAGGTCAGCGCCAACCAGCAGATACGGCAATCGCAAAAACACGTGCCCGACAACGCTGGCCCGCTTAACTCAAACCATCTCGTACACCGCTCGCTCTTGCTGATGGGCAAGCTGTCGCCAGGGTATCTGCGCCATTTCCTGTCTTATGTGGACGGCTTGTCCTGGCTGGAACAACTCAACACTGGCGCTGCAGCACCGGGCAAAGAAAGTGTTCGTGCAGGTAGCGCCAAGAAGACCACTCGCAGCAAACCACGCTAGCGCTTGGTGCTGATGATCCGTTCAATCTTCTCCACGGTGCTTGGTCGCGCGTAAAACTCGGTTGAGCGCTGAGTACCGATCACGCCGCTGTATTGCGCGCCACAGCCGCTAGAACCAGCGCCTTCAACGCCTTTTCATCCAGCTTGTCACCCTCATGGATATCAATGGCACGTCTGGTGTTGCCGTCTAGGCTGGCATTGAACAGACCAGATGGATCGTCCAGCGCGGCACCTTTGGCAAAGGTCAGCTTAACGGCATTCTTATATGTCTCGCCGGTGCAAATTATTCCCGAACGCGACCACACCGGCACTCCCCTCCACTTCCATTCCTCGAGCACGTCGGGGACAGCCTGCTTGATGAGGGCTCTCACCCGAGCAAGCACCTCGCCTCGCCAATCGCTTAACTCCTTGATTCTCGCGTCAATCAATTGAGAGGCAGAGGCTACGCCTTCGGATACTTCTGCGTCGTTTTCTTTGTTTTGCATGATGGGGATCGTCTCCTTCCTGGCGGGGGTGATTATCATCGCGTCAGGGGGAGTGATTTGAAATCAGGGGTTTTCCCTAGCCATGAATATGTCGATATTACTGTCGCCAATTCGTCGTAGTAGTGTCTCCAGCGAAATTTCGCTGCCCGTCAAACTCCTATAGGTGAATACACCATGACCACCGGAACCATTCATCTCCACCGTGTCTTGCGCGCGACGCCCGAACGGATCTATCGCGCCTTCCTTGAGCCCGATGCGATCGTGCGGTGGCTTGCTCCTTACGGGTTCACCTGCGTTGTTCATCACATGGATGCCAAGGTCGGCGGCACCTACAAAATGTCTTTCCGTAACTTCAGCTCCGGCAATAGCCATTCATTCGGCGGTGAATACCTGGCGCTTATTCCCTTCGAGAAAATTCGCTATTCGGATCGGTTCGACGACCCAAACCTGCCCGGCCAGATGTACACCACCATTACATTGCGGCCAGTGTCCTGCGGAACGGATATCACCATTGTGCAAGAGGGCGTGCCTGAGGTTATTCCCGTAGAGATGTGCTATCTCGGATGGCAGGATTCGCTTGTTCAATTGGCAAAACTGGTCGAGCCCGAGATTCCGGACTGAACATGCCGAGCGGCTAACGGAACAGCCGCTCGGTAATGAAGTCGACAAAAACTCGTACCTTCGGAGACAAGTTCCGATTCGACGGCCACAAAGCCTGGAACTGCCCTTCTCCGCGAACGTAGTCTCCAAGTACGACGCGCAAAGAGCCGTTCGCGATGGCGTCGTGCACCAGAAAATCTGGCATGCAGGCAATGCCGAAACCTCTGATGCTGGCGCCAAGCACAGCCTCCATGCTGTTGCAGGTAAGTGCTGTGCGCACCCTCCAATCAGGCTCTCCAGAGGCTAGAGAAATCGGCCAGTCCTGCAAGCCACCCGCGTTCGGATAACGAAAGCGGATGCCAACGTGCTGATCAAGATCACGAGGGCAAGTTGGGACACCTTGCCGCAGCAGGTACTCCGGTGCCGCACATAGCAGCAACTGAAACTTCCCGATAGATCGCGCCATTAAACGCGAGTCCGGTAAATCACCACTTCTGATGGCGACATCAATGCGCTCGCTGATCAGGTCGACGATACGGTCGTTGAAATCGATGTCGAGCTCAATCTCGGGGTAGTCGACAATAAATTCGCGCAATACCGGCAGCAAAAAATGGTAGCTGATGAGCGGGACACTCACTCGAAGTCGGCCGCGCGGCACCTCAAGCGTTTGTGACAGCATGGCGTGGGCGTCATCCAGATCGTCGAGGATTCGCTTGCAGCGGTCGTAAAACAGTCGCCCCTCCTCGGTGAGTTGCATTCGGCGCGTGCTTCGTTGAAACAGTCGAACGTGAAGGTCTTTTTCCAATCGGGCAACCGCCTTGCCAACGGCCGAGGGCGATAAATTGAGCTTGCGGCCAGCCGGGGCAAATCCTCCCAGCTCAGCGCTACAGACAAACGGCATCAATCCGGTCAGACGGTCCACGCTATTCCTATTCAAGAAATTATTTCCGGTATGTGTGGATTTTTAACCTATTTTTCATAAAACAAGCTCGCTGTATCTTCAATTCCATTCCCATTTCCGCTTGTTTACTTATGACACTAGCCACTTCCCTACCGAGCAGCACAGTTCGGCAGACATTGATTCTTATCGCGGTTTGCCTGGCATCGATGGCCATGCCGTTGAGTTTCACCGGCCCAGCCGTCGCGCTACCATCCATTGCCAAAGCGCTAGGCGGTACTCCGGTTGCCCTGAATTGGGTAACCAATGCATTCATGCTGGCCTTCGGTAGCACGCTCTTAATGGCGGGCACGCTGGCAGATCGCTTTGGCCGTCGTCGCGTGTTTCTGACCGGAGCGGCAACATTCATGGCGGCCTCCGTGGGCCTCTTGTTTGCGCCAAACATTCTCTATTTCGACTTGCTGCGAGCGATGCAGGGTTTGGGCGGCGCAGCCATCTTCTCCGGAGGCGCGGCCGCTCTGGCCCAAGAGTTTGATGGGCAACAGCGCATGCGGGCGTTCAGCCTTCTTGGGGCCAGTTTCGGCGTCGGTTTGTCCTTCGGCCCGATTGCCTGCGCCTTGCTGATTGAGCACGTTGGATGGCGCAGCATTTTCGTGCTCGTGATTGGAATCACACTCGTCGCGTTTGCTATCGGCGCATATTTCCTGCGTGAATCGCGCGATCTGGCAGCCGGCCGTCTCGACTGGCCAGGTGCCGCGGCGTTTACCAGCGCACTCACGCTACTCACCTGCGCCATCATGCGGGCACCGCAGTACGGCTGGAGTGAACCCCTGACGGTGGCAACACTGGTGGCAGCGCTCCTGTTGTTCGCTGCTTTTACGGCCATCGAGCTTCGAACAGAACGGCCGATGCTCGATCTCAGCCTCTTTCGTTACTCACGCTTTCTCGGCGTGCAACTACTCGCGGCGGCCCCTGCTTACGCGTTCGTAGTCCTGCTCATTCTGTTGCCAATACGCTTTATCGCCATCGAGGGAATGGACGCTGTCGAAGCGGGACGCATGATGATTGCGCTCTCGGCGCCCTTATTAATATTGCCCATTGCCGCTGGGCAGCTTACCCGCTGGATTGCACCCGCCACGATCTGCGGCGTCGGACTCCTGATTTGTGCCGCCGGACTTTCGTGGTTGAGTTTCGCGATGGCCCACGGGAATATCCAGTCACTCATTGCCCCCCTTCTACTGATAGGAATCGGCATTAGTTTCCCCTGGGGCTTGATGGATGGCTTGGCGGTGAGCGTCGTACCCAAGGAGCGCGCAGGCATGGCAACGGGAATTTTCAGCACAACGCGCGTCGCAGGCGAAGGCTTGGCCCTGGCGATCGTCAGTGCGATCCTCGCCGCACTCACGGCCAAGCAAATTGCGCTGGTGGCTCCCATCGCCCAGTCGACGGCGTCGGAGGCTGCCCAACGGCTAGTCGCTGGCGATTTTTTCGCCGCGGCCGAGCTATTGCCCAACACTGGACGCGCAGTTCTGGCGCACGCCTCAGGGGACGCCTTCACAACGCTGCTCATGATGCTGTCCGCGGTCACGGTACTGACTGCGTTCGTTGTCTTTCTTTTTCTGGGCCGTGAGCTGCCAGACCGTGTGATGGGGGCCGACGTGCATCTCACTTGAGATGCACGACGCGACGGCGCGGTCGAGATCAGCCGCCCAGTGTGAACGTGCCTTCCATTACGGAAACGCATCGCCCACCCACGCGGACTGTCGTCCCACCATCCGATGTATCGAAGGTAGCGAGCAACAGACTCGGGCGACCCATATCAACACCTTGCCGCACCCGCAACGTTAGTTGCGACACCCCTCGCAGTGTCGCCAACAACGCAAGCATGGCACCTGTTGCACTCCCGGTCGCCGGATCTTCGGTCATACGGGGCGTAAACATGCGCGCCTGTATATCGCAGGCGCCAGTCGAATCGTCACCGACATCACGGGTATAGGCGTAAATAGACGTCGCACCATCGAGCGGCAGCGTCGATTTGTACTCGACCAGATTCGGAGTGCAACGACGCAGAGCCTCGCGCGTATTAAGTTCCACCACGAGAAACGACAGGCCCACCGAAACCACCTGGGCTTCGTGGACGTCGGTTCGGATGTCGCCCACGTCAAGTGACAAGCAGGCGGCGACCTGCGCAGCCGCCACCACCGAACGGCGCGACAGTTTCTCCGGCGCAGTCAGTTCTCCACCCACCAGGGTATTGCCGTCCTTCAACTGCCGCACAGGCACCAGCCCCGCTGCCTCGTCAAAAATCAACGTATCGGGCAAGGGCTCTCCCGCTGCCGCGGCATGCTGAGCCAGCACAAAAGCGGTACCGATGTTGGGATGACCTGCGAAGGGAATCTCGCGGCTCGGCGTGAAAATACGCACCCACGCCGTATGGGCTGGGTCACGAGGAGGCAGCACGAATGTCGTTTCACTGTATCCAAACTCGGCAGCCACTCGCTGCATCTGTTGCGTGGATAGCCCTTGGGCATCCAGTACGACCGCAACGGGATTCCCTTCAAAGGGAATATCGGAGAACACGTCTGCGGTTACGTAGCGGCGTTTCATGTAAACCTTTTCTTGCGCAATGGCGGTTAGGAGTGAACATAGCTTAAGCACTGTCTCGCCAATTCTACTGCGCCGAAAAACGGAGAACCGCCGCGACCCTTATCCCGCCCTATCGTGGCAATTGGCAGTCAGGGCCGGGTCACGAAAATTGGCCGAGGCGCAGCGCAATACATCGTAGGCCGCATCGATAGAGCTACCGGGCAGCATCACCGTCGGCGCGGGAGCAACAGGCTTGCGAGCACGTTGCATCAGCGCGCGCGTCTGCGTTGCCAATACCAGTTGGGGTGTTTGTTGAACGCGACGTTCTGTCACCTGTGCCGCCATCGCCAGCTCGACCGCCAACATGCGATACGCAAGTTCACCAATACGCGCGACACGCTCAACCACGAATGGCGCGTTGGTGCCGGTATCTTCAATATCTTTGGCAGAGGGCAATACTTGGGTAGACATTGGCATGGATTCCGCAAAGACGCGGCTCTGAATGACATTGGCGGTTTTCCAGAAGCCAGACAGGCTGCCCGCCGCTTCTCCATCCAGCAATTCAATCCCCGTGAACTCCTTGGTCGAGAGTCGGTTAGCACGCTGCATAGACTGGTTCGTCAGGTGACTAAGGCCAATGCCCAGTGCCTCCAGGTCGAGCGTCCACACGATCGGTTCAAAGTGCGCAGTTGGAATCACAGCGCCATGAACTGCCACGTTGTTCACGCTACCGGAAACGTAATAGCGAGCTTCCTGCTCACTGGCACCTGCTGGCTTGTCCGCGTCAACCACGATCGTCGGGTTGTCATCCGAAGAATTCAATTGGATGTGCAGATGCTCACTCAGCACTTTCAATTGTTCGCGTATCGCTCCGTGGACTTGTGGCGTGGTGCGAAAGCTGAGCGGATCCTGGCTGATACGGGCGGCGTCCTTGTTCCACAAATAACTGCCCTTTAACAGACTGGCGACTCTATTCGCCGTTTCTGTATTACCCGCATAAGGGCGCGCTGCCAGACTGTCGGCAAGCAAAGGCGCAACATTGCCGTTCAGCGCTTCCAGACTTGCTGCGAATACCAGGTCTGCCTGGCCCAGCAAACGCTCCAGGTCATAAGCCAACAAAGCCGCCTGGCCAGCAGAATAAGCGTTCGAGCTCATGATCGCCAAGGCGTCCTTGGCAAAGGGCTGCACAGGCGTTAGCCCCGCGTGACGCAGCGCTTGCGCAGCAGGCATACGCCGCCCGCCCACGAACACCTCGCCTTCGCCCATCATCGCCAGGCCGGTGTACGAAAGCAGAAAAATATCCGCCTCGCCTACTGACGCATAACTGGGCACCACCGGTGTAATGTCAGCGTTGAGCATGGCGGCGTACATGTCTGCAACGCTCGCCTGCATACCAGAAGACCCCGTCAACGCAGTGTTCAAACGTGCCACCATTGCCGCTCTAACAATTGGCACTGGCGTTGCAGGTCCGGTCGCCCGGCTATGAGAGATCAGAAGATTTCGGTTAAACGTCTCTGATGATTTGCGAACTTCACTGACGTTCTCGCGCTGGCCGTCAAGCACAGCGACTTGCCGGGCCGCCCCGACACCGCGATTCAAACCATAGATCGGCATATCGGCCTGCGCAGCGGCCAGCACCACGTCATGTGCCCGCGCGACGCGTTGGCGGGCCGCCCCGGCAATCTCAACCTTTGCCCCGGTACGCGCGACTTGGGCGACTTGTTCAAAGGTGAGGCTCTTGCCATCGAGCAAGACGGCGGGTGCCGCATTTCCCCATGCCGGCGCCAGACAAAACGCCAAAACGACATATCGAAGACGCAGCGTCGCCCCGAGTGCTCGTGCACCTGTTTTCATGACTTCCCCTTGCCTAGTTGATGTTGTGCTGCCGATCACTCAATGCGAATGTCGTTCTTCTTGATCAACGCGCCCCAGTCTTTGTAATCTTGCGCGACTTGCGCCGGGAAGGCGTCCAATCCCGCATCTCCGGCCACGACACCAACGGACTCCAGATACTCGGCCAACGCTGGCGAGTGCATCACCACGTTGGTGGCATTAGCGATCTTCTCCAGAATCGGCTGTGGTGTGCCTGCCGGCGCGAACAAGCCGTACCAACCCGTAATATTGAACTCAGGCATACCCAGTTCGCCCAAGGTAGGCACGTCCATGATCGCTGGCAGGCGTTTGGCGCCACTGATCGCCAGGATGCGCACCTTATCTTGCTTGGCAAAGTTGATGCTCGATACTGGGTTGTTGAACATGAACTGGATACGCCCCGGCACCAGATCGCCCATGGCAGGAGCGTCACCCTTATAGGGCACATGGGTCGCGCCAGCATCCAAACGATCATTGAGCATGGCGCCAAAGATATGTAGCGTGCTGCCATTACCCAGACTGGCGTACGCCATCGTGCCCTTATTTGCCTTGGCGTAGGCCGCGAACTCCGCAAACGTGGATACCCCAAGCGTGCTGGGCACGATCAGTGCGGTGGGCACTTGCGCCACCATGTAAATGGGTCTCAGATCTTTGATGGGGTCGTACGGCAAGCTCTTTTGCAACCAAGGCGATTGAGCAATCCCGGCAGGTGCATTCATTAATAAGGTGTAGCCGTCTGGAGCCGCTTTCGCCACGGCGTCCGTGCCGATAATGGTATTTGCGCCTGGCTTGTTTTCGACAATAACCGGCGTTTTCAATTGCTCGCGCAATCCGTCAGCCAAACGTCGGGCAACGGTATCGAAACCGCCTCCGGCTGGATACGGGACGAAAAGACGAATGGGTTTTGAGGGGTAATCTGCCGCGTCGGCAGCCAATACGGGAGAACTTGCCAATACGCCTGTCAGCGCAGCTGCCAGCAGACAAGAGCCTAGAACGATGTTGCGCGTCAATGTCATGATTTTCTCGTGGGGTCAAACAGGAGAATCGGAAATGAGCAGTACCAACGTGGTCAGGGCAACGCGATCAGGCCAGGCTGCCCGTTGATGCGTTCCAACCACGCGCGTACCTGCGGATAGGGATGCAAGTCGTAGCCGCCCATATGGGCCATGCGGGTATATGGGTACAAAGCGATATCGGCGATGCTGTATTGCTCGCCAACCAGATACGCGTGCTGCGCAAGATGCGCCTCCATGACGTCAAGCGCCTTGTAACCCTGCGCTAGCAAGGTTTGCACCTCGACCGCCTCTACGCCCATCGATTTGGCAATGCTCACCAGAAACCGTGGCCGAGCAAAATTCCGGACATGGTCGAACTGCTCGAAGAAAAGCCACGCCATCACCTCGCTGTGACGCTGCGGGTCACTTGGCAGCAATGCCGTGTTTTTGGCGAAATGCAGCAGAATCGCGTTCGATTCGCGCAGACAAAAGCCGTCATCCCACTGCACCACTGGAACACGGCCCAACGGATTGATCGCCAGAAAGGCGGGCGTCCTGGCCTCGCCCTGTGCCAAGTTGAGTACCTGCCTTTCAAATGGCAGATTCAAGTGGGAAAGCAATTGGCGAACCTTCCAGCCATTGCCCGAATTACGACTGTCGAAGAGCGTAATCATGGCCGCCCTCATGCCTTGGGGTCGAGCGCATAGTCGGCAATGCGCAGGCCCATCCGTGCTTCCACATCGGGATACACGGCAGGGTCATAGATTCCTGCTCCCATGGGTAATTTGCCTTTTGCGACCGAAAATATCGCCACATCCGTTCCAACCGCCATTTCCGATATCGCAACGACCTCTCCGGTATGCGGGTCCATCGCCGCTTGCAGGTCAGGGAAGGTCGAGATGCGATGGCCGTCGATGTCTGCCGTCATGAACTCGTTGCATACTCCCAACTGCAGAGTCTGACCGCTATCGTCGTCGACAACAGTAATGGCACCGACGTCAAAGCCGTCCTGATACGTGACGGTGTTGAGCACTATCTTGCCTCGCGCCAACTTCTGCCCGCCACTAAAGGCAAGTGCCGCATCGAATCGCTCTGGCGCTGAGCCGGAAGTACCTGCTTCCAACACAGCCCTGCCCAAGGCCAACTGATATGTGATCGCACCAAGCGCTGCCGCCGATGAGACAAAACTCACCTCCAGCGGACCACGGCAAGCCATGATCAGCCCGCCAGACTGCACGGCGGCCGAGCGCAGCAATGTTGAGGTCACAAGCATATTGCCATGCAGAGTAATTTCGAGCCCGGCGCCCGCACCGCATTGATATAGCGATACCTCCGGACGAGAAGACAGACCCAGGCTCCCCATTTTGACTGTTGGATGGCCCCGTCCATTACAGGCCGCATCAAGTAAGGGCACACCAAGCTCAGCGGCAAGCAACCACGCGTAAAAGCCTGGCACGTGGCCCGGCATCACGGCACCGATGGTCGCGCCACTGGCCTGGATCAGATTCCTGGCGGCCAACACCGCGTGTGCCGGATCCGCCAAGTGCTTCCCGGCACCCGGCGCGCCTACCCCTGTCGCGATGAGCACCTGCGTGTCTGGCGTCAAGGCATCTACGCTGACCATATTCAACGGCCGCGACGCACAAGCCCGCTCAGCGAACACGCGGCTTTGCGCGACCCGCGCTCGCCCACTCCCTCCTGCTGACAGCAGCATGCCACCCACAATAGCGGCATCAATGTCGTCCGGACTCAATTGGTAGGTGCTCATGCTGCGACTCCAGCCGGTGCCACGCCCAAGCCCGCGGCCTTCGCCGTGGCCAGAGCCTTTGGATACCCCGCGTCCGCATAACGCGTGACGCCCAAGCCGGTGTCCGCATCCAGTACAGCCGTCAAACGTTCGGCGGCCAACGCGGTGCCGTCTGCAATGACGGTATGCCCTGCACTTTGAGACTTATTGCCATTGGCATGAATGGCGACCAACGAGGCCCCTGCACTGCAGGCCGTCATCGCATTGAGTAGCGGCCAGTCGGCGATCGCTTCGCTGCCATCTTGCATATTCTCGGTTTCACGGTAGGGCGATGCCACCGATCCCGCATCCAAATGATCACGCGTAAAGGCAATGGGCGCCGATATCCGACCGGACGCCACCGCTTCATTCACTTTCACCGCTAGCCGGCTTCGCTCGCCGTGCCCCAACCACCCGATACGCGCGGGAAGCCCTTGGAACTGAATGTGCTTGCGCGCCATACCGATCCAATGGCGGATAGGATGATCCGCATCAAACGTTTCATCGATGATGGCATCAACGGCCTCGATGTCCTTCGGATCCCCCGAAGCGGCCAGCCAACGAAAAGGGCCAATGCCCTCACAAAACAAAGGACGAATAAACAGGGTGACGAATGACTCCAGCGTCGCCGCTTGCGACAAACCCGCCTCAACAGCCCGCGCGCGCAGCGTATTGCCATACTCGAACGCCAACGCGCCACGCTCCCGAAAAGCCAGAATGCCCGATACGTGACGAATCAAGGTTTCGGCAGCCGCTTTGAGCGCAGCCGCTGGGTCGTCCCGAACCCATTGCGCCGCCTCCTCCTTGCTGCGGCCCGAAGGCACATAGCCTCGATACGGGTCGACCATGCACTGATCTGTCACGATGTCCGGTTGAAAGTTGCGGGCCAGCATGGCCTCATAGAGATCCGCCGCATTGCCCACCAAGCCTACCGAGCCTCCCACGCCTTCGCGAGCCAACGCCGCGATGCGTGTCAAGGCGTCATCGAGTGAATCCGCGATGACATCCAGGTAGCCACTATCCACGCGTCGTTGCAGGGCGGCCGAATCGACATCGACCACCAACGTGGCAGCTCCTGCCATTTTTCCCGCCAGTGGCTGGGCGCCGCTCATCCCGCCACAGCCAGCCGTGAGAATGACGCGACCTGCCAGCGAACCATCAAAATACTGGCGCCCCGCACTCACGAAGGACTGGTAGGTGCCCTGCACAATGCCCTGGCTGCCGATGTACTGCCAGCAGGCGGCTGTCATGCCGGGCAATATTGTCAGACCCTGCTTCTCCAGCTGATACATCGCCTCATCACCTGCCCAACGGCCAAGCACGTTGCCATTGGCCAGCAACACTCTCGGCGCACGGATGTGCGTGCGAAAACGCGCCACAGGCTTGCCCGACTGGACGATCAGGGTTTCGTCGTCAGACAGATCTTTAAGCGCCGCCACGATACGATCAAAACTGTCCCAATCCCGTGCGGCCTTGGCCGCTGACATGTACACCACCAAGTCCTGCGGACGCTCACCATTTTCCAGATTGTTTTCCAACATCCTCAGGATGACTTCCTGGTGCCAGCCCTTGCACCGCAAAGTGGTGCCGCGTGCTGCACGAATATTGCGATCTTTCATTATTTCCCCTTCAATCAGCGTTATTCAGTTTGTTCGGTTCCGCCTGCCATATTCATCCTGCGGCGAGCGTGTGGTCCAGGTTCATCAAGGTCTGATAGAGAACGCGTGCGCCCATGGACAATTGTTCCGACGTAATCGATTCTTCGGGGCAGTGGCTGCGGCCGCCAAGGCAAGGAATAAACACCATGCCCATGGGCCCAATTGCCGCCATGTATGCGGCGTCGTGCCCGGCTCCACTCGGCAGCGTCATGCTTGCCAAACCCACATCATCCGCAGCCTGGCGCACGGCGTCCATCACGATGTTTGAGCAATCGGTGGGTTCGGCGAATGTCAGCTCGCGCTGGCTCGCCGACACGCGCAGAAGATTCAACGCCTCTGAGGCCTCGTGCAACAAACGCTCCGGGAAATCGCAGAGAATTTCGCGCCGGTCGCTGCGTACTTCCAACGTCATTTCGACCGTGCCTGGTACGGCATTGGGCACGTTCGGCGTCATGGCTATCCGCCCAATTGTCGCCACGACATAAGCGCCGTCCTCCCCGTTGCGCAACACCGCCAGCCGTTGCGCACAGGTAATGAGCTCGGCGGCACCCACCAGTGCGTCGCGACGAATGTCCATCGGCGTGGTTCCCGCGTGATCCGGCTGACCTGACACCAGAATCGACACCCGCCGAATACCCACAATGTTGCTCACCACACCAATGGGTAAGTTACGCGTCTCCAGCACAGGCCCTTGTTCGATATGCAACTCTACAAATGCCGCATGCGAGCCCGCCGCGCGCGAGGCACTTGCCAGTTGGGACGAGTCACCGCCCACTCCATCAATACCGGCAGCCAATGTCTCGCCATTCGGGTTGCGTTGGTCCAGCATCGCTCGCGTCAACACGCCGGCCATGGCACGGCTACCCACGCAAGACACGCCGTAGTCGCTCGGTTCTTCTGAAAGAAAATCGACGACCTCCAGCGTGTGCTCAAACGACACGCCATCCTCTCGCATGCAATGCGCGATCTCCAGCGCCGCCAGCACCCCGATAATCCCATCGAAGCGGCCACCGCCTACGACGGTATCGCAATGTGATCCGCTCACGAGTGGCTTAAGGTCTACCCGGCGCCCGGGACGTCGGCCGATCAAATTGCCCACCGTATCGAGCCGCGTTTCAAGACCGGCTTCGCGAAATTCCTGGGCCAGCCATGCCCTCGCCGTCATAAACAGCGGCGTAAAAGCCCGTCGTGTCCAGGGCACATCTGGGGTTGAAAAAGAGGCCAGCGTCATCACACGCTGCCATAGCCGCTCGGCATTTATCCGAGGGGCCGCCTGGCTGGAAACCGGAATGACCGGGCCGCCATTGGTGCCGTCGTTCATCGCGCAGCCTCAATGCCAAGCTGACCCGAATGCGGACGCAAAAAGCGTCCAGCGCCCGCGGCGTTGCGTATTGGATCGGCGTGAAGGCTACCGTCATACACCATCTCGCCTCTGCAAAGCGTCGCTGCTACGCGCACACTGAACTCCATGCCATCAAACGAACTCCACTGCACCGCCGACAAGCTGTTCCGAGAGTCGAACGCATAGCGTTCTGGCTTGAGCAAAACAATATCCGCATCCTTGCCCACGGCCAGCGACCCCTTGCGATCCTCCAACAAGAAATGGCGTGCCGGGTTGCTGCACAGTTGTCTCGCTACCATAGACGGCGAAATTCCGTGCGCCTCGCAGCCCGTCCAAAATGCGGGTAACAAGGTTTCCAGGCCCGGGCCACCCGAGGCGTTCTTGAACACATTGGGATTGGCCTTGCGCTCCAGACCCCAACTGACATGATCTGAGGACACAAAGGTGCAGGCGCCTCTGGCAATATGTGTCCACAGCAAGTCCACCTCTGCTTTCGGTCGGATCGGCGGATAGTGCTTGGTCTTGGCGCCCAGTCGCTTGGTGTGCTCTTCGTGATTCAGCATCAAGTACTGAATACATGTTTCGATTGTGGCGGCATGCCCGGCTTGTCGGTACATATCGCAAACCTCAAAACCACGCCCGGTCGATACATGCACCACGTGCGCACGGGCACCCGTTTCCGCACCGATTTCATAAATCAAGGTGGTAGCCAGATTCTCAATAAGTGGCGGATGAGCGCGCAAAAAAGCATCCCAACCCACGTCACCTTCGGCGCTCATGCGTTCAATATTCTTGCGCGTCAGTTCCTGAATTTGATTGTGCACGCCACACGCCAGACCCGATGCCGAGATCAGGCGAAAAGCCTCATACAGCACGTCTTCTTCTACCCTTGGAAAACGCCCGGGAGTTGCTTCGAAGGTAGAGAACTTGAACGCACAAACCCCGCCGTCAATCAAACCTGCCGCCGCCTGCAAGCCGTGCCGATCATTCAGTGTGCCGTATAGCGCCACATCAACGTGGCAGCTACGCTCCACTTCGGCAATTTTGGCGTCGAGACTCTCGCGGCAAGCGACAGGTTCCGGGTCGTCGTAAGGCATATCGACCATGACGGTCACGCCACCGGCAGCGGCCGCTCGTGATGCTATGCCAAGCCCTTCTTGATTTGATTGACTGCCCGAGTGGACCTGACCGTCGACGGCGCCTGCCATAAGCCACATGCCACGCGCGTCGATCGATTCCTTCGCCTGAGGGGCGCCGCTGCCTGCTGCGCAATTGCCGCGCGCTGCGATCTTGCCATCGCGAACCGCCAGCCATCCGTCATGCACGATTGCGTCGCAATCAACGATATTGCCACGCACGATCAGATCAAAATCACTCATTGCCGCCACCGTCGTCGTTAATTAGTACGGCGAGTATAGGGTCGACAATTAATAAAGGCTTATGCTAATTTGTGCCGTTTTCATAACATGATGTTATAGATAAATGAAGATCAATCTGCGTCAGATCGAAGTATTCCGCGCCATCATGTTGACCCACTCGATTAGCGGTGCAGCAAAGGCGCTGAACGTGTCTCAACCGGCCGTCAGCCGCTTGGTGGCCTACACCGAGCAACGTCTCGGGCTGCAGCTTTTCGAGCGCATCAAGGGGCGCATTTATCCCACCCCGGAAGCCAATAGACTCTTTGTCGAAGTAGATTCGCTTTATCAATGCGTCAGCCGTGTCAATGAAGTTGCACAAGACCTTATCCACCAACAGACGGCCTATCTTCGTGTGGCGTGTAGCGCCAATCTGAGCCAGTCTTTAATGCCGCGTGCGATTAGCGCTTTCGCCAAACAGCATCCTGACGTGCAGATCGTGATGCGCACCATGAGCCCTAACGCCCTACTCCAAGCGCTGCTGGAGCGTCAGTTTGAAGTTGGGGTGGCGCACATGTCGATCAGCCATCCGAACTTGCGTATGTACCCATTGTTCGAGACCAATCTGGTGGCGGCCATTCCTCGTTCGCATCCGTTGGCAAACTGCAAGAAACTCCACGTTAAAGACCTGGTGGGCCAAACCCTGATCGGATATGCCAGCGACATTCCCTTCGCACAAGCCATTCGAGAGCTTGCCGAGCGCGCCGATTGCGAACTGCGCCCGCGCATTGAAGTGCAGCAGGTTCATGTCGCCTGGGCATTGGCTCAGCAACAAACCGGCATCGCCCTGATCGACGACCTCACCGCGCGCCAGCTTGAGCATCCCGACGTCGTGCTCAAACCCCTGCACCCGACGACCAAGGTCGCCGTCGAAGCATTCCACCTGCTTTATGAACCATTGGGACTTCCGGCCAAAGCCTTCCTCAAAACCTTGCGGGCGCTAACCATCTAGAGAAACGCAACGTCTTTTCGCCTTGGCCGGCAAGTTTTAATCAGCCTGCTGCAACCGTGGTGCCGATGCACCAGTACTGGCACGCATCACCACCATCAAGCCCAGAAAAATCGCTGCCATCCCGCCCAGCGTCAGCGCGGACATTCGATTACCCAAAAACAGATAATCCAGCACGGCCGTACCCACGGGCACCAGGTAGAACAAGCTGGTGACATTAACCAGATTGCCGCTTTGAATCATCCGGTAGAACAACAGCGTTGCCCCCACCGAAATCAAAAGTCCCATCCACAGCACCGGAATAAAAAACCCCACACTGAAGTCGGCGTGGATCGGCTCAAAGGGAACAAACGCCAGGCAAAGCAGCAAGCTCACCACGTACTGCAAAGGCATCACATCCAACGGTGCCTGATGCAAGCGCTTCTGAAGAATCGCGCCTGCGGTCATGCTCAGCAATGCCGCACACGCGAAACTCATGCCAAGCACTGAAAACCGCGCCAGCCCAATGCTTTGATAAACCACCATCACCAAACCACCGAGCGCCAAAGCCAAACCTGCGCACCGGGCAAGCGAAAAGCGGCGCTCCACCAACATCAGTGTAAGAATCGGTTGTGCCCCCAAGAGCGTGGCCAGCACACCTGGCGTAATACCGTGATCCAGGGCCAGCAAATAGCAGATCGAATAACTACCAATCAGCAAAACCCCCGTCGCCGCCACCGCAAGACGCGTGCCGGGCGCAGGAAGCCAACGACGGCGGGCCACACAAATAACAAGAAGCACAGCAAGCGCCAGAACAAATCGGCTGAGCAGAAATCCAAAAGCGCTAGCGTGGGCCAAGCCCCATTTCGCGAAAATCGCGCCGCCGCTCCACAGCAGCACAAACAGTGACGTTGAACCGTAAGCGGTCCAGGATTTTTTTGACATAGACATAGGTTTCTCACCTGTCGAAATAAAACAGGCTCCAGCCGACCGCATGCCAACACGCGCACGTATTCAATGCGCCGATTTAGCGCAAGCCAGTACGTATTGGATTAATCAGGAAAGCTGGAGTCGCAAAAACAGCCGATCAGTGGTGTACGGCAACAACTGGCGGATAGGGGCCAGCGACGACAACCACACCCGATGGCGGTGCGACAGGGGGAGAAACAGGCAAACCCCAGGTACGTGCGAGATCAACCGTCGTCTGAGCGACAGTGAATACAGGCAGGTACGAAACAGGTGTCATGGATTTGCAGTCCAATTGAATGTCCGAACGGACAGCGAAACAATACGCTGGCCCGCCACCGTCGTCAAGCCGACCGAAGCGAGCCAGTTGCAACATCAGCCAATACGCCTCTGCTCAACACCCATATCTTGCCAAGCTTCACCGTGGCAGGTGAACATCAAAATCTGGTGGCGACTGGCCGCATCAAACAACGCACGCTTCATAAACTCGCGTCGCGCATCATCGGCATGCACCAAGGCATCGTCAAGAATAAGCAAGGTCGGTTTGCCTGCT
>JBEBWV010000101.1:0-19355 GCA_040391965.1 Achromobacter deleyi | reverse complement strand
ACCTTCCTGGATCGCAAGAACCTGACCCAAGCGCTTCACGACAGCTTGAAGCGCCTGCAAACAGACTACCTTGATCTGTACCAATTGCATTGGCCGGATCGCACCACGACGACCTTTGGTCAGTGGAGTTATCCCTGGGCAGAGGACGAGCACACGGTTTCTATTGAAGAGACCTTATCGGTGCTGCAAGACTTTGTGCGCGAGGGCAAAGTGCGCCATATCGGCGTATCCAACGAAACCCCTTGGGGCGTGTCGCAGTTTCTGAAGGCGTCCGAGAACAAAGGCTTGCCACGCATTGCCAGCATTCAAAATGCTTACAGCCTGTTGAATCGCACGTTCGAAATGGGTCTGTCGGAGTTCAGCCATCGTGAGCAGGTCGGTCTCCTGGCCTATTCACCGCTGGCCATGGGCGTGTTGTCGGGCAAGTATCTGGACGGCGCCAAGCCTGAAGGGGCGCGCCTCACGCGTTACACCCGATTCACCCGCTACAACAACGAGCAAGCGCAATCGGCAGCACACGCCTATGTGATGCTGGCGCGCGAACATGGCATATCCCCCACGCATCTGGCCTTGGCCTGGGTGAATCAGCGTCCTTTCGTGACGAGCAACCTGATTGGTGCAACCACCATTGCACAGCTTAAGGAAAACATTGAAAGCGTCGACGTGACCTTGTCACAAGACGTGGTGGACGCGATCAACGCGATTCACATGCGTTTTCCGAACCCGGCGCCGTAAATAGGCTGAGCCGCGGAACTAGGGCGTTGCCCTGGTTCCGCGCGCTTGACTGTTGTGCGACGTTTTAGCCGCCCTGTACTTCGACTCGGCGTGCCACGCGCGATAGTCCAAGACACACCACAAAGTAAAGCACCGCCACGCTGAGATAGATCTCAACGTAGTACGGACGCCAGATCGTGCTTGCGACCGCCGCCTTTGCCGCGCTGAGCACATCAAACACCCCAATGATCGTGACCAAAGACGTGTCTTTGACTGCGCCGACAAACACGCCAAGTGCGGCTGGTGTGGCTATTTTTCTGGCCTGAGGCAGCACGACTGTCCAGAAGGCGGTTCGTCGGTTCAAACCCAGGGCCGCGGCCGCCATGCGCTGGCCTTCAGGTACGGCTTGCAAGGCACCTCGCAAGACCTCTGCCAGCAGGCATGCGGTATGCAGGCTTAGCGCGGCGAGTGCCATGGTGAACTTGGAGTTGCCGATCTGTCCGCCCAGCAGCATGGGCAGCACGAATGAGGCAAAGAGAAGTTGCGTGACCAAGGGCACGCCGCGAACGGCTTCGATGAGTAAGGTGCTTGGCAGTCGCAGCCAACTGAAAGTAGACCTGCGCATGAGCGCCAGGGCCACTGCCAACGGCAATGAAAGTGCGATGGCAGAAAGCGCCAGGACAATGGTCACGACCAGCCCACCCCAACGAAGTGGCGCGATGCCAGCCGCGCCCCAGGGCCAACCGCCAAGCGCGCTCGCAGCCGCGACACAACCCAGTCCGAATAACCATGCACGCCAGCGGCCCGGCAGGCGTGGGCTCAGGGCGAACAGGACTGCCAGGATTAGCGCGGCGCACGCGAACAAGGCACGGGGTCTGTCCTCGGCACTCATCGTGCCAAAAATAAGAAGAGGTGCATTTTGCTCAACGGCTGCCCAGCATGCACCCGAGGCGTCTGCGCAAGTTTGTGCGCCGCCTCGCCACACCGCGTCAAAAACTGCCCATTGGAACAGTGCAGCTCCGCCGATAACCAGCACGGCGGCCGTAGCCAGCGTGCCGAGCGTGCGTGACCTTGTGCCAAAAAGCGCAGCGCGATCAAACGCTGCGCTATTCATGCGTGAACCCAATCTTGTGGTGCCCGCCGAATCGGCGCCATGCCGGGTCGCGTTGGCATTCCACAGCGCAAGCGCCCAGCCAAACAGGGCCGCAATGCCCAGATAGAGGACGACGGCAATAGACACGCCCTCAACGGCGAGGCCGGTTTGCGTGATGGCCGTGTTGATGATGGCCATCAAGTCCTGATAGCCAATCGCGATGGCGAGCGTGCTGTTCTTGATGAGCGCCAGGCACTGGTTGGCGTAAGCGGGCAAGGCCACGCGCGATGCATACGGATAGAGGATGTGGCGGGCAATGGCAAAGGGACTTAACGCCATCGCCTGACCGGCTTCAAACAGGCCGACAGGAACCGCCCGGACTGCACCGCGGACGATATCGGCAATGTAGGCGGCATGAAAGACAATAAGGCCGACGAGCAGGGCGGTGAGCTCGATGCTTGGTTGCCAGCCACCACGCAAACCCAGGCCTTGTTTAACCGGCCATTGAATATGTGGTGCAGGAAGAAGGAGCCAGATGCCGACCAGGCTTGCCACGGCCAGCAAGCGCCAGCCACGATGACGTGTATTTCGTGATCTGTGCCAGACAAAAGCGACAACGAGGGTGGCCAGCACATGAGGCAAGCAACCCGATATCGCAGGCAATGCAAGTCCACGGTTCGACAGCATTACCCCCGGCAGCGGCATCCAGGCGTCGCGCACGGTGGGCAACTGAAGCAACAGCCCATACCAGACAAATAATTGCAGCAAAACAGGGGTGTTTCGGATTGGCTCAATCAACGCCGTCGTGCAGCGGGCCACCAATGGATTTCCCGACAAGCGTAGCCCGCCCAGCACTATGCCAAGCAGGGTCGCGAGCGGAATAGCGACAAGCGCAACGGTCAGGGTATTGACCAATCCCGCTGCGATGGCTTGCCAATACGGATCTGTGGGCGAGACGTTGAGCAGGCTCTCGGAAATTTGAAAGCCCGAGGCCTGCCACAAGAATGCAAAGCCGCCTTGCACACCACGCGCTGTTTGGGTGGAGGCCACCTGCTCGGCTGCCAGCACGAGCAGGAACAATACGAGCACGGCCAGGACCGTCGTGATGAACCATTCAGGTACCCGGCGACGGGGCGTTGGGGGGGCGATGCTGGCTGTCATATCAAGTCAGTGAGCGCAGCGCGACGCTTATTCAGCGCCGCGTGCGTCAAACTCATTGGAACGGTGGCGAATAGAGAATGCCGCCCTTGTTCCATTGCGCATTCAGTCCGCGCTCCAGCTTGAGCGGGGTTTGTGCGCCTAAGTTGCGATCCCACAATTCTCCATAGTTGCCCACGGACTTGACGACATCGCGTACCCAGGTTTCGGTCAAGCCAAAACTCTTGCCCACACCGGGATCGATGCCGAGCAGGCGCCGCACTTGTGCATCCTGACTTTGTGCCTGACTATCCACGTTGGCGGAGGTGATGCCGAGCTCTTCAGCGGCGACCACGGCGTTGACCGTCCAGCGAACCACGGCACTCCAGTTGGGATCGTCTTGACGCACGAACGGGCCTAGGGGCGACTTGTTAATGCGCTCGGGCAGGATGATGAAGTCGTCCGGTTTGGTGGCACGCGCTGCCCGGCTTGCGGCCAGGGTGGAAGCATCAGACAGGTAGACGTCGCAACGGCCCGCATAGAACGCTTGCTCCAGCTCTACCAGGTTCTCAATAACCACCGGGCGGTATGTGAGCTTGTTCTTCTTGAAGTAATCGACCAGGTTTTGCTCGTTCACGGTGCCGGGTTGCACGCAGACTTGGGCGCCATCCAATTCTGTAGCGCTTTTGACGCCAAGTTTGCGCGGTACGAGAAAGCCCTGGCCGTCATAGAAGATGACGCCGGCAGACGTAATGCCCAGGCCTGAGTCGCGGCCCGAGGTGATGGTGGTGTTGCGATTCAGCACGTCCACTTCGCCGGATTGCAAGGCAGGAAATCGTTGCTGCGAACTCAACGGCACGAAGCGCACCTTCTCGGCGTTACCCAACACCGCGGCGGCCAGTGCGCGGCAAAGGTCAGCATCCAGTCCGCTCCATCGTCCCTGGCTATCCGCGATGGAAAGACCGGCCGAGCCTTGGCTCACACCGCATACAAGCTCGCCGCGCTTCTTGATAGCGTCTACGGTGATGCCGGCCGAGGCCGCTCCTGCGATGCTCAAGGCCGTCGCGGCACTCGCAATTTTGATGAGGTCAGATAAACGCATTGCCGCTTCCTTGTATAGCCCAGACCCGCTGAGAAGGCATGCATTCTAGGGGTGGTATTGCATGACGCTAGCAACTAACTGGTCATATCAATATGAGTAATCGGGCTTATCGCTCGCGGCCGGAACTCCCTAGAATCTGAAAGGAAGATGACGCGTACCAGCTTGCTTGAGCTCGACCGCGAGTCATCAGTAGACGGGGTAGAGATCGGCATGACGTGGCAGGACGAGTTTAGGCAGCACTTCCCGGTAGTACGGGACAAGCGATACGCGAACATTGCTTACACCAGCCCGCTTTCACCAAGCGTGGCGCAAGCGGTCGGAAGATTCTTCGACGACATCACCTATGCCCGTAGCGATAAGCCGCAGTGGTTGGCGGACGCACAGACCCTGCGCGCTCGTATCGCCGGGCTTATCGGGGGCGATGCACGCCGAGTGGCCTTCACCAAGAACACGACCGAAGGCATCAATATCGTGGCGCAGGGGTTGGACTGGCAGGTGGGGGACAACGTGGTCGTGGACGACCAGGAACATCCCACCAATGCCTTGCCCTGGCTCAACTTGCGACGACGCGGTGTGCAGGTTCGAGTGGCCCCGGCACAGGCTCACCGGTTCACGGTGGACTCGCTGTGGCAACTAGTGGACAGCCGCACGCGATTAATTGCCGTGTCGTGGGTGCAATACAGCACGGGTTTTCGTACAGATATTGAAGAGCTCGGTCGACGCTGCAAAAGCCAGGGCATCTGGCTGGTGGTCGACGGTATTCAAGGCGTCGGCCTGTTGCGGGCCCGGGTGGACGCCTGGCACGTGGATGCCTTTGCATCAGGTGCTCACAAGGGCCTGCTCGGGCCGTTGGGTGTGGGCTTTGTTCACGTATCGCCAGGCTTGTTGAACGCGTTGACCCCGGCCAGCATTGGTCCGTCTGGCGTGACATCGTTAGACAAGTCAGGTGAGCAATGGGAAGTGGCCATTGCTGATTCGGACGACGCCCGGCGTTTAGAAACGGGCAATTTGAATTACCCAGGCATTGCAGGTTTCGCGGCAGCCATCTCCTTGATCGAAACGGCCCAGCCGCAGCGCATTGAGCCCTGGGCGCTAGCCTTGTCCGCTCGCTTTGCGCAGGGATTGCGTGAGTTGGGTTACGACGTGGTATCGCCTGCTGGCGCCGGTGAAACCAGCACAACCACATCGGTGCGCGTGACGGACCCGCGCAAGCTTCACGCTCTCTTGAGCCGTGAAGCAGTAGTGGCGAGTCTGGTTGAGTATGATTATTTGCGCTTTTCTTTTGGTGCTTACAACAATAACGAAGACGTTGACCGCATCCTCGATGTGGCCCGTGCAGCACGCGCTGCCTGAACCCAATATTCTCTATTTGGAACAAGACAATGACAGAGCAAAAGAAACCCAATTGGAAACTTGAGACCATCGCCGTGCATGGCGGGTACACGCCTGATCCCACGACCCGTGCGGCCGCTGTGCCGATCTACCAGACCGTGGCCTATGCTTTTGACAACACACAGCATGGGGCTGATCTGTTTGATCTGAAGGTGCCGGGCAATATCTACACCCGCATCATGAACCCCACGACCGACGTGCTGGAAAAGCGTGTTGCTGCACTGGAAGGTGGGATTGCGGCCTTGGCCGTGGCATCGGGTCAGGCAGCCGTCACGTACGCCATTCAGACCATCACCGAAGCAGGCGACAACATTGTGTCCGCCAGCACGCTTTATGGTGGCACGTATAACTTGTTCGCGCATACGTTTCCGCAGTATGGCATCACCACACGTTTTGCTGACCCGCGTGATCCGGAATCATTCGCCGCGTTGATTGACGAACGAACCAAGGCAATTTTTGTTGAGTCTGTTGGTAACCCGCTGGGCAATGTGACCGACATTGCTGCCATCGCCGCAGTGGCGCATCGTCATGGCGTGCCGCTTATCGTGGACAACACGGTGCCTTCGCCCTACCTGCTTCGCCCGATTGAACACGGCGCAGACATTGTGGTGCACTCGCTCACCAAGTATCTGGGCGGCCACGGCACCAGCATCGGCGGCGCCATTATCGACTCGGGCAAGTTCCCGTGGGCCGAGCACAAGGCACGCTTTAAACGCTTGAATGAACCTGACGGCAGCTACCACGGCGTCGTCTATACCGAAGCATTCGGCGCGGCAGCTTACATCGGCCGGGCGCGCGTGGTGCCGTTGCGCAATATGGGTGCGGCGCTCTCGCCGTTTAACGCCTTCCAGATTCTCCAGGGTATTGAGACGCTGGCGCTGCGCGTAGACCGCATTGCCGAAAACGCGTTGAAAGTCGCGCATTTTCTGAAGACGCACGCCAAGGTTGAATGGGTCAATTTCGCGGGTCTGGAAGACCATCCTGATCACGCACTGGTCGCCAAGTATTTGTCTGGCAAGGCACCGGGTTTGTTGACCTTCGGTGTGCGCGGTGGCCGCGAAGCGGGTGCCCGCTTCCAAGATGCGGTGCAGCTCTTCACACGCTTGGTCAACATCGGTGATGCCAAGTCGCTTGTGACGCATCCTGCATCCACCACGCACCGTCAGCTCAATCCAGCAGAGCTTGCCAAGGCTGGCGTGCGCGAAGAGACCGTGCGTTTGTCGATTGGCATTGAGCACATTGATGATTTGTTGTTCGATCTGGAACAGGCGCTGGAGGCAGTATGAGTAGTAGTCAAGTGAGTCGCAGAACCTTGTTGAAAGTGGCGGCAGGGTTGCCGCTGGCAACGGGGTTGGCGGCGTCCGGCGTGGCGTTTGCGCAGTCAACCAGTCCCAAGACATTTGTGTTGGCCCACGGCTCCTGGCATGGCGGTTGGTGCTGGGCGCCTGTGGCCGAGCGCCTGCGCGCAGCGGGCCATCGCGTTTTCACGCCGAGCTATACCGGTATGGGTGACCGGGCCCATCTGATCAATAAATCGATCACCATCGATACCTTTATCGAAGATCTGGTCCAGGTAATCCAGACTGAAGAGCTCAATGATGTGATTCTTGTAGGTCACAGCTTTGGAGGGATTCCGATCAGTGGCGTGGCGGATCGCATCCCGGAGCGGCTTGCCCATCTGGTGTATTTCGATGCCATCGTGCTGGAAAACGGCCAGACGGCGTTCTCGAATTATCCCAAGGCGGATGCCGATGCGCGCATTGCGGCCGCGTCAAAGGCAACCGGCGGCTTAGCCGTGCCCGTGCCAGATCCGATTCCTGCGGTCTGGGGGTTTGAGGCGGGTTCACCGAACTATGAGTGGGTTAAACGTCGGCTGACACCGCATCCGCTAGCCAGCTACACCACGCCTTTGACCTTGCACCATGCTGTGGGTAATGGTCGCCCACGGACCTACATCCATTGCACCGAGCCCTCACATCCGGTGCTGGAAGACTCGCGTAAGCTGGTTCGTTCGCAGTCGGGATGGAAATGGGTGGATATCAAAGCGCCTCATGAAGCGCATATTACCCACCCGCAAGTGTTGACCGAAGTGTTGTTGGGCGTCTGATTGCCAATGCCGCTATAGCGACGAGGCCGCGCGAGCGGCCTGGTCGTAAAGGCCGGACAACGCGCGCAATTGCCGCGCGATGTCCGCCAACATATCACCATTTGCGATGTCGCCCTGAACACCTGGCAACAGGCAACGCTCACGCACCGAACGGAATCGTGCAATGACCGAGGCGCCGCTATCCGTGGTGGTGTAGAGCACTTCCTTGCCAACTTTCCGGTTGCGCACCAGCTTCAAACTGAGCAACTTCTTCAATGAATAGTTGATGACATGCGTGTCCTCATAATTCAGCGTGAAGCAGATGTCGCTGAGTTTCTTTCCACGCGCGCGGTGATGCACATGGTGCAGCACGAGAATGTCTGTAATGGCAAGCTCGGGCTCACCCGCAGCGGCCATGCACCGCGTGACCCAGCGCGAGAAGGCGTTGTGCGAGATGATCAGCCCGAATTCAAGTTCTGACAGCCTGGCATGGGGGCCCTCGGCCAAATGAGCCGAAGACAAAATGCGCAAGGGTGCGTCAGAAAGCTCGGTGTCAGCGGTGTTCATAAGAGTCCGTAGGGGCGGCTGATGATCGAGGCTCTGAGGGGCGCCGACGATATTGCGCCACCAGCATGCTGGCGCCTTGTTCGGCCACGAATAAATTGCCTTGGGCGTCGCCCGCCATACCATGCGCGTAAATGCCGAATGCCCGGGCGCGGCCAAGTACCCGACCGTCTCGCGTGTCAAGGCGGGAAATGCGCGGTACCTGTTCGCTCACAAAGAGGTGCTCGCCTGTGGGCGTGGCCCAAAGCGCCATGGGTCGAATGAGGCCGCCCCACGTGGCGAGCCATTGGCCGTCGGCGTCAAACACTTGAATGCGGTCATTGTCTCGATCCGAGCAGAGCACGCGCCCATCGGGCAGCACCCATACCGCATGGGGTGTGTTGAATTCGCCTGGCCCGGTGCCCGGACGTCCCCAGCTTTGCAGATGGTGCCCGTCGGGCGAGAACCGGTGGATGCAGGCGTTGCCATAGCCATCAGAAACATAAGCGCTGCCGTCGGGGCCAACATGCACGCCAGTAGGATGATTAAAAGGGGCCTGCCAGCGCGGTTGGTTAAAGCCCCCTAATTCCATCAGCAAGCGCAAGTCGGCATCAAACACCAACACCTGATGCGCGTCATACGTGGTGATCCAGATGCGGTCCTGTGCATCAATGTGCAATCCATGTCCGCTCGTGAGTTGGGGATGCTCGAAACTGCGTTCAAGCTGGCCGTCGGGCGTGTAAATGCGCAGATGTGGGGCAGTGCGCTGAAGCACGAAAACGCGACCATGCCGGTCGAGCGCCAATTGACTGATGAGGCCAATATCACTGCCGTCTGGCGCTTTCTTCTGCCAAGGACGGATGACGTCGTATTGATGCTCACCGTCCGTGACGACGAACCCTTCAAATGTTCCGCTATTGATCGCCATCGTCTTGCTCCAGGTTTTTCATGCGCTCTTTTGCGGGCGCAATTTCGGTTATGAGGTCACGTATGCGTGTCTTATTCGGCAGGGGCGAGACGTCGTGCGTCGAGCCTGGTTCCAGGCGGGCGACGCAGGCGTAAACCACCTTTCCATCAAAGCGCATCATGCATTCCTTGCAGGCATTGGCATTGATGCAGGCATAGCGAAATGCGAGCGTATCATCCACATTGGCGCGTATCCATCGAAGCCCGTCCAGTAGCGAGGCCGCTGCCTGTGCGGGTATGCGATACGTGTCAACCCGAGTGGGCTCTTCACCGACGCCACGCTGCACGTTTAAGCTGACACAATTTTCCGGGCTTGTCATGCCGCAATCTCCTCGTTCAGGCGCTGAATGGCATGCGTGGCAAGTGTCCAGTGCACGCCGTCACAGGCGATTGTCTGATTCATCGTCCATGCTTCATCTTGGGCCGGGAAGTCTTCACGCTGATGAGCACCGCGGCTTTCACGCCGCGCGATGGCCGAGCGCACGACTGCTTCGCCAACCAACAACATATTGCGCAAGTCGAGCGCGTCCAGGCGAACGGGATCTTGCGGGCCGTTGGTGCCCGGCAGCGTTGTGCCCAGTTGCTGTCGAAGCTCAGCGATGGCCAGCAGTCCCTGTTGCAAACCGGCTTCCGTGCGGAACGGGCCGGCATGGTCTTGCATCACGTCTTGCAGCTTGCCCAGGAGCGCGGCAACGTTGGGTGTCGCCTTGGCGGTTCCAGGCGGTACAGAGAGTGCCGTCGTAGCCTTGGTGGCAAGCGCCTGAAGCTGATCAATGTCGACTAAGGCAGCGGTGGTGGCGTATCGTGCTGCCGAGCGTCCGGCGCGCAGACCAAAGGCGATGGCCTCAGTGATGGCATTGCCGGAAAGCCGGTTTGCACCATTGGCGCCGCCCACGGCTTCGCCTGCTGCATACAAACCGGCCACGTCGCTGGCAAGGTCGGTGTCGACCAGGATGCCACCCATGTGATAGTGCGCAATCGGGGCGACTTCAATCATGGTCGTGGTCAGGTCTATTCCGTTGGCGGCGAGCTTGTCGATTACCGGGCCGAAGGCTTCGCGCAGGCGTGCTTCCGGCACATGCTTGAAGCTCAACCAGGCTCCGCCAGCAGGCGAACCTCGCCCTGCTTCAACTTCTTTAATGATGGCGTAGGTGGCGGCATCTCGGGTGGTGGTGTAACGCGCCGCTTCGGCCGCGTTGCCGTAGTGCTCTACAAACGCTTCGCCGTCGCGGTTGAGCAGTTGTCCGCCAAGCTTGTAACGAAACGGGTCCCACATGATTGGATCGAACCCGACAAGACGTGGGGCCAGATGACCAATGGGGAAGAACTGCACGAATTCCATATCGACCAAGCGGGCGCCTGCGCGCAACGCCAGCGCGAAGCCGTCGCCACCCATGTTCAGCGATGCACTGTTGCGCCGGTAAAGACGGGTTAAGCCCCCGGTGGCAATGATGGTCGCGCCGGCACGGATGAGCACGACCTGATCCGACGTCAGGTTCCATGCCACGGCGCCCACGACGCGGCCGTTCTCCACCAGTAGCTCTTGCACGAGAAGGTCCCCGATGCGGCGTATGTTCTGTTCGCGTGCCACTTGCGTGCGCAGGGTCTTGGCAACGGCCGGACCGGTGTCCAGGAAGTCGACATAGACACAGCGCGGCCGATCGTGGCCAGGCGCTTGCGCCTGAACGATCTTGCCGTCGGGCGAACGGGCCCAGCCCACGCCCCAGTCGTCGAGCAGACGTATCGCCTGCACACCTTCTTCGCACAGCAGCTTGGCCAGGGGTTCATTGCACAGACCTCGACCAGCCTTCAGCGTGTCTGCGTAGTGATGCGTCCAATCGTCGGCAGTGGCTTCGCCCAATGCGGCGGCGACCGTCATCTGCGCCATGATGGTGGCACCGCCCCGGCCAATCAGGCTGCGGTCTGCGATGATGACGCGGCTACCTGCTTTTGCCGCCGAGATCGCGGCGCTCATGCCTGCACCGCCCGCGCCAATGACCAGGACGTCCGTATCGAGCACGATGGCCGCTGCGATGGCCACGTCGGTAAGTTTGGAAAATGATTCACTCATCTTGCGTCCTCTCTCAGCTTGCGCCTAAGTAGGCTTTTTGAATGGCAGGATCTCCAGCCAGGTCGGCCGCGTTTCCTTCAAGGATGACCTGACCGTGCTGCAATACGTAAGCGCGGTCCGCGAGCTCCAGCGCAATGCGTGCATTTTGCTCAACGAGCAATATGGTTTGGCCCGCCGCTTTCCAGCGGAATAAGACTTCGTAAACCGCGTCCACGAACCGAGGCGATAGCCCCATCGAGGGTTCGTCGATGCAGACGAGTCGGGCGCGTCTAAGCCAGGCTCGCCCAAGGGCAAGCATTTGCTGTTCTCCACCCGACAAGGTGCCGGCGGCTTGTTTTCGCCGTTCTGCCAGGCGCGGGAACGCGGCAAAGACCTCCGTCAGGTCACGTTCGATGGCATGCTTGTCCGCGCGGCGGGGATACGCACCCATCAGCAGATTCTCGTAGACCGACATCTCGGGAAAGACGCGTCTTCCTTCCGGCACGCTAGCCACACCGCGCGCAATAATGTCGGCGGATGCCTGACCCTGAATAGGCAAGCCTTCCAGCAACACGCGCCCGCGTGAGGGGGTGACCAGACCAAGCACGGATTTCAGGGTGGTGGATTTGCCGCTGGCATTGCCGCCCAGCACGGCAACCACTTCGCCTGGACGAACCTGCAAACTGACATTGAACAGAGCCTGGACAGCGCCGTAATGCACGTCGACCTCTTGCAGTTCCAGAAAGGGGGGAAGCTTGTTGTCAGCCAAGATGAGCATCCGATGCGATAGGTCGGGTCCGGGTTCTGCCGAGATAGGCTTGCACCACCTCGGGGTGATCCAGTGCCTGTTCAGGCGAACCGGTGGCCAGTACCCGACCCTGATTCAAAACGATGACCCGGTCAGCAACTTTGCGAACCAAAGACAGTTTGTGTTCGACCACGAGAATGCCGAGATCAGGCTGTTGCGTGCGCAGAGCAAGCAGCAGCTCAGTCAGCTCTGCTGTCTCAGTGGGGTTCATGCCGGCAGCGGGTTCATCCAGCAACAGAAAGCGCGGATTTCCCGCCAGCACGCGCGCAATTTCAAGCCGACGCCGGTTGGCATAAGACAAGCTGAATGCGGGGGCATGGCGACGTTGCCAGAGCCGGTCGCCAAAGCGTTGCAAGGCATCTCGGGCGCGGGCTTCCTGCGCATGCGCACGGCGCTGCCAAGCGGGTAAGTTGAGCAACTCACCTAGCAGTTCATAAATTGGACTGACAAGTCGCTTGCCTCGGCCACGCAGGGCCGCCGCTTGGGTGCCAAGCATGACGCTGTCCCAGACGGTCAGCGCCGGGAAGACCCGTGATGTCTGAAAGCTGCGACCCAGACCGAGACGTGCGATGTGTTCAGGTGCCAGGCCATCAATGCGTTGACCATCCAGATGGATTTTCCCCGAACTGGGTTTCTCAACGCCGCTGATCAGTTGAATCAAGGTCGATTTTCCAGCGCCATTCGGGCCTACCAAGGCCAGGGTTTCACCGGGCGCCAGAGTAAAACTGACGTCGTCAACGGCCTTCACGCCACGGAAGTGACGAGACACCTGATGTAACGTGAGACCAGGCCCAGCACTCGTGTGTGTGTGCGGATTCATTAGCGTGCTCCCAGCAGTCCGTGCGGACGCATGCGCAGCATGATGAGCAGCACAATGCCGTAGGCGATCATGCGCCACTCAGCGAACGGTCGTAATAGTTCGGGCAGCAAGGTGAGCGCGAAGCCTGCCAGGGCTGCACCCGTAAGATTTCCCAATCCGCCCAGCACGGCAACGGTGAGCAGCAAGATGGATGCCTGGACGTTGAAACTCTCGGGGCTGATCACGCCCTGGACGTAGGCAAACAAGCCCCCGGCCATGCCTGCCAATAGTCCCGATGCGGCAAAGCCCATCAAGATATAGCGATGCACGGGCAAGCCAGCAGCATGGGCGGCGAGTCGGTCTTCGCGAATGCCGCGCCACACACGGCCAATGCCGGAGTTCAGCAGTCGTTGACCCAAAAAGAGCGAAATGGCGGCTACGCCTGCAACCAGCCAATATTTTTGACCAACGCTGAGGAGTTCCACGTTTCCAAGCAGCGCCAGTCGCGGCGCGGGAATATTGAGAAACCCCATGGGTCCGCGCGTCACGTCAATCCAGGTCATGAAGACGAGAAAGCCAATCTGCCCAACAGCCAGGGTACCCAGGGCCGCGGTGTGTCCACTAAGCTTGAGTAACGGCAGGGCGGCGACCACAGCAATCATGGCGGTGAAGACCGCGCCTGCCACTAGTGCCGCCTCGGCGGGCCAGCCGTGATTACGCGCAAGAATGGCCACCGCATAAGCACCCACCCCATAGAAGGCCGCATGACCGATAGAAAGAATGCCAAGCGCACCGGACACCAATGTGACGCTGGCGACCAGCAACGCGAACACCATGCCATACACCACGGCCTGCAATAGGTAGTCGTTTTGCGTCAGGAAGGGCATAAGGGCAAGCACTGCCCCCGCCGCCAGAAAGCCCCATGCAGGCATATCAATTACGCGTATGGCACCCCGTTGACTCGACGAGGAGGCCAGCACACTGGTGGTCGGCATGGCACCCGATGCGCCACCTGAGCCACCCAGGGCATCAAGGCGTCGATCACCGAGCAGTCCTTGCGGTCGGAAGACCAGAAAGACCAGCAGCAGCGAAAAGGCAACGAGATCACGAAAGCCCTCGCCGATGTAGGCGCTGGCCAGGGTCTCGACTATGCCGAGCATCAAACCACCCAGCACCGCGCCCGGAATGCTGGTCAGGCCGCCGAGCAGCGCCGCGGCAAATCCTTTCAAGCCAAATGGCAAGCCCATCTGGGGAAAGACACTTTTGAAATAGAGCGCCACGAGAATGCCACTCAACGCGCCCAGTGCACCTGCCAGTCCGAACACCAGACGCTTGACGTCGCTGGTGCGCACGCCAAGCTGAGCAGCGGCATCTCGGTCTTGGGCCGTCGCGCGCAAGCTGCGTCCTGTCCAGGTGTGAGAAAGAAAGAAGGTCAGTGCAATAGTGGCGGAAATGCCGAATCCGAAGATCATCAAATCCGTGCTGGTAACGTAGGCACCACCGAAGAAGAACGTTACTTCTTCGAAGGGCGACGGAAAGGCCTGTCCCTCAGGTGACCAGATAATCTCGGCCAATTGGTCGATGATGATGCTCAGGGCCAGGGTAGACAGCACCGGCGCAATGTAAGGCGCATTTTCGAGAGGGCGCAAGGCCACGCGTTCGAGCAGCATGCCCAGGATGGTGACCAGCACAATGGAGCCGACGGCGGCAAGCGGCAGCGGTAAGCCCAACCAGGTGACGCCACTGAACGCGAAAAAAGCGCCCAGCATGAAGAGGGCACCTTGCGAGAAGTTAATCAGATTGGACACGCCAAACACCAGGCTAAAACCCAGTGCGATCAATGCGTAGACCTGGCCGATAGCCAGGCCATTGATCAGTTGGCTAAAAAATAGTTCGAGCATGGAAGGCCTGAAAACACAATGCCGCGCAGCGTGCTGCGCGGCAAGCTTGGGGCTGATGGATCAGAACAATTCGAAGCGGCCGTTGCGCACGGTGATGAAGGTAGGGGCTTTTTTGACGTTGCCGTTTTCGTACTTCGTCACGCCGGTTACGCCGACAAATTCCGGACCGTTGGCCAGTTCGTCACGCACGGTTTGGCCCGTGAGTGGTTTGCCGGAATCCACCGCACGGCGGATTGCCGCTACGCCGACACCCGCTGCGTCATAGGCCAGAGCGGCGAATTGATCAGGAGCGCGGCCATACTTGGCGGTGTAGGCATCAACGAAGGCTTTTTTGGATGGGTCGCCAGCAAAGAAGATGGTGTGCAAGACGACGCCTTCAGCGGCTTTTCCAGCCAGCTCGATGAATTTTGGCGAGGTCAATGGAATGCCGCCACCGACCGGAATGTCGACGCCTGCCTGACGCAATTGCTGAATGAAAATCGACGCTTCCTGATAGGGGAGTGCGAGGAACACGCCTTCAGGCTTGAGCGCTTTGATCTTGCTGACCAGAGGACGGAAGTCCTTGGAGTTGGGAACCACGCTTTCCGTGAGCAATACCTTGCCACCGGCTTTGACGATGGCATCGGCCGTGGCGCGGCCGGTATACACGCCCCAATCATCTTGCGAATACGGAATGACAACCGTGTTGGCTTTTAGCTTCTTTTGAATCGTGTCAGCGTTGTACTGCGCAAGAATGTCGTCGGTGTTGTTTTGACGGAATTGAAAGGGACTCTGCTTGGTGAAATCGGGGTGCGAGGCGGTCGGGCTGATCTGCGCAATCTTGGCTTGCGTGAAGATGGGCGCGGCGGCCAGTGATGCGGTTGTGGACCATGAACCTATGGCCAGCACAACTCCCGGGGTGGCGACAATCTTGCGAGCCACCGTGGCGGCTTCTTGCGGTGAGTTGCGATCATCCTCAATGATGAGTTTGATGGGGCGCCCGTTAACACCGCCCTCTGCATTGACTTGGTCAACATAGAGTTCTACGGCATTTTTAAAGCTTGCGCCGTACTCGGCGAAATTACCGGACAGGTGCGAAAAGAATCCGACCGGGATCGGTTCGGCGGCAATGGCTGAGGTCGAAAATAAGGTGACGGCGGCAAGGCTTGCCAAAAGTTGGGTAGGGTGAAAACGCATGTTCGTTGCTCTTCATACTGTGGGGAAAGTGAAGACAACATTACGCTTTCATCGATAAATCACTAACGTTTTATTAACAATAAGCTTATTGGCGACGGATCAAATTAGGTCTGCGTGGCCGGGCCGTGCTGGCACCGTTCTGGTCGTCAACATTTGGGCAGATGTAGCGTGGGTGGAGCGCGAGATTGGCCTAACCAGAGAGACACCATTAAGCGCGCGTAACCCGCGATCTGAACCCCGCGCAATTGTTGTTCAGCATCGCGGGTTACGCGCGCTTAATGGTGGTTTTCTTGCCTCGGGTTGTTCGCGCTCCACCCACGCTACGCAACCGGCAGCCGAACCGGCAGCTTGGTCGACAGATGAGGACGGGTATGTATTACAGCTCATGCTTGATGACGAGGGTGATTTTTCCAGAGTATTGACCGGCGCTAAGCGGTTTTTTGCTTGCTGGTTCGAGCCACACATAATACGAAACCGGTTTATGGAGTTGGCTGATGGTACGAGGGGGAAACTTGAGGGGTGTGGACTCTACGAGAGTGTGCCCACCCTGTGTTGTGACGTTGAGCGGAATCGTCTGAGCGCCCGACGTTGATTTGAGAACAGGCGATGCCCCAAGAGACATACCGATCGATCTTTCAGAGTCATTGCTGATAAATGCGAACTCGACCTTTACCTTCTCCAGTGTTTGCGTGTCTGGATTAAATGGCATGTCGATCGACATATCCGTGAATGGCCGACCGTCAACCGTAAGAATCTCGAGAGATGACTCGACGTTGGCGGAAACAGCAATGCTCGTCTCTGACGCTTGCGCCGATCCGAAAACCAGCGATGCGACGAAGAGTGCGGTCAGGGAAAGAATTTTCATGGAAGCGTTTTTCTGTGTAGGGCTTAGGGTGTGGCCGTCTTAGGCTGTACTCGCGGATTAGCGCTACGCCGTATGTGCTGGCATTTCTATTGCTAATGTTGAGGTAATAATAGGCTTCAGCCGGCCACGGCCATACCAGACATGTCCGGGTTTTCCACGCAAACGGCGGACTATGGTCCTGGCCCCTCGCGACAGACGAAAAAACACCCCAACACTCTGGACAGGTAGTCCGAATGTTGGAGTGCGTTATTCAATAACGTACCGCGTTTCGTGCCGTAAATCAGCTCGGTTTTCTGAAGTCGTTTTCAACCCACTCGCTGGCGCTGCGCGGGCTGAGTTTGAAGCTGGGCACGACGCGCGCTTCGCCGAGCAGGTCTCCAGCTTCGTTGAATGCGCTGAGCGTGCCGTAGGGATCATCCTCGTCGGGCACGATGTCGAGCTTGATAGTTAACGGGCCCTTGTCTGAGCCGATTTTCAGGCTTTTGTGCAGCATGGCGTGCAGTTGCTGCTCATGACGGCGCAAGACCTCTCTGGCAGTTTTTACCAAGGTGATGAACGCGTTTGAGTCCAGGGGCTTGGGGTTTTTCTTGTCGCGGCCCATGGTCCAGGGGCCAACAAGAGAAGGCTCCGATTCGCCGTCCAGCGTCATTTCCACCGCCCAGCCGTCATCGTCCTGGTTCTTGATGATTCTTGCTGTCCACCCGTCATCAATCCAGAGCCTGGCCTCCTGAACTTTGGTGGGCTGCTCTTCGGTGTCGTCGGTGTGGGGGGAAATCGTATCGTTCACTGCTATAGCGCTCCGCAATCAAGGCTGTCTGGGGTGTTTGAACCGCTATGCTTGCACGTTTGCGGATTACGCGCTTGGAGGGCGGGGCAGACATTGTCCGCCCCGAGGCCTCCAGATTGTCTTGGCGGCTACCTCAGATTGGTTTTCGCCAGTTCTATCACTTCGTCGCCGCGCCCGCTCAATACGGCTCGCAACATGTACAAACTGAAGCCTTTGGCCTGTTCTCTCGCAATTTTTGGCGGCATGACGAGTTCGTGGCGAGCAGTGACCACGTCGATCAGTACGGGACCCGGATGTGCGAAGGCGCTGCTCAAGGCCTGTGGGATGTCTTCGGCGTTTTCCACCCGGATGCTGAAAATGCCGGCGCCCTGGGCAATGGCGGCAAAATTGGTGGTCGCCAGATCCACATTCGAGTCCAGGTAACCAGCCGCTTTCAATTCCATAGAAACAAAGTTCAACGAGCTATTGTTGAACACCACAATCTTGATGGGCAGTTGAAGTTGGCGTGCGCTAAGAATGTCTCCCAACAGCATAGACAGGCCACCATCGCCAGACAAAGAAATGACTTGTCGGCCAGGGTGGGCAGCCTGCGCGCCAAGCGCTTGTGGCATGGCGTTCGCCATGGAACCGTGATTAAACGAACCGTGCAGGGCTCGCTTGCCGTTCATCTTGAGATAGCGGGCGGCCCAGACAGTGGGTGTGCCCACATCGGCGGTGAACACGGCGTCCTCATCGGCCAGACTGTCGATGATACGGGTCAGGTATTGCGGATGAATCGCTTGGCCCGGCTCCGTTGGCGTCGCTAGGTCGTCGAGTCCTTTGCGCGTTTTTTGGTAGTGATCAAGGGCCTTGTCGAGAAAGCGCCGATCTGTCTTGGGCTTGAGCAAAGGCAGCAAAGCGGCAATGGTGTCTTTGATATCGCCCACCAAACCTAAGGCCAGCGGCGCGCGTTTTCCCAATGCCGAGCCATTGTGGTCAATTTGGAGGATGGTGGCGTCTGTGGGGTAGAAGTTGCGATACGGGAAGTCGGTGCCGAGCATGAGCAAGGTGTCGCACGACATCATCGCGTGGTAGCCCGAGCTGAAGCCGATTAGTCCGGTCATACCCACATCAAAGGGGTTGTCCCATTCCACATACTGTTTGCCACGTAAGGCGTGCACGGTAGGGGCCGCGAGCGTAGCTGCCAAGGCCACAACTTCATCATGTGCGCCTGCGCAACCACTGCCGCACAGCAATGCAGGAGCTTGCCCCGCATTGAGCAAGTCGGCCAGTCTTTGCAGGTCGGCGGCGGCGGGCACCAAGGTGGGACGGGCTGTCTCTGCCCAGAGCGGCTCTTCTGCGGGTCCCTCGCTGAGCGCCACGTCTCCCGAAAGCACGATGACGGCAACACCTCGCTCTTCAATCGCTGTACGCATGGCTCGCGCCAGAACGCGGGGAAACTGCGCGGCGCTGGTGACCACTTCGACGTAATGGCTGCATTCCTTGAATAATTCCTGAGGATGCGTTTCCTGGAAGTAGCCCAGGCCGATCTCGGAAGAGGGAATATGCGCGGCAATGGCAAGAACAGGGTTGTGATTACGGTGGCAATCAAACAAGCCGTTAATGAGGTGCAGATTGCCGGGGCCGCAACTTCCTGCGCAGACCGCAAGCTTGCCTGTGGTGGCCGCCTCGGCACCTGCCGCGAATGCTGCTACTTCTTCGTGACGCGTGTGCATCCACCGAATGGAGCCACCCTTGTCCAGACTGTGTACCAATCCGTTCAAGCTGTCGCCTGTGACGCCCCAAATTCGTTCGACGCCCGCGACGGCGAGGGCTTTCGCCAGATAATCCGCAATGGTTTGCTTGGCCATACACGACTCCAGTGTTCAGATGGACGAGAAGGTCTACGCGTTTAACGATATACCAATGTGATGACTAAGCGCTCATTCCCCAGGGA
>JBEBWV010000100.1:0-20036 GCA_040391965.1 Achromobacter deleyi | reverse complement strand
GGTATGCGTACCCGATGCACCTGCGCCACTCACGGCCACACCGGAGAACCCGGCCGCTACCGACGCCGCGATCGCTGTGCCGTTGAGCACGGCTGTCTCGGTGGCGGTAACCGACACATTGCCTGATGTCCCTACGGTCGAACCGGAGAGATAGGACGTCACTTGATTGGCCGAGACATTTGTCGACTCGGAGGCTCCCACGGATAAGGAACCACCCTGCATGGCAAAAGCCAGCGAAGCCCCGACGGCCGTCGCGCTCAAGGTCGTGGTGTCTTGCGCCGTGACCGTCACGCTACGCAATGGCAGGTCAGTCGTACCCAGCAAATTGGAGTTCGATATATGCGCATCCACCGTGCCCAGCGCACGGTTCGTGGCGCCAGCCACACCGACCGAAATCGCCAGGCCGCTGGTGGTGCCTGCCAAGCTGGCGCCAATGGACGTCGCCGTCATGGTGCTCGTATTGCTCGCCTTGACCACGACGCTATCCGCCGTCCGAACGCTGCCTGCCAGCAGGCCCACCCCTTCCATAAAGGCACGAGTCGCCGCTCGCGACGTGTTCTCGGTAGACGAACCGGCACCACTCAACGCGACACCGTTGTAGGCAATGCCCACCGCCCCCGCCAGCACAAAACTCTCAAGCGTTTGTTTGGTCTCTGCCGTGACCGTAACTGCCCCGACATTGCCCAACTGCGTCTGGGTAATGCCAGCACTGGCGCCAGCCGTATCGGTAATGTTGTTTCGAGAGACCGACGCGCCAATCGCCAAGGAGCCGCCCGCTGACGTAAAGGCGACACTGGCCACAATGACCTTGGCATTGATCTTGCCTGTCATGCTTGCTGTCACGGACAGCGCCTTCTGCCCATCACCCGCCACCTTGCTGCCGTTCATCAGCGCCGTCGCTGATGAACCAATCGTGTTGAACGAATTTGCCCCACCGCCTGACAGCGCACCGCTACCCACGCCGACACCCACCGAGACGGAGACGGCGACCGCCACGCTATTAATCGTGGCCTCGCTACGCGCGTCAATGGTGATCGCCGGAGGCGTCACAAAGAACACTTGATCAATACCCGCGTTCACCGTGTTCGTAATGGTGTTGTCCGCCAGCGATACCGACACTGCCAGAGCCAGGGACAAACCAAGCGACACCGACACAGTAATTGCCACCGCTGCCACTGTGCTGGAGATCTCGGCGTGATCACCCGCCGTCACGCCCACACTTGCCACGCGCCACGGATTCACCGCTGCCTGATCGGTGATTCTGGCCGAAATATCCGTTTGAATTCGATTGGTCGCCTGGGCACCCGCGCCAGCGCCACCGATAGCGATGCTCAGGCCATCCACGATAGGCGGCGCGTAAGCGACTGACACCGCAATCGCGCCTGCTACCACCACCGAATGAATTCGCTGCTGCGCGTCCACATTGCCGTTGGCATCCAACGTAAAGTTTCGGGCGTTCACCGTGACAGCACCGGCGGTCATGGTGGTCTGATCAATGAGCGCCTTGATCGCGTTCTGCGGTTTCCCCGCAGACAAGGGCTGCACGGCACCCGTGCCGTCTACGTCATAGCCCATGACGTTCTCGGCCACCGCCACGCCGATGGCCGCAGAGGCCGCGCCATACTGGCTGACAGAAACCGCTGCCGACAGACCAAGCACCACGGCGTTGATGCGCGACAAGCCCAGCGCATTCACGTCCACCTTGCCCAGGTTGCTGCCTGTGCCGCTGGTGTTAATCGTGGAGCCGGAAATCGTGGCCGTGACATTGCCAGAGATGACATTGCGCGCCAATGCGCCGCCGCCACCAATAGCGGCATTGACGCTGCCGCCAGCAGAGACTGCAACAGACGCACCCAACACTACCGTAAGGATGGAAGCCTCTTGCCGCGCCAACACCGACACGTCCTGACCGTTCGTTTCAATCACGCTGCCAGAAATTCCGGCCTGCACCGTGTTGAATACCTTGTTCACGGCGGCACTGACGCCCACAGCCAGCGCCACGCCTCCGCCCCCGGCCTGAACACTGACGGCACCGCCAATCGCAATGCTGGTGATATCTGATGTGTCGCGAGCCGATACCGACACGCCCGATGCCGCCCCCCGGGTCCGCAACGCCGAATTGCTGATCAGTGCCTTTACCTTGGTCGTAATATCGCTGACCGCGACCGACACCCCAATGGAGGCGCCCACACCAGCCGCTCCAGCCGACACCGCGACACCCAGCGCACCCGCCACCGTCACGATGGACGCGGTATTTTCCGCAGACACGACAATGGCGCCGACATTGCGCTCATCATCCGGCGTCGCCGGATTGTCGGCAGGCGTATCGACGTTATTCATCGACGCACTGACCGACCCGTTAATCGTATTGCCGCTACCCGCACCCGCTCCCGCACCGGCAAATCCCTGTCCAGCTGCCACTGCAGCCGCCACGCCAATCGACACCGACACGACGCGAGAATCATTCGTCGCCAATACCGACAAACCATTTGCCGTCGAAACCAATGTGCGACCGCCCGGGTTCGCCGTCCCGGCACCGTCGATAAATGCGTTGGTATCGTTTCGAACCTCATTGACCGTCGCGGATACCCCTGCTGCAATCCCGGCTCCGCTACCCGGCGACACTGCCACGCCCAAGCCTCCAGCCACCGCCAGAATGTAGCCATGATCATCGGCCTTCACGGCCACGCCCGGCTCGCCTGTGCTGGCAAGCGCCGTCACCAGCCGTGCATTATGAATAGACGCTTCGTTGCGGCTGTTAACCCGATTGACCGATACGGCACCGCCCACCGACACCGCTACGGTGCCGACCGCGACACTACCGGCCACCGTGACGTTATGAATACTTCCACTGAATAGCGACGCGACCAGGATGTGTCCCGCCCGTATTTCGCCTTCGGTATCGTGAATGCTGGCAGAAATGGAATGCTCGCGCGAGGTCCCAAACGGCGTGCCACCCAGATAGTTGTAGGCCAGGCTGGCCCCCACGGCCACGCTTGCGCCTTGCGACCCCAGACCCAGCGCAATCGCGCCTGCCAGACTATTAATGACCGATTCGTCGCTGGCCTTCACCGCGATATCGCCGCCCGCAACGACGCCTTGCGCAGCTGTGGTGTTGGCGATTTCTGCCTTAATGTTGGTCGCAATCCAGTTCAATACCGCGGACCCGCCGAAGCCAACATTGGCCCCCGAGCCTCCTGCGGCCACGGCGCCGCTGACGGCCATGCCCGCAATCTGGGCATCCAGACCTGGCGGCAAATCGGTGGGCCGCGCGAACTGCGCCAACACCAGAATGTTGCCCGTCGCAGATAATGCCGAGCCTATCGCACCTGCGTAAATGGAGTCGTAGACCATATTGACGGCAAACGCCATGCCTGCCGCCACGCGCCCACCCACCGATACCGACACATTGCCCGCCAACGAGGCGATGCTGACGGTATCCACGGCGGCAATACGAATATCGCCATTGGTAGCGACGACGGTCGAATTCGAGACCTTCGCACTCACGGTGTTGTCTATGGTATTGACGGCAATCGAGCCACTGACCGCGACCCCGGCGCCACCCGCCAGGCCAACTGCCACGTTATAGATGCTGGCACGTTCGCTCGCCAGCACTTGCACGGAGTTGCCCGTCACGTTGGCCCCGCGAATCTCGGCCTGCACCGTATTGCGCATGTCCGCCACGCTGACGGCCGCGCCCAGTGCGGCTGAAGCCCCCTGAGTTGTCGAGATACCCAGCGCGCCGGCTACCGCCACGATCTGACTGCTGTCTTGTGCGCCGACGAGCACATTGCCAGAGTTGCTGCGAATCTGCGTGCCTGAGGTCGCAGCGCTGTTATCAATATAGGCACTGACTTCCGTGCGCGAAAGATTCACCGCAATCGCGCCTGCGCCACCCAGGGACTTGCCCCCGGCGCCCGCCACGGTAATGCTCAACATATTGTTGGTCAGGCTATAGCCCTTGGTCAGGGCTCCAATATCAAGACCAATCAGCCCGCCACCGACATCCAGTTGATTAACCGCCTTTTGCAGGCTAATACCTCCGGTGCCGTTCATGGCGCCAAACCGGATCGCTACTCCGTCACGCGCATTGTCGGCCGACGTGGCCAACTGATAGCGGGCACTGGTGGCACCTGCCGGCGTCACATCAATAACGTAATAGCGCTGGCCCTCGACCAGTCCGGCCACCGTGGTGCCCAAGCTGCGATAGATAATGACATCACCGGTGTGCAGGCTGGTGCCAGCCGCCAGCTCCAGCGTGTTCTCACCCTGCTTCTGTGTATTCGCACTGGCTGCCACGAGCGTGGCAGACGTTTTTCCGTCAGAGGTGATCGACGTCTTCTGCGTGCCGTCGGCTTCCTCGGTTGTCGTGGTCTTGCTCTGCTGATGGTCGATGTCGATTCGCGTAAACGCGAGCATCGCATCCGGGTTTACCGTCACCGGCAGACCTGCCGTGTCCAGTATCTTTTGACCGCTAACGTCCGTCAGGTAATACGTATACCGACCTGTGGTGGCGTTGAATTCACTCACGTACGGACGGGTCGACACGGTTACCACCGAACCATCCACGCCGGTCAGGAGGAAGCTCGATGCATCGATTTTCTTAACCGTGTAAACCTGGTTATCGACAAGCCCGGTCACCACGCCGCCCGTTGCAACGTTGACCACAACCTTATCGCCGGTATCAAAGCCGTGCGCTTTAGGCAGCACAAAACTGCCGTCTGACTGCAACACCGCGCCCGCCGGATTCTGCACGCTGAATCGTTGCAAGGCCTGGCCTGCAACCACCCCCGACAGGCTGACAATATTGCCCTCACCGTCGCGCAATTGGAACGACTTCTGATCGGCGCTCACGTTCACGACGTAATACGTTACCCCGACCTTCAGCGCGTCATTGCCTCCGACAAGCAGGCGATTGGCCTGCACGCCGTCCAGCTTTCCATTGGCGACCGACCCGCTATAAACAATGGCGGAGCCCTCCTGGACGCCATCAAAGCGGGTGCCTAGTTGAATCCGATTATTCGCGACATCAATGGTGACGCCACTGTCCACACCGTGAAACGGCTGGAGATTGACGCTATTGGCTTCCTGCAAACGCACGTGGGCAAACGTGATGTCCGCCAGGTTACTTACTGAACCGAACTCCAGCGCAATACCGCGCAAGGCATCTTCCTGAGTCGCTGCCAACTGGATCGCGGCCTGACCTGCCGCCGCATCGCGCCGGATCACGTAATACAAACGGTCTGAGCGCAAGGCCGAGCCGTCGGCGAGCACAATATTGCCCGCCCCGGACGCCAGATACACACCGTCGCCGGTGCTCCACCCGGCAAACTCCGTACCCGATGGCGTGGCTGCGGCATCCACGGGCAAGCCCGCGCTACCGGTTTGATCAACGGTGCCGTTAATCACTCCTGCTGCTGCCCCCGTGAACGTCAGTGTGCTACCACCTTGATCGACGACGATCTGACCATCAGGCACCGTGTGCGTATCCCCACCGCCCAATTGCGTATTACCACCCGCTTGCAATGGGTCCAACAGACCTGCAATGACGTTGATATTGCCTTTGACCGCCAGGACGTCGCTATTCGCAATGTAGGCAGTAACGCGAGGGTTCGTGCCGGCTCCTCCGTTATCGGCCACACCCACTGTCTGCACAGTGGCGCCAGAGTCGGCCAATTGCGCATTCTGAATACTCAGCAAGTCGCGGTCGAAGGGGTTGTTTGGCCCCATGAAATTCACGGCGATGGCCAGGCCCACAGCCGCGCCGTTGGTCGCCACGCTGCCAGCCACGGTAATGGCATACAACGCTGACGCATCCGACGCATTTACACGGACGGCGTCCTTGCTCGCATCAAATGTCGCTGACTGGCCTGCCTTGATGGTGCTGTTGCTGATATGCGCGTCCACCGAGGTCTTAACGACGTTGACATTGACGGCACCCGCCAGCGCAAATTTCTTCGACAACGCTCCTGCTGCACCGACCGACACCACCAATGGCGCCGAGTGCGCGCTGACGTCGACCACGCCGTCCACATTGACGTCAGCGTTCTCCACGACGGCGCTGACTTTGGAACCAAACTCGTTATAGCTGACCGACGCTCCCACGGCCACCGAGCCATTAAGCGTCATTGCCACGCCACCCGTCACGGCGATCAGGCTATTGTCATCCGTCGCGTGCACGCTTAGATTGCTTGCGTTGATATCGCTGCGACGCGCCGTTTGCATCGTCGCGTTCTGATACGGCAGCACATAAGCCGCTACCGACGAGTTCACCCTGTTGACCTGGATCGAACCCGCACCGGCAAACTGTGCATTGCCCATCCCCACGCCGACGCCGACCGCGCCACCACCCAGGGTAGCGTCGTCTTGCGCAGTGACGTTGACGGCACCTTGTTTGAGGGTATCCACCTTCGAGCCTTGGATACCCGCCATAACGGCGTTGCTGATGTCGTTGTAGCTGACGGCAATACCCACGCCCGCTTTCTTGCCCGCACCGGCGGCGCCCGTCATGGCGATCAGCGTGGTCTTGTCGTTTGCTGAAATCGTGACGTCGTGATTACCCGTCGCCTGAGGATCCGCTTTGTAGGTCACCGTGCTATTGAGCAGGTAACTGTCAATGCGGTTCGAGACCACATTGACCATGACCGTTCCGCCCACACCCGCCCCGTCATTGGCGACACCCAATGCACCGGAAAATCCCACAATGATCTGGTTCGACGTCGCGGAAATCGCCAGGTAACCACCGTAGGTGAGGTCCTTCACGTTGCGGATAGAGGCCTCAGCCAGCGTGTTGCTGACGTTCACACCGACCGCCGCCCCGACCCCCGCCTTGCCCTGCGACGTGGCCACGGCCCCGGCCACGGTCACCAACACAGACTTATCGGTGGAGTCGACGGTAATGTTGCGCGCTGACACCTTGTCGGCGTTGCTGATGCTGGCAACGTTGTTGTAGCCACTCACGGTTACCGCTGCCGATCCGGCTACGGCCACCCCTTTCTGCCCCTTGGCGCCAGCCATGCCAGCCGCAATCGTGACGGCTACACCCGCTCGGCGGGCTGACAGCTTCAGGTCGGCTGCCACCAGCAGTTGCGCCACGGCCACGATTTCGGCGCGTGCGCCGCCGCCCAACATATTCATGCTGTAGGCGCCTGCAATGCCCACATTACCCTTATCGCTATCACTCTGAGCCAAGGCCGCAGAGCCGCTCAGCGCCAAGGTGGACACCGTATTGCGGGCCTCTATCGACGCGTCTGCGCCAATACTGATGATCATCCCGCCCGCGTTGATATAAGACTGGGCGTAGTCATCCACGAGGTTCACAGCCACCGAGCCCGATATCGCCAATCCACCTTTGGACTGTTGATTGCTACTGCCCGCGCCCGAGGCACCACCCGCATCTTTCGTCACCGTGGACGTCTTGTCGCTTACCCCTGACAGCAAATCGGCCACCGTGGTGGTAGACGTTGCAGGATTGGTCGAACCCGTATCGTGTGAGCCAGGAGCCGCACTACCGTTGCCCGTTGGCGTGACGGTCGCCAGCACATCCGTGCCGGAGCCTCCGCTGGGCGCAGGGCCGCCTGCACCGCCGCTCGGCGCGGCAGCAGGTGTCGAGACGCGCGAACCCGCCACGCTGAAAGCCCCGACAAAGCCCTTGTTCTCGGTCGTAATCGCCAGCGACGCCGCCTTGAATGAACCCGTCGCAATACTGGCGTTTACCGCCCCATCGCGGCTGTCGAGGAAGTCACCAATCACGGCCTGGGTGCTGCGCGTGACGCTGTTGATGCCAACGCTCATACCTACGCCCACCGCTTGGGACGCGGCTGCGGCCCCGGCGACAGTACCGATATAGCTGGCGTCCACCGCCGTAATCGCCGCTGCACCGCCTGCATCAATCTGCGCACCGCGCGCGACCTGAGCGATGGTGCGATTGCTGATAACGTTAATCAACACCGCACCATTTACCGCGACGCTCTTGGCCTGCCCGCCCGAAGCACCCAAGGTCACTGACACCACTTCGGTACTAGCATTGACCGTGAGATTGCCCGCATTGATGCGAGCCGTGTCCGACACGACAGCACGCGTATCGTGCTGAGCCGCGTTCACGTACACGGCTACACCAATAGCCGATCCTTCCTTGGACGCGCTGCCATAATCGAAGCCAACAAACGACGGCTTCAAAAACCCCGACACACGGTCCTTGACCTGGCTGGCACGCTGCTTATACGAATCGGCATCTCCCAACGGGGGAGCCAACACCTTGGAACCACCGATTTTCTCCAGACCTGGCAACTGAATGTTGCCCACCAGATTCATGCGCTGCGTGGAATTTTCCGCATTCACCAACACCGCACCCGCGTTCGCGCCGCTGGTGGCGCCTGTGCGCCAGGTGTTGATGGTGCCGCTGATGGTCGCCAGCGTCTGCGTGTCTTGAACCTGGACGGTGAATGCACCGGCCATCGCTAATTTTTTGCTCTTGGCAGTAGCGGTCGACCACGTGCTGAAGCTCGATGAAATCCCACCGGAGCTGGTCAGAGTGGATTGCAGATTCTTCAGGAAAGCTGCGGCCGCCGTGCCCGCCACCCCCATCTTTTCCGATGTGGAGTTCGCCTGATCCCACTTGCCAGCAATACCGTCAAACGGTGCGTACAAATTGACCAGCCACAACTTGTTGGGATCAATCTGGTTCAGGCTTGCCGCCTTCACATTAACCGCGCCACCATTGGTGCTGACGCTGGCAAACTGATTCACGGTCGCCGTCGTTTTGACGGTGTCGATGTCAATGATGACCGCGGCCGCCGCCCCGAGGTCGGATCCATCCCCTCCCGGGTTTTGCAAGGTTTGGTCGGTCGTGGCTTCGTTCTTTTTATTCAGAAAAGCTTGCTTGTCGCGAATGGCAACATCATCAACGCCCGACATCACCACAATCTTGGGTGCGTATTTCGTCACCGCATTGACCGTCACTGCGCCACCGTCTGTCGCAATCGCGACAGCATTCGTGCCGTTGCCAATACGCGCTTGCGTCGTGATGTTGTTGATCACGGTGCCCAGCGCGGCGCCCACCTGGAAGTCCGTTGATGGCTTTTCAATTTCCTTCTTGATATCTGCGTTGTTGCTGGCTTGATCCTTGGCGTCCTTATCCTGCTTGATCGATTCGACCTTCTCCGAGAACGTCTTTCCCTTGGCGTCCGTCACCAGTGCCGAGAAAAAGGACTTCACATACTGGGTCGCTGTGCCTAGATTGTTCGTAATCGGTGCAGTGATCGGTTTAACCGTCTTGTCCAGCACGGCGGTCTTGGATTCCTTGGTCACGGCGCCCAGGTAATCGCCGCCTGTCGAGCCTCGCCCACCCAGAATTGTCTTGACGCTCATCGAACTCCCACCGTCCAGCGTCTGCGCGTCAACGGTGATGCCACCGGTCCCGTGCACCGTGGCATTGCCATCCAGATAGGCTTGAGTCGTAATCTGCGTATAGGAAACACCCACCGCCACGCCAACTTTGGCGTAACTGGCGCTGTACTTTCCGGTTTGTGGTGCCGGTGCGTTTGCATCCGGAACGACAAGGTTCGGCACATCCTTTGTATCGTCAGAGGTGGCCATCGCGCCCGATGCCGAAATGCTGATGGTGCTCTTATGATTGGTAACGGCCGAAATGGAGATATCTCCCCCACCGCCCGCAATGGTGCGAGCGCCGGTCGTCGCGTCGAAGACCACACCCGTCGTCAATGTCGCTTGCGCATTGACATGCACGACCGACTCGCTGAGCACAACACCCACGCCCACCGCGATCACAGCCGGCACGGCCTTCAATTGTGTCGGCAACAGCAAGATTTCAAAATTATTATTCGCCTCTGAGCGAATGGAAATTTTCTTGGCGGCCTCCAGCGTGCCACTGACCTCAACGCGCGAATAATTCTGCATCACGCCAACGCCCACAGCGCCAATCATGGCGACCGTCGGGCTGAGCTTGACCTCGGCTGTGGTCTTGGACGAAATATCGATATCCGACGCCGAGCGCAGAATGGCGTCCGATGTCACAGTAATGGTGGACGTGTATTTCACGCCCGCCCATGACGCCATTGCACCGGCGTTGTCCAGAAAAGCCATCGCCGCTTTGAGCGCGGTATTGGTGCCGGAGATAATGCTGTTCAGGACAGAGCTCTGGTCTGCCCCGTTGCGTTTCTCGAGAGGGTCCTTGAAATTAACGCCGTCAATCGTGCTGCTGACGCTAATGCCGGTTCCTGCCGCATCTTTGGCCCACAACGTGGCGCGATTAATGGTGATCGAGGTCGTCAGATCATAGATTTTCGCGAAACCGGAACGGAACGGACGATACTGTTGCGCCGCCAATTGAATCGTACCTGCCATCAGCACAATGGCGGCATCTGCCGCATTGCTGCTGCCAACGGTGATTGATTGGCCTTCAATGCGCAGGGTCTTGTCAGCACTCACGGAAATGTTCCGGGTCACTGACACCGAATCCCCGCGAATCGTCACATTACGACCCGTGATGTTGATTACCTGATCCACCACGCCGAGCTTGCCCACATCAAGCACGAAGTCCAGCTTGGAGGTCTCCGCGCCAAAGGTCAGGCCCGTGATCGTGCCATCGCCAGCCACCAGACTCGACAGGGCTGCGCTTTCGGCCGCTGAGGTAATACCAACGCTGTTATTCGTCCCCGCGGACGACTTCATCGACACCGTCACTTTTCCGCTGGCGGTATCAAGCGGTTGCGTCACTTCAAACGAGACGTCGTTGGTATTTCCCTTCAGCGTGTCATAGCCACCGCTAGTCGCCAGCGTGACGGGACGTGTCCAACCCTCAGCATCCAGCGTAAGGCCGCCGGAGGTATTGGTAGCCACCAGGGTCGCATTCGTGACCCTCGCGTTCTGCAGATCCAGATTGCCGAGCACGGTCGCGCCAGACATGAGTCTAAGCAAGCCATCGGTCAGTACGGCGCTGGTATTTGTATTCACCGCCAGCATGTTGGCAGTGCTGGCCAGGCTTGTGATCCACACATTGCCCAAACCGGTATTCGCCACGCCAGACGTGCCGTAGTTGACCGTCACCAGGTTATTGCCACCGCCCGAACGAATTGTCGAGTTCGAACCGGCCAGCGTGAAGTGCGTATCGTGCGCGATAGCCAGCGCCGTACCTGTCAACACTCCCGAAACAGCATCCTGCTGCACAGCGTTGGCGCCAATCAATCCCAACCAGTACGCTGCGCGCGACAATGCCACCGTCGAGGTACTCACCGACCCATCTGCATTGAGCTGCGTCTGCATCCCCGGCGTAAGCGAAAAAACACCGCTATAACCCGCGCTAACGGCCTGCTGGCTGTAGCCAATTTGAATGCGGCCGTCGGAAAGCGTTGCGCTTAGCGCGTAGAGATACTCCCAAGGCGTGGTCTGGTCTGTGTCGAGCAGCACGCGGCCCTTATTCGGGCCGTCGCTGGCATCGATGCGTATCGGTGCGCCTGCCGCCGTCGAAGCCACACTTCCTGCAATAGCGTCCAACACGTCCTGCACAGTCAGCACGCCGTCCAGGCTGACGTCCACACGCACGTCGCCCATCGAATGCAAATTGAATACCAAGGCGCTGCCGCTCGATGCCTGATAGCCCGAATTCAAATCCTTCAGATAGGTCTGCGCCGTGACACCCGTGAAGGCAGTGGTGTCGATCGTATTCGCGCTCGAGCCTTCCGCCACAAAGGCAAAATTATTGACGTTGCTGAATCGGCTGAGAATAGTCCCGGCCACTGAACCGATAGCCAGTTTCTCGTTGTCCAGCGTCACGTTCTTGCCGGCCGTAGATAACTGGATGGTGTTGACACCAATCGAACCCGTCACCGTGCTTTGGTAGGCATTGCTGATGACGAAATAATTGGCCAGGCTGGCGTTGCTGCCGTCCAGAATGGCTGCGCCCTTGAAGATCGACGTGTCGATATAGTTACCGTACTCGCCGCCCAACACTCTTGCGGTTGTTACGTAGGTATAGGTCGAGCGGTTCAAGCCGTCTTCGGCACGATCCAGCCAGGTCTGACCATTAAGCTCGCCAAACTTTACATAGCCTGCGCCCTGTGTCTGGAGAAGCTGCGCTGCATACTCGGCACTGGTCAATCCGGTCAGGCCGTCAGCCTGCACCACCAGTTCCGTCTGAGCACCCGCACCGGTGCCGCCCTGCACTGAATAGCGTCCACCAAGCAGGATGATCTGATGGCTGGTATTGGCCCCACTGCCGGCCTTGATACTGCCACCCGCCATCAGGCCGCTGACCAGCACGGTATTGCCGGAAAAACCCACGGCATCAATCGTCTGCGCGCCCAGGCCGCCATTCAGGCGGGCATCGGTGAAGTGGCCCGATAGCGTATTGATCAGCGTGGGCGCAATGCTCGGCGCCACGGAGCCATCTGACGCATAGGTGCCGGTCAGTTGGGTATTGGTCAGAAGGAAATTCCAGTTCCCGTCCTCCACCAATTTGTTCGACAGCGCGTTCGTTCCCGCAATGAGGGTGTTCGTGCCCTGGTACCCGGTGAACGTGTTGTTGCCCGTGCCGCCCTTCAGCGTATTGGCGCCTGCGCTACCAATGAGCGTCAGGTCGCCCGTATAGCGGCTGCCATCCAGCGTAACCACAGTATCGCGGCGATAAGGATCACCCGCTGCTGCCGTGTCATTGATCGTGCGATAGTCTTGCAGGGTGACGGCATTGATATTGACCAGGATCACTTGGGACGTCACACCTGCCGAACCCGGCGCAACGTTGTCGATCGTCGCACGGGTCTTGTTACCGACCAGCAAGGCGTCGCTTTCATAGCCAGCAATGTACTCAGTCGTTGCACCCAGATTCAGCGGGTTGTAGTTACCCACCACCACATCGTTACCGCCGCCACCACTGATCCGGTTCTGCCCCGTACTGCGCGCCACCGTAATGATGTTGTTGCCTGTGCTCCCGACAATGTCGTTCGAATACGCACCGGCGGCGCCAATGATGTTGCTGATATTCAGCACACCCATCATGCCGCTGGCGTCATAAAGCCCGGTTTCGTCCGCGATGTAATTCAGATTAACGGTAACGTTATCCTGATAGTCCGAGTAATCCAGCGTGGTCTTGCCGGCCACGCCTTTCAGAATTTGCACGTCAAGATTGGCTACCAACGCGACAGCCCCTGTGAGGCTGTTCACTGACCCATCGGCATTCACGCCGGCTGTCAGGTACACGCTAATGCCACCGCTTGCGTTCACCCGAGCGGTAATGTCGGCGCCGAACTGGCTCAGATCGAGCGCGTTGCCGCTCTGACCTTCTTGCTGGGTAAGTTGGAATCCGTTGGTGCCACTGGCCGCCACGTAAACGTTGCCGCCGCCACTGCCTTTGATCAGGTCATTCTTATTATTGATATAGACCGTCGTGCCGCCAACAACTGTAATCCGATTGCCGCCGCTGGTAGAGCCCTTCACCGCGTCAATCGCGCGGATAAATCCGAATCCTGTTGGAGGAGGTGGCGGCACTTCATCGCCATTGCTGTCAGCTGTGGGACCGGACAAATCAACCGTCACACCCGTGGCGTAACCGCTGTAATCCAGTATGGTCTTACCACTGAACGAGGTGCCCACCAAGTTAAAGGTCTTGTCGCCAATCTTCAGGCTTTGTGTGCCGTCGGCCGACTTGAACACTACGTTAACCGTACGATCACTCCAGGCTCCTGCCGCATCCTGGATTTGGTAGGTAATCCGATAGGCATCGTTGTTGCTGATAATGGCAGTGACGTTGCCCTTAATGGCCGAAAAATCCAGTGTGTTATTGCTATTGGTGTCGTCTTTATCGCGAACCCAGACACCATTTTCCTGAATCATGCCCTCACGCAGCTCAATCGTCGTGGTGGCTGCGGTGGCGTTATTGTCGAACACGAACGTATTGTCGCTGCCGTAGCCGATCAGCGTGTCATTGCTGGCCACGGCCTGCAAGGTCGAGCCACCAGTCAAGGCGCCCGTGGCGTTGGCCATCACGCCATCCCAACGAGCCACCGTAATGGTGTTCACGTCAATCGTGCCAACGCGATAGTCCAGCACCCAATCGCCACCCAGGGCAGCACTGCCCACGGTATGCGTAGCCGCCGCTACGTCCGCGCGCGTAATCGCCGACAGACTGTTTACAAAATCCACACCCGACTTGCCGCCCGCCACATTGCAGCCATAGAGCAAGATATCGCCCTGTTCGCTCAGTGCGTCGCCCCAACCCCTCAGTTTTTCCTTGTAGGCATCGAGATCATTCTTATCGAGATCGGTCGTGCCCAGCTTGAGCGAGCCCACACTACCGTGGCTCATGATCTGAACAGCGTCCAAGCCCTGATGCTGGGCCAGAATGCGCGAGATCTGCTCAACGCCATCGTAGCGGCCATCCAGCACGATTATCTCGGTATCGTGGCTACGCAGCACCTGAATCTGCGCTTGATCGCCTGTCGGGGTCGCCAGCTTCACACCCAAGCCCGAGGTCTGGCCACTCACCAAGCTATAGAGGCTTTGCACCAGTTGCTCAGCATTCTCGACCGACGGGTCCACAAAGATAATCTGCTTTGCGGCCGTGCCCTCATCGTGCTTCGTATAGCCATTGAGCTGGATCGCCGATTGCGGTGTCGGCTGCCCCGCCGCTTTGCCGGGCAACCAGGCATTGCTGTCACCGCGACGAGCCGCAGTCGCCTTCTCGTATTGATCCAGCGAGGTCGTCTGACCCAACTGCTTATCCGTGGCGTACGCCGCTCGCTCGACCAGATACGGGTGCGTACCCGGCGTCTTGTCCTTGGCTTGTTGCGCACCCGGCTTGTGATCATGCAGGGCAGCCACCGGCGTCTGCTGGCCAGCCACGGGAGGCGGCGGCACCAGCAGCTCGGCCGACATCAAGTAACGCCGCTCCAGGGCCTCGAACAAAGGGCGGCGGCGAAACAACGAGCGCTGCACCTCACGCGATGAACGTCCTGTCCAGAGCTTTTGCGCCAATTTCTTAATGCCCATGATCGCCGCCTTACCAAATAAAGAGTGGGCGCAAAAAACGCCCAATAATGTTGATGTGTCGCCCGAAGTGCTATCTCGCACTCGTCTTCAAACCTGTCCAGGACACGCCGTGCCGGACAGGTGCGTTGGCCTATAAGACCGAATTACTAATCGCCACAATATCGGCGCTACTCAAGATCCCGGCCGCTTGCTTTAACTTCAACGTATCCAATACGAAGTTATAGCGAGCCTCAGCCTCCTGACGCTTCGCGTTGTACAGATTTCGTGTGGCATCCAGAACGCTGACGTTGTCATTCAAACCCGCGGAAAAACCTTCTTGCTTGAGCTTGAGCGCCAACTCAAATGACGTGACCGAGCTCTGCAGCGCTTTGATCCGATCAATACCGACCGCGATATTCCGGAACGACGAGAACACCTGGCGCTGCACCTTGCGACGCGTCAGACTCAATTGGGTTTGGGCCGAGTTCAGACGGCTGGCCGCGGCATGACTCATGCCATACGTATAGCCGCCCTGGAAGATGGGAATATTCACGTTCAGTGACACGCGCGTATCGTCGATCGTGCTGCCACCGCCAAACAAACTGCCACCCGTATCGTTGCGTCCGCTGGACGCTTTAACGTTCACGTTAGGGTAGTAGCCAGCCTGTTGCACCGAAACTTCCTTTTCGGCCACAGCCACCGATGCCGCTGCCGCCCGAATCGACCAGTTCTGCTCCAACGATTTCTGCAACCAGGCATCAGGGTTGTTGGGCTCCGGCAAATTCAAGGTCAAGTTCTTGCGTACAGGCACTAGCGCCAGATCGCCATAGCCAATAATTTCTTGCAGGGCCTGCTGCTTGTCTGCATGCTCATTCGAAACGAGCAGATAGTTGGCCTCTTGCACATCCAGTCGAGCCTGCACTTCGCTCACATTGACCTGAGTCACCTGCCCGCTTTGATAACGAACCCGCACAAGCTCCATCTGCTTTTGCGTCGTCTCGCGTTCCGCCGCCGTGAGGTCAATCTGGTCTTGTGCCGCCAGAATGCTCAGATAGGCCGTCGCGGTACGCAGCATCAAGTCCTGCTGAGCATAGGCAAAGCTTGCCACCTCCTTGCGTTCGCTCTCCTGCGCCTGACGCCACTTTTGATAAGCAGCCAGATCGAAAAGAGGCTGAGTCAGTGTCAGCGCATAGCCGTTCTCGCCCCAGCGAGCCCGGCCCTGCTGATAGACGGCATTCTCGCTATCGACCACGTTTTGATTCACGCGGCCATAGTTCCCTTCGATATTGATGTTGGGTAGCAAGCCAGCACGCGCCGCCGTCGTGCCATAGCCAATTGCCTGCATCTCGCTATAGGCGCCCCGCAGCACGGGATCATTCTCCAACGCCATCAAATACACCTGTTCCAACGACAAAGGCTCGGCATTCGCCGGCGGCTTGGCCGAGTTGTAGGCAGGCATTTGATCAGGGTCGTAGGTGGCGGGCGATGGCAGACGTGTCTCCGGCTCCAGCCTGGGGGCAGGCACAGGCGCCACACCATCCATCCGTTCGCTGGAATACGGCTTGCTGCTTGCGGCAACCGTCGAGTTAGTGTTGCCCTCAATCTTCAGAGCTCCTGCAGCGGTCTGCACCTCAGTGCGTTCCGATTTCGCGACAGGGCTCGCCACAGTTTGCTCAAACGCCGCCGTTCGGGGCGGTGGTGGAACCGACTGGCGTGCAGCACAAGCACCCAATAGACCCACCAGAGCCGCTGCGGTCGGCGTTAACCACCAGCGCTTCGTGTTTCCGAGAGCCAGGGAAAGGCTACGACGGTCCAGCGCGTTTTTTCTAGTCATAGTAGAGCGTCAAAAATTCATGGCCATCCCGGGCTACGCCTGCAGCGACACTGCAAATGCTGCGCGGATCGTCAGGCACCAGAAACCCGAGAACCTCGTTTTCGGGCAAGGCAAAACTGCCTGCCAAACGCAGCAGGTCCGGGATGTGGCGGCATAAAGGAATATCGGCCCCCCGAAACGTCAGCGTGAACGAATCACGCCGAGAATCGGATTCGTCGACCTCAAGAAACATGAAGTCGCTGGGATTCGCCTGGCTGCTCGCCTGAACAATCAGCTTTCGGGCAAATTGCCGCAGCACCGGATTCACCAGAGCATTCAAGTACGGCGTCACATGCCGATCAAACGCGTCACGGTTTTCCAGAAATCGCATGCGATACGTGGTGGTGGCTGATACCTGCCCGGTGCGCGGATTCCACTTGTAGCCACACCCCAGCGGCAGCACACCCTGCTCACGCAACGCTTGCGCGCCTGGCGTGAACTCCAGATAAATCCGATAGGTGCCAGCGTCGGCATCTGGCTCGTACGCGAAGAACATCGCCCGCGCCACGTCCATATCCTGGAGCACGCGCATCCATAACGCCGGCGGGATAGCCAGCGTCGTTGGCAAGCTGGCCATATCAAGTTGTCGCCAGTTTTCCCGTTTGATTCCCAGCAAAAACCGATTGCCCACGAGCCCGGCCACGGAAAACTTCAGAGACCACTCCACGCCATCGAGCTGGCGCCCCCTGAATACGCTGAGCAGCCGATTCGCCCACACTCGAGCCTCGCCCTGCAAAGTGTGCAGGGGCAGGTGAATCTCAGGCTTCTCGGCCACGTCGGCGGCCGGCGTGAAAACGCCGACCGGCGGAGTCAATGTCGCGGTCAACATGAGCGAACTGGCATGACGTAGCGTTCCGACATGGGCTTATCGAACAAAGGCTTAGGCTTGCGCATCTTCTTTGGGAGCGGCATCCGTCGTAGACTCAACGTCCTTTTTGTTTTGCACCTGCTGACGGCGCTGTTCGTCAAGTCTGGCAGCCAGGCGCTGCACATTTCCCAACGACGCACGGTGCAATTCGATAAGGCGCAGAATTCCAGAACGAAACAGTTCGGCGGCACGCAGGTCATCAATACCAGCCAGCTTTTCATCGTCCACCACCCAAAAGCCGCTCAGGTAGTGATCGCGCCCGCCCTGCGAAATCGTGATCGTTTTGGGAGTCAACAAGCCCAATTCATGCAGACGATTCGCCATCGCCTTGGTCAATTCCATTTCGCCTTGATAGGCACGCAGGAATTCCATCATCTGCGTCAAATATTCCGTTTCACGGCCGTCTTCAAACAAGGTGGCACCGTCGTTCTCATTGATGCCGGGGTAGGACTCATCAATGCAAACAGCCAAACGCTCAGCGTTATCTGTCGTGCCCAGCACGAACGGATAACGGCGCGCAAAGGCCGGCACATAGCAGTCGGCCGTCCAAGTGCCTTGATCCGTTACGAACAAATTGCGCTTGTCTTCCAGGCCAAGCAAGGCCGTGACATGAAACGTACCCGCATCGGTGCCAACAAAAACGATCGGATAATGCCGACTGGCGTCCGCGAATTCACTCGCCGCGATTGGCAATGCGTTCGTTTCACGCGAAAAAGCGTAATGATCCGGTTGAATCTGGATCCTGGTTTTCTGGTGAGAAGAACGATCCAAAGCCACTGCGCGTTCGTAAAAAACTGTAGCCGACATAGCTGTTACACCTTAATTAGAAAAAAGAAAATCGAGTGCTCGTGCGATGAAATCTCACGCAAAATCTTCTGCGCGTTGCACAAGAATCAACATTCGTACTCACATCGGGAGAGCAATTTCAACGGAAAAGAACGGAGTATTCGTAGAATGGCAAAACCACCCATCGCCAGCGAAATTCGCCCGTGCGCGCACTGAAATCTCTAAAGCGCTGACGACGAGCGAGTAATCGGTCACCTGCTTATCTGGATTGGAACTACGCAGATCAATAGAGAGAGCTGCAGTACCACTGTTGGGCATTAAGGGCGGAAGTGACGGGGATCTGTCTGGCGAAATCTGGCCGCTTGCGGAATTGACTTGGCCGCCACCGTCGACCACGAACCATCCAGCTACCACCCGTGGCGGTTCTGCGCAGTTATTCGATGTGTCGCTGGAAATGAGATTCATGCTTTAAAAACGCCACGCGGCCCGGGAAGAATCGCCTTGCAAAAAAAAGGAGCCATTTTTCACCTCGCCTTGACTATCAAAAACCTTTGCAACCGCTCCATCGCGTCAATACATTCGGCGCCATAGAGCCACTACATCGCTTCCCCGATGGCCCATAGATTCAACGTGTCGGTTACGATCGCGAGCACGGAAAGGCCCCTCTTGAACCTGCCCAACATACGACGAATGGGCTAGGTAATCAGATGTCATCCTATGCTGTTTTATGTAAGATTTCCCTATCTATATAGATAGGGAAATCAAGCGCCCCGAGGCAATTTGCAACGATTCATTGCTGAAACTAACCAATAAATAGCGACAAACAGCAAAATTTTGGAATATGCGTCAGGCAATGCCGCCGTGCCAGCCAGCAAGCACTCCCAAAGATGTGTGCATTCGGCGCCCGCCAAGAATTCGAAACTGGAAAAGACGGAATGTGAGCGAAGGATAGCTATGCGTCCCACGGGACGCATCCGACTTTAGTCTTAGCAACACAAATTATTGCCAATCAATTCAGTGGTTGCTCGTGGACGAGTCATAGCGAACGCCTAAGATGCCATCCCTAGGAAGGATGCGTCGCAGAGGGGATAGACATCGAATTGGAGTGCCAGACGCAGCAGAAGCAAGCACGTCTTCGATAACGTCGTTGACGTTCGAGATCACGCCACAAAATGGCTGCTGTCCGGCAATCACGAGCGAGCGGAAGTGCCACTCGACGGTATTACTCCACAACAAAACGTTGCCCGTCACCTCAGGCTAAAGCCCGATGCGCGACCTTACTGGCTTACTGGACGAGGGAGAACGTTGTGTAGTCGCATGAAGAGCCATCGTTGCACTAAATGAACGATTCAGCTAACAACACTCGGCCGATGAATAATCGAAGCTAACTGAGTGCGCAAATAGAATATCTGCCACGAATTCCAGTAGCTCTGCGTTAATTGAGATTAAACGCAGGGTGAAGCAAGTATCTCCGTAAGCTCACCCTAGAAGTAGACGTTGCCCGGTAGAATTTCGGGGCCTCCCTAA
>JBEBWV010000099.1:0-20098 GCA_040391965.1 Achromobacter deleyi | reverse complement strand
TCGGCACCAACGGATTATGAGTCCGCTGCTCTAACCAAGCATGAGCTAGAGGCCCAGATAAATTTACTGCCCTTCCAGGAAGCTCTTCAGCTTGTCAGCCCGGCTGGGGTGGCGCAGCTTACGCAGCGCTTTAGCTTCTATTTGTCGAATGCGCTCGCGCGTTACGTCAAATTGCTTACCCACTTCTTCCAAAGTCTGGTCGGTACTCATTTCGATGCCGAAACGCATACGCAAAACTTTAGCTTCTCGCGGGGTCAAGGAGTCTAGCACTTCTTTGACCACATCGCGCATGGAACCGTGCAATGCAGCGTCAGAAGGTGCCAAAGTTGACGTGTCTTCGATGAAATCGCCAAGATGCGAGTCGTCGTCGTCACCGATCGGCGTTTCCATGGAGATCGGTTCTTTAGCGATCTTCAGGATTTTGCGGATCTTGTCTTCCGGCATATCCATCTTTTGCGCCAAGGTTGCGGGATCTGGCTCAGCACCAGTTTCCTGCAGAATTTGACGACTGATCCGGTTCATTTTGTTGATCGTTTCGATCATGTGAACCGGGATACGGATGGTACGTGCTTGGTCGGCGATCGAGCGCGTAATGGCCTGACGAATCCACCACGTGGCGTACGTGGAGAATTTGTAGCCACGACGATATTCGAACTTGTCCACGGCTTTCATCAAGCCAATGTTGCCTTCCTGGATCAAGTCCAGGAATTGCAGACCGCGGTTCGTATACTTCTTGGCAATCGAGATCACCAGGCGCAAGTTGGCTTCGGTCATTTCACGCTTGGCTTTGCGAGCTTTCGCTTCGCCGGTGGCCATGCGCTTGTTGACGTCCTTCAAGTCCTTCAGCGGCAATACGACGCGCGTTTGCAGGTCGATCAGCTTTTGCTGCAGCTCTTGAACAGCAGGGATCTGGCGTTCCAGCGTCTCAGCGTAGGGGTGACCAGCGGCCACCTCATCGAGAACCCACTGGAGGTTCGTTTCATTGCCTGGGAACACTTTGATGAAGTGCATACGCGACATGCCGGCACGGTCTACACATGTGTGCAGCACGGCACGCTCAAGCTGGCGTACTTCTTCCACTTGAGCACGGAGCGTGTCGGCCAACTTTTCCACCATTTTGGCGGTAAAGCGGATACCCATCAGTTCGTTCTGAATCGCTTCTTGTGATTTGACGTAGGTGTCGGACTTGTAGCCATCCTTCTCGTACGAAGCGCGCATCTTGTCAAACTGCTTGCTCACTTCGTCGAACTTGGCCAAGGCCTTCACGCGCAGATCTTCCAACTGCTTGCTGGACATACCACCTGCTGGGCCATCTTCGCCTTCGTCTTCCTCAGCGGTCACACCGGCGCCAGCGTACTCTTCACCGTCTTCCGGGTCGACCAAGCCGTCGACCACTTCGTCAATCTGAGCCTGACCCTCACGAACACGCAAGATGTGCGCAATGATTTCATTGATCGTGGTGGGACAAGCCGAAATTGCCATGACCATGTGCTTCAGGCCATCTTCGATACGCTTGGCGATTTCAATTTCGCCTTCGCGCGTCAGCAACTCCACTGAACCCATTTCGCGCATGTACATACGTACGGGGTCAGTGGTTCGGCCAAAGTCCGAGTCCACAGTCGTGAGTGCTGCTTCGGCTTCGTCTTCGACGTCGTCATCGCTGGAAGCAACAGGCGCGTTCTCGCTCATGAGCAGCGTTTCAGCGTCGGGAGCCTGGTCATAGACCGCGATACCCATGTCGCTAAACGTGCTGATGATGCCGTCAATGGCTTCTGCATCAACCAGATCATCAGGCAGATGATCGTTGATTTCGCCGTACGTCAAATAGCCACGATCCTTACCCAGCTTGATCAGCTGCTTCAGGCGATTGCGGCGTGCTTCGTATTCTTCAGGCGACACAGGGCCGCGTGCGATCAAATCCTTGGCATCAGCCTTGCCACGCTTACCACCGCGCTTGGGCGGCTTCAAGTCAGGCAACACTTCGCCTTCGCCGTCCATGGTGTCGTCGAAGCCGTCGCCATCATTGTTGGCGTTCTTGGCTGGACGTCCGGGGCGGCGGCCGCTCGGGATCGGGCCCGTGCGCACGGTGCCAACGAGGTCAGCCAGCTTGTCTTCGGCCTTTTTTGCTGCCCGGACCTTGGTCGCAGGCTTGTCGCCGGCAGCAGCCGTTTTGGTCGCCTTTTTGGCGGCCGTTTTCGCGGCGGGCTTGGCGACCTTCACCGCCGTCTTGGCGGGCGCTTTTTCTGCCGCCATGCTTACAGCACGCGTGGCCGTTTTGGCCGAGGTTTCGGCCGCATCGATTGCAGAGGAGTTTTTGCCAGTGGCTTTGGTCATAGTCGCTTCCGTAGTCGTCGCAACCCGTTCGGGGCTTATTGCACCCCACAGCATCCCCTGGACAACCTTGCCCAGAGCGACACATTACGGGGTAAAACTGGTGAATCAGTTGAAGCCGTGTGGCTACGTTGTGCGTAGCGCAAGCTCTTGTGAGCCCACTAGGCGTTTCATCGGGCTTGACCCCTTCAGACGCCGGTCTGTGTCACGATTTCGTTCAGCGAAGTCTACCGGGCGCAAGGGGGGGCTGCCTGCCTATAAATAGGCTTTGCTCGCTTATAGGGATATACCCAAAGCAGCTATGGAGACGCAGCACCCAAACCACACACGCCAGCGGTTAAAACCACCGTTGAACTACTTAATTCACCGCATTAACTTCAAATTCTTACCATTCACTGATGATCGAGCACGTCAGTACGATGCCGCTAAACATGACGCAAATCAGTAATGCTTATTCAAACGTAGGTAAACGTCAGTTAGAACCCACAGCATATTAATACGTAGCGGTGCTCTTCCCTGAGTTGCCGACCGATAATCTGGGCCCACCTTCCAACCCTGATATTCTAATCGTTCACGTATTTACTACTGCGCCAAGACTACGACATCTGCCAAAGCGCACGCTATACCGAATATCTACGTAAACACCGCGGTTACCGAACACTACGCCCCAACGAGCGCACACCCAGGTACAAACCCACGAAAACCCTAAATCTTACCGCATTTAACGTGCACCAGCACTCTTTAAGACCGCCATCCGCTGGGACAGTTCCTGATAACGCTTGCGCGCCTCATCAGTCGCCAAGCCGTTCGCAGCCAACTGAGTCACTTCTGCCCTGACCGCATCAAATTCAATGCGTCGCAATGCGTCATCCCACTCGGTTTGAGGATCCGGCAAATCTTCCTGAGACAAAATATCTGCACGCAAGCTTTTCAATACTGTGGCCAAATCGGAGTCGGGCTCAGCCGCCTCAAGCAGTGCACCCACATGTCGCGCGCCGCTAGCTTGCGCCAACATAATGAGGTCTCTTACTAATCCTAGATGGGGGCCATGATCAATGACTTCAAGCTGTTGATCACCCATTGAGTCAACTAATTCAGGATGCGCAAGCAACAAACCAAGCAAACGCTTGGCCAGGGAGGGCATGGTGCGGCGGCCTTCAAAGCCACCCGTGGTGTCTTCTCGCTTACCTTTCCAGCCACCTTTACCGCCCTTCCAATCGCTATTGCTCTTCCATTCGCCCTTGCCACCTTGCCAATTGCCTTTCCCTTTCGAGCGCCAGTCTGCTTGGCCAGATTGCCCGCCGCCTTGGGGAGGAAAATCACCTTCACCGGAAAACTCAGGCACACCAAACATTATGTCGTGGTCGTAAACCGGCTCGTAATCCACATCTAAAGGCGGACCGTCGCGTTCAGATGTCGACGCGGATCTAGGTGAATCTGCGCCTGACACGGCAACCTGCGGAACAGCAAACGGCTTGGCTGGCTGTTGCGCCAGAATCTGCGCCATTTCTTCCGGCGTCAGTTGGACCAGCTTTGCCATTTCCCGTTCGATCTGTACACGCAATGCACATTCGGGAATCGTGGCTAACAAAGGCTTAGCCTCATGGAGGCAACTAGCGCGCCCCTCGGCTTCGCCCAAATTGTGCCGTGAGGCAAGCTCATCCAACAAAAAGCGCGACAAGGCGACCGCGTCGGCTAAACAAGCACGAAACGCCTGCTCTCCGAACTCGCGTACATATGAATCCGGGTCATGCTCAGTTGGCAAAAAGAGAAAGCGAATGGTGATGTCATCACGCAGTACAGGCAAACAAGCTTGCAAAGCGCGCCATGCTGCGCGGCGACCGGCACCATCACCATCGAAGCTGAAGATGACCTTGTCACTGGCACGAAGCAATTTCTTGACGTGATCCGGCGTCGTGGCTGTTCCCAAGGTCGCCACCGCATTGGCGATACCTTGTTGGGCCAAGCCCACGACGTCCATATAGCCTTCGACGACGATGACCTGCCCTTCTTGCCGAATGGCCAGACGCGCTTCCCAAAGACCATAGAGTTCCTGACCCTTGGAAAACACCGGCGTTTCTGGCGAATTCAAATACTTCGGTTCACCCTTGCCTATGATCCGACCACCGAAGCCGATCAAGCTGCCCCGAGCATTGCGGATAGGAAACATGACGCGCTCACGAAAGCGATCGTAGCGGCGCCCGTCTTCGGACTCGATGACAAGACCTGACTCCACCAAAATGGGGTCGTCGTAACTGGGGAAAACTTGAGATAGGCCGTGTCGATCTGTGCCAGACCAACCCAAGCCAAAATGAGCGGCAATTTCGCCCGTCAAACCACGCTGTTTCAAGTAGCGAATAGCTTGAGGAGATTTTCGTAATTGCGCTAAGTAATGTGTTTGTGCCGCATCCAGCACCTGCGTATGACGTGATTCCTCTGTCTTGCGACGTGAGGTTTCCGCCTGCTGACGCGGGCTGCGATTCTCTTCGGGAACTGTCATTCCCGCCGAAGCCGCGAGTGTGCGCACGGCTTCGGGGAAACTGGCAGCCGTGTGCTCCATCAGGAATGTGATGGCACTGCCGTGTGCGCCACAACCAAAGCAATGATAAAACTGCTTGGTTGGGCTAACAGTGAACGACGGGCTTTTTTCGTTGTGAAAGGGGCATAGACCAAGTAAATTGGCCCCACCCTTTCGCAATTGCACGTATCGCCCGACTACATCGACTACATCGACCCGGGCGAGTAAATCTTGGATGAATGATTCAGGAATCAATAGATTCGGGAATCAAAAATCAATACATGCGCGGGGGCAGTTGCTGGCTACGAATCCGCTTGTAGTGGCGCTTCACCGCGGCGGCGTGCTTGCGCTTACGCTCAGCCGTAGGCTTCTCATAGAACTCGCGCGAACGCAGCTCGGTGAGCAAACCGGTTTTTTCGATGGTGCGCTTGAAGCGACGCAGTGCGGCTTCAAACGGTTCGTTTTCCTTCAGTCGAACGATAGGCATAAAGTAATTGGCCTGCTGTGTGGGTAACAAAAAGTTGATGACAAACCTGACTTGCCTACCAGCGACACTCACGCGGTTTTAAGTCGTGGTGTCAATCTCAGCCGGCGTTTTCGTTACCCAAAGAGTAACAAGCCAAGTTCGGTTCAGTGATAACCAGTAATTCTAGCATGGCGAGCAGGGTTTTGACCAGCCGTAGCGCACGCAAAGCACAGAGACGGCACATGAAAACCAACACACTACTCTCGGTACAACGCCTTCAGCTTTGCGAACCCTTGCGGATCCAAGCTTCAAGCTGATGCGGCCGCAGGCTATCGTAGTCTTCAAACGGCTGATGAATCCAGGGATTCGTCGGCAGTTTGTCTACGTAGTAGTCAGGGGTCGCTTGCGAGTGCCCTTTCCACCACAGTACTGCACTTCGCAGTTCCGAGATATCAGAGAACTGACGTTGAAGATGTGCATAGACCTTATTGAAGGTTGAGCCAGTGTCGACCATATCGTCGACCAACAGCACACGCCCCGACAAGGTGCCACGCGTAATCGTGATGAACTGGGCAATATCCATATCGCCCTGCTTTGTGCCGGCCGCTTCGCGATAACTGCTCGTGGCCAGAATGCCGAGTGGCACATCAAAAATTCGGGACATAACATCGCCGACACGGACACCGCCACGCGCCAAGCAAAGTATTTGATCAAATTTCCAACCCGACTGATAAACCTGTAACGCCAAGCGTTCAATCAACCGGTTGTACTGATCCCAAGTTACCCAAAGGTGACTTTCGTCACTGGTCGGCGAGCTCATAGGCGCCATCCCCTGCAAAGAATATGAAAAGGCCGCCGACGGATTGACCGACGGCGGCCTTACGGATATTAACCCGATGTCAGCCTTTCAGGGGGTGACGCAATACGATGGTCTCGTTACGATCAGGGCCGGTCGACACGAGGTCAATCGGCACGCCGCAAACTTCAGACACGCGCTCGAGATAACGACGCGCCTGAATGGGGAGCTTGTCGTATTCAGTGACGCCGACCGTCGATTCAGTCCAACCCGGCAACTCTTCGAGCACTGCCTCTGCTTGCGCAACCGCATGTGCGCCGTTTGGCAACACTTCACGGAACTCACCATTTACACGGTAACCGACGCCCAACTGGATCTTTTCCAGCCCGTCCAGCACATCCAGCTTGGTGATGCACAAGCCCGAAATGCCATTAAGACGAACTGAACGCTTGAGCGCAGCGCCGTCAAACCAACCGCAGCGACGCGGACGGCCAGTAACCGAGCCGAATTCCTTGCCAACCGTCGCCAGACGCAGACCAACTTCGTCTGCCAATTCCGTGGGGAACGGACCCGAGCCAACACGCGTGGTGTAAGCCTTGGTGATTCCCAACACGTAATCCAGCGATTGCGGGCCCACACCCGCACCAGCGGATGCGGCACCTGCCAAGCAGTTGCTGCTGGTGACGAACGGGTAAGTGCCATGATCAACGTCGAGCAGTGCACCTTGCGCACCCTCAAACAAAAGGCGCTTGCCTTCTTGCTGCATGGCAAACAAGCTGCTGGAGACGTCGGCCACCATTGGAGCGATTGCCGGAGCCAATGCCATAGCCTGGTCACGTACTTCATTAGCCGACACGGCTTCGGCACCCAAGTACTTCGTCAATACGAAGTTATGGTAGTCGAGCACTTCTGCCAGCTTTTCGTCGAACAGGGCCGGATTGAAGAGATCTTGCACGCGCAATGCACGGCGTGCGACCTTATCTTCATAAGCCGGGCCAATTCCGCGACCTGTGGTGCCGATCTTGCCGTCACCCTTGCGCGCCTCACGTGCCTTGTCGATAGCGACGTGATACGGCAGGATCAGCGGGCAGATTTCGGAGATTTGCAGGCGCGAGCGCACATCGAGGCCAGCGGCTTCGAGCTCTTCGATTTCCTTGAGCAGAGCTTCAGGCGAAAGCACAACACCGTTACCGATGAAGCAGGTGACGCCAGCGTGCATGATGCCCGACGGAATTAGACGAAGAATCGTCTTTTTGCCGTTGATCCAAAGCGTATGACCTGCGTTGTGGCCACCTTGAAAACGGACCACACCCTGGACGGATTCCGCCAGCCAGTCAACGATCTTGCCCTTGCCTTCGTCACCCCATTGGGTGCCGATTACGACTACGTTCTTGCTCATTTTACGAATCAATATCGAGTTTCTCGGGAAATCCGGAAATCTCCCCGCGGCCCCCTCGTTTCCGAGAGGGAGTTAGTCACAGCGTTCTGACCGTCCAGGCGCCATCTTGCAGCGCCAGCTCGCGATCGCAAACAAATTCATCCTGATCCTGCTCGTGACCGGGCAAGACCTGAACAACTATTTCTCCTGACTTACGCAAATCGCGAACCGCTTCAATCAGTGCCGGGGCTTGCCCCCAAGGCGCCCTGATTGCGCGGGCCCGCTCTGCTGGGGGCAACCCTGCCGCCAATTTACGTAAATCAAGACTGAATCCTGTAGCAGGACGCGCACGCCCGAATGCCAGACTGACATCGTCATAACGGCCGCCACTAGCAAGCGCGTCATGCCAACCCTCTGCGTACAGCGCAAAGGTAACGCCGGAATGGTAGCCATAGCCACCCACATCGGCGAGATCGACACCCAATGCCACACCGGGCATGGCGTCAATGACCGCCTGAAGCGCATCTAGACCGGCGACAACTTTAGGCAGCAGCGGCAATTCATGTCGCGCCCGCTTGATTACATCCTGCCCGCCATAAAGGCTTGGCAGCAGTTGCAATGCCTTTAGGGTCTCAGCGCGCATGCCTTGCACACGTTCAGCCAATTCTGCCAATCCGGGCACATCTTTCTCGCGCAGCAAACGGATAATGTCTTCCGATCGCGCAGCGGCAGCCGCATCTGACTCAAGAATACCGCGCAGCACGCCCGGGTGGCACAAATCTAGCCGCGGATTATTAACCCCGGCGATTGCAACGGTTTCGAGCAGCAACTGGATAACCTCCAGATCAGCCTCAAAACCCGCATGCCCGTAAATTTCGGCCCCAATCTGCAGCAACTCGCGACTGGACAGTAAATTCGCCGGACGTGCGTGCAAAACAGTGCCGCAATAGGACAATCGCGTGACACCTGCACGGTTCAGCAAATGCGCATCAATTCGAGTGACTTGCGGCGTCATGTCAGCACGCACCCCAAGGGTGCGACCGGAAAGCTGGTCGATCAGCTTACAAGTACGCAGATTCAAATCACTGCCCGTACCGGACAGCAATGAATCGATGTATTCGACCAGGGGAGGCGCGACCAGCTCGAATCCGTATGTACGATAAAGATCGAGAAGTTCGCGACGCAATTCCTCGATGCGCCGAGCCTCGGCCGGAAGAATATCGGCAAGGCTCTCGGGCAGCAACCAGTTACCCATGAATATATACCTGAAACGCCTAGAGATACGTGGGCGTCGCCCAAAGAAAAAGCGGCTGAGAGGGCGTAAGCCCGCTCAGCCGCTTGCGGAATGTTTTCTAGCTTACGGGGTATTGTACATGGTTGAACAATTTTCGCCAGCTAGAAACCAAGCCATTACTTCGGAGCTACCCCCGCTTGCGCAGGCGTGGATCCCGTCGGGCTCTTCAAGTACTGGAAGAACTCGGAGCTAGGATCAACCACCAGGACATCGCTCGGTTTGGAGAACGAGGCACGGTAGGCTTCCAGGCTCTTGTAGTAGGTATAGAACGGCAAGTTCTTGCCATACGCTTCGGCGTAAATAGCGCCAGCAGCAGCATCGCCATCACCCATGATGGCCTGCGCACGCGCATAAGCCTGGGCAATGATGACTTCACGCTGACGATCTGCATCGGCGCGAATCTTCTCGCCTTCCGCAGCACCGATAGAACGCAGTTCATTGGCCACACGAGTACGCTCAGCTTCCATACGGCGATAAACCGATTCGGAAATTTCAGGTGCGAACTCGATACGACGCAAACGAACGTCAACGATTTCGACACCCAAAGGCTTGGCTCGCGTTGCGACGTTCGTCAGGATTTCGGCCATGACTTTATCGCGATCGGTGGACAAGACCTCTCGCACCGTGCGCACGTTCACGGAGGCGTTCAGGGCATCACGAATCTGTGCCTGAAGACGTTCCTGTGCAGCACGCTCGTTGCCACCGAAGGTTACGTAGTAAAGGAGCGGATCTGCGATGCGCCATTTCACGAATGAATCGATAAGCAGGTTCTTCTTTTCGGAAGTCTGAATACGCTCAGCTTCATTCGTTTCAATGGTGAGCAGACGCTTGTCGAGCGGCACCACGTTCTGGAACGGCGGTGGAAGCTTGAAATAAAGACCCGGCTCGCTAATGACCTTTCGGACTTCACCCAAAGAAAACACCAGTGCGAAATCGCGCTCGCGCACGATAAACATGCTGGAAGACAAAACGGCCAACGCAATGAGGAGGCCAACCAGGTAAGGAATAAGACGTTGCATGATCAGGGCTTCTCCGGATTAGCGCGACGTACGGTCGCGAGGCAGCGCATTGCTATTGCTGCTGCCGGAAGAAGGGGCAACCGGCACTGCCGCATTGCTGCGTAGCGGCGGCTGGATGGGCGGACTGATCAGCGCAGGTGAACCGGGGTTGCCCACGGCTGACTTTCCTGCATCCTGGGCGGCCTGATGCATGAGCTTATCAAGAGGCAAATACAACATATTGTTGTTGCTCTTGGTGTCGACCATAACCTTGCTGGCTCGCGTAAAGATGTCTTGCATGCTTTCCAGATACATACGTTGACGCATGACTTCCGGCGCCTTTTCGTAGGAACCGAGAATACTCGTGAAGCGCGAAGTATTACCTTGCGCGTCGCCGACGACCTTCGCCTTGTAACCTTCAGACTGTTCGATCATGCGTGATGCCTGACCAGCAGCCAGTGGCACAACTTGATTGGCGTAAGCCTGACCTTCGTTGATTTGACGCTCACGATCTTGACCAGCCTTGACTGCGTCATCGAACGCGGCTTGAACCTGCTCAGGCGGCTGCACGTTCTGGATAGCAACCGTACTGACCTGAATGCCGGTCTGGTAGCGATCAAGAATTTGCTGCATCAAGGCCTGAACTTCGTTGGCAACCGTAGTACGGCCTTCGTACAACACGAAGTCCATGGTCTTGCGACCGACGACTTCACGCATGGCTGCTTCTGACACCTGACGGACGGACTCGTCCGGATCGCGTGTCTTGAAGAGGTAATCAGGTGCGCCATCTGCGCGCAGACGATATTGCACGACAAATTGCATATCGACGATATTCTCGTCCGTCGTGAGCATCAAGGATTCAGTCAGCACTTTATTGCGCGAACCACCCCGAAAGCCCACCTCGAACGTGCGCAATTGCGACACGTTGACGATTTCCTGATTCTGGATGGGAAACGGCATGCGCCATTGGAAGCCGGCCTGAGTCGTGTTCTTGTACTTGCCGAACTGGGTGACGACAGCGACCTGGCCTTCCTGGACGATGTAGAAGCCACTGGCAAGCCACAGGCCCACGGCAACGACAGCGACGACCCCAACGCCTATGCGCGTGCCGCGCGCAGACGGAGGCGTCAAGCCGCCACGGCTAGGCGGACGGTTGTTACCGTTACCGCCACCCTTACGGCCAAATATTGCGCCGATGCGATTATTGAAATCGCGCCAGACCTCGTCGAGGTCTGGAGGGCCGTCTCCATTGCCTTTAGGCCGCCGCGGCGGTGGCTCGGAGCCGTTATTGTTGCCACGACCCCAGCCGGGGTCATTCAGATTGAAGAGTTTGAAAATTCGAGGCATTGTTTCCCACAATCTGGCCGACCTCTGCAATTGCCCCGCGCAACGCATCAAGACCGGCGCGCTCGGTGGCGCTTACAAATACTCGCGCAATCGTACCATGGGCGTTGCGCTCAACCCTGGGCTCTAACCCTGCCCTATCTATCTTGTTGTACACGAGGATAGTCGGAACCTCGGCAGCTCCGATTTCAGCCAACACTTTGTTGACCTCAAATACCTGTTCGTCACGCTGCGGACTGGCCGCATCTACGACGTGCAAAAGCAGATCTGCATGCACGGTTTCCTCGAGCGTGGCGCGGAATGCCGCGATCAGACCGTGAGGCAGATCTCGGATGAAACCGACTGTATCAGAAACTACGACGGAGCCCGCGCCTTCAATCCAGATACGACGCGTTGTCGTGTCCAGGGTTGCAAAGAGCTGGTCGGCAACATAGGCCTCACCGCGCGTCAGGGCATTGAAGAGCGTAGATTTACCGGCGTTGGTATAGCCCACCAAAGACACTGACAACACACCGCTGCGGGCGCGCGCACGTCGTTGCGTGGTGCGCTGTCGCTCGAGACGACGAAGCCGCTCACGAAGCAACTTCATCTTGTCGACAATGATGCGGCGATCCATTTCCAACTGCGACTCGCCTGGGCCGCGCATACCGATACCACCACGCTGACGTTCCAAGTGAGACCACATGCGAGTCAGGCGGGTCGACAAATGCTGGAGTTGGGCAAGTTCGACCTGCAACTTGCCTTCATGGCTCTTCGCACGTAGCGCGAAAATATCGAGGATCAATGCCACACGGTCTACGACGCGCAGGTTCAAGACACGCTCGAGATTGCGCTGTTGTGCAGGCGACAGCGGCTGATCAAACAAGACAATATCTGCCAGCAGGGCTTGGGCCATGGCATTCGCCTCATCGGCTTTGCCAGATCCAATGAAAAACTTGGCATCGGGTCGGTCACGGCGAGCCGTAAGCGTGCCTACGATTTCAGCACCCGCACCCTTGGCCAGCATGGCGAACTCTTCGGCATGAGCCTCCAGGTCTGGATCACCTAGATCAACGCTAATAATCAGTGCGCGCATACATGCACCTTCTTGGAGCCAAAGCGAAAATGCCCGCCAACACGAACGGTGCGGCGGGCAATAAAAGGTAAAGCTGGAGCGAGATTATTCAGCAGGGACTTCCACTTGGAAATTGACAGCACGGGCAGGCACCACGGTAGAAATGGCGTGCTTGTACACCATTTGCGTAACCGTATTGCGCAGCAGCACCACGTATTGATCGAAAGATTCGATTTGCCCTTGAAGCTTGATACCGTTCACCAGATAAATCGACACGGGCACATGATCTTTGCGCAGCGTGTTCAGGAACGGATCTTGCAGAGTTTGCCCTTTATTGCTCATTGGCCAGGCTCCATTTGTTTGTTTTGAGTGGTGGCAGACGACGAAATACGTACTCTACAGGGTTTTCCCGGGCGGTGCTACTTGTGCTACCTGCAAAAGTTGACACCAGAGTTAACCGAATACGGACATCGCCTTTAGTTAGAAATAATGTCTGCCAGGGCATTGAGCAGCAAGCCGCACTGCTCGTCAGTACCTACGGTAATTCTTAAAAATTGGTTAATGCGTTCGTGACGAAAATGCCTCACGATGATGCTGCGCTCACGTAAGGCCGCCGTCAATTTTTCCGCATCATGCTGGGGATGTCGCGCGAATACAAAATTAGCAGCCGAGGGCAGGACTTCGAAGCCTAACGCACGCAATTCGACATTCATGCTCTCGCGCGTGGCGATTACGGCGGCACGAGTTTTCTCGAAATATTCGGTGTCCTCGATAGCGGCAATTGCGCCTTCCTGAGCCAGGCGATCAACGGGATAAGAGTTAAAGCTATTTTTAACTCGTTCCATGGCTTCGATCAGCACGCGGCTACCCACGGCAAAGCCGACACGCAAGCCAGCCAGTGAACGTGATTTCGAAAGGGTTTGCACAACAAGAAGATTGTCGTAGCGCGCCGTCAAACTCACTACGGACTGGGCTCCGAAATCGACATATGCCTCGTCGACGACGACCACAATATCCGGATTCCCGGCAACAATGCGTTCAACCTCAGCGGCGCTCAGTGCGCAGCCGGTCGGGGCATTGGGATTCGGAAAGATGATGCCACCAGCAGACTCGCCATGACCAGGAAGATAGTCTTCGACATGGATCCTGAAGTCATGGGTCAGCGGGACGGTCTGAAATGCGATTTCGTACAAGCCGCAATAGACTGGATAAAAACTATAGGTGATATCGGGGAACTTGAGGGGCCGATCATGCTTGAGCAATGCCAGAAAGGCATGTGCGAGCACTTCGTCTGAGCCGTTGCCGACAAACACCTGATCCGTCTGAACACCGAACTCATTCGCAATGGTTTGACGGAGCCGATCTGAACCAGGATCAGGGTAGAGCTTCAGCGTGTCGTCACACGCTGATCTAATCGCGGCCAGCACTTTGGGCGATGGCCCAAAGGGATGTTCATTTGTATTGAGCTTGACGAGATTCTGCAGTTTGGGTTGCTCGCCCGGCACGTACGGGCTAAGCGTCCCGACAACAGGACTCCAGAAACGGCTCATGAATCAATTTTCCGGCGCGTAAGGATTGTGTGAAGACTTGAATTCAATACGCAAAGGCGTCCCGGCAAGCTTGAACGCATTGCGGAAACGCGTTTCGAGGTAACGACGATACGGATCGGCAATAGCATCAAGCGCGTTGCCGTGAATGACAATAAGCGGAGGATTTTGTCCACCCTGGTGCGCGTAGCGCATCTTGGGGCGGAAGATTCCTTTGCGAGGCGGCTGCTGCTGTTCCACTGCCAACTGAAGCTCACGCGTCAGCTTCGGCGTGGACAGTTTGGCAAACGCGGCAGCATGCGCTTCATTGACGGATTTCAGCAAGGGTTTGATGCCCTGGCCGCGCAATGCCGAGATGGTGTGCATCTTGGCAAAAGAAAGAAAGCGCAGCTTACGCTGGAACTCGCGTTCGATACGCTCGCGCTGTTCGCCGTCGATTCCGTCCCACTTATTGATGGCAACCACCACGGCACGCCCGGTTTCGAGAACAAAGCCGGCAATGTGCGCATCTTGTTCCGAAATTTCACCGTGCGCATCAAGCATTAGCAGCACGACGTTACTGGCCTCGATGGCCTGTAACGTCTTGATGACAGAGAACTTTTCCACCGCTTCGAAAACCTTGCCGCGCTTACGCAAGCCGGCAGTGTCGATCAGGGTGTATTTTCTGTCGTCACGTTCGAATTCGATCTCGATAGCGTCGCGCGTTGTTCCGGGCAAGTCGAATGCAATCACGCGCTCTTCACCCATCAGGGTGTTGATAAGCGTCGATTTGCCTACGTTCGGGCGACCGACAATGGCCAACTTGATGCGATGGTCATGTGGAAGCTCGAGGCCGTCTTCCTCTTCGGGAGTTGGCTCGGCCAGGCCCTGGAGCCCGATCTCGATGAGATCGACCGTGCCATCACCGTGTGCGGCTGAAATAGGATAAGGCTGGCCCAGACCGAGTTCATGGAACTCGCTCACAGCCGTGCCCACGCCCATGCCTTCGGCTTTGTTCACAGCCAGCAGCACTCGCTGCTGACCGGACTTGCGCAATAGCTTGGCAATCTCGTGATCATGACTATTGATGCCAGCACGAGCATCAACCAGAAAGATGACGAGATCAGCTTCCGCAATAGCTTGCCGAGTTTGGCGAGCCATTTCGAGCAGGATGCCATCTTTGGCAACAGGCTCAAAGCCCCCTGTATCGATGACGATAAAGGGGATCTCGCCCACCCTGCCCTCACCATAATGGCGATCGCGGGTAAGGCCCGAATAATCGGCTACCAGCGCAGCACGCGATCGCGTCAGGCGGTTGAAAAGCGTCGATTTACCCACATTGGGGCGACCGACAAGGGCGACGACAGGCTTAAAGGACACGGTGTAAGGCTTTGCTCTTAAGGGGTTTTAGTTGGTGCCGATCATAACGAGGTTGCCATTCCCCGTCTGTACCAGCACCCCTTGGGGTGTACTTTGCGGTGGCGACACCACCGCACCGCCGCCAACCGACAGGCGAGCCTTGAGGCTGCCGTCGCTGCGCGACAGGAAATGCACGTAGCCGTCGAGATCGCCGACTGCAACGGCGCTACCCAACAGGGCGGGAGCGGTGACCCGACGATTCTTCAGTGCGGCTTGCTTCCAGACATTGGCACCGTTATCTAGCGCAAAAGCGCTAACTACGCTGTTTTGATCTGGCGAATAAGCGAAGCGGTCATCGAGAATCATACCGCTAACGCTGGAGAAGTCTTTCGCCCAGATCGGGCGACCACCCGCCGAGACATCAAAACACACAATACGCCCTTGGTAGGCGACCGCGCACATTAATGCACCAGCAATGCGTGGGACACCGACCACGTCTGTTAAACGCTCAAGGTCGCTGCCGCCTTTCGGGGTAGCGACGGTGCCTTCCCACTGGACGTTACCGCTGTCTGCGGCAATTGCCAACAACTTACCGCCCGGAAGCCCTGTAATGACCAGGCCTTCGGCCAGAACCATTTGCGAGCTGCTACGCAGCGCCAGTGCCGGGCCGGGGCGTTGTACGCTCCAGACGCGCTCACCGTTCTTGATATCAAAGGCTTGAATGCGGTAATCACCACTGCGCACAACCACAATGCCATAGCCGACAACTGGCGGCACGGTGACGTCGCTTGTTGCACGCACTTTCCACTTGATCTTGCCGGTGTCATCAAAGGCGATGACGTCGCCGTCTGGCGACGCCACAACGGTTGTCGTGCCATCACTGCCGGCACCTGCCGACAACTTCATGCCGGCGCTTCCCTTCCAGATGACTCGTCCGCTAGCCAGGTCAAACTTGCCAACCGAACCATCAGGCGCAGCCGCGTAGACAGACTCACCGACGATGCTCGGTGCAAAACCCAAACCCGAACCACTACCAATAGATGCAGACCAGACCTGGCGCACGGACATCCCGGGCGCGTATTCAGTCAGCGGCGAAGGCGTGTAGCGGCCATCGTCATTGGAGAACATTGAGCAGCCGCCCAAGGCCAGCGCGCCAGCCAGAAAAAGGGCGCAACGCAGGGTACGGCTAGAAGCAAATTTACGCATCAGAATCACGCTCCGCTCAGGGAATCCAGTTTCAATTGCACGACTTGGGTCAACGGATTCGCCGGCCCCATACCTTCTATTGCAGTCTTCCACGCCGCGCGAGCTTCATCCTGCTTGCCCTGAGCCGCGAGAATGTCACCACGGCGATCTGCAAACAGCGCTGCAAACGACGCGGGCGCATCTTTCAGTTGCGCTAACGCTGCGTCATATTGCTTCTGATCCAGCAACAAGCCAGCCAATCGCAGACGGGCAACCGGCTGCAGGGCGGGCTGTTTGGCCTGGGAGGCTAACCATTCCAATTGCTCACGAGCGCCATCCACATCTTTCTGTGCTTGCAGCGCTTGCGCAGCGACCAACGCACCGCGCGCAGCGTATCCCGTGGTCGGGAATTGGTCACGCAAGGTGGCCGACGCAGTTTTGATTCGAACAGACGCGTCCGTACCACCGAGGCGCGCAGCATCTTCAAGGGCTTCGAAGTAGCCCATAGCCTGATTCGAGCGATGCGACTGATAGGCCTTCCAACCCCACCAACCGCCCGACGCCAAGGCAATCGCGGCGAACAACGTCACTACGAGGGTGCCGTATCGACCCCACCACGCTTTGATTGCGTCGAGTTTTTCCTGCTCTTCGAGATCGTATGCCATCCTAACCCTTGAGTTTCAACACTTCAGCCAATTGAGCCAGCGGGACTTTCTGCTGAGCAGCATCACCCTGCGAATCTGCACGCAGGAACTTGACGCTAGCCACTTGCGAGGCCACTTCGTCGGCGCCAAGAATAACCGCAACACGAGCACCACTGGTGTCAGCGCGCTTGAATTGCGACTTGAAACTTGCGGAACCCGCATGCACGATCACGGACAGGCCCGCATCACGCAGTTGTTCGCCAATGCTTGCAGCCAGGCGCTGTGCCTCTTCGCCTTGGTGCGCAATGTATACCTCGCACTCTGCCGGCTGAGTCAGTTCAGCGCTCTGTTCCCAGAGATCGAGCAATCGTTCCATACCAATGGCAAACCCAACCGCTGGCGCTGGCTTGCCACCTAACAACTCGATCAGGCCATCGTAGCGGCCGCCGCCACATACCGTTCCCTGGGAACCGAGACGGTCGGTTACCCATTCGAATACGGTCAGGTTGTAGTAGTCCAACCCACGCACAAGGCGAGGATTGAGGGTGTATTCGATGCCAGCATCAGCAAGTCGTTGGCATACGCCTTCGAAATGCGCGCGCGACTCTTCGCCCAGGAAATCAAACAAGCGAGGTGCCGCGTTGGCCATGTCTTGCATGGCTGGGTTTTTGGTATCCAGCACACGCAACGGGTTGCTGTACATACGACGCTGACCGTCTTCGTCCAGCAGCTCACGATGGAGCTCCAAATGCTCGATCAATGCGGCACGATGCGCCGCACGCTCGGCTGGTTGACCCAATGAATTGAGCTCCAAACGCACATCTTTCAAGCCAAGCAGCTTCCACAGCCGGGCCAGCATGACGATGAGTTCGGCATCAACATCAGGACCCGCAAAGCCCAGCGCTTCAACGTCAATTTGATGAAACTGGCGATAACGGCCGCGCTGAGGACGCTCATGACGGAACACCGGACCAATCGAATACACCCGATGTTGGCGGTCATAAAGCATGTTGTGTTCAATGGTCGCGCGGACAATGCCGGCCGTCATTTCCGGTCGCATTGTCAGCGACTCGCCATTGAGCGCATCAGTGAAGGAGTACATCTCTTTTTCGACGATATCGGTGACTTCTCCGATACCTCTCGTAAAGAGACGGGTTTGTTCAAGCACAGGCGTGCGCACGTTGCGGTAGCCGTAGCTACGCAACCAGCCGCGCACGATTTCCTCGAATTGCTCCCATTGGGCGCTGGCCCCGGGCAATACGTCATTCATGCCGCGAATAGCGGAGACTTTTTGGAAAGCTTGCGTCATCTTGATCATGCCGCCATGCGCCATGCGGCGCAAATAGCGGCTACACCCTTACTTTTAGTGAGAAGCACGCGCGCCGTAACGGCGCGCGACATAGTCTTCGACGATGGCTTGGAATTCCTCGGCAATGTGATCACCCTTGAGGGTCACAGTGCGCTCACCGTCGACGAACACCGGCGCAGCGGGCACTTCGCCCGTGCCCGGCAAGCTGATGCCGATATCAGCGTGGCGGCTTTCGCCAGGACCGTTAACCACACAGCCCATCACGGCCACATTCATACTTTCAACACCTGGGTATTGGCCACGCCAGATGGGCATCTGGGTGCGCAAATACGATTGGATGCTGTCAGCCAATTCCTGAAATAAGGTACTGCTGGTGCGCCCGCAACCCGGGCAAGCAACCACCATGGGAGTAAAGGCACGCAAGCCCATGGTTTGAAGAATTTCCTGCGCAACAATAGCTTCGCGTGTGCGATCGCCACCTGGCTCCGGCGTGAGCGAAATTCGAATGGTGTCGCCAATACCTTGCTGCAACAGCACCGATAGCGCCGCCGTAGACGCGACGATGCCTTTGCTTCCCATGCCAGCTTCTGTGAGCCCCAAATGCAATGGATAGTCACAGCGCGCGGACAGATCGCGGTACACGGCAATCAGATCCTGCACATGACTCACTTTGCAAGACAGAATGATGGCATCACGACGCAAACCCAACTCTTCTGCACGCTCAGCGTTAGTGATCGCGGACACAACCAATGCATCGCGCATGACAGCCTGGGCCTCCCAAGGCTGCGAGCGACGACTATTTTCGTCCATCTTGCGAGCCATGAGTTCGTGATCCAGGCTACCCCAATTGACACCGATGCGCACAGGCTTGTCGTAGCGGCAGGCCACTTCGATCATTTGGGCGAAATTATCATCACGCCGCTTTCCACCACCCATGTTTCCCGGATTGATCCGGTACTTGGACAATGCTTGCGCGCACTCTGGAAACTGTGTCAGCAGCTTGTGGCCGTTGTAGTGGAAGTCACCGACCAGAGGCACGGAAACACCCATTCGATCCAGTTGCTCACGAATCGCAATGACTTCACGCGCGGCCTCAGGCGTATTAACGGTAATGCGAACAAGCTCGGATCCCGCTTGTGCGAGTTCTTTCACTTGAATTGCAGTCGCAATGGCATCAGCGGTGTCGGTATTGGTCATGGACTGCACCACGATCGGGGCATTACCGCCGACCATAACGACTTGATCACCCCACCTTACCGCCACGGAGCGCGTCGCACGACGTTGCGCTGCACCGACGGCCGGTGGCGCTGAATCCTGGTCAGACAAAGACGAATCTTGCATGGGCTGGATGATTGAATTACTTGGTTGGCTTGGGCAGCCACTCAAACGGCAACCACTGCCGTGGCAACCAACCCTGCCAGAAGGCATAAGTGGCGGCGGCAACCAGCACGAGGACGATAGCAATGAGCCATCCCCAGGACGTACCGGAGGAACGCTCGTCGTCCGTGCTGCTTTGCGGAATGGAGTGTGCAGAATGCAAAGAACCGGGACTGATCCGTACGGGCCCGGTTGCTCGAGACTTAGGATCGAGGGACTCGACCATTGCATCTGAATCCGTGCCTAGCAAGCGCGCATAGTTGCGGATGAGCCCGCGCAAGGAAACGCCAGTAGGCAGATCTGCCCATTGTTCGTTTTCGAGAGCTTCAATTTGTTTGGACGAAAATTTGATCCGACTGGACACCTCATCCAGCGACCAGCCCTTGGTCTCGCGCAATTCGCGCAAGCCCGCGCCGATTTTGCCGGAGGATGCCACCACGCTGGCGGCACTGCCTGAGACTGCCGAAGCGAAATCCTGCGTCATGCATGCACCTGTTTAATTGGTATGGTCTGGCGCTG
>JBEBWV010000098.1:0-20120 GCA_040391965.1 Achromobacter deleyi | reverse complement strand
CACCCGACGAAATCGTGCGAACGATAAAAGCGGAATTCAGGCCGCGATTACGCTTGGCGATAACAACGCCTTCGAAGGCCTGCACGCGCTTGCGGGTGCCTTCAACGACGTTCACGCTGACAACAACGGTGTCGCCAGGAGCGAATTGGGTCAGAGGAACGCCGCCGGTCAGGCGAGCAATTTCTTCTTGTTCCAGGATAGCGATAAGGTTCATAAGAACTCCTAGATCATCATGCCTTGCGAATTGGCAGCGCCCAAGAAAGGCACCGCTGACTTTGCCGTTCAATTTTTGAATGTTGAATCAAGCAGATGTCTGGACGGGAGGTGACTCCAAGAAAATTTCATCCTAATGCGGATGTAGATCCTAAAGCCTTATTAACCTGCCCCACCCAGCATCCATTTTGCTCAACTTTTTGTATTCAAAATCGCAAGCAGAGGATGAGATTTAGCAAACCCAGCATTCTACACCAAAACATGCTAGGAACCTCAAGTAGAATCCCACTCGGTCAGCACATTTGCGCTACCCTTTGCCACTCTGTCACAAACACGTCATATTGGCGTAGTTCCCTCATGACGTATACGTCCCTGATATTGGTTGTCCTGGCTGCGATTGCCCACGCCACGTGGAATCTCTTAGCCAAGCGGGCGGCCATGGTCGGTGCCCCCTTTGTATTTGCCTATGGACTTTGCGCCACAGTGCTCTATGCACCATGGGTCATCTGGGTGCTCTTCCATGAGGGAATGACCTGGAGCTGGCCGGTGGTAGCCGCCATTTTCACCTCCAGCTTGTTGCATCTGGGCTACAGCCTTTGCCTGCAACGCGGTTATCAGGTGGCAGACCTGTCAGTGGTGTACCCCATTGCGCGGGGTACCGGCCCCCTACTCTCGACTACCGGCGCATTCATTTTGCTCAATGAACCCGCCACCGCCACCGGCATTGGCGGCATGTTGTGCGTTGTCATCGGGGTATTACTGATAGCTACCCAGGGACGGCTCGCTATTTTCAGCCAGCCACAAGCCTGGGTCGGTGTGCGCTGGGGCATTGTCATTGGCTTGTTCATTGCGGCGTATACCGTCGTCGACGCCTATGGTGTGAAGGTCCTGCTGATCATGCCCGTGCTATTTGATTGGTTCACTTGCGTGACCCGTACCGCCATCATGGCACCTCACATGCTGCGCCGGCGCGCCCAAAGCTGGGAGTCCATGCGCGGCTATTGGCACCTCGCCCTCGCTGTGGGCTTTCTGTCGCCACTGGGATACATCTTGGTGCTCTATGCCTTGCGCAATGGTGCGCCGCTGAGTCTCGTGGCACCCGCAAGAGAAATGTCGATGATGCTCGGCACTCTGGCCGGCATGTTCTTGCTACGCGAGAAAGTTGGCCCCGGACGATTGGCCGGCTGCGTGGCCATTCTGATTGGCGTGGTGCTGCTGGGTTCGAGCTGATTCGCCTACTGCCCGTGCTGCATGTTCGGCATGGCGTCCCTCAGGGCTGCAATGCAACGTTCTAATACGGACGATTATTGAAGCCGAATGCCTCAGAAACCTGCTGCTGCCCCTAGCCACAACAGGCCGGGAATAATTGCGCCCCACGCGAGAACCATGAGAATGTCGGTCACCATGACACGAAGGGTGACCTGATCAGACACGCTTTCTGTCTTGGCATCCCCAATGGAGCAATTGCGTGCCGTAAACGCTGGCGGCGCATCAACAGGCTCTGTCTCGGAGGGCTGCACAGGCGGGAAGGGCCATTTGGCAGGCATTGAGAGATCGACCACAGCATCAGCGCTCTGGCTGGCAGCAGTGGCGCGTCTGGACACGGCTATGGGCCTGGTGGGCCTACGCCCTGCCCACGTACCACCAATGCTGCCGCCAAGCGTCTGCACGCCAAGCATGGCACTGCGCAACGCCCGACGAATAGCCCCGGTTGAATCAGGGGACAGCGGCAGGGAGGAGATATTTGCGATGTTCATTGTGAACTCCTGTAGGCAAAGAAATAAGCCAAGCGCGTTAATCGAACAACGACAACTGCCCTGCCGCGACGGCGCGCAACCGGCCGCTGACTCGTCCAGAGACACTGTTGCTGTCTGCGGATGAAGGCGCACCAGAAAGAGGGACCCCTGCCGACGCTTTCGCGCCGACCGAGGATTGAAAAAGGGGAGATTCAAGCACTGGGGCTCGAAAGTGTTGCGTGTCCAACTGCCACCGACTGCGGTTCAAGCCCAGCTTGCGAGTGGCCAGTGAAAATCGTTGGCGCAGCAAATCTGCCCAGACGCCAGTGCCGCGCATACGCGACCCGAAGTTGGGATCGTTGCGACGCCCGTTTCGCATGTCTTCGATGCCATGAAGCACACGTTGCGCACGGTCTGGAAAATGAGCGTTGAGCCAATCTTCAAACAAGGTCTTTACCTCCCACGGCAGCCGCAACACGGTATAGCTGGCGTAATTCGCACCAGCCCCGCGTGCCTCCTGCAGGATGTGCTCCATGGATTCATCATTGATGAAAGGAATGACCGGCGCCACCAAGACGCCTACAGGTACGCCTGCCTGCGTCAGGGTGCGGATGGCTTCCAGGCGACGCCAAGGCGCAGCCGCCCGAGGCTCCAGCGTGCGTGCCATGCCCGCATCCAACGTAGTGACGCTGACGTAAACCGTGACCAGATTTTGCTTGGCCAACGCCGCCAAGAGGTCAATATCGCGTGTAACCAGGGCACTCTTTGTGACAATGGTGAGCGGATGGCGCGTTTCGAGCATCAGCTCCAGCAAACCACGCGTGAGACGCCATTCGCGCTCAATAGGCTGGTAGGCGTCTGTTGCTGAACCAATATTGATGGGCGACACCTTGTAGCCGGGCTTGGACAGTTCCGTGCGCAGCGCTTGCACGGCATTGGCCTTGGCTATCAGGCGCGTTTCGAAATCCAGCCCGGGGGAATAGCCCAGATAAGCATGGGTGGGACGCGCGTAGCAATACACACAACCATGTTCACACCCCCGATACGGATTGACGGCCTGTTCGAAGGGAATATCAGGGGAATCATTACGCGAGAGTACTTTGCGCGCCTGCTCTACCGTTACCGAGGTCTTAAGTGGTGCAGGATCGGTTCGTGAATCGGGCAGGATGGGAATAACGCGCGACGTACTCAACGACTCAACACCGGATGGAACGCAACCCGAAGCCGCTTCTTCAATGAAATTGGTGGAGTCGGTGATTTCTGTGAAATCGGCAGGCAGCCCGGAAGAAGACCAGCCATCGTCGACCTGAACTCGGTCGGTTTGCTCAAAGCGATGCCGCACATTAGTAACCGCTCCCCTACCGCGCAAGGCGGTGGGGGCGGTAGCCGGGGACCCAAGACCGGCGAGAAAAGAATGATTGCTGCGTTCCATAGAAACTACTGTACAAAAACACAGTAGTTTTAGCAAGCACCAATCTCTTTTCAAACGACAACCCCACTGTACCGCAAGACGAAGCCCCCGTAGGGAGAATTCGATTTCACCTGGTGGGATGGCCCGCCAGACCGCGCCAGCATTGGGTTTAGCTAAAAAACAACAATGCTGAAAAAGCTGGCCGGCTCACAGGTTGCTCAGACGTCAGTGCCTTTCCCGGGTTTCTCGCAGCATGCCTGCGGCGGCCGTTTGATGTGTGACGGCATCAATCAAAATAAAGGCTCCTGTGCTTGGCACATCATCGTAATCATCCACCGCCAACGCGTCACGAGTGCTCAATGCCACACGTCCAATCTCGTTCATCTGAAGTGTGCCAGCCGCGTTCTCGACCTCTTGAAGCTCGTGGATATCACGCAGTGAATGCACCGCACGAATCTTGGCCGCAGTCAGTTTGGTACCGTGTTTGAGCAAGTACTTTCTCGTCGTGTTCAGCGCTTGCGCATCTAGCCAGCACAGCTCCGCCTCGAACTCTCGTCCCACTTGCGCAGGTGCGGCTGCGTGCGCCAGCACATCGCCACGCGACACATCGACATCTCGATCCAGCACCACCGTAATCGAGTCACCAGCAACGCCCGCATCCACGGCACGGTCAAAGGCTCTGATCTCTTGCACGCGCGCATGAACCCCAGACGGCTGCACGACAATCTCATCACCCGGACGTAGTACTCCGCTAGCGACGCGACCCGCGTATCCGCGAAAATCGTCGGCACGATCGCCATCATGGCGAGACACCCATTGCACCGGAAAACGCAAAGGCAACTCGCGACCATCACCAGCAGGGTCAAGCGACTCCAGCAGACTAAGCAAAGGCAGGCCCTGATACCAAGGCGTCTTCGCCGACAAGGTCACGACGTTATCGCCAGTCAGGGCCGACAAAGGCAGTACGTCAAAATGTGCGATGTTCAAACGGCGTGCCAGGTCGGCGTAGGCGTCACGGATACGCTCGAAGACATCGCGATCCCAGTTCAGCAAATCCATTTTATTAACCGCCACTACGATGTGCCGGATGCCCAGTAATTTGGCAATGGCGCTGTGCCGTTTGGTTTGAGCCAGCAGTTGTCCGTCTACCGCACGCGTAGCGTCTATCAGAATAATTGCTGCGTCCGCGGTAGAGGCGCCCGTCACCATATTACGGGTGTATTGCTCGTGCCCTGGCGCATCGGCAATGATGAACTTGCGTAATGGCGTGGAGAAATAGCGGTAAGCGACGTCGATCGTGATGCCCTGTTCACGCTCGGCTTCCAGCCCATCTGTCAGCAAAGCGAAATCGATGCCATCTCCTGCCACGCGCTTATATTTCGCCCGCGAGATCGCCGCCAGTTGATCGGCGAACACGCCTTTGCTGTCGTAAAGTAGGCGGCCGATCAAGGTCGATTTTCCATCGTCGACCGAGCCTGCCGTGATCAGGCGTAGTAATCCCGTCTCGGCACCGGAAAGAAAAGAGTCATTTACAGCATTCATGGAGCATCCCCTGCGCCGGCCCGTTTATGCGCCTGCGCGACTTCAAATTTAGAAATAGCCTTCCTTCTTGCGGCGCTCCATCGAGGCCTCCGAAGTCTGGTCGTCCATCCGGGTCGCCCCTCGCTCGGTGACATCCGTCACGGCGGTCTCGGCGATGATGGCTGCAGTGTCTGCCGCGAGCGACTCGACGGGGCAGGTGCACGAGATATCGCCTACGGTGCGAAAGCGCACTGCCAGGTTTTCCACGTGCTCGCCGTCTTGCGGCGGTGTCAGCCGAGTCACCGGTACCAGAAGTCCACGACGCTTGACGACGTCGCGCGTATGACTGAAGTAAATCGACGGCAAGGCCAGTTTCTCGCGCTGGATGTACTGCCAGACATCGAGTTCCGTCCAGTTCGAAATGGGAAACACGCGCATGTTCTCGCCACGATGAACACGGGTGTTGAACAGATTCCATAACTCCGGACGCTGCCCCTTCGGGTCCCACTGGCCGAACTCGTCACGAAACGAAAAAATACGTTCTTTGGCGCGCGCCTTTTCCTCATCACGTCTGGCCCCCCCGATGCAGGCGTCAAAGCCAAACTCTTCAATGGCCTCAAGCAACGTGACCGCTTGCGCCGCATTGCGGGAATCCGTTTCCCGACGCAGCACCACGCTGCCCCGCGCAATCGAATCATCAACACTTCGAACGATCAGCGTCTCGCCCAGCTCAGTTGCCCGCGCGTCGCGAAACGCCACGACTTCTTCAAAATTGTGAGCGGTATCGATGTGCAGTAAAGGAAAAGGAAAGCGACCAGGCCGGAATGCTTTCTCGGCCAGGCGCAGCAACACGACAGAATCCTTGCCGCCCGAAAACAGCAATACCGGGCGTTCGCACTCGGCAGCCACTTCGCGCATGATGAAGATGGCCTCCGATTCAAGCCAATCCAGATGGCTACGAGTGATGACGGCAGACATAAGTAAATCCTCTGAACAGAATCTGATTTCTTGGAGTGAGCGTTTACGCGGTGTGCGCCACAATCTTCACGGCCACCCGGTTGCCCGCATGCAGTCCGCATTCTTTTGAGTCCGAGGACTCCCACCACCATCTTCCGGCGCGTACATCCTCGCCTGCACGCACGGCGCGGGTACAGGGTTCGCACCCAATCGACGGATAGCCTTGGTCATGCAAAGGGTTGTAGGGAATGGCCAGTGCATGAATCGCATTCCAGATTTCCTCCTCGCTCCAGGCGGCCAAAGGGTTGAATTTGTGCAGACCAAACACGGCGTCATGTTCCTCATCTGGCAACTCGACCCGCGTAGCCGACTGCGACCGGCGCTGACCGGTAATCCACGCGCCACGGCCAAGCAACGCGCGTTTAAGTGGCTCGACCTTTCGAATCTGACAACAGGCTTTGCGCAGCTCAACGCTTTCGTAGAAGCCAAATTTTCCGTGAGCCGCAACGTGGGCGAGAACAGCCGTTTCCTCCGGACGAAAAACGGTCAGTGCCCTGCCGTAGCGCGAACTCACGGTATCCAGCAACCCCAAGGTCTCGACGTGTAATCGCCCGGTATCGAGTGTGAATACCTCAAGTTCCAGGCCGCCGGTAAAAACGGCATGCGTAAGCACCATGTCTTCGGCTGCCAATGAAGAGGCGAGCGCCGCATCGGGAAATCGATGTGCGATATGGGCCAGTTGCCCCAGCAGTTCATCCCAACGAGCGGCCGTGGCTGGGCTAAGGGTTTGCGTAGGATCGGTCGTCATGATGGTTGGGCAAAAATCCGGGCACGACGCGGCCGAGCCAATAAGGCCTCTCCTTCGCGCAAATTAAGCTCTCGGTACAGATGTTCAGGCACTTCGGCTTCCAGCGTCACATCACTATCCTGCTGAGCAAGTTCCAGATAGGCACTTGGCCCCGCCAGATAGACGTGCTTCAAGCGCACTGAAATTCCCGGCGCATTCGGCCGATAGCGTTCGATCTCAAACTCATGCGGCCGTACATAGGCCGTTGCCCGCTCCTGATCTGCGAACGCCAGATCAGGAGCGGGCAATGACAACCCTCCGCCCTGCCACACGCCACGCGTAGCGATGCCCTGCAGCTGATTCACATCGCCTAGAAACCCGTAGACAAATGGTGTGGCGGGTACCTCCCAGACTTCACGCGGCGTACCCACTTGCTCGATACGACCAGCATTCATCAACACCACTCGGTCTGCCACCTCCAACGCCTCTTCCTGGTCATGGGTCACGAACACGCTGGCCACATGCAGTTCGTCGTGCAGTCGACGCAACCAACGTCGTAACTCCTTGCGCACCTTGGCATCCAGCGCGCCAAAGGGCTCATCCAGCAGCAACACGCGAGGCTCTACTGCCAGGGCGCGCGCCAGGGCAATGCGTTGACGCTGTCCGCCCGACAGTTGGGCCGGATAGCGGTCTGCCAGCCAGTCCAATTGCACAAGGCTCAGCAGGTCATGAACCTTGCGTTGTATCTGCACTTCAGACGGACGCTGGGAACGGTGTTTCACACGCAGCCCGAACGCCACGTTTTCAAACACAGTCATGTGCTTGAACAAGGCGTAATGCTGAAAGACGAAACCCACTTGCCGCTGGCGCACGTCAACACCCGTCGCGTCCTCGCCGCCAAACAGCACGCTGCCGCTATCTGCAGATTCCAACCCTGCAATCACCCGTAATAGCGTCGTTTTGCCGCAACCCGACGGACCAAGCAACGCCACCAGCTCACCCGTTTCGATATGCAGTGATATGTCATTCAGCGCGCGAAAGGGGCCGAACTGTTTGGATAAATTGCGAACTTCGATACTCATCTGAGGTCTCCGTTATGCCGCGACCGGTGTCGTAGAAATAGGGCCCGGATATTCCAGCGGAAGTTCACCGGCAGCGAGCACGCGCGCGTTGCGCCACTCAACCACGTTCTTGAGCAACAAGGTCACGAGTGCCAGCAACGCCAGTAAGGACGCCACCGCAAACGCTGCTGAAAACTGATATTCGTTGTAGAGAATTTCCACATGCAAGGTCATCGTGTTGGTCAGCCCACGCACTTGTCCGGACACAACCGACACCGCGCCGAACTCGCCCATTGCGCGCGCATTGCAGAGAATGGCGCCGTACAGCAGTCCCCATTTGATGTTCGGCAAAGTGACCCGCCAGAAAATCTGCCAACCACTGGCACCCAGGGTCAGCGCAGCCTGTTCTTCTTCGCTGCCCTGTGCCTGCATCAACGGAATCAACTCGCGCGCGACAAATGGAAACGTCACGAACAAGGTAGCCAGAATCACCCCAGGCACGGCGTAGACAATCTTGATGTCATGTTCTTGCAACCACCCACCAAACCAACCTTGTGAGCCAAACAGCAGCACAAAAACCAGTCCAGCCACAACAGGGGAAACAGAGAATGGCAAGTCGATCAGGGTGATCAAAAATTGCTTTCCTCGAAACTGAAACTTGGTAATGGCCCATGCGGCCGCCACACCGAATACAAGATTCACTGGCAACGCAATAGCCGCCACGAGCAAGGTCAGCCTGATGGCCGACAGTGCATCGGGCTCCACGATGGCGCGCAGATACAACTGCCAGCCCTTCTTAAACGCTTCTGCGAACACTGCGGCCAGGGGGATCAGTAAAAAGAGCGTCAGAAAGCCGAGCGCCAGAAAAATCAGCACGCCGCGCACCCAGGCAGGCTCCGTCAAATGATCGGGACGACGTATCTCACTCATGCCAGTTTCCCCATACCTCTACGCATCTGCCAGCCCTGCAATAGATTGATAAGCAAGAGCAGCGCAAACGACACGACCAGCATGACGGTCGCAATCGCGGCCGCGCCTGCGTAATCAAACTGTTCCAACTTCGAGATGATCAAGAGCGGTGTGATCTCAGACACCATCGGCATGTTGCCGGCGATGAACACCACCGAGCCATACTCCCCCACTGCGCGTGCAAACGACAGCGCGAAACCTGTCAGCAATGCAGGGAGCAGCGCCGGCAGTAATACGCGACGTACCGTTTGCCATCTATTGGCGCCAAGGCTGGCGGCAGCCTCTTCGATCTCCCGTTCCACGTCTTCCAGCACGGGCTGGACCGTACGCACGACAAACGGTACGCCAATGAAGATCAGCGCAATAACAATGCCAAGCGGCGTAAATGCGACTTTCAAACCAAACCACTGCTCAAGCGGCGCGCCAAGCCAACCATTCTTCGAATACAAGGCCGTCAGAGCAATACCTGCCACGGCAGTGGGCAACGCAAAAGGCAAGTCCACTAACGCATCGATGATCTTCTTTCCCGCGAATCGATAGCGCACCAGTACCCACGCAACAATGGTTCCGAAAACCAAATTCACCAACGCAGCAATTAACGCGGCGCCAAAGGTCAATTTGTAGGAAGCCATGACGCGCGGCGCCGTCACCGTGTCCCAAAACCCTAGCCACCCGAGGCCAGCACTTTTTATGGGCAACGCGGCTAAGGGAATCAGCACCAACAGGCTCAGGTACAAGACCGAATAGCCCATAGAAATGCCAAAGCCCGGCAGCACGCCGGGTCGATGTCGACGAACGGCGAGAGGCACTTTCGCGCCTCTCGCCGCCGGAACCGAAGAGGTATTCATCGAAGTATCCGATCCCGGTTCAGGTTATTTCTTTTGGGGCTGATAGACCTGATCAAAGGTGCCCCCATCACTGAAGTGATCTTTCTGCGCCTTGCGCCATCCACCAAAAATCTTGTCGTCGATGGTGACCAACTTCACCTTCGGAAATTTCGCCTCGTATTTGGCAGCCACCGTCTTATCGATAGGCCGGTAATAGTTCTTGGCGATAATTTCCTGAGCGGCGGGCGTATACAAGAATTCCAGGTATGCCTGTGCCGCCGCACGTGTTCCTTTCTTGTCTACGACCTTATCCACGAGGGCGACGGGTGGTTCAGCCAGAATAGAGAGCGATGGCACCACGATGTCGAATTTGTCTGGACCAAGTTCTTCCTGCGCCAGGAAAGCCTCGTTTTCCCAGGCCAGTAGCACGTCACCCACCCCACGTTCCACGAACGTGGTCGTGGCGCCCCGTGCACCGGTATCAAGCACAGGCACATGCTTGAGCAAATTTCCTACGAATTCGCGGGCTTTCTCTTCGCTGCCCCCGTTCTTTTCCAACGCGTAAGCCCAAGCCGCCAGATAATTCCAGCGAGCACCACCCGATGTTTTTGGATTTGGCGTAATCACCTCCACACCGTCTTTGAGCAAGTCGTCCCAATCTTTGATCTGTTTCGGGTTTCCCTTGCGCACCAGGAAAACAATGGTGGACGTATAAGGCGAGCTATTCTGCGGCAGACGCGTTTGCCAGTTCTCCGGCAACAAGCCACGATCAGCGATGGCATCGATGTCATACGCAAGTGCCAGCGTCACGACATCGGCATCCAGACCATCAATCACCGAACGGGCTTGACGCCCGGAACCGCCGTGCGATTGACGAAGCGTCAGATCCACACCGGTCTTCGCTTTGTAGTCTTTAACAAAGGCCTCATCGATGGCACGATACAGCTCGCGTGTGGGGTCGTAAGAGACGTTCAACAACGTTTGCTTTTGCTGCGCCTGAACGGGCGCCGCGGCTGCGAAAGATACGGCCAATGCTGCGGCGGCCAACCAACCTGCCTTCTTGAAACCCATCCCGATCTCCCTATGCGTATTTGGCAACGTGAAACCAAGTGTCGCGTGTGCCAGATCTGAACGGAACGAATCATTTTTTGATTGCTCATCGCTATTAGGCATATAGCGCGAGGATTTTTCCAAAAAAAACGCCGCATCCATTTTCATGGAATGCGGCGCTACAGGCGGCATAAAAAATTGGGTTCAGACGCGTCGCTCGCGCCCCTTTGGGGACTTACTTGTTAGGTTGCGGCGTAATTCGCAGATAAGGACGAACCGCCTTATATCCCTTGGGAAATTTCTGTTTGATCACGGCTTCGTCTTGCAACGACGGCACAATGATGACGTCATCACCGTCTTCCCAGTTTACGGGCGTCGCCACGCTGTGGGAGTCCGTTAATTGCAGGGAATCGATCACCCGCAATATCTCATTGAAATTACGGCCCGTGCTGGCGGGATACGTCAGCGTCAAACGCACCTTCTTATTCGGATCGATGATGAACACCGAGCGCACGGTCGCCGTGGCGCTAGCATTCGGATGAATCATGTCGTATAGCTCAGACACCTTGCGATCTTTGTCAGCCAAGATCGGAAAATTGACCTTGGTGGACTGCGTGTCGTTGATGTCATCAATCCATTTCGTATGGGAAGCGGCATCATCTACGGACAGTGCCAGCACTTTCACATTCCGCTTTGCAAACTCATCAGCGAGCTTGGCGGTGTAGCCCAACTCAGTGGTGCACACCGGCGTGAAGTCTGCCGGATGGGAAAAAAGCACTCCCCAACTATTGCCCAAATACTCGTGAAAACGAATCGGGCCTGCGGAGGATTCTTGCTCGAAATCGGGGGCAGTATCGCCCAGGCGAAGTTGACTCATGATGTCTCCCTGTATTCACATTCAGGTTGGGGAACCTGCAGACAGCTCCGTGAGCCATCTGCGGCGGAAATCGTCGTGATTGCAAACTGCAATGCATTGATGACGATTTTTCCATCAAACCTTTCGCCGGGGAAATACGCAAGTTATATAACCTTATGCAATATCTGCTCGCGTGCAGCAATCATCAGCGATCACTCCGCCACGCACCGCTACCGACAGCGATAGAGCACGAGGGAGAATATGCGCGGCATAGAACAAGCCCGTAGCCAGCTTTGTCCGATAGAACGAGTCGGTAGAACCTGATGCAAGATAGCGTCGGCAAACCAGTACGGCGCGCGCCATCTGCCAGCCTCCGTGCACGACACCCGCCAGCATCAGATAAGGGACGCTCCCCTGATACACGGCACGCACGTTCGACGTGGCATGCTGCAAAATAAATTCGACTGCCGCCTCATACGCTTGAATGCCCTGATCGAGGTTGTCGCGCAGCAAACGTAATCCGTCGCGATCAACGGCATCAGAGCGATTCGATTCCGCCTCAACCGCACGCAAGGTGTCGCGCATGGCTGCGATGGACGCATGCGCCGTCGCGCCCCCATCGCGCAAGGTCTTGCGACTGACCAGGTCATTCGCCTGAATGGCTGTGGTGCCTTCGTAGATCGGCAGGATTCGCGCATCGCGGTAGTACTGCGCGGCACCGGTTTCTTCAATAAAGCCCATGCCACCATGGACCTGTAAGCCCAAAGAGGCCACTTCAACCGCAGATTCCGTAGAGAAACCTTTGACGATCGGCACGAGATATTCGTAGAACGCTCGATTACGTGAGCGCACCTCAGCATCAGGGTGATGCGTCCCCTTGTCATGCGCGGCAGCCGCCACATAAGACACGGCGCGCCCCGCTTCCGTGAGCGCTTTCATGGTCATCAGCATGCGCTGCACATCAGGATGCCGAACAATGGCTACCGGACCTGCCGAACCTTCCACCGCACGTCCTTGCACGCGCTCACGCGCATAGGCCAATGCATGTTGATAGGCACGCTCAGATACGCCAATACCTTGCTGGCCCACTGAGAAGCGCGCCGCATTCATCATGATGAACATGTACTCGAGCCCACGATTCAGCTCGCCAACCTGGTACCCCACCGCGCCTTCGCCGACATCGCCCTGGCCCGAACCGTACAAGAGCACGGCTGTCGGGCTGCCATGAATACCCAGTTTGTGTTCTAGCGACGCACACCAGACGTCGTTGCGCTTACCCAGGCTGCCATCCGCTTCCACCAGGAATTTTGGCACGATGAAAAGCGAAATGCCCTTTACACCAGCAGGCGCGTCAGGCGTACGGGCCAACACCAAGTGAATGATGTTCTCCGCCAAATCGTGTTCACCGTAGGTAATAAATATTTTCTGACCAGAAATACGAAATGTGCCGTCATCCTGGCGTACTGCGCGCGTGGCGACTTGGGCGAGATCTGAACCTGCCTGCGGTTCGGTCAGGTTCATCGTGCCCGTCCATTTCCCTCCGATTAAATTCGGGACGTAGCGGCGTCGTTGCTCTTCGGTACCGACCGTCAGCAGTGCTTCGATGACTCCATCAGTCAGCATCGGGCACAAGGAAAATGCCAGACTGGCCGCCTGAATATTCTCACCAGGTGCTGCAGCCACGAGCTTGGGCAAGCCTTGGCCACCCCAAGCCGGTGGATGCTGCAGGCCTTGCCAGCCACCAGCGGCATAGTCACGAAAGCCCTGCTTAAAGCCAGGCGTTGTCGTAACCTGCCCGTCTTTCCATACCGGAGGGATGGTGTCGCCTGGGACATTCAAAGGCGCTAACGCTTGCTCAACAAAACGACCATTCTCCTCAAGAATGGCGTCTACCAGGTCCGTAGTCACCTCTTCAAAACCGGGAAGTTTCAAAATATCTTCTAAACCGGCGAGTTCTTTGAGGGCGAACCGGAAGTCCGGTAGCGGGGTAACGTAATTCATTCTGTCTCCGAGGATGGTAGTGACGAAGCGACTTGCACAGCCTGCTCCCATGTGGACGGGGCATGCCTGATCGGCCGCTATAGGCGCCTAGCGCCTTGATCGGCTCTATCGCAAATGGTACGCCAATGACACGATGATGGGCCCGAGTACCGGCAGCAATACGTTAGCGATGGCGTACGTAACGGTATAACCCAGTAACGGCACAGAACTGCGACTCGTGGCCATAATTGCACTGATAGCCGGCGTACTGACATGCTGGCCCGCAATGGCACCCACCAATAACGGGCCCTCAATTTTCAGCAACTTGTGTCCGACCCACAGCGACAGGCAGGCTGGTCCCAAGGATACCAAGAGTCCGATCACCGGCAACACGGCGCCATGTTCTCGGATCAGAGTAATGGCTTGCGGTCCGGCCGACAAGCCCACACAAGCGACGAAAATAGCGAGCCCCAGATCTTTCAGCAAATGCACGGCTTGATCTGGCATATGGCCCAAGGTCGGACGCTTCGCATTGATCCACCCGCAGACCAGGCCGCTGACCAACGCTCCACCGCCGCTGCCAAGTGAAATAGGGATATCGCCCAAGCGCGCACTGATGCTACCTATCAACAGGCCAGCCAGAATGCCAAAGGCCAGGAATACCAGATCCGTTGAGCTGCCTTTTCGCAACTCCGAGCCAAGCACTTCGCCAGCCAGGGACAATTCAGGCTCCGTACCCACCAAGGTCACGAGATCGCCATATTGGAGGGCAGTGGCGGGGGTAATTGGCAAGTCATGGCCGCCGCGTGAGATTCGCTGCACGAACACGCCTCGCGCCCGTTCAGAGGTCGCCGCATCTTGAGCCAGTTGCATCAAGGTTCGACCATTGACCAACTTCTTATTCACCACGACGCAGAGCTCAGCAAGCTGCAGATCTTCCGCTCGCCCGTCTGGCAACTGAATTTCAGGCCCTATCAAGGACATGGCACGCAGCGCGTAACGACGCATGCCCAGCACAACCACGATGTCACCAAGGTTCAATACGTCATCCGGGCCCACCCTCAGCGCTTCGCCGTTGCGCAGGACTCGACTGATCACGGTGCGTCCTCCGATTTCGGCTTCGACCTCCGACAGCCGCTTACCAACCGAATCGCGCACCACGTGAGCGCGCCCGACCAGACGGGGCAACGTAGGCATGCTGGCCTGATCGTCATCGGACGCCGCCATGCCGAGCTTTTCCTCCATGGCCTTGGACGCCTCTCGCAAATTGATTCGCAATAAGGCGGGGGCAATCTGGCTCGTGAAGAAAACAATGCTGATCAAGCCGATCAGGTAGGTCAAGGTGTAGGCCGTTGCAATATTGGCTTGCATTAGCTGCACCTGGGCATCAGGCAAGCCCAAATGCTTGAGCGCCTCGGCTGCCGTCCCGACCACGGCAGACTCTGTAGCAGCACCCGCCGCCAGGCCCGCTGCCGTGCCGGCATCCAAACCAAACAATGCCACCGCGCCCAGCACAATGCTCAGTACCAATACCGCCTCGATCAGCGGTAGCACTGCAAAGCGCAGGCTGGAGCGATTCAGATTTGCGAAAAACTGGGGGCCGCCCGAATAACCCATGGCAAAGATGAACAGGGCGAATGCAACGTCTTTAAGGTCACCTTGCACCTGGCAGCCTGTCTGGCCGATCAGGAGCGCAACAATGAGCGTGCCGCAGACCCCACCCAACTCGATCGGGCCGACGCGCAGCTTGCCAATCAGGTAGCCCAAGCCGATCGTGACAAAAAGCACCGCGATGGGAACATCGTTGAAAAAGCCCACAGAACAAGTCATGGTGTTCCTCGCGGTTTACTGCGACTCAGGCAGCCATGCTGCCTGAGTCTACTGAGCGCCCAGTCCAACAAGCGCCTTCCCGGACTTCACTTGGCGCTCAGCTACCTGGCGTTGGCTTTCTTGGCGGGCGCTTTCTTCACTGCCGATGCCTTCACGGCTGCTTTCTTGACCGCGACCTTCTTCACGGCTGCCTGTTTCGCAACAGCCTTCTTCGCAGCTACTTTCTTCGCCGGCGCAGCCTTGCTCGGCGCCTGATGCTCCGGCACCACGCTAGCTGCTTTCTTCACAGCCTTTTTAGCTGCCTTTTTAGCCGCCTTCTTGGCCACCTTTTTACCGCCTGCAGCGTTGGGGCCGGAATGCACCAGTTCACCACCTTGCCAGGCCTTCACGTACTCGACGGCAGACTCACGCATGTACCTCCCGATCTTTGGATAATCCTCTTCATCCAGGTTTGCCAACGAGATTCGAATCGACCAGGGTGGCCCACCGAACCCTCCACCATCCATCAGGACCACGCCCGATTTCTCTGCCAAACGGAACAAGAAGTCCACCGGCTCGTAGTTACGCTGCATGTAATCGCAGAACTCGTCTCCATACGTGTTCTTCGCCCACACCATAAAATCCAATTCAACGTAATACCAGCCACGCTGTGGATCTTCAGGCGGCAGCGGTAGTCCCAACCCGCGCCACAGGGCATCGCGCCGTCCACGCACAATGTCCATCGTCATGTGCTTGTAGTTGTCTTTCGTGTCCAACAAATGCGAGAGCGCAAAGAACCCCATTTGCACCTGTTGAGGCAAGGACAAACCCGCCGTATGGTTCAACGCCACATTACGGCTATCGGCGACCAATCTGTCGATGAATTTAAGCTTCTCAGGCGTCATGGTCATGGCGCCATAGCGTTTATTCAAGCGTGCCTTCCACGCTGCCGGCAACGCGGCAATGCGACGGTCCATGGTGTTCTTTTCATGTGTCGCGATGACACCCAGCCGCCAGCCAGTGCAACCAAAATTCTTTGAGAAGGAATACACGCAGATCGTGTTGTGGGGCACTTCAGCCATCAACGAGCGGAAGTTGGGAACAAATGTGCCATACACATCATCTGTCACCAGCACCAGGTCTGGATTCTTGCGAATGATCTTCACGATCTGCCCCATTTCCACCGGGCTGAACGCGACCGATGGCGGGTTGCTGGGATTCACTGTGACCGCCAGCTTGATCTTCGGATTCGCCAGTTTGTCGATTTCCGTACTCGGGTAATGCCAATCGTGGGTGCCATCTTCCCGCACGCTGCTGGCATTGATCGCCACAATATTGAACTGGAAGCGCTCAAGGTGCGCAATTTCTATATAAGGCGTGAAGGTAGGCAAAAACAAAGCGATGGTATCGCCTTGCTTGAGCAGACCGTTTTCCACGAGCGAATCAAAGATGTAGCACATGGCGGCTGTGCCACCCTCGACCGGAAACAGGTCAAATTTCCCTGAGGGCGGACGCCCATCGCACATTTCTTTAATTAGATAATCATGAAGAATCTGCTCGATATGAACCAGCGCTCGGGGCGGCACAGGATAGTTGTCGCCGATGATGCTATCGGTCAGTTCGTGAATCCATGCGTCGGGATCAAACCCTTTCACCTTCACGCCATACTTAAGTACACCGGCCAGAAATTTGGCACCTGGTTCGGTGCGTCGTTTGGCGAGAAATTTCTGCAGCCGACCCGCGGCACCCACCCTGCCAGGCATGCCCGCCATGATCCCTGCATCGTTCGTGCGCCGCGCTTCACGCATGGCGAACTGACCAAGCAGAAAAAAGGCATCTCGTGGCTCAGTCGCAATCCAATTGGGGTTGCCACGCCCGGCATTCAACATCGAGTTCGTAGCGCTTTTCTGGCGCTCACCGGCCAAACTGATGAGGTAGTCTTTGAGCTCAAAAGGCGACAGTTGTTCCAGATCATGCTGTCGTGAACGGGTTGTTTTCAGAGCGGAAGCCAAACGCGTGGAGAGCGGTGCAGTAGAAGCCATTCTTCAATACTCCTGGAGATTCACATTTCGACTAGCGATGCAGACGGTAATGGACGGGAAAATGTACCGCCGCTAGGTCATAAGCATCACGATGACAATGCCCCAAATAATCAGCAACGTATTTCCAATGGCATAGGGCACGGTATACCCAAGCGCCGGAACCTGACTCTTGGCCGTCTCGGTAATTTGCCCGATTGCCGCAGTGGTCGTGCGTGCGCCCGCGCACACCCCAAGTGCAATGGCCGGATGGAACTTGAATCCATAACGCGCGATGAACACGCCAAGAATCATTGGCACTGATGTCGCAATAACGCCAGCGAAGAACAGCTTTGCGCCAAGCAACTTGAATCCTTCTACAAACCCCGGCCCAGAAACAATGCCGACCACCGCTACAAAAGCGGTCAATCCGACTGAGGTCAGGAACCAATGGACAGGCTCGGGCACCCGGCCGAAAGTTGGATGAATGGATCGTAGATATCCGAAAATCAAGCCGGCAATCAAAGCGCCGCCCGATGTGGATAAGGTAATTGGAATGCCTCCGACGGTCATCACCAGCGAGCCGAACAGCCCGCCCAGAAGAATGCCGAAACCCACGAACACCATATCGGTCTGGTCAGTAGCACGATCCACATAACCAAGCTTGGCCACCGCACGCTCGACATCGCGCTTGGCACCCAGAATAAACAGGTGATCACCTCGGTCCAACTTCAGTTCCCAACCGACCGGCATATCGTGGCCACCGCGCACCACGCGCCGCAGAAACACTCCCCGGCCCAAATCACGCACGGACGCCAGGTGTGCAATCTCTTTGACGGTCTTGCCAGCCAGATGCTTATTGGTAAGCACCACTTCGACAATTTCAGCAGGCAAATTAATCACATCACGATCCTCGACTTCAGGACCAATAATGCCCATGGCATGCAGCACGAGCGCATCGTGCCGACCCGCCACTCCAAGCACGTCTCCAGCTTGCAGCACCGTCGACGCATCAACGTCAATAATATCTGTGCCACGCCGCAACCGTTCCACAAACACGCGTGCATCTACAAAGCGCGACTCAAGATCCAGAACCGTCTTTCCTACCAGATCCGGTTGCTCTAGCCGGTAAGCGCGTGCCGTAAATTTGCGATAACCAGAGAGCTCCATGGAGTCGCCATCGCCTGCCAATTGCGCTTCATATTCTTTGCATGATTGAACGAGGTCTATGCGCATCAGCTTTGGGCCCAATGACGCCAACAGCCACGCACTTCCAATTGTCCCGAAGATGTAGCAGACCGCGTATGCCACCGGGATATTGTTGATCCATTGTTTTTTGGTTGCAGCATCAACACCCAAACCATTAATGGTGTCGGTCGCAACGCCCATCACCGCGGAGATCGTCTGCGCGCCCGCCAATAACCCCGCACCTGTGCCGGCATCAAACCCGAACGCAACGGCCGTGCCCCACGTGACCAACAGGCAGATGACGCAGATAATCACCGCGAAGAAGACCTGCGGAAGGCCATCGCTTTTCATGCCACGAAAGAATTGTGGGCCAACGCCGTAGCCAAGCCCAAAGAGGAAAAGCAGGAAGAACACCTGCTTGACGATCGGGGCGATCTGAATATCCAACTGCCCGACCAATACGCCCACTAGAAGTGTGCCAGTGACAGCACCCAAGTTGAATCCGAATATTTTCTTCGCCCCAACCCAATACCCCAGGCCGAGTGTCAGAAAAATTGCGAGCTCCGGATACTTCCGCAAAGTGTCAAAAAACCATTCCATCCCGAAATCTCCTTCGTTATGTACAGGCCAAGCACCAGCGCATCGATCAGCGCCCAAACACGTTATCAGATTCTTACTAACTTTCGTTAATTTGCACTAATCCTTTTCGACAAAAATCAGCCAAAAAAAAACCCGCAAGCCATGCTTGCGGGTTTTCTTCAGCCAACAAAGCTTTACAGCGCGTTGGTCAGTTCCGGTACCAGCGTAAACAAATCACCGACCAGACCGTAGTCTGCCACGCCAAAAATGGGCGCTTCAGCATCTTTGTTGATGGCAACGATGACCTTGGAATCTTTCATCCCGGCCAAATGTTGGATCGCGCCAGAGATACCCACCGCCACATACAACTGCGGTGCCACGATCTTTCCTGTCTGGCCAACTTGCCAGTCGTTTGGTGCATAACCGGCATCCACGGCGGCACGCGAAGCGCCCAACGCGGCACCCAGCTTGTCAGCGAGCGGATCCAAGATCTTGAAGTTTTCGGCGCTGCCCAAACCACGGCCGCCCGACACCACGACGCGAGCGCCCGCCAATTCGGGACGATCATTCTTGGCCACTTCACGACTCACAAACGTCGACAAACCGGAGTCTGCCACGGCTGCGATCTCTTCGACAGCAGCCGAACCACCTTCAGCAGCAAGGGCATCAAAGCCGGTGGTGCGCACAGTGATGACCTTGACGGCATCGCCTGATTGCACAGTGGCAATGGCGTTACCGGCATAGATTGGGCGTTGGAATGTGTCTGGGGAGTCGACGGCAATAATGTCCGACACCTGAGCCACGTCCAGTTTGGCTGCCACACGCGGCGCCACGTTCTTGCCCGACGCCGTGGCCGGGAACAGAATGTGGCTGTAGTTTGAGGCAACGGCCAACACTTGCGCCGCGATATTCTCGGCCAGTCCGTCAGCCAATTGAGGCGCATCAGCCAACAGCACCTTGGACACGCCAACGGCCTGTGCAGCTTGATCTGCCACAGCGCGCGCGCCAGAGCCCGCCACGAGCACATGCACGTCGCCACCGATCTTGGCAGCAGCAGCGATGGTATTAAGGGTTGCGCCCTTCAGGTGGGCGTTGTCATGTTCAGCAATAACCAGCGTCGTCATGTTCAGACCACCTTCGCTTCGTTCTTGAGTTTGT
>JBEBWV010000097.1:0-20480 GCA_040391965.1 Achromobacter deleyi | reverse complement strand
ATCTGGAGTTTTTTATCGCCAATCAGGCTATACGAAAACCATAGAATCTACGATCGTTCTTCTTGGCACGGATTGTGTTCTTGCGCTTCGTAGGCTTGAGGGCATCTGGTTCGCAAGTGCTTCAGTGCCGGAGGGCTGGGCTTGATGCTGAGGCCGTGGAACGAGCGGTTGTAGCGTGGGTGGAGCGCGAGCAATCCGAGGCAAGAAATCCACCATTGAGCGCGCGTAACCCGCGATGCTCGAACAGCAATTGCCCAGTGTTCAGATCGCGGGTTGCGCGCGATGCTCGAACAGTATTTGCCCAGCGTTCAGATCGCGGGTTGCGCGCGATGCTCAAACAGTATTTGCCCAGTGTTCAGATCGCGGGTTACGCGCGCTCGCCTGTGTCTCTATGGTTGGGGCAATCTCGCGCTCCACCCACGCTACGCGAGTGATCACGGTATTCGTGAAAACACCCCAAGAATTGGATCAGAGTCCAACTGTTGGGGTGCAGCGCCTCGCTTTTTAAGCGAGCGTCCTTTCTACTCGCCAGTTGTGCAATGCACAGCCGACAAGTCTTTCCGATTACGAACGTTTCAGCTTCAACTGCGACAAGTCGCGCACGGCACCACGGTCTGCCGACGTAGCCAAAGCCGCGTAGGCCAGCAGCGCTTGCGAGACGACGCGCTCGCGGCCCAAGGGCAGCCATGCATCATCGCCACGTGCTTCCATCGCCTGACGGCGGGTAGCCAGATCGGCATCAGAGACCGCCAGATGCATTTTGCGATTCGGGATGTCGATTTCGATGATGTCGCCATCTTCCACCAAACCGATAGTGCCGCCTTCAGCCGCTTCCGGTGACGCGTGCCCAATCACCAGTCCGGACGAACCACCCGAGAAGCGGCCATCGGTAAACAGCGCGCAGTTCTTGCCCAAGCCCTTGGACTTCAGATAGGACGTCGGGTAGAGCATTTCCTGCATGCCGGGGCCGCCCTTGGGGCCTTCGTAGCGAATGACCACGACGTCACCCGGTACGACCTTGTCGCCCAAAATGGCTTCGACAGCATCATCCTGGCTTTCGAAAACACGAGCGCGGCCAGTGAAGACCCACTGCGATTCATCGACACCTGCCGTTTTAACAATGCAGCCTTTTTCGGCCAGATTACCGTACAGCACGGCCAGGCCGCCGTCTTTCGAGTAAGCGTCTTGCTTGCTACGAATGCAACCGGTCTTGCGATCAGTGTCCAGCGTCAGGAACGTAGCACTCTGGCTGAACGCGACAGTCGTTGGGATGCCACCAGGGGCTGCACGATAGAATTTTTTCGCGTCTTCGCCTGCACCACCATTGATATCCCAGTTGGCAATAGCGTTACCCAGAGTGCCGCTGTGGACGTTGCCACAAGAGACATCAAGCAAATCGGCTCGGGCCAATTCACCCAGAATGCCCATGATGCCGCCTGCGCGGTGCACGTCTTCGATATGGTACTTGTCTGTGGCAGGCGCGGCTTTGCACAGGCAAGGCACCTTGCGCGAGATGCGATCGATGTCTGACATGGTGAAGTCCACGCCAGCTTCTTGCGCCGCCGCCAACAGATGCAGCACCGTGTTGGTGGAGCCGCCCATGGCAACATCAAGCGCCATGGCGTTCTCAAACGCGCTCTTGTTAGCAATGTTGCGCGGCAAGACCGAGGCGTCTTCTTCTTTGTAGTAACGGTGGCAGAGCTCAACGATCAGGCTGCCAGCACGTTCGAACAGGCTACGGCGCCAGGCATGGGTAGCCACGATGGTGCCGTTACCAGGCAATGCCAAGCCGATGGCTTCGGTCAGGCAGTTCATGGAGTTGGCCGTGAACATACCTGAACAGGAGCCGCAGGTGGGGCAGGCGCTGCGTTCGATTTCCGCGACTTCCGCGTCCGAGACTTTCGGGTCGGCAGCTTTGATCATGGCGTCGATCAGGTCGATCTTGGCGATGACTTTGCCATCGACAGGCGATTTCACTTTGCCGGCTTCCATTGGGCCGCCGGACACGAATACGACGGGGATGTTCAGGCGCATCGCGGCCATGAGCATGCCCGGGGTGATTTTGTCGCAGTTGGAAATGCAAACCATGGCGTCGGCGCAATGCGCATTGACCATGTATTCCACGGAGTCAGCGATGAGCTCACGCGAAGGCAAGGAATACAGCATGCCACCGTGGCCCATGGCGATGCCATCGTCGATGGCGATCGTGTTGAATTCTTTGGCGACGCCACCAGCGGCTTCGATTTCCTTGGCGACTAATGCGCCCAGATCGCGCAAGTGCACGTGGCCCGGCACAAATTGCGTGAACGAGTTCACTACCGCGATGATCGGCTTGCCGAAGTCATCGTCCGTCATGCCAGTGGCACGCCACAAGGCGCGGGCGCCGGCCATGTTACGGCCGTGGGTAGAGGTGCGGGAGCGGTAGTGCGGCATGGTCTGTCTCGGACGGTTAGCGGATAGCGACGAAGCGCTAAATAATACGCTGGTTCGGCCCGGAAGGCCTTTGCACACCCTCAGGCGCCACTCAATACTGCCCCGCGTGCCGCGAAAACACTGGGCGGCTCACCCAGCGCACGGCGAAACATGGCAGCGAATGCGCTGGGGCTGTCGTAACCAAGATCCAGCGCTACGTCGAGCACACGCTGCCCGCGCGCCAGTCGTTCCATGGCAGCCAAGAGACGTGCCTGCTGGCGCCAACGACCGAACGTCATCCCTGTATGACGCACAAACAAACGATGAATCGTTTTCGGGTCAACCCCGAGTTGGGCTCCCCACTCTGCCGCACTGGCATTTTTCTCTGGATGGCGCGCAATGCCGCGGCAGATTCTGGCCAGACGTGGCTCAGTGGGCTGCGGTAGATGCAAAGGCAGCACCGGCTCGTGGCGCAGCTCATCCAGCAATAGCATCATCAAGCGGCCATCCCGGGTCTCGGGTGCCCAGTCCAGCGGTACTTGCGCGGCAGCGACGATGAGCTCGCGCAGCAGCGGTGAGATGCTCAGGACGCAACATTGAGGAGGCAGGTGATCTGCCGTGCCAGGTTCAATAAAAAGGGTGCGCATGCGGGGTTCGCCACTCATGCGGATGCTGTGGGAGATTCCTGCTGGTACCCAGACGCCACGCGAGGGAGGCACAACCCAGATGCCCGCCTCTGTTTCCACCACCATGACACCCGAAATGGCATAAACCAATTGCCCCCGGCGATGACGGTGCCGCCTGACACGCTCGCCATCGGTGTAGTCCACCGCCAGGGCAGCCACAGGCCGCTGCGATGATTCGTATGACAGCAGGTTGAGGTCTTTTTCACCCAACGGCGTTCGCGTGCTTCGGTTGGCCTGCGTCGCGGCAGAGGAAGTTTTACGGGGTTTGCGTGAGGCGGGAATGTCCATTTGGCAAAGATTCAAGCATTAAGCGCGCTAAACGGTCAATGCCTTCAAGGCATCGTGCAGATGTTTCAGGCCGCGATTCAACGGTTTATCCCGACGCACCACCACGGCAAGCGTGCGGGACAAGTGAGGCGTGAGGCTGCGCACGACCAACGCGTTGCGCTGACCGCTGCCTGAGACCGCCAGCCGGGGTAGTACGGCGCAGCCGAGTCCGGCCGCCACGATTTCCTTCATGGCTTCGGTGTTGCCAAGCTCCATCACCGGCTTGACCGCCACGCCCGCTGCTTCGAACCAATCGTCCACCAAGCGGCGAGTGCGAGCCCCCGGTTCAAATAACACCAGCGGCAGGCGTCCCAAGGACTGAGGCGTGATGGTGGCCGGAATGTCGGGGTGGTCAGCGGGAAAGATAGCCACGAATTCATCATCCAGGACTGGAGTGACGTCAAACATGCGGCCAGGCGCTGGCAGCGTGACCAAGCCGATATCCAGCGTATTCGCCTCCAGCGCGCGCAGCATTTCTGCCGTATTGCCAGTGCTGGCGACGATATCCAGCGCGGGAAAGCGACGACGCAGCTCACCCAGCATGGGAGGCAGCAAGTAGGTGCAGGCAGTGGCACCCGTGCCCAGTCGGATACGCCCGGACACGTGAGCCGCGCGAGCCGTCATGGCCTCCTCGGCCTGGGTCAGTGCGGCGTCAATGCTGCGGATATGGGTGAGCAGCTCAAGACCGGCCGATGTGGCGCTGATTCTTCGACCCACACGCTCGGCCAGTTTTAGCCCGAAGCGCCGCTCTAGTTGGCGCACTTGCAGGCTGACTGCGGGTTGCGTGAGGCCGTGTCGCTCAGCCGCAGCAGAAAAGCTGCCCAGCTCAATGACGTGCGAGAAGATTCGCAGATGGTCCAGGTTCAGGCCGCGCATAGTAGGGTCTTCAATAAAGGAGTTGCCATGAAGGCTGCCCTTGGAAAGCAGCGCAAGATTTGCGTGGCTATCCAAAGTTTTACTTATGTAAATCATAATATTCCAAAGCTTCATTAATGCATTGGTTTGCGTCACACTGAGGCCCTACTGCAAGCCCCGGTAAGGCCCGGATCCTTACCCCCAACGACCCTTAACCCTTGCGCCTCACCTCGCCTTCTTATGTCCGCGATTGCCCCGCTCCCGCTTTCTCCTGTGATCATCCGCGATAGCGCGGAAGCCGACTTACCCGCCATCAAGGCGATTTACGCGCAGCATGTGTTGCACGGCACGGCGTCATTTGAACTGGAGCCGCCATCCATCCAAGAGATGCGCCAGCGCCGCACGGACATTCTTCAAAAAGAAATGCCCTACCTGGTGGCCGAGATTGAGGGTGAAGTGGTGGGCTACGCCTACGTGACGCCATACCGCCCGCGCCCCGCCTATCGGCACACCGTTGAAGATTCTGTGTATGTGAAAACCGGCAGGGCTGGCCACGGGATTGGCGGCAAGCTCTTGGGGACTCTGGTCCAGCGCTGCACCGCTGCGGGCTGGCGGCAAATGCTGGCAATTGTCGGAGACAGCCGAAACGCCGCATCGCTGGCGTTGCACGCGGCGCAAGGTTTTCATCCCGTGGGCACTATGCGGTCGGTCGGCCATAAACACGGTGAATGGCGCGACACCGTACTGATGCAACGCGCATTGGGTGAGAGCGACACCACGCCGCCCACTCGCCCCTAAGCATGTCTCCCAGGCCCGTCGCCCCAAAGGCCACCCTCTCCGTTCGCGCCATTACGTGCCTCGGGCTGACACAGTTGGTCGGTTGGGGCGTGTCCTTTTATCTGCTGGGCACCTTGGGTCAGGCCATGGCGGCCGATTTGGGTTGGAGCATTACGGTGCTCTTTGGCGGGTTTTCCTGCGCGATTGTGGTCATGGCCCTGATCTCGCCGTGGGCCGGACGCGCTATTGATTGCTGGGGCGGACATCGGGTGATGCCGGTCGGCGCCGTATTGATCGCGCTGGGATGTGTGGGTATTGCCAGCTCGCATACCGTCGTCGCGTATTACCTGGCCTGGCTTGTAATGGGCGTAGGCATGCGTTTGTGCTTGTATGACGCGGCGTTTGCGTCACTTGCACGTGCCGGTGGCCCCAATGCACGTCGCGCCATGTCGCAAATTACCTTGCTGGGCGGATTGGCTTCGACCGCGCTTTGGCCGCTGGGCCATGCGCTGGCCGAGTGGCTGGGATGGCGCGGCGCGGTGCTGGCATATGCCGTTTTCGCGCTGGCTACGTTGCCACTCTATTTAAGTTTGCCTCGCGCCCGGTTCGCGCTCACGCCAACCTCCACGGGCACCGTCCACACAGGCCTGGCTCACACGGCAGAGCAACGGCGAGTTGCCAGCATTCTTTTTGCCGTCATCGCGATGTTGACGAACTTTCTGGCGACCGGCAACGCGGCGCATTTGATTGCCATGTTGTCGGGCCTGGGATTGCTCATGAGCACGGCCGTCAGCGTGGCGGCACTTTGGGGCGTGGGACAGTTTATTGCCCGCCTGGCCGATGTCGTCGCAGGCGGCAGAATGCACCCACTGACATTGACGATGTCAGCGAGCGCGGTACTACCCCTGGCGTTTTTCGTAGCCTGGATAGCGGGCGCGCATCCGGCCGCCGCCGCGGCATACACGTTGCTGTATGGCGGCTGCAATGGACTGCTGACCATTGCGCGTGGCACCTTGCCGCTGGCGCTTTTTGACTTTCGAAGCTACGGCAGTGTGGTGGGTGCCTTGTTGATTCCCAGTTATTTGCTGACCGCTACTGCGCCGCTTGCCTACGCGTATGTCATTGAGCACTTCGGGGCACGGGCCGCAATGGGGATGTCAGCCACATTGGCTGCCATCATTTTCATCGCCGCCGCGCTCCTGCGGAGCTATTTCTCTGATGCACTCAAACCCGTCGATCAAGCGACTCAGGGCTGAAACTCAGGGCTGCGCCTTAGCGTCTGCCCATTTTTCCCACCCCGCTTTTCGAAGTGCGCAGGCCGGGCATTTGCCGCAGCCATAGCCCCAGGCATGACGAGCACCGCGTTCGCCCAGATAGCAGGTGTGGCTATCTTCAACAATGATGTCTACCAAGGCCTGACCACCGAGTTCGTGCGCCAGCGCCCAAGTCTCGGACTTGTCGATCCACATCAAGGGGGTTTCGATGGTGACACGCGTCCCGAGGCCCAGACCCAGCGCCACTTGTTGCGCCTTCATGGTGTCGTCGCGGCAATCCGGGTAACCGGAAAAATCGGTTTCACACATGCCGCCCACCAGCACATCAAGTTGGCGCCGATAGCCCAGTGCAGCGGCCAACGTCAGAAACATGAGGTTGCGGCCAGGCACGAAGGTATTGGGCAAGCCATTAGCCTGCATTTCGATCTCGCGATCACTGGTCAGGGCGGTGTCGCCAACCTGGCCCAGAACGCTGAGATCAAGCAGATGATCTTCACCGAGTCTGTCTGCCCACTGCGGATAGGTTTCACGCATGCGGCGCAGCACGATCAGCCGCGCATCCAATTCAATGCGATGGCGTTGGCCGTAGTCGAAAGCCACGGTTTCAACGTGCGCATAGCGGTTCAATGCCCACGCCAGGCACGTAGTGGAGTCTTGCCCGCCAGAGAACAGGACGAGCGCGCGGCGTTGATGATTTTGCATAGAGGGGGGCTTGAAGAAAAGCAAACGGCAAATGCGCCAATATCGAAACTTTACCGCAGGCAGCATGCCTCTTGCGTAAGGATGGCTGCGTACAATGATTTTCAACATTTCCAGTGGGTATCAACCCTAGTCGCAGCACACACCTCCTCCTCTTCTTTTCCCAGCCTGACGGATTCATCACGCAATGAAAGCTATCCGCCCGCAGTCAGATTCAGTAGAACCCTTGCGCCACGACATCCGGCTCTTAGGCCGATTTCTGGGAGAGGTGATAGAAGCTTGTGAAGGCAAACGCGTCTACGACACCATCGAGACCTTGCGCCGAACAGCGGTCAAGTTTCGTCGCGAAGGCAAGGAGGAAGACGGTACATTGCTGGAACAGCGCGTCAAGCGCCTGCAAGGCAGCGACCCAAACTCGGTGGCGCGTGCCTTTAGCTACTTTCTGCATTTGGCCAATATTGCCGAAGACCGCGACCAGAATCGCCGTCAGCGCAGCCGATCCCTGAGTGATCCCACCCCTGCTCGCGGCAGCCTGCGCGACGCCATCGAGTCGCTTAAGCGGCAAGGCGTCAGCCTGGCCCATATTCGCCGCGCCCTGGCCAATGCTTGCGTGGTGCCGGTGCTCACCGCCCACCCCACGGAAGTGCAGCGCAAGAGCACATTGGATGTGCACCGGGAAATCGCGACGGCGCTCGCGCAGCGAGACAACCCGCTCACCGCTTTAGAAGTTGCAGAGCTGGACGCCGCCCTCTTGGGGCGCGTGGCCACGCTGTGGCAGACCCGGATGCTGCGTTATACGCGTCTGACAGTGGCCGACGAAATCGAGAATGCGCTGTCGTACTACCGCAGCACGTTTTTGCCTGTTATTCCCCGCCTGTATGCCGATTTGGCCAAGCTGCTCAACAAAGAGCCAGCCACCTTGTTTGCCGCGGCCCCTGCTCCACTTGAACCGTTTTTACGCATGGGAAGCTGGATTGGCGGCGACCGTGATGGCAATCCGAATGTCGATGCCAGCACGTTCGAGCGCGCCCTTCTGCGCCAGGCCACGGTGTTGTTTGAACACTATCTGCAAGAGGTGCACGCGCTGGGCGCCGAGCTGTCCATCACGACGCTCTTGATTGACGCGAACCCGGCGTTGCACGCCCTGGCGGATGCCAGCGGCGACGAGTCGCCACATCGCAGTGACGAGCCTTATCGGCGTGCACTCGTCGGCATTTATGCGCGCGTGGCCGCCACCGCCGAGCAACTGACCGGGCAGAATCTGGCCCGTCGCAGTACCGTGATCGCCACGCCATATGCGGCACCCCAGGCCTTGGCCGACGATCTGGCCATCATCAGCGCCTCGCTGAATGCGCACCATGGCGCACCGATCGGCCGTTTGCGCTTGTCTGCGTTAGAGCAGGCCGTGTCCGTGTTTGGTTTTCATCTGGCCACCGTTGACTTACGCCAAAGTTCAGACGTGCATGAGCGCGTGCTGGCTGAGCTCTTCACCCGTGCAGGCACGCAGGTGAATGGCAAACCCCTGGATTATCTGGCGCTGGACGAAACCGCCCGCGTGGCCCTGCTTCGCTCGGAAATGGCACAGGCCCGCCCGTTGGCTTCACCCTGGATCACCTATAGCGAAGACACTAGCCGAGAGCTCGCCATACTGCGTGCTGCCGCGTTGGGTCGCGCGCGCTATGGCAAGCAGGCCGTCCGGCAAACGATTGTGTCGCACACCGAGAGCTTGAGTGATCTGCTCGAAGTGATGGTGCTGCAGAAAGAGGCCGGGCTGATCTCGCCGGCCGGACAAACGTATGGCGCAGACGATGGCTTGATGGTCGTGCCCTTGTTCGAAACCATTCCCGATCTTCAGCAAGGTGCCAGCATCATGGCCGCCTGGCTCGATTTGCCGGAAATTCGCCGCCGTGTCCGCCTGTCGCAAAATGGCGTGCAGGAAGTGATGCTCGGCTATTCAGACAGCAATAAAGACGGCGGCTTCCTGACCTCGAATTGGTCGCTTTACCATGCTGAACGCGCCCTGGTAGATGTGTTTTCCGCGCGCGGCGTGAAGCTGCGACTCTTTCACGGACGCGGTGGTTCGGTGGGCCGTGGAGGTGGCTCCAGCTTTGATGCCATCCTGGCGCAGCCGCCGGGCACCGTGGCTGGACAGATCCGACTCACCGAGCAAGGCGAGGTCATTCAGAGCAAATACAAAGACGCAGAAGTGGGCCGCTGGCATCTTGAGCTTCTGGTGGCCGCCACGCTGGAATCCAGCCTGACGCCACGCGCCGAAGCCACCAGCGCGGAAGATGCGCACATGGCAAACCACGGTTCGGCGATGGCGTTTTTATCGGATACCGCCCAAAGCACGTATCGCGGGCTGGTGTACGACACACCTGGCTTTGCAGACTATTTCTTTGCTGCCACCCCGATCAGCGAAATTGCCGGGCTGAATATTGGTTCACGCCCGGCCTCGCGCAAGAAAGGCCAGCGTATAGAAGACCTGCGCGCCATTCCCTGGGGATTCTCGTGGGCCCAATGCCGCTTGATGTTGACCGGCTGGTACGGCGTGGGCTCGGCCGTTGAGGCGTATCTGGAAACGGGTGCGCCAGGCGCGCCGCGTTCGCGCCGCAGCCGTTTAGGGCAGTTGCGCGAGATGGCCCGCGACTGGCCGGCCTTTCGCACCATGCTCTCAAATATGGAGATGGTGCTGGCGAAGTCGGATCTGGCCATTGCCTCGCGCTATGCCCAGTTGGTGCCGCAACGCGCCTTGCGAGAACGCATTTTCAGCGCCCTCAGCGACGAACATGGCCGCACCGTATCCATGCTGCGTTTGCTGACGCAGCGCGAACTGTTGGCAGACAATCCGCTGTTGCAAGACTCTCTGCGCGAGCGCTTTGCCTATATCGACCCCTTGAACTACTTGCAGATCGATTTGATCCGCAGGCATCGGGCCGCCTTGCGCCATCCGTCCAGGCCTGAGGACGAGCGGGTGCAGCGCGCCATTCACTTGACCATTAACGGCATTGCGGCAGGCTTGCGCAATTCCGGCTGAGCCTTGTGATGAAACCGGCGCTGTGCCAGCGCACGCGCCGGTTTTCCCATGAGAAGGCACCAGTCGCCACGATTCATAACGTCCACCTGTCGGACACACCAAAAAGCTGATTTGTCCACCTACGGCAATTCTTAGTACTATCTTTTCCAGAAATTCTATATACGCACAAATGTTCGTATATAGAACATAACGATTTTCCGGCCTTGAGCTCAGGAAGACGCCACGGAGAGAGACATGTTGTCCGCGTCCGCGTGCCGTCAACTTGCGCCATTGCCTCACGGATGCGAACCCTCATGGACAATCCTCTCAAGAATATCGCCGTCATCGGCGCTGGCGCGATGGGTAGCGGCATTGCCGCCCTGTTTGCCTCGAAAGGACTGAACGTTGTTCTGATCGACCCGATGCCCGGCGCACTCGAACGTGCCATCAAAACCATTGACCGCCAGTTGGGTGTTTACGCGCCCGATCAGGTTCCTGAGTCGATGCAGCGCATTCGCTTCGAGCCGGGTCTGGAAGCCGCTTGTGCGTGCGATCTGGTCATTGAGGCGGTGCCGGAGAACCTGGAGCTCAAGCGCAAGATCTTCGGGCAACTGGATTCGTTGTGCCAACGCGAGACCATTTTCGCGACCAACACGTCCGGACTGTCCATCAACGCCATTGCTGAAGCCGTATCGCGCCGCGACCGATTCGTGGGCACGCACTTCTTCACTCCCGCCGATGTCATTCCGCTGGTGGAAGTGGTGCGCAATGACGACACCTCTGAAGACACCGTGAATCGCGTCATGGCGACGCTACGCCTGGGCGGCAAGCGACCCGTGCTGGTTCGCAAGGACATCCCGGGTTTTATTGCCAACCGCATTCAGCACGCACTGGCTCGCGAAGCCATTTCCCTGCTCGAAAAAGGCGTGGCCAGCGCAGAAGACATCGACGAAGTGGTGAAGTGGAGCCTGGGGATTCGTCTGGCATTGTCCGGCCCGCTTGAACAACGCGACATGAATGGCATTGACGTCCATTACGCCATTGCCAGCTATCTCTATAAAGATTTGGAAAACCGCACGGAGCCTTCCGAACTGCTGAAACAGAAAGTGGAAAGCGGTCAATTCGGTGCCAAGAGTGGTCAAGGTTTCTACACCTGGAGCCCGGAGCGTCGCGAACGTGTGTTGCGCGAGAAAAGCGCCACGCTCGGCGAACTGGCGACATGGCTTGGCGAGAAATCAAAAGCCTGAACAACACATGCGGCGATACACCGCTGTCGTCGAGTGTCTGCAGTAAACGCGTTACCCACACAAAAAGGATTCGGGGGCCCGCCATGCGCGCCACCCGAGCCATCGGCGAAACCCGCCATCCCCACCCAAAGAAACTTTAGTTAGCCCTTTTGGAGTTCGTTGGAGGCAGCATGAATAAATTAGCGTCTTTTTTCACGGAGTTGATGCGCAAGTATCTACCCGATCCTTTTGTTTTCGCGATCGCGTTGACCTTGCTCACCGTGCTATTGGCCATGGGTATCGAAGGCCAGAGCCTCGGTAATGTCACTCGTGCATGGGGCAAGGGTTTCTGGAGCCTGCTGGCCTTCACAACTCAGATGGCCGTGATTCTGGCCATGGGCTATGTCTTGGCCACCGCGCCACTGACTGATCGCTTCCTCAATTACATTGTGGGTTATGTACACAAGCCACATACGGCCATCATCGTTGCCACGTTAATCGGCGGCGTGGGTAGCTATTTGAACTGGGGCTTCGGTCTGGTCATTGGCGGCATCGTCGCCAAGAAACTGGCCATGAAGGTCAAGGGCGTGCATTACCCGTTGATTATCGCGGCGGCCTATAGCGGCTTCACGCTGTACGGTCTGGGTCTGTCGGCCAGTATTCCTGTGCTGGTAGCGACACCGGGCCACCCGATGGCCGCACAAATGGGCACGATTCCGCTGTCGGAAACCATTTTCTCGGTGCCGATGCTGATCACCAGCCTGATTGTGTTGATCACCCTGCCCTTGCTCAACGCCATGTTGCATCCCAAGAAGGGCGACAAGATCGTTGAAGTTGACCCCGATATCGACCGTGACGCCAATACCGTTGCCGCCGGTGGCGACATGCTGGACAAGAATACGATTGCCTCGAAGCTGAACAACAGCCGTATCCTGAGCTTGCTGATCGGTCTGTTGGGCGTGGCCTACGTGGTGTTCCACTTCTCGGACGGCGGTTCGCTGGACCTGAACCTGATCAACTTCATCATCTTGTTCCTGGGCATTATTTTGCTGGGCACGCCGGCCGCTTATGTTGCCAAGGTGACCGAAGGCATCAAGACCATTTCCGGCATCATCTTGCAGTACCCGTTCTACGCCGGGATTATGGCCATCATGGCCGCGTCCGGCCTGGTGGGTACGATCTCCAAGGTATTCGTTGACGTCGCGACGCCTGCCTCGCTGCCGTTCTGGGGTTTGATCAGCTCGTTTGTCATCAACTTCTTCGCGCCATCGGCGGGCGGCCACTGGGTTATCCAGGGTCCGTTCATGATTGATGCCGCCAAAGAAATTGGTAGCTCGCTGAACCAGACGGTCATGGCAGTGATGCTGGGCAATGCCTGGAATGACCTGGTTCAGCCGTTCTGGATTCTGCCTGCACTGGCGTTGTCCAAGTTGAAGCTGCGCGACGTGATGGGCTATACGGTCATCATGATGTTGTGGGTTGGTGTGGTCTATATCGCGGCCGTGCTGGCCTGGGGTTATTGGACGCACTAAGAGCATAAAACGACAGTGGCCTGCGCAAGTGCGTCGGCCACTGGCTCACGCACTGACTATAGGGATTCATTAACATGAGCAAACCCACCGCCTACCTCGTCACCGGCGGCAGCGCCGGCATCGGGGCTGCGATTATCAAGGCCTTGTTACTAGCGGGCCATCGCGTCGTCAACATTGATTACCGTCTGCCGGAAAACCCACCTGAAGGTTTGGTGTCGTACCAGGCAGACCTGACCGACGAAGCCCGCACAAAAGCGGTTGCCAAGGAAGTCACAGACGCCTATGCCATTGTTGGTCTGGTCAACAACGCCGGTGCTACGCGTCCCGGCACGGCAGATACTGCCACGCTGGCTGACTTGGATTACGTCGTTAATCTGCATCTGCGCACCCCGATCATCCTGATCAAGGCCGTGCTGCCCGCCATGCGCGAAGCCGGTTTTGGACGCATTGTGAATATGTCTTCACGCGCGGCATTGGGTAAACCGGATCGTGTCGTGTATTCCTCCACCAAGGCAGGGATGGTCGGCTTGACCCGCACACTAGCCATGGAGTTGGGTGGCGACGGCATTACCGTCAATGCCATTGGCCCCGGCCCGATTGCCACGGATTTGTTCACCAGCAGCAATCCCGCTGGTGCTCCGCAGACCGAACGCATTATCAACAGCATCGTCGTCAAGCGTCTGGGCACACCCGAAGACGTGGCGCGTGCCGCCATGTTCTTCCTGTCGCCGGACAACGGTTTTGTGACGGGCCAGATGCTTTATGTTTGCGGTGGCACGACGCTGGGCGTCGCGCCCATCTGAGCGCCACGCCATGCTGAGCCCACTGGCCGACCCGGATCAGGCCCGTTATGCGGGCAGTCTTGCGTGCCTAACGGCGCCGCAAGGATTGATTGATCTGCTCGGCCGCGTGGCGCAGCGGCGGCAGGAACGTCGCGAGCATTTCGTCACGGGTAAAGCGATTCGCGTGTCCGCTGACATTCATCGCACCAATTACCCGGCCGCTTCGATCAATGATGGGCACCGCCACCGATTGCAGGCCGGGCTCAAGCTCCTGGGCCACACAGGCGTAGCCCTCGTTGCGCACGCGCACCAGAATGCGCTTGAGTTCACCGACATCGGTCACGGTACTGGGCGTGAAAGCCTGGATCTGGCTGGCCGCCAGCACGCGATCAAGTTCCACGTCTGGCAAACCCGCCAGCAGCACGCGCCCCATCGAGGTGGCCCACGCTGGCAAACGGCTGCCCACGGCCAGATTGATGGTCATCACCTTATGCGTGGACAGGCGCAGGATGTACACGATGTCGGTGCCATCAAGCACCGAGACGGAACAGGATTCCCGCGTTTGCTCGGCCACCTCTTCCATATAGGGCAGCGCCAGGTTCCACAATGGTGTCGCCGACAAGTAGGCGTAGCCCAGTTCAAGAATGCGGGGCGTGAGCGTGAATTTTCGCTCGTCCAGAGCGACATAGCCCAGACCTTGCAGCGTAAGCAGGATTCGTCTTGCGCCCGCGCGCGTCAGTCCCGTGGCAGCGGCCACCTCGGACAAGGTCATTTGCGGACGTTCAGGGCCAAAAGCCCGAATCACGGACAGACCGCGCGCGAAAGATTGAACGTAGCTGTCGCTGGGTTGCTGGGGGTCTTGATCGGCCATAGAACCTGCATGCCTGAAAGAGTAAAGCTCGCCATCAGCGAGCATTTTGATGTCGTCCACAAAGACGCCAACTGCACGATTACACCTTTGATTGACGGTGATTCTGCGGCCAGGCCTGGTGCCTGGACGCAGATACCCAACACGAAACGATGTTCTTCAGAAGAACGAAAGTTCTAATCAAGAACAAATTATGACACGCCCTCTTTATAGCGAACACCATGATCTCTAAGCTTGTTGCAAGCGCGGCGGCCGCCCTGGCGGACGTACCCGACGGCGCCACCGTCATGATCGGCGGCTTCGGCACGGCCGGCCAACCCATAGAACTGATCGATGCCCTGCTTGAACAAGGCGCACGGGATTTGGTCATCATCAACAACAACGCCGGTAACGGCACCACTGGTCTGGCCGCATTATTGGCGGCTGGCCGTGTGCGCAAAATCATCTGCTCGTTCCCACGCCAGGCTGATTCGCAAGTGTTCGATGAGCTCTATCGCAGTGGCAAGCTCGAACTGGAATTGGTTCCCCAAGGCAATCTGGCAGAACGCATTCGCGCCGCAGGCGCGGGCGTGGGCGCCTTCTACTCGCCCACAGGCTACGGCACGCCGTTAGCCGATGGCAAGGAAACGCGCGAGATCAATGGCCGTCATTATGTGCTGGAGTATCCCTTGCATGCGGACTACGCCTTGATCAAAGCAGATCGCGGCGATCGCTGGGGCAACCTTGTTTATCGCAAAACCGCGCGCAACTTCGGCCCCATCATGGCCAGCGCGGCTCGCGTGGCTGTGGCACAGGTTCGCGAAATTGTTGAGCTGGGCACCCTTGACCCTGAAACCGTGGTCACCCCCGGCATCTTCGTCAAACGCGTCGTTCAACTCGGCGCAACCCTGGCCGCCAAGGAGCAGCAATGAGCATCAAACTGAACCGCGACCAGATCGCCGCCCGTGTTGCGCAAGACATTCCCGAAGGCGCGTATGTGAACCTTGGCATCGGCCTGCCCACCTTGGTCGCCAACCATTTACCCGCTGATCGCGAAGTTATTCTGCATACCGAAAACGGCATGTTGGGCATGGGCCCGGCACCGGCCAAAGGTGAAGAGGATTACGACCTGATCAACGCTGGCAAACAGCCCGTCACGGAACTGCCTGGCTGCTCGTACTTTCACCATGCGGATTCGTTCGCGATGATGCGTGGTGGTCACTTGGATATCTGCGTGCTCGGCGCATTCCAGGTGTCGCAGCAGGGTGATCTGGCCAACTGGCACACTGGTGCGCCTGACGCCATTCCGGCAGTCGGCGGCGCCATGGACTTGGCCATTGGCGCAAAAGACGTGTTTGTGATGATGGAGTTGCTGACCCGCGAAGGTCAGAGCAAACTGGTCGATGTTTGCACATACCCGTTGACCGGCATGCGTTGCGTATCCCGCGTGTACACCGATGTGGCCGTGTTCGACATCAGCAAAGACGGCGTTACTGTCACCGATGTGTTCGGCGACATGACCGCTGATGAGCTGCTGCGCCTGACCGGCCTGCCCCTGAAGTTTTCCCGTTGATTCCCACGCCCCGGCTCTGCCGGGGCCGTTTCTTTGGAGCATCCCCATGCTGTACATGGTTCAAATGCAGGTCAATCTTCCCGTCGACATGGATGTCGACCGTGCAAACAAACTCAAGGCTGACGAAAAAGCCTTAGCCCAGCAACTGCAACGCGACGGCAAGTGGCAACACCTGTGGCGCGTGGCCGGGCGTTACGCTAACGTCAGCATTTTCGACGTGGAAAGCCATGACGAATTGCACCAGATGTTGTCGTCGCTGCCCTTGTTCCCGTATATGGACGTGCAGGTGACGGCGCTTGCCCGCCACCCCTCGGCCATCTGAACGACACTTTTTGGATGAGTGGCGCGCAGGCAGCCCCGCCTCGCGTTCTCATTGAATGATTCAACCGGAGTTCATCCATGCCTTACATCATTGAAACCTTCGACAAGCCCGACCACCAGGCCGTGCGCCAGCAGCATCGCGCGGCGCACCTGGAGTTCCTGGATGCCAACAAGCACCTGCTATTGGCTTGCGGCGCCAAGTTGCAAGATGATGGCAAGGATGCCGGTGGTGGCCTGTACATCGTCGATCTCGATACTCGTGAGGCTGCACAACAGCTCATCGATGCCGATCCTTTCTCCAAAGCCAATCTGTTCGAGCGTGTGACCATCACCCGCTGGCGCAAGGCTTATATCGACGGCAAGTGCCATCTCTAACGGAAACACCATGTCTTACGCCGATCTCAGCCAGGCCCGTCTGTTCTATGTCATGGACGGCCCTGAAAATGCACCCGTCCTGGTGCTGTCCAACTCGCTCGGCACCTGCGCCGACATGTGGGCGCGTCAGATTCCAGAACTGACCAAGCACTTTCGCGTCCTGCGCTACGACACCCGTGGCCACGGCAAATCTTCCGTGCCCGACGGTCCCTACACGTTTGCCCAATTGGGCAACGATGTGGCCGAATTGCTGGCCCACGTCGGTGTCTCGCAAGCGCATTTCTGCGGTCTTTCAATGGGTGGTCCCACTGGCCTGTGGTTGGCGCTGGAACGTCCGGAACTGATCAACAAGCTGGTCTTGTGCAACACCGCCGCGCGCATCGGCTCAGCCGAAGGCTGGAGCACGCGCATTGCCGCCGTCGCCAGCACCGGCCTGGAAGCCATGGCACCCACGCTCGTTGAGCGCTGGCTCACCGACGACTATCGCCAGACCGAACCCGGCCTGACGCAAGTGCTGGTAGACATGTTGCGCCGAACCCCTGATGCGGGCTACTCGGCAAACTGCGCCGCATTGCGCGATGCCGATTTGCGCGAGCGTGTGGCCACCATCAAGGCGCCCACACTGGTCATTGCCGGCACGCATGATCTTGCCGCCACGCCGCAACAAGGTCGTGAACTCGCCGGTGCCATTCCTGGCGCGCGTTTTGTGGAATTGAACACGTCCCATATTTCCAATTGGGAACAACCGGAAGCGTTTACCCGCGAGCTCGTCGATTTCCTGGTGGCGTAAAACAATCTACCGCGTTGAAAGCCAAACAGCCGTGCCCATGTAAATGGCACGGCTGTTTGGTTTAACGCGCTGCGACAGAACTATTTGTTCTTGAGGCAGGTGCTCATGAAAGTCTTGCGCGTGTCGCCGGACAAGGATTGCGTGGCAGCCTGCGCGTTGCAGTCTTTCATGCGTTGTTGTTGCGGCGTGAGCGTTTTGGCGGGCGCGGCCGTTTCACCACGCAAACACGTGCTCATATAGGTTTTACGATCATCGCCCTTCTTGCCTTCGGCTGACTTATTGCAGTCAGACATCCGCTGCTGTTGAGGCGTGGGGGTTTTCGCGGCAGGTTGCGCGGCAGGCGCTTTGGCAGGGGCTTGTGGTGCTGCCGTCTGCGCCCACAATGGTGCCGAAAAAGTAGCGCATAGCAGGGTGGCAAAGGCCAGATTGCGAGTACGAGAAAGCATGAGTTCCTCCCTTGACGCCGCGTCCACACGCCTGGGCGGAATGGTCGGCTATACGAAATCCCGGCGACAGTTACCGGCCCCGCAATCATCGAACAAAGCGCGGGCAACTGCAAGAGGTCGTTCACGTAGACAGCCTGCTGTCAGGAATCAGGAAAAAGGCCATTTTCGCCTCTAGACCGGCGAATACGTCGGCACAAAAAGCGCCAGAATCGAGCCTTGCAGAGACAAACTGATGCAAACGTCGCATCTGCTCAGCAATATGTCGCTCCACCACACGCACTGTTACGGCCTAGTGCTTTTCGCCCGTTGCGTGGGTGCCGACCTGCCCGTAATGTTAGGCACAACGCATCGTCTGCGCCTGGGAGTCCTCAATGAAAAAAGCGTTCGCTGCCGTATTGTTTTGCCTGGCCTGCGGCACTGCCGCCGCTCAAAGCCAGCCCTATAGCATTACGCTGGGAAACCTGCAGGCAATTCGTGATTCGACAGCCAATATGTCGACCATCACCGGATCTCTGGCAAATCAGGGAGACAGGCAGATCCGCAACGTCATGCTGACTTTCGTGCTTTACGACGCGCAGAATCAAGAGGTTGGACGCGTCACAGACAATGCCATCGGCCCGATTGCCCCCGGCCAGATAAAGCAGATTCGCGCCATTACGCCCATTGCTTTTGTGCGCTTCACGCCCTTGGACATTCAGGCCGAATAAGACCGTGGTTGCCGACGACGTTTACGCCTCCCTCACAGGAAAGCAGCATTGAAAAATGTGACAATCCCCTACTCGGAAAATGGTCGGAAGCGCAGATTTTCGTCCAGAGTATGGGAAAATAAAACTTGTTGACTCCGCAAACTGGGCTTCCACACGAAGCCCATTTTCGTGCCCGCCAACAGCGGCCCGCCGTTACTCGGCCCGCACGCCAGGCACCTGGCATCGTTACAAGGACGCACACAATCATGTTCCCAAAGAGACTATCCGAAGGCTACCAGGCATTCCTGGAAAATCGCTTCCACAGCGAAAGCAGCCGCTATCAAAAACTGGCAGAGAAAGGCCAGAGTCCGGAAATTCTAATCATCGGCTGTTGTGACTCCCGGGTATCTCCCGAAGTCATTTTCGATGCAGGTCCTGGAGAAATGTTTGTCGTGCGCAACGTCGCCAATCTGGTGCCGCCCTGCGAACCTGATTCCGAATCGTCGTACCACGGCACCAGCGCCGCTATCGAGTTCGCCGTTAATGGCTTGAACGTCAAACACATCGTCGTACTTGGCCACGCCTCCTGCGGGGGCATCAAGTCGTTTTTCGATGACGCGAAGCCCTTGACCAAAGGCAATTTCATTGGCAAATGGATGTCGCAGATCGAGCCCGTGGCGGAGCGCCTGGGCCCGGGCACCGGTGACCGCGCCGCCAACGTTAAACGCCTGGAACTGGCTGTCATCGAACATAGTTTGAAGAATCTGATGACGTTCCCATCGATCAAGCGCCGTGTAGACAAGGGCGATCTGGAACTGCATGGCACCTACTTCGGCGTGGCAACAGGCGTTTTATTCCTGCTGGATAAGGCCACCGGCGAATTCGTACCCTGCCTGGACACCGGCATTACTCCCTGAATTCAGTATTTAAGCGCTATCCATCTCAGGTGACTCACCTACGCCAATTGGCGCCCCGTCACCAGAGAGCAGGCTCGGCGCTGCTTCCGAGCATGGTTTTTACCCAAGGAAATTCGCATGAAAATGTTCTTTTCGCCCGCGTCGCCCTTCGTACGCAAATGCCTAGTAAGCGCGCACGAATTGGGCCTGGCTGACCGCATCGAAAAATTGCCAGCGGCAGCCCATCCCGTTAATCGCGACCAGAGCATTGTGGCCAGCAACCCCTTGGGTCAAGTCCCCACGTTCTTCGCCGAAGACGGCCAGGTGTTGTTCGACAGCCGTGTCATTTGCGAATACCTCAATGCATTGGGCGGCGGCAATCTCTTTCCTGCTGAAGGTGCGAGCCGCTGGCAAGTGCTGACCGAGCAATCCTTGGCCGACGGCATTCTGGACGCTGCCTTGCTGGCGCGCTATGAGATGGCGGCACGCCCAGAAACCTTGCGCTGGGACGATTGGTTCGACGGTCAGATGGCAAAGGTCGAAAACGCCATGACGGTCCTTGAAAAAGCCGCGCCCGCCTTGGGCAACCGCGTCGACATCGGCACCATTTCGTTCGCATGCGCCCTGGGCTATCTGGATTTCCGTTTCGCCTCGTACGACTGGCGCTCAGAGTATCCGGCAGCGGCCGCGTGGTTCAAGTCGTTCAGCGAACGGCCATCCATGCAGGCCACAGTGCCCTGCGCGTAACCCGGGATTCCTATAGGAACGCACGCAACATGCGATTCCTATTTGAACGCATGCGACCTGCGTTACCTATATGAACGCGCGTAACCTGCGATTCCTATATGCGTAGCGTGGGTGGAGCGCGAGAGGCTTTAGGTTAGAACACCGCCGGGATACGCGCGTAACCCGCGATTCTTGCGTCGTGAATTGCCGCGTGAACATCGCGGGTTACGCGCG
>JBEBWV010000096.1:0-20858 GCA_040391965.1 Achromobacter deleyi | reverse complement strand
ACATGCACTCGATACTTCATGCCACCGGCTTGCGGTGTCCACCCTTCCAGCAAACGATCTTTGATCGTCGTGTCCCCCGTAGCGGCTAACAACGTGGGGAACCAGTCCATGCCAGAGACAATGCCGCGTTTGACAGTGTTTGGCGGGATATGGCCTGGCCAACGCGCCATGGCGGGCACGCGGTACGCGCCTTCCCAATTCGAGTCTTTTTCACTTCGGAAAGGCGTGGTTGCCGCATCTGGCCAGGTGAAGGCGTTAGGTCCGTTGTCGGTGGTGTAAACAACAATGGTGTTGTCGGCAATACCCAGGTCATCAAGTTTTTTCAACAACTTGCCTACGTCCTGGTCATGCTCCCACATGCCATCTGCGTAGTCGTTGCCCGGCATGCCACCTTTGCCCTTGTACTCGGGGCGCACATGTGTGAACACGTGCATACGGGTGGTGTTCATCCAGACAAAGAACGGCTTGTCGCTTTTACCGTGTTGATCCAGATAGTTGAGTGCTGCGCCGACCGTTTCGTCGTCGATGGTTTCCATGCGCTTGGCCGTCAACGCACCGGTATCTTCCACCTTGCCGTCAGCCGTTGCCTTGATGACGCCGCGCGGCGAGAAGTTTTTTACAAACGGGTCATTGGGGTCTTTGGGCCAGTACGGACGTTCCGGTTCTTCTTCGGCGTTCAAATGATAGAGGTTGCCGAAGAATTCATCGAAGCCGTGCTTGGTGGGCAGATACTCGTCTTTGTCTCCCAAGTGATTCTTTCCGAACTGCGCCGTGCTATAGCCCTGTGCCTTGAGGGCCTCAGCCATCGTGATGTCCACTTTCTGGAGCCCGACCGGCGCACCTGGTGCACCGACTTTAGACAAACCAGTGCGCCGTGGTGTCTGTCCCGTAATGAACGAGGATCGGCCTGCCGTGCAACTGTTCTCCGCGTAATAATCAGTGAACAGAACGCCTTCCTTGGCGATTCGATCAATATTGGGTGTCTGGTAACCCACCACCCCCAGCCCATAGGCGCTGACGTTGGTCTGACCAATATCGTCCCCGAAGATCACCAGAATGTTCGGCTTCTTCGTTGATGTTTGCGCCTGCGCCTGCTGCTGTGGCTGCTGTTGCTGCGCCAATGCAGGCGCGCTCCCCAGTACGGCGAGACCGCTGGCGGCGAGCGCCGCTGCGCTTAACAATTCCCTGATGTTCATCGCTACCTCTCCTAGCCCTCGTAGGGCAAAAGCTTTCCCACGTAAACGATTTACTTTTCATCGAATGCAAAAACGCGATTCCACTCCTTTCCCATATCAACAATCACCCAACCTCGAGCCTTCGCCTCGTCAAGCGCCTTGTCCAGCCGCCCAATTTTGGATTCTCGGTCGTAAGCCCACTCGCGCTTGGCATCGGTGTGATGGACCAGACCCGCGAAACGCTTGCCGCTGCCGGCCATCGTCCACTGCAGCATCTGCAAATCGCCGTCTGAGTTGCCGAACGCAAAGATAGGCTGGCGCCCGATGAACTTATTGATGGATACCGGTTTGCCGGGTCCGTCGTCATTGAAGTCAAGCTTGGGCGTACGCATCAGCACGGGCTTGCCGTCTTGCATTTGGAATTCGGTCACCACCGTGCTCCCGATGACCTGCTCGGGGGGTACGCCATAGATATCGTTTGCCCATGCCCGCATGAACTCCACTTCGCCACCCGACACGATGTAAGTCTTGAAACCGTTGGTCCGCAGGTAGGTCAGCAGCTCCTGCATCGGCACGTAGGTCAGGCTGGTATAGGGCTGCTTGAAGCGCGGATGTTTCGCCGTTTTGACCCAATCTTTGACCTCGTCCGAAAACGCCTGAGTCGTCATGTTGGTGTGGGTGGCGGCGATAATTTTCATCATCCCGGGCAAGCCCGCTGCCGCCAGGGCCGCATGGTCTCCTTCCAGCACTGCTTTAAACGGCTGCTCTTGGGCCCACTCCGGATGCTTGGGCGCCATGACCTTGACTTGATCCATGGCAAAAATGAGCTGGAAGTACAAGGGCTGCTCGCTCCAGAGCGTGCCGTCGTTGTCGAACACGGCGATCCGGTCAGCAGGTGCCACAAATTCCGGACCACCGTCTTTGGTGACCGCTGCCACGAAGTCAACAATGGCCTGGCGTGATGGGCCATCATTCCACGAGGCCAATGGCGTTTGCGCCTGGGCCATCGAGGCGGCCAAGCACAGCATGCCAAGGGCTAAATAACGCCAGATCACCCGCTGCAAGCTCTGAGGCCACGCAAGTAAAGGCCCCGCCTTGAACTGCCCTGTCATAGTGCTTCTCCGTCGTGACTACGGTGGACCCCGACACATGAGGCTGAATGGGGGTTAAGTGGGCGAAGCCCGGAATGACTGACCGGGTGTGCCTGGACCCGAAAGGCCCGCCTCCAACGCGGCACCATCGCACGCAATGTGCGGAATCCTTTTGTCGGTGTTGCGTCGGGGCCGTAGCAGTCCCGCAGCACGGCGTCGCCGGGTGTACGTAATGCGACCGGCAAGGGACGCAGCGCCTGCCCCAAGGTGCTGACGTCCCGACTGCGGCGCAGCCACTGATACAGCGCATCGAGCCTGTGGCTCGGGTGAGAGAGCTCGCGCCGCAAGGCGAGCCAGGCATGTGGCTCGGAGCCTTGCCAGCGCGTGCGGAGTGCAGCCCTCTTGCGGCCCAGCCAATGCGTGCCACGACGACACCAAGGCCACGCGAACCAAAGCACCAGTGCTGCGCCTGCTGCAATGGCAAAGAGCGCAAACCAGCCACCATGAACATAGAAACGAGCGCCATGACCTAGCTCGCGCAAGTCCTCTGTTACTGAGAACGGCCCCTGACTGCGGGCACCTGCCAGTGCTTGTACAGGATGTGCTGGCAACAGCACATGCTCCTGCGTCTTGGTGCCAAGGTTCCACCAGGGAAGATCTATCGCAGGCAAGGCATACGTGCCAGCACGTTCCACCACGTAGTCTGCACGCTCAATCCGTTGTCCCCCTTCAAAACCACCGCGCCCATCGGTGATGGTGCTCAACGTCGGCTGCGTCACATAACGCTTTAACCCTGCGATGTCAGCGAACTCAACGGGAGGAATGAGCATGGCTTGCGTGCCAATGGCCTTAATCGTGATCTCGCGGCTGATTCGATCACCGACAGACAAAGGCTGCGCGGACTCCCGAAATTGCTGCGTCGCGTCAACGGAGTCAGCCACCAGAGTCTGCCCCGCCCTGTCTGCGCCCGAGGCAAGTCCCGGCGCACTGACAGCCTTGACGCGCAAAGGTGTCGACTGGGCTTGCACCGGACTGGTCGACTGGCCAACGCGGGCGCTCACCGTTAATGCGGGTATTTGCAGCGTACCGACCGCCGTCGGGCTGATGAGATAGCCAAATCGCAATCCGGTAAATGTCTCACCTTGAATAGCGCTACGGATATGGGTGGCCTGGCCTGTAGGCTGGGTCACCAGCGCGTTCGGGAGGTTCAAGACAGGGAGCGTGGGCGCATCCGTAAACCAGGTCGACGTTAAGACGTCCAGATATAACGTGTTGGTGGCCCCAACCGTCAGGTCACCGGGTTTGGCCATGCTTACTTGAACACGTAATTCGGCGGCAGGCTCGCCAGACTGGGCGATGGCCGCCATGCCGACGCCCGCCAGCACACCCGCCAAGATCATTCTCCAGAATCCCAGGGCAGGCGTCATGGTTTTGCCTTCGCGTCACTCGACGCGGCCTTGCGCGCGTCTTCAATGGCAAACTTCTGCCGCAGAAAACCGCTTGGAGACAAAGTCAGATTGCGCAGCCAGAGATCGGCAGACGCGGCCTCCGTGACGGTCACCTGAACGGACTTGCCGCCGGGTGTAGGCGTTTTATCAAAGACCACTTCATCTGGCTTCTGCGAGTTATCGTTTTCTTGTTCCGCTTCTATTGCCGCCAGCAGCCGCGCAATCAAATCCCGGTTAAAACGAGCGTCGGGAAAATCAGCTTGCATACGCATGGCATGGTCGTATGCTTCTAACGCATCGCCGTAGCGCAACATGCGAGCTTGCGTATTACCCAGATAAAAGTAGCCCTGTGGCGTATCGAGCGTGGCAAAGGCCGACAGCGCCTGGGTATAGTCGGCGGCGGCATAGGCAGCCCGCCCTTTCCAGTACGGGTCTTTGAACAGGGAGGCAGCCTTTGCGTACTCTTTATGTTCGTAGGCCCAGCGCCCTTGCTGATCGGCGGTGAAGAAAGCGTCGGTAAAGGCGCCAGCCTGTGCCTGTGGTGCAAAACCGCCTGCGGCGAATGCCAGCACCAGGCAGGCGGTCCAATTAATGTTCCACCCACGCCGTAAGGATAAGAGCGCAATCAGCGCCAAGGGCCAGCAAAGCCAATACCCCGCATCTTTCCAATGCAACTTCATGCCGTCATCTTGCACCGCCTCAAAGTGCCTTGCGGCATGCAGTGCCACCCATGACAAATCATCGCCATTGACGGTCAGACTTCCCAACGGCGCGCCGGCAGCCTGCGCCAATTGACGCAGCGCTTGCGGATCAAATTGGCCGAGCAAAGGTTTGCCGTGGCTATCTACGCGCGGCTGCCCACGGCCATCGAGAAGCACACCCGTGTCGCGGACACCGACTGCCAGCACCATCACCTGCATGGGCGTATTTTTTGCGGCTCGCTCAATAGCAGGTAACTCTGCGGTGTCCACGCCATCGGTAATGAGTAATAGCGTGCCACCCGACTGCCCGGCGGACAGCAACTGTTTACCCACCGTAATGGCACCGACGGTGTCCCTGCCCCCGCCCGCAATCAGGTTAGTGGCGAGCGCCTGAATAAACATGTTGAGCAAGTCCGGATCATCCGTGGGAGGCAGCACCAGATGTGCCGACCCCGCATAAGCGATCAAGCCCGTCTTGGCGCCAGCGCGCTGCTTGACCAAGTCGCGCAGTTTGAGTTTGACGGCTTCGAGACGACTGGGCGGCACATCCGTGGCATCCATGGATGACGACACGTCTACGGCAAGAATGAGCGGTGCCTGATTGTCCAGAAACGCCGGGCGGTCTTGGGTCCAGGTAGGCCCGGCCGCCGCAATGCCGCCGGCGAATAGCAACGCCGCCACCGCGTGCACCGGCCGTGGCCCTCGGTTTCCGGAAGAATCCACCACCAGGTAGGGCAACAAGGCCGGCGCAATCGTGCTGCGCCAGCCCAGCGCGCCCAGATGCTCTCGGCGGGCCAACAGAATAAGACCTGCAGCCACGATGGCCAGCAACCACCATGGCCGCAAGAAATGAAAGGCGCTCAGGTCGATTTCCATGGCCTCCTGCCTTCAGCCATGCCTCTGAACGTGACGCGCAGCGCGCCTGTCAGATGCCAGATGGCCAATAGAAGTATGGCGAGGCCGAGCGGAATCCAGAAGAAATCCTGCTTGGGCTGATGACGAAACTGCCGCACTTCGTGAGGCGTAATCCGATCAAGCGTGGCGTACACCTGCTGCAAGGCGGCACGATCCTGCGCCTTGAAGAATTGTCCGCCCGTGGTCTGCGCTATACGTTGCAGCAAGTCAAAGTCGACCTTGGCATCACCGGTCGCATTAGGGTCTCCAATGCCAATGGTATGCACGGTAATGTGGCGCTGTGCTGCCATGTCTGCGGCCCGATCAGGGGGTACAGCGCTGCCAGTATCGCTTCCATCGCTGAGCAGAATCAGCACTTTGTCGCGTTCTGTGGCGTGTTCGAATTGTTTAATGGCAATGCCAATGGCGTCGCCAATGGCCGTGTTGGGGCCCGCCATACCCGTGGACACCTGGTCCAGCAGCAACAAGAGGCTGGCATGGTCTTGGGTCAAAGGCGCTTGGGGATAGGCTGCAGTACCAAATACGATCAGCCCAATACGATCGTCCTGGCGCTTCGCAATAAAGTCTGCAACCACCGCCTTCACTGCGCTCAGCCGATCCGTGCGTTGGCCAGCGGCATCCACAAAGTCGGTGGTTTCCATCGACTGCGAGATATCCAGGGCCAACAGCATGTCGCGCACGGGTTCACGATGTTCGAGCGGTGGATCCACACGTTCGGGCCTGGCCAATGCCAGCACCAACAACACCCAAACCAAAACATTCAGGCAGGTTTGAGGCCAATCACGGCGCACGCCAGGGCGCTGCGGCGATTGGCCGACAGCCTGCGCTACGGACTCAAAAAATGGAATACGCACCGCGCCACGGCGCTGCACGTAAGGCGGCAGAAAGCGATAGGCCAACCACCCGACGGGTAGCAGCGCGAGTAACCAGGGATATTCAAGCCGCCACATAGCCGCAGCGAATCAAGTTGACGCGTGGCGCGCCCTGATTGGCGTGACTATGTAAGGCATTACCGTCAGCGATGTCCATCGCGTTGCTGTCCGGCAACCATGCACCTGAATGGCGCACATTCTGAAGCACTTGCTCTGCCATTCCATACCCACCGACATGTAGCTGGTCGAACGATTGTCACCGGCGGGTCTGGCCCGGAAACATCCCCCGCGCCCCTTGGGCACGTTCATCGATATCGCGTCACTCGAATTGGCACTTCATATTGCAAAAAGCTCTAGGAAGTTTGCCCGAATATGTCAAAGAAGCCAAGGGTAGAGAGAATTGCCAATGGTGGGCTGCCTGCCCTATCAAGTAGGCCAGTTCGCCTTGCCCTCTTCCAGCAGAAACTCCACCAGAGCGGGCAGGCAGTGATCCATGGGCCGGTTGGGGTGAAATCGCATCACATAACCCCATGACCCCGGCAGTCGGCGTTGTGGAACCAAAGCAACAAGATGCCCCCGATTTATTTCTTCGTCGACCAGCGGCGATCGCCCCAACGCAATTCCGACGCCAGCCGCAGCGGCCGCCACCACCGTGCTCAAGCCACTTAAGGTCAATACATCTGGCGTAGGCATGTGGTCGAGATCCAAGTGCGTGCGCCACGTTTTCCAATCCGTCTCGGGACTATCTACGTGTTTTTCCTGCAGCCAGCGATGGCGCAGCAAAAAGGCAGGGTCATCTGGGTCCGCCGCCGCCAGTAACGAAGGACTGCACACTGGAATCACTGTTTCCTGAACAAAAGGAATATCGCCCGGTTGGGCAGCAAACGGCCCGCTATTTCTCATATGCAGAAACGCCAGGTCAATTGATTGCGCTTTCCAGGCCGGGTCATGGACGGCATGCAAGAAAACGCGCACATCAATATCGGGGTGCAGCTCAACGAAACGCCCGATGCGCGGCGCAAGCCACAACGCAGCCAAAGACGCGTTGGAGGAGATATTCAAGACATGGCGAGTAGGTTCTTGGGCGGTACTGCGCAAGCGCCGGCAACTATCTTCGAGGATGGCCAGGGCCTGCTGAACAGACACCTGCAACTCGGCCCCCGCATCGGTGACGGTGGCGCGCCGCAGCGTGCCACCTCTGTTGAGCAAACTTACCCCCAGATCCGCCTCAAGCGCGCGCAATTGGTGGCTGATTGCACTCTTGGTGACGTTTAATTCGGCAGCCGCTGTACTCAGGCTTCCTAAGCGTGCGACAGATTCGAAAGCACGTAGGGCGCTCATCGCGGGCAGACGGTTGGCTTGGGTCATGGGTGAAATGCTACTACACACACAGTGATAGTTCGTCGGAGCATCAAGTGCGAAAGTTGCTGCCCTATTTCCACAGGATAAGTTAATAACCCATAGCTGTACTTGAAGTAATGTCTCAAGATATAGAACTCGTGTTAGCGCCGAGAGAATTCCAAAAAATGCGCTAACAATCTGGCAGCAGTTGAATTCTATTCAACTCTGGATTGAAAAACTATCGCTATCGAAAGACATCTCATTGAGAGAACATGGACTGACTCTGAAAAAGGCAGCTCATGTATTTCGACTATCGACTCTGGAAGTTAACGCTTGGCATGCGTGCAGGAATTGCTGGCGCTATTGCGCTGGGCCTGCTTGCCTTGGCCGCCGGCATTGCCCGTTTTGTGTTTCTTGGCCAGCTCCTGGCCGGGGTGTTTGCGTCGGCTCCCTGGAGCCAACTCGCTCAACCCATTATTGGCGTGGCGAGCATGGTGTTGCTGCGCGCCTTTCTTGATCACTGGCGCACGGTGCAAGCCAACCGCAGCGCCGATACGGTGCAACAACTGCTTCGAGCTCGCCTCTATGACCGCATCGTCAAATTAGGACCGGCATGGTTCGCCAACCAGAGAACTGGCGGCATCATGTTGACCGTGGTTGACGGGGTCGAGCAATTGCAGACCTTCTTTGGCCAATATCTGCCGCAGGTGGCCATCTCTGCCGTGGCACCTTTTGCCATTTTTGCAGTGATCGCGTTCTGGGATTTGCCCACTGCGCTGGTGCTGCTGGTCGCCGCCCTATTCGCTCTTTTTGGGCCGATGGCCGTGCATATGCTTGACCGTCGAGCCAGCTTGGCGCGCTCCAAAGCCCTCGATGAATTTGGCGAAGACTTCCTTGACGCCGTGCAAGGCCTGCCCACTCTGAAATCATTCGGACAAGGCAAGACATGGGGACGACGACTGGCTGACCGCGCCCGTCGCCTGTCAGACAGCACATTCTGGGTGCTGTCGATTAGTCTGCTTACGCGCGGCATCAGCGACCTGGGTGTCGCACTTGGCGCAGCACTTGCGCTCACATTGGGAGCCTGGCGTGTGAGCTCGGGTGACATGAGCATAGAGGCGCTGCTCATTATCTTGATGGCTGGCACCGAAATTTTCCGCCCTCTTCGCGATCTGCGCAGCGTCCTTCATCGTGGCATGCTGGGTCAGTCCGCTGCCAGCAGCATTCACGCGCTGATGGATGCCGAGGCGCCTGACACCGGTTTCAGTGATACCAGTGCCATCCCCAACAGCATTGGTCGGCTCACGCCCACCATCGATTTCGACAACGTTGCATTCGCCTACTCAAAGAGTCGTCCCGCGCATCAAGGGCTGAGTTTCAAGGTGGCGGCCGGTGAGCGGCTGGGCATTGTTGGCCCGAGCGGCACGGGTAAATCGACCATCGTGCGTCTGTTGCTCAGACAGCACTCGGTCCAGCAAGGCGTCATCCGCATTGGAGGCCACGACATTCGCGCCCTTGATGGGCAAGACGTGCTCTCGCAGATTGCTTTTGTGGGTCAGGACATCACGCTGTTTCATGGCACCGTTGAAGAGAACCTTCGGCTTGGCAAGCCAGATGCCACACCAGATGCGCTGATCGCTGCCGCCCGGGCCGCGAACATTCACGATTTTATTTTGAGTCTGCCCGAGGGCTACGCCACCCGGCTCGGCGAACGCGCATTGCAACTCTCAGGCGGTCAGCGCCAGCGACTCGCCATTGCTCGCGCCCTGCTACGCGACGCGCCAATTCTGATTCTGGATGAGGCTCTCTCCTCGGTAGACACGGAGAACGAGGCCATTATTCAGCAAGCCCTGGACAGGCTGATGGCTGGCCGCACGACACTTATTCTGGCCCATCGACTGGCGAGCGTCATTGGTGCTGATCGCTGCCTGGTGCTGGATCACGGCCGCGTCGTTGAGGAAGGCACACATTCGGCACTAATGAGCAAACGCGGCCTCTACTTTCGGCTCATGCAAGAGCAGGCGTCAGGCACGGACGTTTCTGCCGATAGCGACATAGCAGACCCAGCGAACGGCACGACACCGGCAAGCGCCAGCGCATCAGTCGCTCACGCCTCGCAAGATAAAGGTCCTGCCTTGCGCGCCATTAACGACGACGCGGCCTCCGTGGGTTGGCGCGACACCATAAAAACCTTGCTCAGCGTCGTTCGTCCTTGGCGAGGCACGCTTATCGCCACGATTCTGTTAGGGGTTGGGCGAGTGGCAGCCTATATCGGGGTGGGCGTGCTAAGTGCGCTCATTGTCGCTGCCATTCGAGACGGTCGACCGATCACCCCGCTAGTCATCGCGCTGTTGATCACCGCGCCCCTGGCCGCCCTGTTCCACTGGCTGGAGTCTTGGTTGGCGCATGCCATGGCTTATAAGCTCTTGGCCGACATGCGCATTGCCCTCTTTGCCAAACTTGAACGACTCGCACCAGCGTATCTTTTACAACGACGTTCCGGCGATCTGGTCGCGCTTGCCACGCAAGACGTTGAAATGGTGGAATATTTCTACGCCCACACCATCGCGCCTGCCATCGTGTCCGTGCTGGTACCCGTCACGGTGCTGGGTTTTCTTGCCGTTTATTCCTGGCCCGTGGCCCTGGTCCTATTCCCCTTTCTGGCTTATGCCCTGGTGTCGCCAATGCGCGAAAGACGCCGCGTCGATGCCATTGGCGACGAGGCCCGTCAGGCGCTGGGTGAAATGAGCGCACACACCACTGACACCATCCAGGGCCTGGCCGACCTGACCGCATTTCAAGCCACAACTCGCCGCCGCGACCAGTTCCTCACGCTGGCCACGCAATATGGCGCCAAGCGTCTGGCCATGCTGCGAGACCTCTCTTTGCAGTCCGCCTGGTTTGAAGTAGCCACGGGTCTGGGTGGGCTGGCCGTGGCACTTGTCGGCGCGCAACAGGTTTCTGCGGGGATCATCCCTGCCAGCATGTTGCCACTGCTTGTCCTGATTTCGATGGCGACCTTCTTACCCGTGTCAGAAATTTCGCAAGTCAGCCGCCAACTGGCCGACACCATCGCCGCGACCCGTCGGCTGCACGTGGTCAGCAACGAGCCCGAACCGGTGGTCGATGGTCCCTTGCAGCCCCCCATCGCCGACGCAGGTCTGTCTATTGACTTTGAGCATGTGGGATTCAGCTATCCCGGTCGCCACCAGCGCACATTGACCGATTTGAGCTTCAGCATTCCTGCCGGATCAACCGTGGCCCTTGTAGGCGCCTCCGGCGCTGGCAAGAGCACCGTGGCAAACCTCTTGCTCAGATTTTGGGACCCGCAGCAAGGCACTGTGCGGATTCAGGGCATGGATTTGCGCGAGTTCGAACTCGACGCGCTGCGTGAACGCGTTGCGCTCGTCACGCAAGATACCTACCTATTCAATGACACCTTGGAAGGCAATATTCGTCTGGCGCGGCCAGGCGCCAGCCATGAGGCCCTGCAATTGGCGCTTGAACAAGCCGCACTCACTGACTTCGTGCACACGCTGCCAGAAGGTCTGGCCACTCGGGTGGGCGAGCGAGGCATGCAACTCTCGGGCGGGCAACGCCAGCGAATTTCCATTGCGCGGGCATTTTTGAAAAATGCTCCGGTGCTGGTCCTGGACGAAGCCACCTCTCACCTCGATACCTTGAGTGAATTGCAAGTACGGCGTGCATTGGGGGAATTGATGAAACAACGTACCACCCTCATCATCGCGCATCGTCTGTCAACGATTCGGGACGCCGACAAGATTCTGGTGTTGCACGAGGGCCGCTTGGCACAATCCGGCACGCACGAAGAACTGCTGGCGCAGCCGGGTGTCTATGCGAACTTGGTCAGACGCCAGGCCAGCAATAGTCAGCTTGGCGAGGCGGTGCACGCCGAAAGATTGGCAAGCGCGTCCTGATGCAGGGCTTAAGACGAAAAATGATCTAAGAAAATGCGTTTTCTGTTGTTCTGAATGTGGGATTCTTGGCGCAAAGTGTCGGGTTAAACACGGGCCCGAGCAGGCCGATTGGCTCGTCATATCGGCTGCTCAGGTTTGTGAACACCCCGGCATTTTTTTCGCGAACCTGCAATGACTATTGAAATTGAATACTTTCACTCGTTGTCTTCACCCTGGGCCTATTTGGGTGCACAGCGGTTTTACGACATTGCAAAGCGTCACGGCGCCCGCATCATCGCCCGCCCTATTCTGGTTCAGCAAGAAAACGGCGGCATTCCACTACGCACCCGGCCGGATGCACGCCAGCGCTACCACGCCCTGGAGCTTGACCGCTGGCGCCACCATTTGAACCTGCCACTCAAGCTTCAACCCAAGTACTACCCAACGGATCCGACGCAAGCATGCATGATGGTCATTGCGGCCGGCCAGCTCGGTCTGGACGCGCCAGCACTATCCTTTCGCTTGCTTGAGGCCTTGTGGGCGGATGAGCGCGACACGCGTGACCCGACAGTGCGCCAGGCGGTGGCAGACAGCATCGGCCTGAATGGCGCCCAATTGCTCGCCCTGGAAAACACACCCGAGGTGCTGGCGCAATGGGAGAAGAACAAGCGCGACGCCATTGCACTGGGTATCTTCGGCACCCCGAATTACGTGCTGGATGGAGAAATATTCTGGGGTCAGGACCGCCTGGAATTTCTGGACCGCAAACTTGCCGCTCGCCAATAATGCCTGCAGCCACATCGAGTCAAACGCCCGCGCTGCTGGCCCTGGAGGCGCGCGCCGCACGCGACCTTGCTTATGTAGATTTTCCCCATCAGCAATGGGTACGTCCCTATGAAGTCGAAGGCGGTATTGCCCGAGACGTCGTGATCGTGGGTGGTGGCTTGAGTGGCTTGGCCATTGCGTTTGGTCTGCTACGAGAGCAGATCAACAATATTGAAGTGCTGGATCGATCGCCCGAAGGGTTGGAAGGTCCGTGGCTCACGTTTGCGCGTATGCGCACCTTGCGCACCGTCAAAACCTTGATCGGGCCCGATCTGGGCACACCGAGTCTTTCTTTTCCGTCCTGGTATGTCGCGACGCGGGGGCAGACCGCCTGGGACGCGCTGGACTTGGCAACCAATGCAGAATGGATGGCGTATCTGGTGTGGTTTCGCCGTGTGGCGGCCATTCCCGTCAGCAATGAAGTCACACTGAGGTCTGTACACCCCGAGGGTGCCTTGTTGCGCTTGCAGATTGAGCGCCAGGGGCAAACGGAAAACATATGGACTCGCCGGCTGGTCATGGCGGTCGGATTGTCAGCTGACCTTCGTGAAATTCCCGCGTGGGTCTCGCAAAACCTGCCCGCCGCGTGCTGGGCCCATACGGCGGATGACATCGACTTTGAGGCTCTACGGGGCAAGCGTGTCGCGGTGCTGGGGGCAGGCGCATCGGCTTTCGATAATGCGGCAGTGGCCCTCGAACATGGCGCGGCCTCTGTGCGCTTGTTCGCGCGCCGCGCACGCATTGAGCAACCCGCCATCAAAGCCCCCTTGGAATTTGCCGGGCTCTATCGATACTTTCGCGATCTGGACGACAGCCAGCGGTGGAGCATCATGCGCCGGTTGGCGAGGCACAGCACGCCACCACCCGCTGCCAGCGTCGAGCGTTGCACCCGGCATCCACAGTTCGATATCCGAACCGCTTGCGCGTGGAATAGCGTCGCGGTAGATGTCGATGGCATACGCATTGATACGGCGTTGGGTGTCGAGCACGTAGATTTCATCATTCTGGGAACAGGCTTCTCGGTCAGTGTTGAAGACCGGGCGGAACTGCGAAACCTGGAACCCGCCATTGCGCGTTGGCGCGATATTTATGAGCCACCACCTGATGAGCGGCCCGACATCGTGCAACACCTGGCCCGTGCCCCCTATCTTGGGCCCGCCTTTGAGTATCAGCCCAAGCCCGGGCATACCGTCCCCGGGCTTGCCCATATTTATGACTTTGGACTTGCCTCTTTACTCAGCATGGGCCGTGTCAGCCTGGGTATGCCGGGCATGAAATTCGGCCCGACGCGGCTGGTGCAAGGCATTACGCGCAGTCTCTTTCTCGAAGACGCCGCCTGGCACGAATCCAAACTGATTGCCGCCGAAGCACTGGCCATGTCGGACACACCCGAGGTTGGGAGCGTGGTCTGAGCGACATGACCGTGCAGAGTGCTAGAAGCCCGGCGGTCTTGGAAAACCGTCGGAGGCTTCCTGCAAAAGACGGGCAAACGCCAAAGGTGTGCGATCTTCCAGATAGGCACCAATCGCCTGAATGCCTACCGGCATGCCTTGCGCATCCAGCCCCGCTGGAATACTGGTCGCGGGCAAGCCCGGCAAGGTGGCCACGCCTACCCAGACAAAAAGATTGAGGTACGGCACCAGACCGTCTTGCGTCTGCACATGACGGGCATCGCGTGGCTGCGAGTGGTCATGCGCAAACGCCGGGCTGACCGATACCGGCGTCAGCACCACGTCGTAATCCTCGAACAAGGCCTCCCATTGATGCCTTAGCGCGTAGCGTGCCTCGTTGGCCTCCAGCCAATCACGATGTGATTGCAGGCCAGCCCGCACTCTCACTGCCTGAAAGCTATCGTCATCGACAGCCAGTTCGGCAATGTCCTTGCGTGCTTGCTCAAAATACGCGGGCGCCCGATTGCCCAAGCCTGCTCCAATCAGCAAGCGCTGATAGATTTTGTGCGAAGCCTGCAAGTCGGGGACGCGCGTATCGTTGTGCGAGACACTGGCACCCGCCAGCCGCAAGGTCTCGACAGTACCTGCCAAGGCGTGTTGCGCACTGACACTGGGCGCCAGCAAAGGATGCGTGTCGAGCACCAGCACACGAAAGTCTCGCAGCCGCTGCTGGCGCGCGGGTGGCAGTTGAACAAGAAGCCCCTTGGCTTGCAACGGGTCGCTATTGACCAGCACATCCATCGCGGTTTCCAAGTCGCGCGCGCTGCGTGCCAGAGGCCCAGCGACTGACAAGTCCCGTTCTGAGAAGCGTCCCGTTGGCGTGCCGTTACCTCGCATCGACACAATGCCGTAACTCGGCTTGTGACCATACACTCCGCAAAAATGCGCGGGTATCCGGATGGAGCCACCGATGTCAGAGCCCAATTCGAGTGGCACATAGCCCGCCGCCACAGCGGCGGCTGAGCCCCCTGAAGAACCGCCGGGCGTACGCGTCACGTCCCACGGATTATTCGTGACACCATAAAGCGCGTTATGGCTTTGAATGTCGCCCAAGCCTAGCGGGACATTGGTCTTGCCAAGAATAATAGCCCCCGCCCGCTTGAGCGCCCGAACGGCCAGCGCGTCTTCCTTGGCAAGAGTCCGCGCCAGTGCGGGATCGCCGCTCGTGGTAGGCAGGCCGGCCACACCAAAGGATTCTTTGACGGTCATCGGCACGCCGAGCAAGGGCGCCGTCTCACCTTGGGCAATGGCGGCATCGGCGAGCGCGGCTGCCGCCAAAGCGCGATCGTCGTCGCGCACCACTACGGCGTTGATGCGGCCATCCAGGCGGTCAATGCGTTGAAGCGCTGCACGCAGCAGTTCGGTAGCTGACACTTTCCTGGCGCTCAAGGCTGCACGTAACTCCGCTACGCTGGCATAGGCCCATTCATCATTTGCCGACATGGCGCCCTCTTGTGCTGTCACGATCCCGACGCATTACTTACCTGCCTTGATCGTCAAATCTTCATAGGGGCCGGTATAAGGATTGTCCGGTATCAAGTTCACGCCATCGACCCCGACACGCGGCCCCACAACCACCACAAACGCGTATTCCATGATGGGTAAGAATCGGCTGCGTTCATTGAGCAAGGATTGAATGCGATCCAGTTTCTCGCGACGACGGCCCACGTCCAGCTCCCGGGCCTGCTCATCAAACAACACGTCAAGATCTTCATCTTTGATGTAAGACAGTGAACCGCCCGTACGCACAAACTGTTCGAGGCGAGTGGAAGCATTACCCGGTGCGCCGGAGCCGGTGAAGACCAGGCCTGTCAGCTTTTTCTCGCCAATCGTTTTGAGAAATGCGGCACGCTCGGTGGGACGCAACTGCACGCGAATACCGATATCGGCCAGATAGCTTTGCACCGGCTCAGACATCTGGTCGCTTGCATCGGAGTGCAGGAAACCGCCGTCAAAACCGTTCGCGTAACCGGCCTCTGCCAAGAGCTTCTTGGCACGCTCGGGATCAAACGGATACTCAGGCGGGTTCCAGTAGAACGGCATGGCATGGGGAATCACGCTATTGGATTCGCGTGCCAGCCCGAGGTAGGTGGCTTGGTTTATGGTTTTGCGATCAATCGCCAGATTGGCCGCCAATCGCACGCGGGGATCACTCCAAGGGGAAGACTTGTCGTATTGGCTGGCAAAGAGAATAAAGTTGGTGACCGGGATCTGCGCCGTCTTCAGCGTCAGTTCTTTGCTGCGTTTGACCTCTTCAGCCAACGCACCGGTAATCGCATACGCAAAATCGACTTCGCCTCGCTTGAGCGCGACCAAGCGCGTGGCGGCATCCGGGATGAACTTGAACACCAGGGTCTTCACATTGGGCGTTTTGCGCCAGTAGTGTTCAGACGCCTCGAACACGAACTCCACGCCTGGCTTGAACGAGAGCAGCCGATACGGCCCCGCGCCAATCGGTGCTTTTTTGAAGCCATCGTCACCGACTTGTTCGATGTATTTCTTGGGCAACACCCACGCCGCGCCGGTGGCAGACGTGCCGTAGAACGTCAGAAAATCTGCCCACGGTTCTTTGAGAGTAAAGCGTACCGTCAATGGATCAATGATCTCAACCGAGGCTACCTTCTCTTTGAACAAACGCGCGCCAGCGCCACGGTATCGATCAAACGAGAACTTCACATCTTCCGCCGTCAAGGCGTCGCCATTTTGAAACTTCAGTCCAGGACGCAGCTTGAACTCATAGGTCAACCCGTCGTCGCTTTGTTTCAGGCTTTCGGCAAGGCTCAACCCGGACGACTTGCCCTCGATCGGACGCATCAGTGCATCGTGCTGCGCATACTGTAATAGCAAGGGTGCGCCGGTTCCGGGCGTCTCACCAGGGTCAAAGAAATTACTGGTCAGGGAAAGGCTCAGCCCCCATGTAAGGGTGCCTTCGGGTGCGGCATGGGTGATGCTCGTGGCAGCGGCGAATAGCAAGGCCACGAAGGGCCTGAAAATGCGGTGGGTAAGTGTTGCGGACATCAGGCAGCTTCGTATAAATGAGGATGATCAAGCGTCAAAAGCTTACCAGCGGCCTTATCACTTCCAAGGACTGAATTCGTCTAAGTGCCTAACTAATAGTTATTTCCTGAGGCCACATTGCACCTCTTATTATTCGCTGCGTTCTCTGCGGTTTTCCCGCGCAGGCGCTGCTTGTTTTACGAGCGACTACGCAATTTTCATGATGCTCGCGTGGTCCCGGGCACGACCGGTTTTCCTGTGTATGGTTCTGTGTATGTCTGGCGGTTTTTACGCCTGACATCGATTGTTGTGGCGTGACCTCACGCCCTTGAAGTGCTACATGTTCCGATTCTTTTATACGCGTCTGGGCTATGCCTGTATTTCGCTGGTGCTACTGACGCTGACGGTATTTTTGCTGACCCGTTTATCCGGCGACCCAACACTGCTATTGCTCGAACCGGGTGCCAGCGGTGCAGACATTGCAGCGCTTCGCGAGCGTCTTGGCCTGGACCAATCGTTGCTCTTGCAGTTCTGGCACTTCGCCAGCAACGCGCTGCAAGGCGACTTTGGAAATTCCATTTATCACGGCACTCCTGTCGTGGCGCTCTATCTGGATCGCCTGCCCAGCTCCCTCATTCTGGCGGGCGCAGCCTTTGCCTGGTCGTTGGTGTTTGGCGTGGCCTGCGGCGTGCTGGCTGCGGTCTATGTCAATACGCGCTGGGACCAAGCCATTCGATTTCTGGCATTGGGCGGGCTCGCCATGCCGCCATTCTGGCTCGGCATGGTCCTCGTGCTCTTCTTTTCGCTATACCTGAACTGGCTGCCTTCTTCTGGCGAAGGTGGCTGGACGCACCTCGTGTTGCCCGTCATCACCCTGGGGTGGTACTTCTCAGCGGCCTATATGCGCCTGACGCGCTCTTCCATGCTGGAAGTGCTGTCCTCGGACTACGTGAAGTTGGCAAAGCTAAAAGGCCTGACCCCTTGGGCCGTCGTCATGGGTCACGCCTTTCGCAACGCCTTTATTCCCGTGCTGACACTGGCAGCCATCAACCTGGTGGCCATGGTGAATTCCGCTGTAGTTGTCGAAACCATTTTCTCCTGGCCCGGCATTGGCCGATTGCTGTACGACGCCATTTCGTTTCGCGATTTTCCGGTTATTCAGACCACTGTTTTGTTATCAGGCGTGATGATTATTTGCATCAATCTCCTCGCGGACCTGGTGTGCGCCTTGCTTGACCCAAGGATTCGCTTATGACCCCGTCATCGACCCTGCCGTCGCCCCCCCTCGATGCTGCCCCACGTCGCTCAATCACCCGCCGCTGGCCCGCCCTGCCCTGGGCGGCCATCCTGATTTTGGGTTTCTTTATTGTCATGGCCTTATTTGCCGGCTGGATTGCGCCGCACAACCCGGAACGCGCCGCATTGGCGTCTCGCTACTTGCCTCCGTTCTGGGTGAACGGAGGTTCACTGAACCATTTGCTCGGCACTGATCATCTCGGCCGAGACTTGTTCTCGCAGTTGCTCTATGGCGCGCGCATTTCCCTTACCGTGGGCATAACCGCCGTGCTGTTCGCAGGCGTCATCGGTACCGCCGTAGGCATTGCCTCGGGCTTTCTCGGTGGTTGGGTTGACCAGATTGTCATGCGACTAGTCGATGCCTGGCTGGCGCTGCCGTCACTGGTCTTTGCCATTTTCCTTGCCGCGCTGCTGGGCCCCAGCGAAACCAACCTGGTCATCATTCTGGCAGCCGTCTACTGGACCCGTTACGCTCGCGTTGTACGTAGTGAAGTGCTGTCATTGCGCGAGCGCGATTTCGTCAAACTCGCCACCGTGGCGGGCGCGTCGCGGCTTCGCATCATGTTGCGCCACCTCTTGCCGAACGTCACCAACACCGCCGTTGTGCTGGCCACCCTAATGCTGGGTTCGGTCATCATCACGGAAGCATCCCTCTCATTTCTGGGTGTGGGCGTGCCTCCACCGAAACCAGCCTGGGGCCTCATCCTGGCCGATGGCCGCAAAAGCCTCATGGCCGGTTACTGGTGGCTGACCGTGTTTCCCGGGCTGTGCATCATGCTCGTCGTGCTTTCCGTCAGCTTGCTTGGCGACTGGCTGCGAGACAAGCTAGATCCACAACTGAAGCCCTTGTCATGAGCCAGAGTCTGCTGATGCCCCCACCAACACCCACCGTGGCGGCGCCCAACAACAAGGTGCCATTACTACACGTCGACAACCTTGGCGTGGCGTATGCACACGGCCGCATTCCAGTGCTATCAGGCGTCACCCTGGAACTCTCGGCTGGCCGAAGCCTGGGTGTCGTCGGTGAATCGGGTAGCGGAAAAAGTACGTTCGCGCTTTCCCTGGTGAATCTCTTGCCCGCCGGTGCGGCCATCACCAGCGGAAGCGTACGGTTGGACGGCCGCGACATCACTGCGCTTAAACCAGCCGAACTGAGAAACCTGCGCGGTAAACAAGTGGCCATGATTCTGCAAGACCCCTTGTCGTCGCTGAACCCCTTGAACCGCATCGGTGACCAAGTCGCAGAAGTACCCAAGCGCCACCTCGGCCTATCCGCCAAGGGCGCCTGGGAACGAGCTCGCCAATTGCTGGCCTCCGTCCGATTGGCCGAACCTGAAGTCCGCATGCGCGAATACCCGCACCAACTGTCGGGCGGCATGCGTCAACGTGTGGCCGGTGCCATTGCCTTGGCGGGTAATCCTAAGCTCTTGATTGCCGACGAGCCCACGACGGCGCTAGACCCTACGGTTCAGGTTCAATATTTAAAGCTACTGAAATCACTTCAACGCGAACACGGATTTGCGTTAGTGCTCATTACCCACGACCTGGGCATTGTCGCCAACGTCTGCGACGAAATCGCCGTCATGTATGCCGGCCGAGTGGTTGAGCGTGGTCCCACAGCGGACATCTTTGCCCGCCCACAGCATCCCTATACCATCGCCTTGCTCGACTCGCTACCAAAACTGGGCGCCCGCGCGGGCTCGTTGCCCACCATCAAAGGACAACCGCCCAGCCCGTCGGCCATGCCAGTCGGCTGCGCCTTTCACCCGCGTTGCGCCCATGCCATGCCCGTGTGCCGCACAGCGGCACCGCCGTTGCTCCCGGTGCTCAAGGTTGCCGGCACATCCGGCGGCGCCAGTGCCGCCTGTTGGCTACATCACGACAAGGACACCCCAGCATGACAGCGCTGATGAAAATCGAGAACGTGGCCAAACACTTCCCTGCGCGTTCCGCACTGGGTGGAGCCACACGCACGGTACGCGCCGTTGACGGAGTCAGTCTGGAAATACGGCCAGGAGAAACCGTGGGTCTGGTTGGCGAATCCGGTAGTGGAAAATCCACCATCGCGCGCCTGGCGTTGAAACTGCTCGAACCCACCTCAGGCGACATTCAATTCAAGAACGCCTCCCTGATCGGTGCAAAAGGCCCGGCGTTACGCCAATTTCGCGCGCAAGTTCAAGCTGTCTTCCAGGATCCGTATGCGTCCTTGAACCCCCGAATCCGCGTAGGTGCCACGGTGGCAGAACCCCTGGTCGTGTCGGCCCTGCGCCCCGGTCGTGCGGTGATTGAAGAGCGAACGGCCGCCGCGCTTGCGGCCGTCGAGCTTCCTCCCGACGCCGCAAAACGATATCCGCATCAATTTTCCGGTGGCCAGCGACAACGCATTGCAATCGCACGGGCATTGATACTGCAACCCGAACTCGTGGTGCTGGACGAACCCATCTCAGCGCTGGACGTTTCCGTACGCGCTCAGATCCTGAACCTCTTGGCTGATCTGCAAAAGCAGCACGGCATGGCCTATTTGTTCATCGCGCACGACTTGCCAGCGGTTGCCGCCATCAGCGACACCATTGCCGTGATGTATTGTGGGGAACTTGTAGAGGTCGGCCCAGCCGGCGCCATCGCCAGTGCGCCAATGCATCCCTATACGCAAATGTTGTTCGCGTCCGTCCTCACCCCGGAGCGCTCGGATGCGTGGGAGGCCGCGGACCTGACCGGCGAGCCAGCCAGTCCCATCAACCCGCCATCAGGTTGCCGCTTTCACCCCCGTTGCCCACAAGCTGTGCCCCAGTGCCGGCAAGAGCTGCCAATCGTACGCACGGTTCAGGG
>JBEBWV010000095.1:0-20923 GCA_040391965.1 Achromobacter deleyi | reverse complement strand
AAGCGGTTCGGCAGTTTGACCGCCAATGACGACATCTCGATCTCACTTGCTGAGGGCGAAGTGCTGGCTCTGCTGGGCGAGAACGGCGCGGGCAAGTCCACGCTGGTATCTATCCTGTTCGGACACTATGTGGCCGACGCAGGCGATATCGAAGTATTCGGCAAACGTTTGCCACCCGGCCGACCCGATGCGGCATTAGCCGCCGGGGTTGGCATGGTGCATCAGCACTTCACGCTGGCAGACAACCTCACCGTGCTGGACAACATCATGGTGGGTACCGAATCCCTTTGGAAGCTGTCCAGCTCGCGTAAATTGGCACGCGCCCGACTCGTTGATCTAGGCCAGCGCTTTGGCTTGGGAGTCGATCCGGACGCCCGCGTTGGCACGCTTTCCGTAGGTGAGAAACAGCGAGTCGAAATTCTCAAAGCCTTGTACCGTGGCGCGCGCGTTCTCATTCTTGATGAACCCACTGCGGTGCTCACGCCCCAAGAGGTCGACGATTTGTTTGCCACCTTGCGCGGCTTTGTCGCCGAAGGTCTTGCTGTCATTTTTATCTCGCACAAGCTGGACGAGGTCATGGCCGTGTCACGACGCGTCGCCGTGCTGCGTCAAGGCAGGCTCGTCGCTGAGCGCATTACCGCAGATACCAATCCTGCCGAACTGGCCGAGTTAATGGTGGGCCGCAAGGTCGTCATGCCGCGTGCAGAGGCTGTTCAAGCCGAAGAACAAGCCACGCCAGTGATCACACTGTCGCAAGTCACCGTGCGTGACCACCGCGCAGGCACCGCCAAACTCGATAGCCTCGACCTCACCGTACACACTCACGAAATCGTGGCCATTGCAGGTGTGGCTGGCAACGGGCAACAAGCGTTGGTGTCGGTACTCACCGGACTTCGCTTACCAAGCGATGGCACGATTCGCCTGGGTGCTGAAGGTGTTTTGGCGCCCACCACGCCCGCCGGCTGGACAGCCGCGCATGTCGGACGCATTCCGGAAGATAGGCACGGAGAAGGGGTCATCGGTGACAGCCCTTTGTGGGAAAACGCCATCGTGGAAGATCTGAAAGATCCACGTTTTACACGTTTCGGCCTGATCCGGGCGGGCGCCGCGCGCAGCTATGCGCAAAAACTGGCCACGCAATTCGACGTACGCGCCGCCTCGCTTGATGTACGTACGCGCAGCCTATCCGGCGGCAATATGCAAAAGCTGATTCTGGGCCGCACACTGGCACGCGAACCACGCCTTATTGTGGCGGACCAACCCACGTGGGGCTTGGACATTGGCGCAGTCGCCTACGTACGCGAGCAATTGCTCGCAGCCCGGGCACGAGGCGCCGGCATCTTATTGGTATCGGAAGACCTGGAAGAAATATTCGCTCTGGCAGACCGCATTGCTGTTCTGTGCGGCGGCAAGCTGGTCGCCGTCAAGCCCGTCTCTCAATGGACACCCGCCACCGTCGGCCTGGCCATGACAGGCACGCAAGCTTAGTCATTGTTGCTTCCTACGCTGGTCCCTATTTATCTACTGAGCGTCTTTCACGCATGAACCTGATCTTGGAACGCCGCAGCGAACCCAGTCGCCTCGCCTTGGCACTGGCGCCGATTGTGGCCATTATCTTCACCCTGGCTGTCTGCGCGCTGCTTGTCGCCTGGGCGGGTGCGCCCGTCGGCCGCACCTACGCACTGCTCTTTGAAGGCGCCTTCGGTTCGCGCTTCGCGCTGGCCGAAACGCTTACCCGCGCGACTCCGCTCATGCTCACCGGCCTGGCCTGTGCGGTGGCGTTTCGCGCTCGCTTCTACAACATCGGAGCGGAAGGGCAGTTGTACCTGGGCGCGTTGGCAGCCGTGGCCGTCGGTGGCATGCATGGTGGCACGGGTTTCGATCTGCCAATGCCGGTGCTGTTTGGCGGCATGATGCTGGCAGCCGCCCTGGCAGGTGCCTTGCTCTTGCTGATTCCCGCCTTGCTGAAAACCCGTCTTGGTGTCGACGAAGTGGTGACCACACTACTGGGCAACTTCATCGTGTTGCTCTTTGTCTCCATGATGCTTGACGGCCCCATGAAAGACCCCATGGCCATGGGCTGGCCTCAATCCGTGGCGCTCAATGGAGAACTGGAATTAGGCAGACTTATTGAGCGCACGCGCGCCCACACCGGCTTGTTGTGGGCGGCAGGGCTTGCCCTGGGTCTTTGGCTACTGAACCGCTACACCGTCTTCGGCTTTCAAATGCGCGCTGTAGGTGCAAATGCCCACGCGTCAAAATTTCTCGGCCTTCCTGTCAACCGAGTCATGCTCGGCACCGCCATGCTGTCGGGTGCCTTGGCCGGCTTGGCGGGTGCCATAGAAGTGGCCGGACGCACCGGCTATGTCACGCTGGATATGTCACCCGGCTACGGCTACACCGGCGTGGTCGTTGCCATGCTGGCAGGCCTGCACCCGTTGGGTGTCATTGTGGCCAGCCTCTTCGTGGCAGGCATGCTGGTTGGCGCAGACAGCATGAGTCGCGCCATTGCCGTACCCAACTACATCGCCGACGTCATCGTCGCCACGTCGTTGCTCGCCATGCTGGTCGCGACGCTGTTTGCGCAGTACCGCCTGCGTCGCAATCCGGGCTGAGGAGCACAACATGGAATGGATGGATCTACTAAGCTCGCAAGCCTTCTGGGTTGCCGTGCTCCGCCTGGCCACGCCGCTAATTCTGGGTACGCTGGGTGTCTTGCTGTGCGAACGCGCGGGCGTCCTCAACTTGGGGATCGAGGGCATCATGGCAGCTGGCGCGTTTACCGGTTGGCTGGTGGTGTACTTGGGTGCGCCGCTTTATGTTGGCGTGCTCGCTGCGGCACTGGCGGGCGCCGTATTCGGCCTGCTGCACGCGGTGCTCACGGTGCCACTGGGCTTGTCGCAACACGTCTCAGGGCTGGGGGTCACTCTATTGGCGACCAGTCTTAGTTACTTCGCCTATCGGGTCACGTTTCCCAGTGTCACTACGCCGCCCACCATCACGCCGTTTGCAGAGATGACGTTCCTGAAAGGCATTCCCGTCATCGGACCCATTTTGGCTGGCCAAACGCCCATGACGCTGATTGCCCTGGCGGCCGTACCGATCATTGCCTGGGTACTGAACCGCACGCCTGTTGGCCTGGCCATCCGCATGGTTGGCGAGAATCCTGCTGCGGCAGAAGGTCAGGGCCTGTCGGTCACACGCTTGCGAATGGGCGCCATTGTCGCGGGCTCCGCCATCATGGGCGTGGCGGGCAGCTTCCTGACCTTGGCCGCGTTCAACGCCTTCTTCTTCAATATGGTAAACGGCCGAGGTTGGGTGTGCGTAGCGCTGGTCGTATTCGCGTCATGGCGACCCGGCAAAGCACTGCTGGGCGCCTTGATCTTCGCCTTCTTTGATGCGCTGCAACTGCGCATGCAACAAGGGGGCGCAGCATTGCCCGGCCTGCCTGAACTGCCCTATCAGGTCTACCTGATGCTGCCTTATATTCTTTCCATCCTGGCACTCGTGGTCATGGCGCGTCGCGCCGCATATCCACAAGCCCTGATGAAGCCCTACCGCAAGGGCGAACGCTGATTTCATAAGGCCATAGAACATGCTTGACCTCATTATCAAGAATTGCGCGCTGGCAGACGGCCGTAGCGCCATCGATATCGGCATCGCCGACGGACGCATTAGCGCGCTCGAACCCGCATTGAAGGCGCAAGCCGCGCAAACCATAGACGCTGCTGGCCAATTGGTCTCGCCGCCGTTTATTGACGCGCACTTTCACATGGATTCCACGCTGTCCTTCGGACTGCCACGCATCAATCAATCGGGCACGCTGCTCGAAGGCATTGCGCTGTGGGGTGAGCTCAAACCCTTGCTCACGCAAGAAGCCCTGGTCGAGCGCGCACTAGCGTACTGTGATTGGGCAGTGGCACGAGGCTTGCTCGCCATTCGGTCCCACGTAGACGTGTGCGACTCGCGTTTATTGGCGGTTGAAGCCTTGCTGCACGTGCGTGAACGCGTAAAACCCTACCTCGATCTGCAACTGGTTGCCTTCCCGCAAGACGGCGTACTGCGCGCTCCGGGCGCGTTGGACAACCTCAAACGCGCGCTCGACATGGGTGTCGATGTCGTGGGCGGCATTCCGCACTTCGAACGCACCATGCAAGATGGCGCCGAGTCCGTGCGAATTCTGTGCGAACTCGCTGCCGAACGTGGCTTGCGTGTTGACATGCATTGCGACGAAAGCGACGACCCGCTCTCGCGCCATATTGAAACGCTGGCCTTCCACACGCAACGCCTGGGTATGCAGGGTCGCGTCACGGGTTCGCACCTGACGTCCATGCACTCCATGGACAACTACTACGTCTCTAAACTGATCCCCTTGATCCGTGAAGCAGGCGTAGCGGCAATCGCGAATCCGCTGATCAACATCACGTTGCAAGGTCGTCACGACACCTACCCGAAGCGTCGCGGCATGACGCGAGTGCCCGAGCTGATGGCTGCTGGCGTGCCTGTCGCCTTCGGCCACGACTGCGTCATGGACCCCTGGTACAGCCTCGGTTCCGCAGACATGCTGGAAGTAGCGCACATGGGTCTGCATGTGGCGCAAATGACCGGCCAAGATGCCATGCGCGCCTGCTTCGAAGCAGTGACCACCACGCCCGCCAAAATTCTGGGCCTGGACGACACTGGCATTGCCGTAGGCAAGCGTGCCGACCTGGTGCTGCTGCAAGCACGAGACCCCGTAGAAGCGCTGCGCCTGCGCGCCACCCGTCTGATGGTGCTGCGCGCCGGCAAGGTGGTGGCCACGACTCCGCCTGACACCGCAACGCTGCATTTACCCGGTCGCCCCGACCAGGTCAGCTTCTCGCCCAACCGGGCGTAAGCCTTGCAGACGAGCCCTTAAACAAGGACTCGTCTGCGCTTGCCGCGTCAAGAGAAAATACGTAGCGCGGGTGGAGCGCGAACAAACCGAGAAAAAAAACCATCATTGAACGCGCGTAACCCGCGACTCTTGACCAGCAACGGCGCAAGTTTCAGATCGTGAGTTACGCGTGCTCAGCAGCGTCTCAACAGGTAGACCAATCCGAGCATTACGCCAGCGGCATGTAAATGCGTGTTTTCAACTGTGCAGCAGGTGTCGTATGCGGATCGTTCAAGTACTCCTCGAACATCGGGAAATCTGCGAGTTCAACGCCACTGGTGGGCAACCATTCCGAGAACATCCAGTTGTAGGCCGCTTCCATCTCGTTGTAGGGCCCCGTGAACGAGAGCACGGCGCACCGCCCCTCAGGAATCTCAAAGCGCTCCAACCCATCGCTCAGTAGCGCATCAGAGGCCACCGGCACGCCCGCACGCGAACGTAGTTGCGCGGTAGGAACCTGATCCGGATCGTCATAGTAAATACCAAAACCACTCACATCCGGCGCAGCCAGCCCGCGGCTTTGCGCCAACATAAAGAGTCGGTCAAAGACCGGGCCAATCTCTTGGTAGCTGCCACGGTGCGGCAGGGTGGCCAGAATGACACCAGGGAACGTTTCGAAAGCGACGGGGTACATACCAAGCTCCTGAGGATTAAAAGGGCTGGAGCGGGCGTTACGGTATCGACCCGGCGACATGCCAAAGGCCGAACCAAACGCCCGGTTAAATGCGGCAAGCGATTCATAACCGGCTCTTGTCGCCACGTCACGCAGAGATTCATTACCCGTACTCAATGCCACAGCAGCGCGATGCATACGCATGCGTTGCACGGTGGCAGCCACATTCTCGCCCATCATGGCGCGGTACACCCGATGAAAATGATGGGGCGACAAACACGCCAGATCAGCCAGACGATACAGCTCGGGATCGGCGTCTGGGTGCGTGGCCAACCAGAGCAGCACAGGCTCCAGTCGTTGCGCGTAGTGAATACGGGTTTGAGGCTTCATGCGATCTCCATAGAGCGCACTGTAGCGGACGCAAGTTTGCAGATTTTGCGATTTTTTTTACGGTGACTGCAAATGCCTCGCGGAGGAGGCCTCGTGACAACGCTTGCTCCATAACCGATGCCCAAGAAAAACGCCAGCACAGCACAATGGCTGGCCGGCGTCATCCGCAGACACGGACTGGCCCAAGCCAGTCCTCAGAGTCTGAGCGCTTATACCGGATAGGAGCCCGGCAACAGCACGCTACGGTCAATTTGATTCACGTTCTTGCGGCCGCACAGCGCCATCGTGACATCCATTTCCTTGTACAGAATTTCGAGTGCGCGCGTCACACCGGCCTGTCCATACGCCCCCAGGCCATACAGAAACGCACGGCCGATCATCGTGCCATGCGCACCCAACGCAACGGCCTTGAGCACGTCTTGACCCGAGCGTATGCCGCCGTCCATCCAGACTTCAATGCGCGAGCCTACGGCATCGGCAATGGCGGGAAGTGCCTCAATCGAGGACATGGCGCCATCAAGCTGACGTCCGCCGTGATTGCTCACGATCAGGGCATCAGCGCCGGAATTGGCGGCCAGCTTGGCATCTTCAACGTCAAGCACGCCCTTCAAAATAAGCTTGCCGCCCCAACGCTTTTTGATCCACTCCACATCGTCCCAGCTCAAGCAGGGATCAAATTGCTCTGCCGTCCACGACGACAGCGAAGACAGGTCAGTCACGTTTTTCGCGTGGCCCACGATATTGCCAAAACTGCGACGTTTCGTGCCCAGCATACCCATGCACCAGCGCGGTTTGGTCGCCAGGTTGATGAGGTTGGCAAGGGTTGGTTTAGGTGGCGTCGACAAACCATTCTTGATGTCTTTGTGACGCTGACCCAAAATTTGAAGATCCAGCGTTAACACCAACGCCGAGCAACCTGCGGCTTTCGCACGGTCAATCAGGTTGCCAACGAACTCGCGATCGCGCATCACATAGAGCTGAAACCAGAAGGGCTTCTTCGTGGCCTGTGCCACGTCTTCCAGCGAGCAGATGCTCATCGTCGAAAGGGTGAACGGAATGCCGAAATCTGCAGCGGCCTGGGCCGCAAGAATTTCGCCGTCTGCATGCTGCATACCGGTCAGCCCGGTCGGGGCAATGGCTACCGGCATCTTGGCCGGGCAGCCAACCATGGTCGTGGCCAATGAACGGCCTTCCATGTTCACGGCGACACGCTGACGCAACCTGATCTTCTGAAACTCGCTCTCATTGGCCCGGTAGGTGCTTTCTGTCCAGGCGCCGGAGTCGGCGTAATCGTAGAACATACGCGGCACGCGTTTTTTCGCAATTACGCGCAGGTCTTCAATGGAGGTAATTTTAGAGAGATTAACGGTCATGGAATTGGTCTTTTGAGTGGTCGCCCTATCGCCACGGGCGTTGCTCAGTATACGCGTCGGGGTAGACACGTAATGCGCGTCTGCCCCGAGAATTCCGCTAGGCCAATGCCTACTTTTTCGCTTGTCTCACTTTATTTTGGCCACACCTTGCTAACGGCGCGGATCGTCGCCCACGCAATCCAACGCGGGTTGGTCAGACGCAGGCTTGGCAACCGGCGAACAACATCGACTGCCAATCCGCCCCGGCGATACCACGCTTTCTTGCGAGTCTGGCTATCTGTCCAACGCCCCTCCAACCACGGAAACTCGCGGCGCCCCGGCTTGTACACCGGGGGCGTGTTGTATATCAGGATGTATGCCAGACGCGGCGCGGCCGAGGTGTTGGGGCCCGTGAAATGCAGGGTGCGCACATCGTGAATTGTGCAGCCACCGGGTTGCAACGGCTCTGGCACCGCTTGCTCCGGTGAAAAATTGCCGCAACACTCAAGCGGATGCAACGTCTTGTCGCCGCCTGGTGAAGAGTGCTCAAGCACGCCGAGCTTATTCGAGCCTGGAATAAACTGCATGCATCCGTTCTCTTCGGTGGCGGGTTGCAGCGCAAGCCAAATACTCAGCTCGTTGTATTCAAAATCGGGAGACCGAAACGCTTCATCCTGATGCCAGGGCGTCTTCGGCCCGGTCAGCGCGGGCTTGAGCAAGGCGTGCTCGCCGTACAACGCCGCTTGTGGCCCCAACAGTTGCTTGGCGAGTGCCAGGGTACGCTCGTGGTACTGCGTCTTGAGCAGCTCCGGGGCATAATGGCGCGGATCGTGAAGGCTGGGAAACTTGGCTGGTTTGGAAGGGTCATCGCGGCTCACAAAATCATATTGAGCCCCTTCGTTGTAGCCAGTTCGATTGTCGAACAGGCCCAATAAAGTGCTGCGAATCTGCAGCACCTCGTCGGCGGGGCACATACTTTCGAGCGCCAGATAACCTTCTTTTTTATAGCGATCTGTCTGTGATTCTGATAACAACATGGTTTCCTCCAATGTGGTTTCTTCCAGCCGCCGTCAGGTAACCCCGTTGGCATATTTTGACACCGCCTCTAACGTAGAGCTTCCGGCTTGGCTCAGCCTATAGGGCATCTGCACTACACACTTACGCCTAACCAACGCATCTACACCCCGCTACACCTCAGGAATCACTATGCAAGACCCTCACGCTGCCCACCTCATCGAAACCGTCCACGTCACCATTACAGGCGCTGTCCAGGGCGTGGGATACCGCCACGCAAGCGTGCGCCGCGGCCATTTGCTGGGTGTGCACGGCTGGATACAAAACATGGAAGATGGCACTGTCGAGGCCCTGGTGCAGGGCACGCCGGACCAGGTCGATCACATGCTCGAATGGTTGCGTCGCGGCCCACCTGGCGCCTACGTCGAAGAAATGACAACGCGACGCGAGTTCACCGATAAGCGCTACATCCGCTTCGAACAGCTATAGAAAAAGGCCGCCAGAAAATCAGGCGGCCTCAATCCAAAGCGCTAGTCTTATGGAAGACTCAAAGGTGCAGATCAGGATCGAGTAGTGCGTCGTACTGATCTTGCATTCGTAACATTAGGCTCGGAACTACGAATCCAGCGCCCCCCGACCTGATTGACCACCAGACCGAGCAACACCCCGGCTACGCCCACCCATTGCAGCGGTTGCAAGCGCTCATCGAACGCGGTGGAAGCCGCCCATAAGCCGACCACGGGCACCAGTAGAGAAAAGGGCGCGATTTTGGCTGCAGGATGACGAGTTAAAAGGCGCGTCCATAGGGTATAGGCCACCAACGTTGCCAATATTGCCAAATACAGCACCGACAACCACTCGCCCCAACCCATATTGGCCACCATGCCAAGCACTGGATGCCAGCCGTCTGCCCACACGGCCAACGCAAGAAACGGCAATACCGGCGCAGCGCTGCTCCAGGCAATAAAGGCAAAAGGGTCATAACCGGGCGCGGCCCGACTGGCCAGCCGCACCACAATGTTCGACACGGCCCACATAGAGGCAGCCCCGAGCGTCAGCACAAAACCTGCCATCGCCATCTGACCAGGGCCTGCGCCTCGGCCGATCGCAATAATCGACAGACCAATAGCTGCTACGCCCAGCCCGGCCCAGTGATGGCGCCGCGCGCGCTCATGCAATATAGGTGCCGCCAGCAACAGCGTGAAAAAGGCTTGTGTCTGGATCACGAGCGATGCCATACCTGCTGGCATGCCCCACTCCAGGGCGGTAAACAACAGACCAAACTGGCCCACGCCTTGCACCAGTCCGTAGCCCACTACCCAGCGCCACGGTACGCGCGGCGCCCGGATGAACAGCATCAGCGGCAACGAAGCCAAACCGAAACGCAGTGCACCCAGCAGCATCGGGCTCAAGCCGCGCATGCCGACTTTCATGATGACGAAATTCAGGCCCCATATCACCACTACAGCAAGCGCGCACAGGTAGTCGTTACGGGATAAATGAGTGGCAGGGGTGGTCATCGACGCATCCTAGCACTGCCTGCCCTTTAATCGGGCGCACGCTCTACTTTTTCGCCGTCTTGCTGCACACCACGCCACGTAGCTTGGCCTGGACCGGGTCCACGCTGACAGCCGCGTTCTTCATGCCATCCACATCCACAATATCCACGAGCGCGCCGTCTGCCTTGGTACCTGCCATCAGCATGGTTTCAGTGACGGTGAACGTGCCTCGAGAACAATTCATCTGCACCCGCTGAGACGCCGAAGAGTAGGGTAGTTTCGCCGACTCCGAATGACGCGGCGTGGCATAAAACCAGGCCACCTGCACCGAAAATACCTTGGGACTGGTCGACTCGGATTTGATATTGGCCTGATCGTAGAAAATGCCGGGCAAGCTTGCCTGATCCAGTGGTTTCCATACCGGCACGGTTTCAGCCTTCACCGCGTCTTGCGCCTCGGAAAAAGAGATGGACGACTCTCTAGGAATAATGTTCACAGCGCAGGCGTCGGTCGGCACCGGGTCACCTTCGTGCAGCGTGATTGCACGACACACCTCGACCGGTGCTGCGGCAGCGAAAGGACTGAATGGCATCAGCATCAACCCAATAAGTAACGATCGCTGCACGTTCATGTGGTACCACTCCATCAATAAGCAAGGCTCAATACTACTTCGCCACGCCACCACCACAATATTTGGCCTTGAATGCGGCGTCGCTTACCAGCAACCAGATTGCCCGATCGCCATTACTGACTTTGGGTGTCTCAGTATTCAAAAAGCCATAGCGCTGCGCATCCTCGACGCCCGCCCAAACCCAAAAACGAGCGTTGTCTGTGGCACAGGCTCGCGCCATAAACGTTGCTTGCGACACCAGCACTTTCTCACCCGTCAACGGATCAAACTTCGCGGCGTCGAAAAGCTCTTTGCGCCAGTTGTCGCGCTTGGGAATATCTGGGTTATTCCAATCATCTACCACCCAGGCAGGCTTGGGTGCCTGCAAATATTGCGCCAGATCGAACGGATAGTTGGACACCATCACCAGTTGGTCTCCCGGCCGCATTTCGCTCACTATCTGCTTGGCCAACTCTTTGGCACCGCCGCGCGGCGAAAACGCCACCACCACGACAACCGTCACGCAAATCGACACGGCTACACCCAGCGACCAGGCGTAGCGCTTGCCTATAGGAACACCGCGACGCATCATCGCCACAAGCACCTCCGCCACCAGCACGGCCAAGGGCGGAAATGCGGGCAAGATGTAGCCAATCAGTTTGGAGGCAGGCATCGAGAAGAACACCAACACCACCAACAACCAGATCGCCATCAATTTGCGAAAGTCTTGCGTGGCAGCGTCATTCCAGAAAGCGCGATGGCGAAGCCCACCCAACCAGACAGTCCAGGGCAGTGCCAGGCCCAGCATGATGGGGACATAAAACCAAAATGGCTGCGAATTATTAAAGCCAGATTCTGCGAAACGTTCGAAGTGCTGGTAGACAAAAAAGTAATGGAAAAAATCCGGAAACTTTTGCTGCATCAGCCAGAACCACGGCACCGCGGCGACGACAAACACCAGAATGGACGGCAACCACAACAAGGTGCGCAGCCCGCGCCAGCGATGCAGCCAAAGCACCCAGATCAATAGCGCGCCGCCAGGCAGAACCAAACCAATAAGCCCCTTGGCAAGCATTGCCAGGGCGGCCAACAGGCCTGTTGCAAGCGACAATGTGCGCCAAGGCTTTCCTGCCGCCTCATTCAATACTGCGGCAGCACCTGCCATCGTCGTCAGTGAAATCAAGCTGGCGACCAACATATCCAGGTTGGCGAATTGGGCCGCGCCGTAGAAGAGCGGCAGCGTCACCAACACCACGGAGGCAACAGTGGCCACCGTCGCGTCTCGATATCGACGCACAAAGAAATAGACGCCGGCACCAGCCGACCACGCTGCCACCAAAGACGGTAAACGCGACGACCATTCGTTCACGCCAAAAATCTGAAATGACAGCTCCACCATCCAGTAGAACAGCGGAGGCTTGTGGAAGTAGGGCATGCCATTCATCAATGGCACCGAGTGGCTGCCTGAACGCAACATCTCCCAGGCCACCCCGGCATATCGACCTTCATCGGGAATTGTCAGGGGGCGCATCCAGGCGAGAAACGCCAGCCAGACCGCCAGACCCACGAGGAACAGGGCGGGCGAGGAAGCCGTCGTCAGCGCCGCGATAAGCGGATGGCGGGGCCTGTTCTTGTCGGAATCATGATTCACGGCAACATGACTGCGCATGGCGATTACTCAGGTGGAAAGGCCGCGAGTATAAAAAGGTCCGTGCAAATTTTTGTCAAATTTTCCAGACACGTTCTAGCCATGGAACATACACGAGTCATTCTGGCCCAGTGTTGTCCCTAAGGAAAACCGAACGAATGACGCGAAACACAGCGCATAAGCAATATAATGTATCAAATAATTTCGGCCCATTAGAAACCGAGCAACTCTATGCGTCGGCTCCCACTAAATACGTATAGGAATACGACACAAATCTTGACATGATGTGCAGATAAACGGTGGCCGGCACGTTGGTGCCCGCCCACATAGTCGCCGTGCTCTCTTATATGGGGGCCCGCCAATTCGCTGGCGGGCCGAGTAAAAAAAATGCGAAAACGTGATCCGACTCCTGTCGATCAATTTATGACTCAGTCCCCGCCGCTCATCGCCCGAACGGTCAACGATAACGCTTGGTCCTTGTCCAACCGAGGTTGGAACCTGGTATCGCCTTCCGGCATCGCCCTGGCCCTCACCTACACCGAGCGCCACCTGCTGATCGCGATGGCCTCAACGCCCGAACTGGCCCTAAGCAATGACCATGTGCCGCATCCTGATTTCGTGGCGCAGCGCGGCACACGACCGATATCGGCTCCCATTGGCCGGCTACGTCGCAAAGCCCTTAGCAAACACCTTGTCTTGCCCATCGAGACTGTCCGTGGCTGGGGTTACGCCTTTGCTGGCGGACTCACCATTGAGCCCAGCAATGACATCGACCCCGAAGACTCTATTCCGCCAGAAACACCGCCCAGTACTGAGATCACTCGCGAACCCTTTCTGAACGCCATTCGCGACGACCAGTTTCTCTTTCATTACCAACCCATCACCAACACAAGAACCGGCCGTTCAGACCTCTCCGAGGCGCTCCTGCGCTGGCGCCACCCTGGCGGACATCTAATTCATGCCGATGTGTTTGCCGGCTTGCTCAACGATGCCGTTGTTGCGCACAACCTGCTCGAATGGACGTTGGAGACCGCCTGCCGGCAAATCGCCCGCACGAAAGAAGAAGGCGCTGGCATCAAGATTGCCCTTAATCTTGCGCCTCGCCAGATCTTCGGCCGTGGCCTGGTGTCTCAGGTCTTGGCGGCAATGAATCGCCACGGCGTGGCGCCAGGCGACCTCGAACTCGAATTTACCGAAGATGCCGCATTCCATATTGACGACGCCGTCGTGCAATCCATAGTTCAAGATCTTGCCTGCCACGGCGTCGAAGTCTGGCTAGACGATTTCGGCCGGGGCTATAACAACCTCGACAGACTGGGATCGCTGCCTGTCAAAGGCATCAAAATCGACCGTTCGCTACTCTGGCAAGCGGAAGAAAGCGAGCGAGCCAAAACCATCTTCTATTCAACGGTTCACCTCGCGAAATCGCTTTCGCTCAAGACCATTGTTGAAGGCATTGAAACCATCGAACAAGAGGCGCTGGCTCGCGACGCTGGCTGCGATTATTTACAGGGCTACCTCATCGCGCGACCTGCCGAAGCGCCTGCATTCGAGTCCCATTGCCCCGCCTCAGAATAGCGTCATCCACCCCACCGTTTAGAGTTGGACCCGCCGGAAAATTGCCAATAAACTCGTCCGACGGATTAAAACCGTCATGCCATAACCTTCGGACGAGACAATGAAAAACCCTTTTCTTCGCACCATCGCAGCGCTGGCGCTTGGCCTGGTCTTCGGCAACGTACACGCCCACCACAACGGCGAAGAGCACGGCATAAAAATTGGGGTACTGACAGATATGTCGGGCGTAACGGCCGACGCCACAGGAAAAGGATCCGTCGAAGCGGCCAGAATGGCCATCGAAGAAATGAACGGCAAAGTCCTTGGCCGCAACATCGAATTAGTGATTGGAGACCATCAGCACAGGCCCGACATCGGCAGCAGCATGGCACGGCGCTGGTATGACGCAGAAGGAGTAGACGTCATCGTGGACGTACCCAACTCCTCGGTCGCTCTTGCCGTGCAAGCCGTCGCCCGCGATAAGAAAAAACTGCTCATCGTATCCAGTGCTGGCACCACCGCGCTATCGCAAGCGCAATGCTCGCCTTACGGCATTCAATGGACATACACCACCTATGCGCTATCGCGCGGAACCGCTACCGCCGTCGCACAAGAGGGTGGAAAAACGTGGTTCATCCTGGCGTCTGACTACGCATTCGGCAAACAATTGGCCGCCGACACGGAAACCGTAGTCAAAGCCAACGGTGGCACGGTAGTCGGCACCGTCTTTCATCCGCTCAATGCCTCTGACTTCGGCTCATTCCTGCTGCAGGCGCAAGCATCCAAGGCCCAGATCATCGCCATCGCCAATGCCGGTGGCGACACCATTTCGGCCATTAAACAAGCAGCCGAGTTCGGTATAGGACGTGGCGCCCAGAAACTCGCAGCCATGTTGCTGCTGATCACCGATGTGCATAGCCTGGGATTGGAAGCTGCACAATCCACATACCTGACGGTCCCTTCCTACTGGGATCAGAACGATGCCACTCGCGCCTTCACGAAGAAATTCGAGGCCCGTGTGGGACACCCGCCCACCTTTCTTCAAGCAGGCGTCTACGGCTCCGTCAGGCATTATCTCCGTGCGGTGCAAGCGGCGGACACGGCTGACACAGATGCCGTCATGGCCAAGATGAAATCGTTGCCGATCGACGATGCCTTCAGCACCAATGCCCACATCCGTGCAGATGGTCTGGTCGTGCGCGACATGATGCTGGCCCAGGTCAAATCACCAGGCCAATCAAAAGGGCCTTGGGACTACTACAACATCATTCGTACCATCCCTGGCGATACACTCGCGTGGCCGTTATCTGAAAGCCAATGCCCCTTGGTCAAGAAATGACAGCCCCCTGCAACCTACGTGATTTCGGCAGTTTTTACGCCGGGGGCAGGACAGTCGACATCCGTGGCGAACCCATCCGCGACATTGCCTTCACACAGACGGCATCGCTTGCATACGATCCCAACGGCCTCTATCACTTCGAACAGGCCTACGTTCAATACTTTCTTCCCGCACAACGCCGTCAGTCGCTGCCCATCGTGTTCCTGCATGGCGGCGGGATGACAGGTGCCATGTGGGAACACACGCCGGATGGCCGTAGCGGGTGGCTTCAAAAATTTCTACAGGAGGGCCATGACGTATATGTTGTGGATAACGTTGAGCGGGGCCGTGCGGGCTGGGCGCCATTCGAAGCCGTCTGGCCACAACGGCCGATCATTCGTAGTGCACAAGAAAGTTGGTCGCTTTTTCGCTTTGGCACCTTCGAAGACTTCGCGCAACGTAGAGCCTTTGCCCATCAGCGATTCCCGGTCGCCGCATTCGACACCTTCATCCAACAAGCCGTGCCACGCTGGCTCGACAACAACGATGCGGCGCTACGCAGCTTCTGCGCCGTGCTTGAGCGTGTAGGCCCGTGTCTTGTGCTGGCGCATAGCCATGGCGGTGAAGTCGCGTATCGCGCCATGCAAAGACGACCCGATCTCGTGCTGGGCATCATCGGTATTGAGCCTTCAGGCTTCTCCCAAGATGTCGCTGCCTCGGCCGTCGCCGACAAGCCATTCCTGTTCGTCTATGGTGATTACCTCAACGCAAGCTCTTTATGGACGCAATTGGTCGACACCGGGTGCCGTTACGCCCAAACACTGCTGGAGCAAGGAGCGCGGGTCACGAACTGGCACCTGGCAAAGATGGGTATCGCGGGGAATTCGCACATGCTCATGATGGACGACAACAGCGACGATATTGCCCTGCGCATATCCGACTGGATTCTGGCTCAACATATCGGCGTTTGATCGTGTCGCCCCCGCCGGAGCGCACGAGGCATAGCGCCAGGGTGCAAGAACCTTTTCTTGAATGACTACGCGAGACGTTATGAAGAACTCCCTGCCAGTTGCACTGGTTACCGGCTCAAGCTCTGGCATCGGCGAAGCCATCGCGCGGCGGCTCTCGCGCGAAGGGTTCGCGCTTGTTCTGCATTCACGCTCGTCTACAGAGAAAGGGCTCGCGCTCGCCGCGGAACTGGGCAACGCCACCTATGTACAAGCGGATCTGGCCCTGGATGCTGACCGCGTCAAGCTCGTACACACAGCGATTTCCGCGTGGGGGCGCCTTGATGTTCTCGTCAATAATGCGGGTATCAGCCAGGTTATTGATCACGCCGACCTCGCTGCTGCTACACCTGACGTGTGGCAGGCACTTCATGAAGTGAACGTCATCGCGCCGTTTCGCCTTGTAGCGGAGGCGGAGTCTGCACTACGCGCCGCGGCAACGCGCGGGCGGCCCGCCTGCGTGGTCAATGTCACGTCTCACGCGGGTACGCGCCCTAAGGGAGCGTCCATTCCCTATGCGGCATCAAAGGCCGCGTTGAATCACGTCACTCGCCTACTTGCCGTGTCGCTCGCCCCAGATATCCGCGTGAACGCCATCGCCCCCGGCCTGGTCGACACACCGCTTACCGCGTCGTGGACGCAAGCACAGCAGCTCTGGAAAGACCGCTCCCCAATGCGCCGAGCCGCTAGCCCCGACGACATTGCACACCTGGTATTCATGCTGATCAGCTCGGATTACCTCACCGGTGAAATCCTCGTTTCCGATGGTGGTCTGAACCTGACCTGACGCAGACTCCACTACGCCTCTGAAGGTCTCATCGATCATCCATCACCAGTTATGGGTTCGCACAGAAGATGTGCATCGAGCATGACGCGATATTCAAAGGGAAGGCCTTTCTCATGCCGGCCTTGCTAAGCGCCAAGTACCTACCGCCGCTGTTATATGCTTGAGCGATATGGACGAGAAGCCGCTGTCATTCAAGGAACCCATCATGATGCAAACAGAAGTACTCCAACGCACGTCGTACAGCCTCGCACAGGCGCTGGCCGACGATCCTTTCTATCGCACCATTAGCGATCACGTGGGCGCGGACCCGGCACAGCGTGAACACGCGCTAGCCCAGTATTTCTTGCAAGCGCTACAAGAGGGCTATCAAGCAGGGCGCGTTGACCTCATCGACGAATGTGGCGACGGTGCGGCCATCTGGACACTACCCGACAACCCCCAAGCCAGTGCTGCCGCCTACGCGGCGCGCAAACAGGCCATGCCTGCCGCGTTAGGCCCCCTGGGCTTTGCGGCCTTTGAGTCCATTGTGGCAAATATGGAAGCCCACCTTGCGTCGCAGGACCTGGCTGCCGCATGGTATTTATCCATTGCAGGGATCAAACCTGATGAGCAGGGCAAGGGCTTGGGTGCAGGCCTGCTTGCCGCCGGCCTGGCCGCTGCCGACAAGCATCATGCTGCCTCCTACCTCGAGACGTTCAATGCTCGCAGCGTGCCGTTCTATCAGCGCCATGGTTTTGAAATTGCAGCGGCCTTCCAAGAGCCCACTACACGTAGCGAGTATTGGTTAATGATTCGCGCAGCACGTCACTAGCTCGCCACCGCAGCCCCGCCAAGAAATACGCGGGCCCCGATAGCCTCGTCGTACTGAACGGGCGTAGGACCATCCCCCGAGAGCGGGTTCGCAGCGTTTACCGCCCGAGTTCTACCCCGCGGCCCACGCGTCCGTGCAATTCCCGGGTCTTTACCAAAGAACGACAACACTGATTGCATCACGCGCGTACGCTCGTTATCCACGCAAATCATGTGATAGCTGTCGTTGAGCATGATCAACGTGGAATCCGCAATGTTGTCATGCAACCATCGTGCAGACCTCGGACTCGTAAGCTCGTCTTCCTCGGCATGGATGATGAGCGTCGGACACATCACCTTGGCCGACCCTTGCTTCACCCACGCACGCAATCGGTCAACCTGGCGCACGCAGGCCAGGGGCACCCATTGATAATGAAAGCCATCGCCGCGTGCGAACCCAGCCCGAATGAACGACCTGACAAGCTCGCTCTTGACGCCAAATGGCATCTCTTCAGCCACCTTCATGCGCCGTGGCAAGCAGGGCAGGCGATACACGAGATAACGCAGCCCCCGATACCATGGTGTGCTCCAGCCATCCAGATAGACCGGCGCGGACAACGCTACCAAAGCGCCATTCACATGGCCCTCGCGTTTACACAACTCCACGGCCAACAGCGCCCCCATACACATTCCAATGACGTGCAAGACGTCGTACTGCTCCTGCAACTCACGGTATCGGCGAGTCACCTCGTTCAACCAGTCCTCGGCACGCACGCCCAACAAATCTTCAGGACGACTGGCGTGCCCCGGCAGCGCTACCGTATGCGTCTGGATGTCGGCTCGGGTCAGCACCTTATGCAGACTGCCCATGTCAAACTCAGTGCCGCCCAAACCATGAATGAGCAGCGCACCAACACGTGGTGAACTCACAGCGGTGAACTCCGAACAGAACTCTGCAACGAGTAGGTAAAAGCGAAGTGGTGAATCATCAAGCGCCCCAAAATTACGGTTGCGTTCGTCCTTGCTCGACACTCGAGCCGGCACTATTCGCAAGGCTTGGCGGTAAACGTTTTCGCGTTTAAACCGCTTGCCCGAAGCAATACTAGGAGAAGGGCGCTCGAGAATATCAATGGGAATGTGAGGAAATCGTGAAATTGCGTGAAGCGAGACTGCCAAGCTCAGCGTTGAGCGGAGCTATGCTACCGATCGTTTATGACGTAACGTCGACGCGGCTACGCCGAAGCAAATCTATAATCTCGCCGCCCAAATGCTTGCCAATGCAGCGACGGTTGCCCCACGCCACTCCGCGTCTTTCCATTTACTTTCAAAATGGAATCGCGCCCGTCACCTTCCATAGCCGATTTTGTATTGAACCCTCCCCGTGACGCCTACAAGCCGCAACCCGACATCGACCCTATTTCCGCAGTCCATCCTGATCCTTATCACCGTGGTTTGGGGTGGCACCTTCCTGATCATTCACACCGCGTTGCAATGGGTTGGGGCTTACACATTGGTGGGTGCACGCTTCACTATCGCGGCACTGCTACTGGCTGCGGTGCTGCGCGGAAAACTTCGCGGCATTACGCGTACTGAATACATAGCGGGCGGTTTGATTGGTATAGGCCTCTTCTTTGGCTACACCTTGCAAACCTTAGGTTTGCAGTCCATCACGAGCAGCAAATCAGCATTCTTGACGGCACTTTATGTACCTCTGGTACCGATGCTGCAACTGGTCTTTTTCCGAAAAATACCTACTGTCGGTGCCGTCGTCGGCATTGTTCTGGCCTTCGTGGGGATGACGCTTCTAGCCAATCCGGGCAGCCTGACGCTAGCGCTGGGAAGAGGAGAGATTCTGACCGTGCTCGGGGCAGTTGCCATTGCCGGCGAAATTCTTCTGATATCTTATTTCAGCAGTTCCTGCGATCCCCGACGAGTCGCATTTGTGCAATTGCTGGTCGTGGGCGTGCTTGCATTGCTTGTCGCGGCCGGGGCTCAAGAACCCATGCCGCAATTCACGCCGGGTCTGTTTGCATGTATCGGCGCACTGGCCTTGGCGTCCGCCCTGATCCAGTTCGGTATGAACTGGGCGCAACGTTTCGTCTCGGCAACGCGCGCAACCCTCATCTACGCCATGGAGCCGGTTTGGGCGGCGCTGGTTGGTGCGGTGGCTGGCGAACGATTAGGCCTCTGGGGCTTGAGCGGCGGCGCGCTGATCGTGTTGGCGGTGCTGGTCAGTGAACTGCGCTGGGGGCGCCGCAGCAAGGCACTGAAGGCCTCCTGATAAGGCTCAGTGAGATCCTGCTTCTGATGCTGCCGTTTGCCCGGACCTCATTCGGCGCCAACGCTATGTCAAAAACAAGAAAGGCCTCCCGTATTACCGGGAGGCCTTTCTCATTACGTCATGCTTGGAGCAAGCCGCAGGGCCATCAACTATGTCGATAACCCACTCGTTGCATTACGCGTCGATATTGCCCGCTGACAACGCATGTGCCTCGATGAACGCACGGCGTGGTTCCACGTCGTCACCCATCAGGGTAGTGAACACTTCATCAGCAATAATCGCGTCTTCGATTTGCACGCGCAACAAACGACGCACCTTCGGATCCATCGTGGTTTCCCACAACTGCGACGGGTTCATTTCACCCAGACCCTTATAGCGTTGCTTGGTGATGCTGCGATCAGCTTCGCTGCGCAGCCATTGCATGGCTTCGCGGAAATCAGACACGGTCTGCTCTTTGCGCTTGTCGCCTTCACCACGTGCCACGACCGCACCTGTGCCCACGCGGCCCAGGAAGTTCTTGGCTGCCTTGGAAAGGATGGCGTAGTCAGCACCAGCCACGAAGCCCGCATCGATCAAGCTGATACGCACGTTACCGTGGTGCATACGGCGCACCGACAGACGATGTTTCTCGGAGGCTTCGTCGTACTCCGCCACCACTTCCACACCATTGCCAGCAATAGGGTCGCGCACAGCATCAGCCAGGCGTTTTGCAGAGTCTGCAGCGGCTTCTGCCGTGTCCAGATTGATCTCCACGCCTTCTGCCATGGCCGACAGCGCTGCCACGTCAAATATGCGCGTCAGACGCGCAATGACGCCATCTGCCTGCACATACTGACGTGCCATTTCGCTCAATTCTTCGCCTCGAATCGGCGTGGCATCTTTCGCAGGAATCAGCTCGGCATCTTTAAGCGCCAACTGCATCATGAATTGCGCTTCTTCCACGTCATCTTTCAGATAACGCTCTTCACGACCAACCTTCACTTTGTAAAGCGGCGGTTGTGCGATGTAGATGTACCCGCGCTTCACCAGCTCAGGCATCTGACGATACAGCAGGGTGAGGAGCAAGGTACGAATGTGCGCGCCGTCGACGTCGGCGTCAGTCATGATGATGATACGGTGATAGCGCAGCTTATCAACGTTGAA
>JBEBWV010000094.1:0-21125 GCA_040391965.1 Achromobacter deleyi | reverse complement strand
GGCTCGACATGGAAATGACCGGGCTGGATCCCGAGAAAGAACGCATCATCGAGGTCGCCGTGGTGGTGACCGAACCTGATCTGACCGTCGTGGCCGAAGGCCCTGTTCTGGTTGTTCATCAATCCAATGCCTTATTGGATGCCATGGACAACTGGAATAAGTCGACCCACGGGAAAAGCGGTCTGATCGATAAGGTCAAGGCGTCCACGGTGAGCGAAGCGCAAGCAGAGGATACGCTGTTGGCGTTTCTGGCGCAGCACGTGCCGGCAGGAAAGTCGCCTTTATGCGGTAACACGATCAGCCAGGATCGTCGTTTCATGTTTGCCTACATGCCCAAACTTGAGCAGTTCTTCCACTACCGCAACCTGGATGTCAGCACGCTCAAAGAGCTGGCACGCCGTTGGGCACCTGCCGTCTACAAGGGTTTTGAGAAGAAAGCGCAGCACGAGGCATTGGCTGACATCTATGAGTCCATTGATGAGCTGAAGTACTACCGCGAACACTTTCTGAAGTTGTAAGCGCAGCGCGTGACAGCGCGGAGGAATGCCACCGCGATTTGTCACGACTATGAACGATCTGGACGTCGAATCATGGCTGCACTGTTTTCCGTGGCGCAAATCCGCCAGGCTGAACGGCTGGCGCTGGCGCGTGGACAATCGCTTATGGCCTTGGCGGGGGCGCGTGCCGCCGACTTCCTCGCCCCGCGCCTGTCGCCACTTGCTCAGGTTCTGGCGCTGGTTGGCCCTGGGAATAACGGCGGGGATGCCTTGGTGGCGGCAACGTGTTTACGCCAGCGAGGCTTTAATGTCAGCGTCTGCATGCCCGGCGATCCAGCGAAATTTCCCGCAGATTCCCATGCTGCCTACCAGGAGTGGACGGCGTCAGGTGGCTCTCAAATGTGCATTCTGCCGACGTCACTCGCAGATGTGGTCATTGACGGAATTTTTGGCATTGGCTTGAATCGGCCGTTGAGCGAACCCTGGCAGGACATTATCGACACCATCAATGCTTGGAAGGTGCCTGTTTTGGCATTGGATATCCCGAGTGGTATTGATGCCGATACCGGGGTAGCACTGGGCCGGCCCCTCAAGGCCAGTTGGACCTTATCGTTTATCGGGCAGGCTCGCGGGCTAATGAGCAATGCCGGGCGAGATGCCGCTGGCGAATGTCATCTCGAAACCTTGGGCGTGACCATAGACGTGTCGGCGTAGCTTTGAACTCCGGACCTTGGTCTCGCCGAGGTACGCATCAGGCCAAACAAACCGGCCTGCCTCCGAAGCGTGTCAACGCTTCTTGCGCCAAGGGCGTATAGCGATCATTGTCTTTGCTTGCGACGGCATCGAGGTGTATCTCAGATGCGTCGAAAATCTTCCAATAGATACGTCCGCACAACTGGCGGGCAGCGTGGCCAGGCCAATCGTCTGGCAGCATGGGGGCGGGTAATTGGGGGTCATGCAGGACAACTCGGCGCCAAGTGTGTAGCAACATAACCCGAGCGGTGAAAGCCTCCGACGGCACAAGCGGCTCTTCAAGCAGCTTCTCCAACGGAGCGAAGTTCTTGGAAAACTGGCGGTATTGTTCGGCCAGCGCATCCAGGCCCCAGCACTGAGAGGCCAGGCTGGCAATGGGCAAGCCACCCGCACCCGCGAGATCCCGCGCTGACAGCACGAGTGCTTTGTCAGGGATACCCAATTTTTCCAGAATGTCGTGGGCGGCTCGGGCTTCCGTGTGAGGATGCGCGAATAAGCCAGGCGCAATCATCCCAAATCCTTCCCAGATCAGGTCGCGTCGAAGTTCGGCACGTTCGGCCAAGCCGTTGCCTGTACGAGGCAACGCCACCAGAGTCCACTCGCCATTCCACTCTTGCGACGGTCCCACGTAAATACGTTGGGAGGCGCGCGCGGTATGGCGAACACCTTGCTCGGACAGCAAATACAGGCTGCGCCGCCCGTGGCGTTCGGACTGCAGCCAGCCTTGTGCCACCAGCCGGAACACGCTGGTGCGAAGCAAGCGCTCATTGATGCCAAGTGGTGCAAGCAGCTCGATGAGGTCACCTAGCCAGATCGCGCCGCCATGAGGCCCAAGAGCGTCGCCCAGCAGGCTGACACACAAGGATTTTGCGCGAGGCGGGTCGCTTTTGATCTGACGCGACAGAAATCGATCCAAGGACTGAGGGTTTGCCATTAGTAGGGTCAGAACAGGCCGATAGACGTATGTGTGACATGATACATAAATCTGATGTGATACAGATATACGTTTGACAATGGTTTTTTTGTATTAAATAATCGAGGTTGAACAGGCGGCGCGTGGCGAGGTCTTTTTTCTCCTCCCGAGACCCGTCCACAGGAGACAAAAATGTACGCTCAACTCGTTGAAACCGGCGTCAAGCAGGTGAAGTCTGCGGATCAGCTCACGGGTCAGGAACAGGCATTTCAACGTCGCATTGACGACGGTGTGCGCATCGAATCCAAGGACTGGATGCCGGAGGCGTATCGCAAGACGTTGGTGCGCCAGATCTCGCAGCACGCACATTCTGAGATAGTCGGCATGCTGCCCGAAGGCAACTGGATCAGCCGGGCACCCTCGCTCAAACGCAAGGCGATTCTGTTGGCCAAGGTGCAAGATGAGGCGGGGCACGGGCTCTATCTGTACAGCGCGGCGGAAACACTGGGTGTTTCCCGCGATGACCTCATCGACGATTTACACGCAGGGCGCGCGAAGTACTCCAGCATCTTCAACTACCCCACGCTGAGTTGGGCCGATATCGGCATGATCGGTTGGTTGGTCGACGGCTCGGCCATCATTAACCAGATTCCGCTGTGTCGATGTTCTTATGGTCCTTACGCACGTGCCATGGTGCGCGTCTGTAAGGAGGAGTCATTTCATCAGCGCCAAGGCTATGACCTGCTCATGCAGATGTGCCTGAACGGCACACCAGAGCAAAAGGCCATGTGCCAGGAATCTCTGAACCGTTGGTGGTGGCCTGCATTAATGATGTTCGGCCCATCCGATGCCGATTCCCCAAATAGCGCGCAATCCATGGCGTGGAAGATCAAGCTCTTCACCAATGACGAACTGCGCCAGAAGATGGTTGACCAGACCGTGCCGCAAGCTGAGTTTCTGGGCTTGACCGTCCCGGACGCCGACCTGAAATGGAATGCGGAGCACGGCCACTACGATTTCGGTGAAATCGATTGGTCGGAGTTTTATGCCGTGCTAAAGGGCAATGGCCCTTGCAACCGCGAGCGATTGGCGGCACGAGTCAAAGCCCACGAAGACGGTGCCTGGGTACGTGACGCACTTGTCGCACATGCCGACAAGCACGCGCAGCGCAAAGTCGCCTGAGTCGGTTCAAGGCAATTTCAATTCCTTCATTTTTGATCGACCGCACGTCATAGCGCGCGGCACTGAGGACAACCATCATGAGCAAAGACTGGCCGCTGTGGGAAGTGTTTATCCGCAGCCAGCACGGACTGGCGCACAAACATGTAGGCAGCTTGCATGCCACGGATGCCGAAATGGCCATCAATCATGCCCGTGACGTCTATACCCGGCGCAATGAAGGGCTGAGCATCTGGGTCGTACGCGCAGCGGACATCGTTGCCAGCAGCCCGGGCGACAAAGAACCGTTGTTCGAGCCCGCCAATAGCAAGGTTTATCGGCATCCCACATTTTTCCCGATGCCCGATGAAATAAAGCACATGTAAGACGTGAGGGGGGGACATGGATAAAAATCTATTTGAATACCTGCTGAGGTTGGGCGATTCATCGCTAATTCTGTCTCAGCGCTTGGGAGCCTGGTGTGGTCACGGGCCGATTCTGGAAGAAGACCTGGCACTGACCAACACGGCACTTGACCTCTTGGGTCAGGCGCGAATGTGGCTCACGCTGGCGGCAGATGTCGAGGGCGCTGGTCGCGATGAAGACGCGTTGGCCTACCTGCGCGACTCGCACGAATTCCGAAATCTGCTCTTGGTGGAGCGACCCAACGGTAACTACGCCGACACGATGGCGCGTCAGTTTTTCTTTGACGTGTGGCATTACTTCCTGCTTGAGCGCCTGGCGAATTCTGCCGACGAACGTGTGGCAGCCATTGCCGCCAAATCGCTTAAGGAAGTGACCTATCACGTGCGTCGTTCGGGTGATCTCGTGGTGCGTCTGGGCGATGGCACACCGGAAAGCCATAGCAAGATGCAAGCCGCCATCGATGACGCCTGGCGTTTCACTGGCGAGATGTTCGTCGCGGATGCGGTGGACGACGACATCGCTGCTCGTGGCATTGGCTGTGAGCTCGCGACCTTGCGCGAGCCTTGGTTGAATCATGTGCATGAGGTACTGCAAGAAGCCACGCTTGCCATCCCCGATGAGGCCGCGGCGGGGCACGCTGCCTATCGAGGAGGGCGCCAAGGTCGGCATACCGAAGACTTGGGCTTTGTTCTGGCCGAAATGCAGCATTTGCCGCGAGCCTATCCCGGAGCCACGTGGTGAGCCCGCATACCATTTCTGTGCCGGAAGCCAGTGTGGTCATGAACTGGTTGCACGACGTGCCTGATCCGGAAATTCCCGTGTTGTCCGTGGTGGATTTGGGAGTGGTGCGCGCGGTGGCATGGGATGGGTCCACCTGTGTGGTCACGATCACACCCACGTATTCAGGCTGTCCTGCAATGCGAGAAATCACGCAAGACATCGAGCAAGCGCTCAAGCGTCACGGCGTGGTCGATGTGAAAGTGCAGACTCAGTTGGCGCCAGCCTGGACCACGGATTGGATGACAGAGCGCGGCCGTGCGGCGTTGAAAGGCTACGGCATTGCCTCGCCCGTTGAGCGTGCCGTAGATATTTCCGGCATCAGCCGTCGTAACGCGATGCCCGCCATTGAATGCCCGCGCTGCGGCTCGCGAGACACGCGACTCGTCAGCAACTTCGGATCGACATCATGCAAAGCACTGTATCGCTGCGTGGCATGTCGGGAGCCGTTCGATTACTTCAAGACGCACTGAGCGTGGTTTCATCATGAGCCAGAATCAATTCCATTCTTTGAGAGTCGCCAGTGTGGCTCGCAATACGCGTGACGCCGTCGTGGTCACGTTTGATCTGCCCGACGCACTGATGAGCGATTTTTCATTTCTGCCCGGCCAGTACCTGACGCTGCGCACGCAGCTCAATGGCGAAGAGCTGCGCCGGTCTTACTCAATCTGTTCTGCACCGCAAGACCGCGTGCTGCGTGTGGCAATCAAGAGGGTCGATGAAGGCTCGTTTTCCAGCTGGGCCAATCATGAACTGCAGGCTGGCCAGACCTTGGAAGTGATGCCACCGGCCGGCAACTTCACGGTAGATTTTTCGCCAGAGAATGCTCGCCAGTACGTGGCGTTTGCCGTCGGCAGTGGTATCACACCCGTATTTTCGCTGATCAAAAGCGCACTGGCCATCGAGCCCAATAGCCGATTCACGCTGTTCTTTGGCAATCGAGCATCGTCGTCAGTGCTGTTTCGCGAAGAAATCGAAGATCTCAAGAATCGCTACATGGACCGGTTCTCCCTGGTCTACATCATGAGCCGTGAGTCGCAAGACATTGAGCTTTTCAACGGCCGACTTGATGGTGACAAGGTTGATCAATTGATGTCAGCCTGGATGAGTCCGGATGACATCGATTACGCCTTTGTCTGTGGCCCGCAAACCATGACCGAAAGTGTGGTTGAACACTTGCAGGCCCGTGGCATTCCGAAGGCCAACATTAAATTTGAGCTGTTTGGCGCTCCGAAGGGGCCACGTGCTTTACGCACTGGAAACGATGCGCCCACGGCCCCGGGCAAAGGCCAATGCGAGGTGACGGTGGTGCAAGACGGCCACAGCCGCAGTTTTGTCATCGATAAAAACAAAGACAGCGTGTTGGATTCCGCGCTGGCACAAGGTATTGAATTGCCGTATTCCTGCAAGGGTGGGGTGTGTTCCACCTGCCGCTGCAAAGTGATTGAAGGTGAAGTGGATATGGATGCCAACTTCGCCTTGGAAGATTACGAAGTCGCACGCGGTTTTGTATTGAGCTGCCAGAGCTTTCCGGTCAGCGACCGTCTGGTTATCGACTTCGATCAAGAAACCTGATCGTCCGTCCGCGACGATTACTTAGAACATCATTCATACCGGAGAGACACTGTGTCCCAAGATTTTTTCGAGCGTCACCAACCCACGTTGGAGCAGGCCCTGGCCGCCGCCGAGAAGCGTGGTTACTGGAGCCCCTTTTCGGAGTCTCCCAGCCCACGTCACTATGGCGAGACCGCCAATGACGATGGCCGTGCAGCGTTTGAGGCACAGCGTGGAAAACCGTTTGCGTTGGATCTTCCGGGTGCTCAAGGCACGGTCGGTGGCGAAGTATCGCCGTTCGGTTTTGAACTTGGTATTAGCTATCCGCGTGTCGCACCGGATGCGCTGATTGAAGCGTCTTCAAAAGCGCTGGAACAATGGCGCCGTGCAGGTCCGCGTGCCTGGGTGGGTGTGTCGTTAGAGATTCTGCAGCGCCTGAACAAGCATAGTTTCGAGATCGCTTACGCGGTGCAGCACACGACGGGCCAAGGTTTCATGATGGCCTTCCAGGCAGGTGGCCCACATGCACAAGATCGCGGCGTTGAGGCTGTCACGTATGCCTGGCAGGAAATGTCGCGGATCCCCGGCGTGGCTTTGTGGGAAAAGCCCCAAGGCAAGAATGATCCGATCAAAATGGAAAAGACCTTCACGGTGGTGCCGCGAGGCATTGCACTGGTGATTGGTTGCTCCACGTTCCCAACCTGGAATGGCTACCCAGGAATGTTTGCCAGCTTGGCAACAGGCAATACGGTCATTGTCAAGCCGCATCCGAGCGCCATTTTGCCGCTGGCCATTACGGTGCGCATTGCGCGTGAAGTGTTGGCTGAGGCGGGATTTGATCCCAACGTGGTGTTGTTGGCGGTGCACGAAGCCGGTGACGATACGGCCCAGAAGCTGGCACTGAATCCCTCAGTCAAAATTGTGGATTTCACCGGCAGCACGGCTAACGGCGACTGGCTGGAAAACAATGCACGCCAAGCCCTGGTCTACACCGAAAAGTCCGGCGTGAATCAAGTCATCATCGACTCGACGGCAGATCTGAAGGGAGTGGCACGCAATCTGGCATTTTCGTTGGCCCTGTACTCAGGCCAGATGTGCACAGCACCACAGAACATTTACATCCCGCGTGATGGGATCAACACGCCGGAAGGTCGCGTCAGCTTTGCCGATGTGGCAGCAGCTTTGGGTCTGGCGCTGGACAAGCTTGGCGCAGATGCCGCAAAGGCCGTTGAGCTGACGGGTGCTATCCAGAACGAAGGCATCGTTGCGCGTATTGAAAAAGCCCGTGCGCTGGGCCTGCCTGTTGTGGCAGATAGCAAAACGCTGGTGCATCCCAACTTTGAAAACGCCCGTGTGCGCACACCGTTGCTGTTGCGTGCCGACGCGGGCAACGCCGTCATCAGTCAAGAGTGGTTCGGACCCATTGCGTTTGTAGTGGCCACGGACTCGACCGAACACAGCATCAATCTGGCTCGCGATACCGTGCAGAAGCATGGCGCGCTGTCGTTTGCTGCCTACACCACGGACGATGCCATTGCCGCGAAGGTGCAAGACGCAGCGGAAGTGGCCGGCGTGTCGCTGTCATTGAATTTGACCGGGGGCGTATTTGTGAACCAGACGGCAGCATTCAGTGACTTCCATGGCACAGGTGCTAATCCGGCCGCCAACGCAGCGTTGTCCGACTCTGCATTTGTCGCCAACCGATTCCGGGTGGTGCAAACCCGCCGTCACGTCTAAGAGAGCGCCGCCATGACTTATCAGGACATCATTTTCGATCTCACTGACGGCATTGCGCGTTTGACCTTGAATCGTCCAGACAAGCTCAACAGCTTCACGGCGCATATGCACGGTGAAGTAGCCGATGCCATGACACGCGTTGAGACAGAAGGCGCTCGAGTCCTCGTGTTGACGGGAGCTGGACGCGGCTTTTGCGCAGGTCAGGATTTGAGCGAACGCAAGCCCGATGCTGACGGCACACCGCCAGATCTTGGCGAAACCGTCGACAAGTTCTATGGCCCGCTGGTGCGGCGCCTGAACGCATTGCCCATGCCGGTTGTCGTGGGTGTAAACGGCGTAGCTGCTGGCGCTGGCGCCAACCTGGCGTTCGCTGGCGATATTGTCATTGCGAAAGAGTCGGCCAGTTTCATTCAATCGTTCTGTCGGCTTGGACTTATCCCGGACACGGGCGGCACTTTCGTCCTGCCGCGATTGGTGGGGCGGGCGCGTGCGATGGGGCTGGCCATGTTGGGTGACAAGCTTTCAGCCAAGCAGGCGCAGGAGTGGGGGTTGATCTGGCAGTGCGTGGCTGATGCCGAGTTTGACGGTGTACTGGAAAAATTGGCTCTGCATTTCTCCAAGGCTCCTACCAAGGGCTTGGCGTTTACGAAGCAAGCCATACATGCCAGCCTGGGCCACGACCTCAATACTCAGCTTGATCTGGAGCGAGACATGATGCGTGAACTGGGCCGTAGCGCGGATTACGCCGAAGGCGTGGCTGCGTTCCTGGGTAAGCGTGAACCTCAATTCAAGGGGCTGTAATGAGTACCCATGTTCCTGAAGTCGAAGTGCCTTCGGACCCGCAAGCGTTGGCTCATGCGGTTGGCGTCACCATGTTCGCCGGAGACACGGCATCGCAAGGTCTGAACATGAGCGTCGAAGAAATGGCGCCGGGTTTCGCGCGTCTGACCATGCGTGTACGTCCCGACATGCTTAATGGACACAAAACCTGCCATGGCGGGTTCATTTTCGCTTTGGCAGACAGTGCTTTTGCCTTCGCCTGCAACTCGCGCAATGTCAGTACTGTCGCCTCGGGCTGCACCATCGATTATTTGGCACCCGGTTTCGAAGGAGACCAGTTGACGGCGGTTGCCCAGGAGCGTTCGTTGGCCGGGCGCACCGGTGTCTACGACGTCACCGTGGTGAATCAGAGCGGTAAAAACGTCGCACTGTTTCGTGGGCGTTCGTATCGAATCAAGGGCCAGATTGTCGGTACGCCTATCGACGAATAGCGCGTCGGCCCCCAAGCGCTGTGCCCTTGAATCCAGTGGGTTTGATGGCCGCGCTTCCCGGCGACGCCACCAGAAGAGCATTCCAGGAGAGAGATAATCATGTCCAACACCATGAGCAAGCCGGGGCTGGACCCCATCGAGCATGCCAGTCGCGACGAAATCCAGGCGCTGCAATTGCAGCGTTTGAAATGGACCGTCAAGCATGCTTATGAGAACGTTGCCCATTACAAGAAGGCGTTCGACGACGTCGGCGTGCATCCGGATGATTTGAAGCAATTGTCCGACATCGCGAAGTTTCCCTTCACGACCAAGAAAGAGCTGCGCGAGAACTACCCATTTGGCATGTTCGCGGTGCCGCGCGAGCGTATCTCGCGCATCCACGCGTCCAGCGGTACCACCGGCAAACCGACTGTGGTGGGCTACACAAGTACAGACCTTGATAACTGGGCCAATCTTGTCGCACGCTCGATCCGCGCGGCCGGTGGCAAACCCGGTGATATCGTGCACGTGGCCTACGGCTATGGCTTGTTCACCGGTGGGCTGGGCGCGCATTACGGAGCCGAACGCTTGGGCTGCACGGTCATTCCGATGTCAGGCGGACAGACCGAAAAACAGGTGCAGTTGATCAACGATTTTCGTCCCGACATCATCATGGTGACGCCCTCCTATTTCTGCAATATTTTGGAGGAACAGCGACGCCAGGGGTTTGATCCGCGTCAAAGTTCGTTGCGCATCGGTATCTTTGGTGCAGAACCCTGGACGGGGCAGATGCGTGCTGACATCGAGGCCGAAGCGGGCATTGATGCGGTCGATATCTACGGTTTGTCTGAAGTGATGGGGCCGGGGGTTGCCAGCGAATGTGTGGAAACCAAGGACGGTCCTGTCATTTGGGAAGATCATTTCCTGGCGGAAATCGTCGACCCGGATACGGGCGAGCCCGTGGCTGACGGTGAATATGGTGAGCTGGTTTTTACCTCACTCACCAAAGAGGCAATGCCGATCATTCGCTACCGCACGCGCGACCTGACCCGACTATTGCCGCCCACAGCACGCAGCATGCGTCGGATGGACAAAATCACGGGTCGCAGTGACGACATGCTGATTGTGCGTGGCGTGAACTTGTTCCCCACGCAAGTGGAAGAGCTGGTGCTTAAAGTCGCGCAACTGGCCCCGCACTATCAGTTGGTACTGACTCGTTCAGGCAACCTGGATGAATTGGAGATTCTGACCGAAGTGCGTGCCGAGTTTTCGAGTATCTCTGACACTGAACGGGAAACCTTGGGCAAGCAATTGCAGCATGCCGTTAAGACCTACATTGGTGTCAGCGCGAAGGTGCAAGTGTCTGACTCGGGACGCGTCGAACGTACGTTGACAGGTAAAGCTCGCCGCGTCATTGACCGTCGACCCAAGTAGTTCAGCGGCTAGTAGTGACGGCAGCCCTAGGGCTGCCGATTCACACCAGGCAATCGCTATTGCGCGATAGCACGAATGATCCGGCGATACCAGAATTGCAGCAGCAGCGCCGATAAGGCCAAACCAGCCATGGCCATGATCCACATCGAGCCGGCACCTTGCGGCGAGCCCGGCAGCAGTATGTTGCGCAACCAATCGAGCCCGCCACGTCCGGGGCCAAAACCAAACCACCAGCCGCCGACCAGGCCTACGCCGCCTAACGCCACCATCTGCAGAATCAAGGGCACGACTGCAACCTTATACGCCCGTAGCAGATACGAATTAATGCACTGCATCGAGTCGAACAAGTGGAACAGCGGCAGCACAATCAACAAGGTGGTCGCGACGGCGGCCACTTTTGGGTCACTAGTGTAGGCAGCCAGAATCATCGGACGCCCAGCCCACAATACGGCGGCAGTCAGGAGGGCGCCCATCAGGCCCAGCGCCAAGCCAGCGCGCCCTGTTTGTCGAGCCATATCGTGCCTGCCAGCGCCAATGGCCTGCGCTGTCAGCGCGGCTGTCGCTACACCTAATGCCATGGGCATCATGTAGCAAAGAGCCGCCAGGTTCGACATGATCTGATGGCCGCCGGTTACGTAGGTGCCTTCACGCGCGACCAGCAGCGCCATGAACGTGAATGCTGACACTTCAACCAGATAGGAACCGCCCATGGGGATGCCAAGGTGCAAAAGCTCCTTCAGGGTCTTCCAGTCGGGTTTGGTTATGCGCAGGTTAAAGCGTCGGTAATACGCGTCACGCGACACCACCCACAAGCCAAGAGACAAACTTATCCAGGACACGATGGCTGTCGCAAGCCCGGCGCCTGTTGCACCCATGGCGGGCAGGCCGAAATTGCCGTAGATGAGGAGCCAATTGAAAAAAACTTTGAACAGAATGGCAGTCAGGTTGATGGCCATGACGAGCTTTGGCCGTGAAACGGCCGTGCCCAGCGCGTAAATGCTGCGAAAAACCAGAGCGGCGGGTAGCGCCAGAACCAGGGCACGCAAATAGGACGTGACGCGCTCGCGAACGCCTGCGTCGACATCGCCCGACATGGAGAGCCACATGTCCGGGAATAGCATGAGTGCTGCACCCACTACGGACAAACCTAGCGCCAGCCAGACCCCTTGTCCCCAGATGCGACCCACTTCGTCGTTGTTACCGCCGCCGAACTGTTGGGCGAGGATGGGGATAAGGGCATGTACGACCCCCATCAGGCCAACGAATACGGTGATGTAAATGGAAACAGACAACGCCATCGAGGCCAGGTCGGCGGCACTGGCGTGACCCGTCATGGCCGTATCTAGTACGCCGAACGAGATGCCGGCCCACTGGCTAATGAGTACGGGCCACGCTTGTTTGGTAATGCCACGCAGCGTCGAACCGAAGCTGCGTGGCATTGGAATTGCCTGACTCATTGCGGGGGATTAACTCTCAGCAGTCGGAAGACCTCTTGCCGGTCAGCCTTTCGTCCGCCTTGCCAAAGCACTTGCGCGCCGTCGCTGTAAGCCGCGGTATTGTCACGCAGGCTATGCGCTGTGGTTTGCTGAAGCACCAGCGTGCATTTGGAATCGAAAGTGAACGTCAGGTTGTCAAATATCAGGAATGAAGCGCGCTGCCCACTACCCAGGCTCAAGCCGCGCAGACACTCACCCGGCTTTTGGTGCGCTTTGAGCGCTTCCGCAAGTTGGGCGGAGACCACGCGATAGCTGCGGGCGTAGTCGACAGTTGGCTGCCACAGCAACACAAGCAAAACCCAGGTGGCAGTGAGACCGCTGGCGGACAATACTGTGCCGCGCCACAGGGCAGCAGGGCGTACACGCAGTCGCCATATCACCAACACGATCCAGGCTGCGGTCACCAACAAGGCGAGACCGAAGGCGAACCAAGATACAACGGGTTCGTAGCCAGTGGTTTGCCGGGCGATGTTGCGTGAAATTTGTGCTGGCCACCCAAAGTGAAGTGCTACCCAGCCCAGCCAAGCCGTCGCCAGTGTCAGGGAAAAACACATGAGGGCGAACCAGTCGAGCGTGTTGACGACGCCGCGCCGCAATGTGGGCAGTGCAAATGCCGCCAATGCTGCGCAGGGGGCAACCAGCATGACGTATTCAGCGTCGGTCGTTTCGTCCATCGCGAAAATCATGACAAGCGCGCAGACGAGTAAGACAAGTGGCAGCCAGATATGGGGCGCATAGAGCCATGCGCGCCAACGCCAGACGGCGACCAGCGCCAATGGCCAGGTTGGCCACAAATACCAGGGAAGATCACGCAGCGTGCGGCCGGTCTCTCGCCATTGAGGCCATGCAAAGGAACTTATGTTCCAGGAGGTCCAGTTGCGAATCCAATACTCGCCATTCGGCAACTGACTGGCAGGAATCCACCAGGCCAGAATCAGTGCGACGGTAAGCAACGCTGCCCAAGGAAGCCAACGGCGTCGCGTCCATAATTGGCTACGCGGATAAAACGCCAGGATCGCTGCGATCATCACTGGCAGCAGGCCAATCCAGCCGCGTGCAAAGAAACTGCCTGCCAAGGCAATGCCAAGTGTAGTGGTGCCCAGAAACGGACGGTCTATGCTGCGGGCCAGGGAGTAATAGACCAGGGCGTGGCACGCCATGATGGCTGGCACGACAGAGGTTTCGTGGGTGCGCTGCAGAATGCCTACGGTGGCAAGTAGCAAAAGCAGGGCGGCGTCGGCGAGCATGCGGCCGTAGTCACGCGACGAAGGCTCTCCACCAAACGGCAGGGCCAACGGCTGCGCCTCGGGACGGCGGCCCAACAAGTACGTGCCGTACCAGATGCTTGCGGTGGTGACGGCAAACCAGAGCAGGTTTGGCAGACGACCTGCAGTGATATCACCAAGCAGGGGTCCGAATAACCACATGGAAAGGCCACCAACCCAGGTGATAAGTGGGCCTTCCTGCGCGTGGGCCAAGTGGCCAACCTGGGGTAATAGCCAGGTAATGCCGCCTTCGCGAACCGCCGTGATCATGGTGGCCAGGCCTACCGCGTCATCCGTTTTCCACGGGTCGCGCATAAACAGGCCGGCCAGTATGTAGGCCAGCGACAGACCGAGGATGACCAGTCTGGGCAGTTTTGCGGTAGCTAGGGCAGTGAGCCGAGCCGGAGTGGATTGTGAGTTTGGGGACACGGGCGTAATGTAACCGAGCGGCCTGAAAGTGGCTGCCCCTGAAACCGATTGGGACAGAAAATTAAGAGGAAAAAAAAGCAGCCCGAAGGCTGCCTTTTTGCTGCGCCTCCCTGGGGAGGGACAGGATCAGGAAGCGGACTTGACCGTACCTGCCGTGCGAGCGAAACGGGCGCGGAATTTTTCCACACGACCGGTTTCGACCAGACGGGTTTGTGCGCCCGTGTAGAACGGGTGCGATTCGGACGTCACGTCGCACTTGAACAGCGGGTACTTCTTGCCGTCCAGTTCAATCGATTCACGCGAGTGCAGCGTGGAACGCGTAATGAACTTGTTGCCAGTTTGCAGGTCAGCAAAAACTACTTCGCGGTATTCGGGGTGAATGCCATCTTTCATGGGAATTCCTAAGTTTGCGGGTCGCCAGCTAGGTAAAATCCACTAGCCACGTATCCAAAAAGTAACCCCGAATTCTAGCACGGCTTGGAGACTTGCCGCCAAGCCGAAAATACGTGTCGGATCAGACTCAGGGGGTTCAAGGCGGCAGAGAGGGATTTCGTCCTCTCTGCTGCGTACTTAAAGTTCAGTGCGCAATGTCCAAAGTTCGGGGAACAAGACCACATCCAGCATTTTCCGCAGGTAGCCTACGCCGGAAGTGCCCCCTGTGCCACGCTTAAAGCCAATTACGCGCTCAACGGTCGTGACGTGGCGGAAACGCCACAAACGGAAGGCATCTTCCAGATCCGTCAGTTTTTCACCCAGTTGATACAAGTCCCAATGCAAGTCAGGCTGACGATACACGGTGAGCCAGGCCGCTTCCACTTGCTGATCGGCTGCATAGGGTTGGGTCCAGTCCCGATTCAGATGGGAGGCGGGTATGTCTATCCCGTGACGGGCAAGCAGTCGCAACGACTCGTCATAGAGCGAGGGCGCTTCAAAGGCCGACTGAACTTGCACGAGCAAGTCGGCGCGATGAGCGTGTGGCTTGAGCATCGCTGCATTCTTGTTGCCCAACAGGAATTCGACTTGGCGATACTGATAACTCTGAAAACCACTGGAGCGTGCCAGGTAAGGCCGCAGTGCGGAGTATTCGGGCGGCGTCATCGTCGCCAGCACGTCCCAGGCATGCACCAATTGCTCCATGATCTTGCTGACTCGGGCAAGCATTTTGAAGGCAGGCTGCAGTTTGTCTGCGGCCACGTTCGCAATGGCAGCCCGCAGCTCGTGCAGCATTAGCTTCATCCAGAGTTCACTGGCCTGATGCTGCACGATAAAAAGCATTTCATTGTGCTCGGGCGACAGCGGGTGCTGCGCGCCAAGGAGCTCATCCAGATGCAGGTAATCGCCATAGGTCATGTCGCGCGCAAAATCGAGCTGCGCCTTTTCCTGCTGGACGATGTCTTCGGGGCGTTCTGTGGAGTTCATGTTGCCTCCTTAACCCTGAACCGCGAAGCGGCGGGTCAACAGCGAACGACGCCAGCTACGGGGCGTGACCTGAAGGGCGCAATGCCCTGGATTTACAAAAATAGGTTTCATGGGCGTACATCATCGAAAGCGTCGGTGAATCAGCCCAGCTCGCGCAGGACGGCGCGTACCGGGCTGGCATCAGCCTGGACCAAAGCCAGCGGCAGGGCGATCAACTCGTAATCACCCGCTGCAACATCATCAAGCAGCAAGTTTTCGAGGACTCGAATGTCGTGCTGCAAGATGGTGTGGTGGCTGTCCAGGGTCTTGCTGGATGCCGGGTCAATGCTGGGCGTGTCAATCCCGATCAGCATGACCCCGCGTTCGGCCAGCCATTCGATGGTGTGTGGCGCGTACGCCGAAAAATCATCCGTCCACCACTCCAGGCCCGCGTGCTTGGATGTGCGCACCAGGACGCGAGGCGGCAAGTTGAGGGCGGCGTGAGCCAGATGTTCCGGCAAGATGAGTGGCCCGCAGTCAATGGCGTGGATGACCCGGCAGGTGCCGAGGTAGGGTTCCAGTGACACACTGCCAATCGCCGCAGCGCCATTTTTATAGTGCAGAGGGGCATCCGCATGCGCCCCGATGTGGGGGGAAAGCGTGATTTCACTGACATTGACCGGGCAGTCCGGTGTGAGCGTCCATTTCCATTGCTGGCGATAAGGCGTGTCGCCAGGAAATACGGGCGACGCACTGGATACGGGCGGGGAAATGTCCCACAGACGTTTCATGAAGATTGGCAGGCAATGCCAGGTTGGCTAGATGCGTTAAGCCTAAAGGATTAACGACCGTGAGTCTAATGGAATCAGGGCCTGCGCTCAGACGTTTTGCCGAGATTTGCGTCGTGATCGTTGGCTTGAACGGCCAATAAGCTTGCGGCCGGCCCGGTGCCTTTCTCGGCGTCTGGTGATGCGAGATGCGCACGATGTGCTCAAATCTGACCCAGCTCCGCCATGGACGTCACCACGTTCCCGGCAACGATGAAGTGATCGACAAGCCGGACGTCCACCAAGGCCAGCGCTTGGCGCAAGTGTTTGGTGAGGGCCAGGTCTGAAGCGCTGGGCAACGGTTGGCCAGAGGGATGGTTGTGAGCAAGAATTAAGGCAGCAGCATGGTGACGCAGAGCCTCACGCACGAGTTCTCGTGGGTAAACTGAAGACTGGGTAAGCGTGCCACGCGAGACTTCGGCCGTGGCGATGAGGTTCAGCTGGTTGTCCAGGTAGAGCGCCAAGCAATGCTCGATGGGGTGATGGCCAAGCGCCGTCCGGCAATACTCCTTAACTTGCTCAGGTTCTCGCATTGCTCTCCTTTGCATCATGCCTTCCTCAACACCTCGGCGAGCCAGTTCCAATACCGCAATCAGGGTGCATGCTTTGGCGCGCCCCAATCCGTGAATGGCTTGCAGGTCTTCCATGGAAGCGGCCAGTACCCCTCTCAGACCGCCGAAATGTTGTATCAATCGGTCGCCCAGTTCGACCACATTGCATCCCGGGGTGCCCGTGCGCAGGGCGATTGCAAGCAGTTCTGCATCGCGCAGGCTCGCCGGGCCAAATCGTAACAATCGTTCACGGGGTAGCTCATGTTTTGCGCGTGCGGACGACAGATTCATAAGAAGCTCTAAAATCAAACATTATTTACTGTCTTTACACGGTGACAGACCTTGAGCGCCGCCTCGAACGAAGTGAACAATTTTGTCCGTCCGGACTCCTACCTGACCTTGCACTACCGCATCGTCCTGGCCTCTGGGCCAGGCGAAGGTTCGATCTTTACCGATACCTTTGATGGTCGCCCGGCGACCCTGCAGATGGGTAGTGGTCAGTGGGCGCCCGGCTTGGAAGCCGTCTTGCTCGGCAAAACCGAAGGCGAGCGCTTTAGCGCTACGCTGACGCCTGCCGAGGCCTATGGCGACCGCAATCCCGAGCTGATTCAGAAAGTCACTCGTGGCATGCTGGCCGAGCATGCTGGCGCCGACGCCGGATTCGAGCCAGGTGATCTCGTCGAATTCGCGGCGCCCAATGGCGGCCGTTATTCCGGCATCCTGAAAGAAATCAATGACGATTGGGCATTGTTCGATTTCAACCACCCGCTCGCTGGTACGTCGCTGCGCGTGGACGTTTATATATTGGGAGTGCTCTGATGAGCCAAGTCGTGACCGCTGCTGATGCGCAAGTTGTGCTGGCACAACCTCGTGGCTTTTGTGCCGGCGTGGATCGCGCGATCGACATTGTGGAGCGCGCGATTGAGTTGCATGGTGCACCTATTTACGTGCGCCACGAGATCGTCCATAACCGCTATGTGGTGCAAGACCTGAGGGCCAAGGGAGCCATTTTCATCGACGAACTTGATGAGGCGCCGACCGGATCAATCGTGGTTTTCTCCGCACACGGCGTGTCCAAGGCTGTGCGAGAAGAGGCTGAAGGGCGTGGCTTGCAAGTGTTTGATGCCACCTGCCCATTAGTCACGAAAGTGCATATTGAAGTGGCTCGCATGCGCGCGGCCGGTCGTGAAATCGTCATGATCGGGCACAAGGGTCATCCTGAAGTCGAGGGAACCTTGGGGCAGGCTCAAGGGGGCATGTATTTGGTCGAGACGGTAGAGGATGTTGATGCTCTCGTGGTCACAACACCCGACAACATCGCGTTCGTTACCCAAACCACCTTGTCGGTAGATGATGCTGCTGCGGTGGCAAATGCCTTGAAAGCGCGTTTTCCCAATATCGTCGAACCCAAGAAAAGCGATATCTGCTATGCGACGCAGAATCGCCAGGATGCCGTCAAAGTGTTGGCGCCAGCTTGCGATTTGGTGCTGGTGGTGGGAAGCACGAATAGCTCGAATTCGAATCGCCTGCGTGAAGTAGCCGAACGCAAGGGTGTGGCGTCTTATTTGATAGACGGCGCGGACTCTATTGATCCGGCATGGTTGGTGGGGCGCAAGAGCATCGGTGTAACGGCGGGTGCTTCCGCGCCGGAGATTCTGGTGCAGCAAGTGATTGCTCGCGTCAAAGAGCTTGGCGCGGTATCCGTGCGAACCATGCCAGGCTTGGAAGAAAACGTGAATTTTCCGTTACCCAAGGGTTTGTCACGCAAAGTTGTCAAGATCGAATCTCTGGAATAAGAGATCAGCGTCTGCGGCACATTAGAAAAATATCTGGAGGAGATTTCATGCAGTTATATAGCTACTTTCGCAGTTCAGCGGCGTACCGCGTGCGCATCGCGCTGAATTTGAAAGGCTTGTCTTATGACTATGTGCCGGTGCATTTGTTGAAAGATGGTGGTCAGCAATTGGCCCACGAATATACGGCGCTCAACCCCAGTGCTTTGGTGCCCACCCTGGTCGACGGTGATGCTGTGTTGGGTCAGTCGTTGGCTATCATCGAGTACCTGGACGAAACGCATCCGCTTCCTGCTCTCCTGCCGGCCGATCCCCTCGGACGGGCTCGTGTGCGAGCCATTTCGCAGAACATCGCTTGCGATATCCACCCTCTGAATAATCTGCGTGTGCTGAAGTATCTCAAGCATCAAATGGGTGTTAGCGAAGAGGCAAAGAATGCCTGGTACACGCACTGGGTAGAGCAGGGGCTGGCGTCGCTGGAGCAGATGTTGGCGCAGTCAGCCAGCACGGGCGTTTTTTGCCACGGTGACACACCGACCATGGCAGATCTTTGCCTGGTGCCGCAGGTGGCCAATGCGCGCCGCTTTGAGTGCGACATGACCTCGATGCCCACGATTTTGCGTATTGATGCTGCGTGTCGCGAGCTGCCTGCATTCGCGCTCGCAGCGCCGGGTAATCAGCCCGATGCGGAGTAGCACATAAGTACTTTCCCAGCACTAGCGGGTGCATGGGAAGAGCAGCATAGGTTAACTACACCTCAAAACTTGGATCTTGCTCCAGGTTGTGGGGTGTTTTCACGAGTAGAGCGGGCGCAGACTGCCGCGGCATCGGCCGCCGCGGCATCGGCCGCCGCGGCATCGGCCGCCGCAGCTTCGGCTGCTGTCTACCCTGCGGCAGGACCGTGCGCGCACCGCGCAAGAACACCACCCGTCCCACCGAGAGCAATCGTAGCGTGGGTGGAGCGCGCGATTGGCCTAAGCGTAGAGGCACTGGCAAGCGCGCGTAACCCGCGATCTGAACCTTACGCAATTGCTGTTCAAGCATCGCGGGTTACGCACGCTCAGCGATGGTTTTTCTGTCTCAATTTGCTCGCGCTCAACCCACGCTACGCCAACGATCAGAACGCGAATGAGAGGCGGGCGACGAGCTTGAGGCCAGCGATGTCTGGGCCGATGGGTCCAGACCGTCATAAGGCGGCGCGGCAGACACACCCACCTTTTGACTTGCCGCTTAAATACTCGACCACTCGTCAAAAAAAACACCCCAAACGCCGGAAAATATCCAACGTTTGAGGTGTCGTTCACTAAGGCTGCTATATCGCGGCAATCGGCGCTGCTGAGTAAACGGCAGCGCCGACTGGTGGTTAAGACTAAGACTTAACCAACTTGCACGGGGACGAAAATCTTGGCGTCACCGCGCTGTACCAACAGAGCTACCGTTTTTCCGGACTTGCTCATGGCTTCACGGACTTGCTCGATGCTGCTTACGGGCAGTCCATTGAGCGACAACAGTACGTCACCCGGTTGGATGCCGGCCTTGGCAGCAGGACCTGCGGCACGCTCAATCAACAAACCGGCTTCACCTGTGGCTTGTTGCTCTTGCGGGCTCAGAGGGCGCAGTGCAAGACCGAGTTGGCCTTTTTGAACTTTGCCGTCTTCGCTGGCCACTTGTGCTTTGTCCTTCTCGGCACCGCCCAGGGTTGCAGCAATTTCCTTCTGCGCGCCATTGCGCCATACGTCCAGCTTCACTTTCTCGCCGGGCATGGACAAGGTGATGGTCGAGGCCAGATCGCCAGACGAAACGATGGTCTTGCCATTGATCTGACGCACGATGTCACCGGGCTGCAATCCAGCCTTGTCAGCTGCGCTTCCCTTCTCAACGCTCGAGATAAGGGCGCCGGTTGGGGTGTCCAGCTTGAACGAGTTGGCGAGATCCTGATTCACTTCTTGTACCGTCACGCCCAGTCGGGCATGTTGGGCCTTGCCATGCTCAAGAATCTGATCCTTGATCTTGTAGGCCAGGTCGATAGGAATCGCGAACGACAATCCTTGGAACCCGCCCGTCTTGCTATAAATCTGCGAGTTAATGCCAACTACTTCGCCACGATCGTTAAACAAGGGGCCACCGGAATTGCCGGGGTTCACTGCCACGTCGGTCTGGATAAATGGTACTGACGTGTCGTCCGGAAGCGAACGCCCTTTGGCGCTCACAATGCCAGAGGTAGCGGTGTTTTCCAGACCATAAGGCGAGCCAATGGCCAGGACGGGTTCACCAACCTGCAGCTTGCTCACATCGCCCACTTTCACGACGGGCAAGTTCTTTGCGTCGATCTTGATGACGGCAATATCAGTTTGCGGATCGCTTCCCAAAACCTTCGCCTTGAACTCACGACGGTCGGTCAGTTTTACCGTAACTTCCTTGGCGCCTTTAACTACGTGTGCGTTGGTCAGAATGACACCATCGCTGCTGACGATAAAGCCAGAGCCTTCGCCGCGCATCGGAACTTCGCGTGCGGGCATGCGGCCACGGCCGCCAGGCACTTGACCGAAGAATTGCGCCAAGGGGTCGGCGGAGTCATCGTCAGTGTCAGACACCTTCGTAGTGCCGCTCACGCTAATGTTTACGACGGCGGGGCCGTAGAGCTGCGTAATTTGTACAAAATTGGGTTGGCCCGCAATCGGCGCAATGGTCGCTGCGGTTGCCGTAATGGCGACCGGTGCGTTTTCTGCGTGTGAAACACCGCCGACAAAGGCGGTTGCGCCTGCGCCACCAATGGCACCAGCTGCCAGTAGCGCCATAGCCAGGCGCGAGGGGGTGAAGTGCGAGGTTTTCATGTCGGCTCCTGCGTTCATGTTTGAGGACATGGC
>JBEBWV010000093.1:0-21798 GCA_040391965.1 Achromobacter deleyi | reverse complement strand
CACATGTTTACGGCGAATCGCCGGCAGGCGACGCAGCAACCCTGAAAGCGTTCGTGGAAGATGCCCAACGTGGCAACCCGGCAGCGCAGGCCATGCTCGGCGCCATGCTGGAGGCTCAGCATATGGAAGAGGCCATTCGCTGGTATCTCCTGGCCGCTGCACAAGGCAATCAAGACGCGCAAATGCGCCTGGAGCAACTGGGCGTGGTCAAACCCTGATGTGACAGTGCCCGGTGGTTCGATTTCGAACGCCGGGCAGGGTACGATTGTCGGCTAATTCCGAATTTTCAGGATGGCCATGCATCACCCACAGCGTACCCCCCGAGTAAAGACTTTCACCTGCCTGATCTTGGCCGCGGCCGTGAGCGTGGGTATTGCCAGCACCGCGAATGCACAAGCCCCGGCGTCAGCTACGGGGTCCAGAACACCAGCGTCAGATCCCCCCGCTCCAGTGTTGACGCCCAAGCGCAGCTTTGACAGCGCGCCGGCAGTACCGACTACGCCCACACCGAGCACGCCAGCCGCGGCACCGGCCGCCGCAGCACCGGCTGCCGCAGCACCGGCTGCCGCAGCATCGGCTGCCGCACCTATGCCAGCGCAGGTGATCATTCCGACCGAGCTTGATACGAAAGAATGTATCGCCCGGTTGCGTCCGGGGGCGGTCGCCAATGGCGTTTCGCTGGAGGACTATGACCGTTTCACCAAGGGGGCGACCTTGTTGCCCACGACCGTAGCGTCGGCCAAAGGACAGCCTGAGGGCCGCGAAAGCTGGTGGGACTACATCGCCAAGACGGTCGACGAAGAGCGGGTGCGTGATGGCGCAGCGGTGCTCAAGCGGTACGGCAAAGAGTTGGCCAAGATCAGCCAAACCTATCAGGTGGATCCGGCCACACTGGTTGCCATCTTCGGCATCGAGACCAACTTTGGCAGTCAGGTCGGCAAGACCAATGTATTGGACGCCTGGTTGACGCGTGCCTGCACAGAGAACAAGCCGCTATGGATCAAGAACGCCTACGCGTCTGTGCGCCTGTTGCGCGACGGCATTGTGCCTGCCGATAATTTCGTGGGCTCCTGGAGCGGCGCTTTCGGAATGACGCAGTTCATTCCGACGTCCTTCTATGAACTGGCAGCTGATGGTGACGGCGACGGTCGCATTGACCTCTACAACTCCTTGCCCGATGCCTTGGCCTCAACCGCCAATCATTTGCGCAAGCGCCGCGCCAAATGGACCCATGGCTTGCCGGCGGTCATTGAAGTCAGTTTGCCGGAAAGCGTGGCCAACGCCATTCCCAAGGAGCCAACAGCTGAGTTCATCAATCCGCAAGATAGCCGCACACTGGCGCAATGGGCGCAGGCGGGTGTCACGCGCGCCGATGGCCCCAAGCTGAAATTTGCCGATGCCAGCGATCAGAAGGCGTATGTGTTTGCGCCTACAGGCCAAATGGGTCCCACGTTTTTAGTAACGGGAAATTTTGACGCGATTCTGCATTACAACCAATCGCGCCGTTATGCGTTGGCTGTCTCGTTGCTATTGAACCGTCTGCAAGGAGAGGGCGCGCTCCATACGGCGTGGCCCACCGATGATCCTGGCTTGTCTCGCGCAGAAGTCAAAGAACTGCAAACCTTGCTGGCGGCCCGAGGGCACGACGTAGGTGTGGCTGACGGCATACCCGGCGGCAAGACTCGAGATGCCGTAGGGGTAGAGCAAGCCCGCCTTGGACTGCCGATTGATGGCCGGGTCGGGCAGCGTATCTTGAAAGCACTTCGGAGCGGTGGCGTTTCCGCCGCGCCAAGCGCCAATGACGTGGCAGCAAAGGCGAAGTAGTGTGCAGCCACTGGCAGGCGGCTTCGCGATGAAGCTGCCGCCGCACTTTTTTGTTTGAGTGTGCCGGGGGAAATCAGGGCTCGCGAGCGTAGTTCGCGGGTGCCTGCCCGGTGATTGGATAGGCGCTACGATATCAATATGTCAGCTAAGCGCACACTGGAAAACGACCCACGCCCGGCACCGCCTGAGCGCCCGGCCCCCGAGGACTGCTGCCAAAGTGGTTGCATCCCATGCATCTTTGAGCAATACGACGACGATATGGATCGCTACCGGGCTGAACTGAAAGCCTGGCAAGAACGCCAGGATGCGCTCGCCAAAACGCCCAAAAAATAGCCAAGGCGCTGTTCGGTTGCGTGGGTGGAGCGCGAGAAAAACTGAACCATTGAGCGGCTGATAAGCGCGCGTAACCCGCGATTCGCCAAATCTTTGTCCAGAGAGAATCAGCCGTCAGGGGAGGTGAGACCTTATCCTGCCAATTTCATGTGAATAATTGGGAACGGTCGGCCGGCGTCATCAAATTTCGAGCGGCCAATATCAACAAAGCCATAGTGTTTATAAAACCCATGGGCCTGTGTGTTTTGCTCGTTCACATCAACCAATAGCGTGCCATGCAGCGAGCGGGCGAAATTGAGTAATCGTCGTCCGGCGCCCACGCCACGCTTGTTGGCATCCACAAACAGCATCTCGACTTTGTTTTCATTCAAGCCCATGAAGCCGACGATATCGCCGACCTCGTCCTCACAGACCCACACGCGTACCGCGGGCAGGTAGGTGTTGAGCACCTGTGGGTAAAGCGCCTGAATTTCTGCTTCTGTCAGGAACGTATGTGTGGCACGCACCGAACGAAGCCAGATGTCTACCAAGGTGAGATCATCACCGTGGTTGCGTTCTCGGATATTCATGATGTTGACCTGCACGGCCTCTCTATAAGCCCGCGCGGTACAGCTCGGTGGCTGCCAGCACGGTTTGCATTTGCACAGTATGCGCGAAGATGAAGCGCTCGCCATAGACCGTTTCGTCTGGAAACTCCGAGATCAGCGATAAGGGCTGGGCTTCTTTTTTGTCTTCGCTGATGTGCACGGGAATGCCGTTCAGCACTTCGAATTCCTGTTTGAGCGCGTGCGCCTTGTACAGGGCGAGTTGGCGCGCATTGAATGCTATCAACTCAGGCATCGTTTGCGCCAAGCGAGCCGTTACGCCTTCGAGTAGGTGGCGCGCTCTTTCACCCCATCCTGGGTGGTGTCGCAGAATCAGGAAAAATCCCTTGGGAATGGTCCATAACTCGAAGTGCCGGGGCAGATATCCCGAAAATGGACGTGTCCATTCGTGTGCCGGATATCCATGCAGATTGATGTGCAATTCCGCGTGGCTGACGGCCAGGGCCTGATGGCGGCCTTCTTTCTCGAAGAAGGGCGCGCGCTCTCGGTAGGCAATGTCATCGCCTAATGCGCTGTAGCGCGCCGCATGATGCATGTGCCTGGGGTGTTCCGCGCGCAAGCGGCGAAACAAGGCATAACCATCCGGATTTTCGGCAGCGATCAGCGCAAAGTGCGCGTCGCCTTGTTCAGACAGGGCACGGGCGGCGCGCAAGGCACCCACCACGCCGGAGGTTTCATTGGCATGCTGGGCGCCGGAAATGAACACAGCAGGGCCGGAGCCGCGAACATACGTGCCGAGCACGCTTCTGCCCTGACGCGAAACCGCCTGGAAGGTGTCGCCACCCATGGCGGCCATTTGCCCGGCAATCTCGGCGTCGCTCAGGGGCTCGCGCGTTTGCTCAAGCGAAACCCGCAAGGCGCTGGCCGTGACTGCCTGAACAGGGTCGAACACTTCCAGCGATATTTTTACGTGCGCCGCGCCATCGTGACGGCGAATGTCGGGAATGATCTGCCCGGGTTGCAGGCCGCGGTCACCGGAAGGACGGTTGGAATGCTGTTGGAAGAACTCCAGCAATGAGAAATACACGTCCTCGTGCAGAGCTTCAAATGTGCTGATGATCTCGTCATCTACGCCGGGGGCGAAGTCCATGCCGGGCAGGTCAACACGCACTTCCAGGCGATCGAAGTAGGGTTCATTGTTGCCCCAGGGGTGCGCACGTACCATGTCGACAATGCTGCGAAACGCCGCCTGATATTCGGTGATTTGCGCCGCGTCGAATTGCACATTGCTTTGTGCATCACTGACGCGCAGCCACCCGGTAGGAGACAAGGCTGGCGGTCCGTTTTGCGTGTCACCCAACTGATTCGGGGCGAAGACCTGAGCCAGCACGGTCCGGCCATCCGCGTAGCGCAGGGTTACGTCGTAAAAGAGTGCCGCGTCGCCTGCCGAAAACGTAACGTTTACGCCTTCAAACATGGCAATCAACGGATAGGCTTCCAGCGTGAATCGGTTGGGCTGGGCATGCTCGGGACAAGGGTAACGAATGTCCGCAGCGACAAGACCGGCAAGCTCGACCTCCTCCAGAAAGAAGTGCACCAATGGTTTATAGGCGCTGCGAAAGCGTGCGTGAACGCCCGCTTGTGCCAGACGTGCTTCGGCTGACCGACGCGCCTGGGCCCCTTCAAAAAGCCAGCCTTCCACGTGTGCCCCGCGCCAGGTGGGCGCCAGATACGTGTGGGTCCAGGCGTCCAGCGTGCGGTCGAATTGTTTGTCTAGCAAAAGCATGATGATGACTTCCTATACTTTGCCTGTCGGATCCAGGCGGTCGCGCAGCCAGTCGCCCAGCAAGTTCAGCCCAAGCACGGTCAGCATAATTGCCAGACCGGGGAAAACGCTAATCCACCACGCGGTTTGCATGTAGGTGCGACCATCGGCCAGCATGCCCCCCCAGCTCGGGATCATGGGGTCGACACCCAGGCCCAGGAAAGTGAGACTGCTTTCAAGCAAGATATTGTTGGCCACGTTCAAGGTCATCAGGATGACCAGGGGACCCAGCAGATTGGGCACAATGTGGTGGCGCATCATCGCCAGATCTCGCACGCCAAACGAACGCGCCGCCATCACGAACTCTCGTTCGCGCAGCGCCATTACCTGAGCTCGCACCAGGCGCGCATATTGCACCCACTGCGAGACGATCATGAAGAAGATCACATTGACCAAGCCACCGCCCAGAATGGAGATGAACGTGATGGCCACGAGAATGAATGGCAGCGCCAGTTGCACGTCGGCAAAGCGCATGACGACCATGTCCCAAAAACCTCGGTAATAGCCAGCGATCAAGCCCATGATGGTGCCGAACAGCGCGCCACCCAAGACGGAAGCAAAGCCTACGAGCAGGGAAATTTTTCCGCCAACGACCACGCGTGCCAGCACATCACGGCCCAGCGGGTCTGTGCCAAAGGGGTGTGCGCTGGACACGAATGGCGCCATCAAGCGAGCACTCAAGTCCATGGCTTCGCCGCCGTCGGGGAAGAGCCAGCCTGAGCACACCACCAGCAAGAGCATGGTGCCAGTCAGGAGCGAACCAAGGATGAACTCCAGGGAACGAAAGTGTCGGCGGGATTTAGGCGGCTTGGCAGCCACAATAGTGGTAGAGGTCTGCATAAGTCTTACCGCGTGCGAATACGAGGGTCGACAATGCCATAGGCAATATCGACAATCAGGTTGACCAGAACAATAACGCCCGCCAGCACGGTAACGGTGCCTTGCAATACGGGATAGTCGCGTCCGGAAATGGCGTCAAACGCCAGGGTGCCCATGCCAGGCCAGTTGAAAACTTTTTCAATAACGACAATGCCGCCGATCAGGCCGCCGAACTGCAAGCCAAGATAGGTGATGAGCGGAATCGCGCAGTTGCGCAACGCATGCTTGTAGAGCACCACACGTTCTTTCAGGCCTTTGCTGCGCGCAACCATGATGTATTGCGCGGACAGGGTCTCCAGCATGGTGGTGCGAACCAGACGGATATTGGTCGCGCTCAAAATGATGGCCATCGTCAAGGAGGGCAACACCAGGCTCAACGGACCATCCCAGCCAGACGGGGGCAGCATCGGGAACGTAATGGAGAGCAGGAGCACCAACATCAGAGCCAGCCAGAAGTTGGGGAACGACAAACCGACCAACGACAAAATGCGAATGGCCTGATCGGTGGGCTTGCCGCGTTTGACTGCGGCGCGAATCCCCAGCGGAATCGAAATCACGATGGAGGCAATCAAGGAGGTGAACGCCAGCATCAACGTGGCAGGCAGGGCATCTGCAATCAGAGTCGACACGGGGGTGCCGCCCAGGAAGCTGCGGCCAAAGTCGCCTTTGAGCAGGTCCTGCATGAAGGTCAGGTACTGAACATAAAACGGTCGGTTCAGCCCTAGTGCCTGGCGAATATTTTCCAGGTCTTGTTCGGTGACGCTGCCTGCGCCCTGGCTGAGCATCAGCGCAGGATCGCCCGTCAGGCGTACCGCAAATGAGACGAGCAGTGTGACGGCCACAATCACGAAGATGGCCTGCAACACGCGTTTGATGAGAAATCCGGTCATGGGCGCTCGCCCCGGTTTGTCACCGGGGCGGTAGTGGTACTGGCTCAACCGAGCCAGCACGGGTTAATGCTTAGTCGACGCTGGTTTCAAGGAAGCGGAAGCGAATGTCGCCCGGTACTTCCAGATTCTTCACGCGCTTGTTCACACCGACAATGGTGTTCAAGTTGTAGAGCGGCAATTCCAGAGCTTCGTCGGCCACGTAGCCAGCGATATCCTGAAGCATGGTTTCGCGCTTTTTCACGTCATAGACGGTACGTTGCGCTTCCAGCATGGCATTCAACTTGGGGTCGTCGCCATACGGGTTCCATTTCTGGCCCGAGTGATACATCAGGTAGGCCGTGTTGTCGTAGTCGTACGTCCAGCCGCCCCATTGGTTCTGCCACATTTCGCCGGTTTTGCCACCAGGAATAATGTCGTTGAGCAGCACGCCGGTTTCATAAGGTTTGATGGTCGCGCGCACGCCAACACCTTGCAGGTAGCCGGCAACTGCTTGCGCGACTTCACGGAAGTTGGAGTCGCTGCCGCGAACATCAATCTGCACGGCCGAACCTGGCTTCACGCCTGCTTGAGCCAGTAATTTCTTGGCTTGTGCCGGATCGAAGGGCAGCGGCTTTTGAGCGGGGTTGAACCCAAACGATTGTTCGCCCTGGAAGCTGGCAATGGTCTTGGCCTGACCCAACAACAATTGCTTGACGATGGTGTCGCGGTCAACAGCCATGATCAGGGCACGACGCACGTCACGGTCTTTCGTAATGCCATTCTTGGTGTTGTAGCGCAAGGCCAAAGACACCGGGCCACCCGTCGAGATGACATTGGCATTGCCCGATTTCTTGACGGTCTCGATGAGGCCCAACGGAATCAGGGTGGCTACATCCAGGCGACCCGCCTGTAGTTCGGCCACCTGTGTGCCGGGTTCACCGATGAACCGATACACCACTTTGTCGAGCTTTGGCTTGCCGCCCCAGTACTCATCATTGCGGCTCAAGGTGATGTTGATCTTGGGCTGGTAGCTTTCAAATTTGAACGGCCCCGTGCCGACCGGGTTGACGTTGAAGTTGTCTTCGCCCTTTTCCTGGATGTACTTGGGCGGCACAATCATGGCGCCATAGCCAGCCAGCTTGGTCAGCAGCACAGGATCAGGCAGCTTCAAGATGAAGTCCACCGTATTGGCGTCCACCACTTTGACTTCACCGATGGCGTCGTAGTTAGATTTTTGCGGACCCTTGGAACCCTCGGCACCCAGCAAGCGGTCAAACGTGAACTTCACGGCTTCCGCGTTAAAAGGTTCGCCGTTATGGAACTTCACGCCTTCGCGCAACTTGAAGCGCAAGCGCTTGTTGTCGTCCAGGTATTCCCAACTGGTGGCCAGGCCTGGTTGCAGTTTCAAGTCGGCGCCGCGCATGGTCAGGCCGTCATACAAGTTGCTGCCGACCGAACCCCAGAACGTCACGAAGGTGTCGATCGGGTCCCAACTGCCCGGATCCTGAATAACGGCCACATTCAGCGTGCCAGCGGCATGCGCTGACGACATGACGGCGGGTAAGACCCCACCCAGGGCCAAAGCCAGGGCAGTGGCGGAAAAGGTTTTACGCAGGGACAACATACTCGCCTCCAGGGACGGAAAATCGGCGCGTGCCGATCGGGAACGGTTGGGGGAAATGCCGCGCAACGAGCGCGTTTGACGCAAATGGCAAAGCTTGGAGGAATTCATCAGTGTCAGGCCGCACGTGCAACCAGATGGCCGGGTGCAAACTCGACCAAAGGCACGATGGCGGGCTCATTGCCCACGCGACGCACGGGGCTGGGGATCTCTCCCTGAATCAACGAGGTGTCGATGTGACGACCCGGCTCGGCTACCGGCACCGCAGCAAGAAGTTTGCGGGTGTAGGGGTGCTGTGGGGATTCAAACACCTGGCGGCGTGTGCCCAGCTCCACAATCTGACCCAGATACAAGACCGCGACGCGATGGCTCACCTTTTCCACCACGGCCATGTCGTGTGTAATGAAAAGGTAGGACAAGCCACGGTCCTTTTGCAGGTCCATCAGCAGGTTCAGAATTTGCGCCTGAATCGATACATCCAGCGCCGACACCGACTCGTCTGCAATGATCAGTTTTGGGTTGCAGGCCAATGCACGCGCAATGCACACACGCTGGCGCTGGCCGCCGGAAAACTCATGGGGATACCGATGCGCATGCTCAGGTTTAAGGCCCACTTGCTCCAGCAGCTCGCCCACGCGACGCGAAATGGCGGGCTCGCCGTGAAGCAGTCGGTGCGTGCGAATCGGTTCAGCAATGCTGAACTCCACCGTTTTCCTTGGGTCAAGTGAGGCGTAGGGGTCTTGGAAAATGTACTGAATTTCTTGGCGCAGGCGCTGACGGCCTTCGCTATCCATAGAGAAAATATCGTCGCCGTTGTAGCGCACGGCACCCGACGTTGGGGCCAGCAACTGCTGCAAGGTCTTGCCAATGGTGGATTTTCCGCTGCCCGACTCACCGACCAGCGCCAGGGTCTCACCAGGATAAATATCGAAGCTGACGTGTTCTACCGCATGCACGCGGTGCGTCACGCGGCCCAAGATGCCGTGGCCCACGTCAAAGCGCGTGGTCAGGTTTTCCACACGCAAGACAGGCTCGTCGTAGCGCGCCGTATCTTGCTCACGTGTCTCACCGACCAAGCGCAGCTCATTGCCGTCGATCACCGTTTGCGGCGTGCGCAGCGGCAGATCACTGCCAGCCATGCTGCCCAGACGAGGCACCGCCGCCAGCAAGGCGCGAGTGTAGGGATGCTTGGGAGCGTTGAAGATTTCGTCGACGGTGCCTTGCTCTACCTTCTTGCCGCGCAGCATCACCACCACGTCGTCGGCCATTTCGGCAACGACGCCCATGTCGTGGGTAATGAAAATGACGGCTGTGCCCAAGTCGCGCTGCAATTCGCGAATGGTGTTCAAAATTTGCGCCTGAATGGTCACGTCCAGGGCCGTTGTTGGCTCGTCAGCAATCAGCAGGCGTGGCTGGCAAGAGAGCGCCATGGCGATCATCACGCGCTGGCGCATCCCGCCAGAAAGCTGATGCGGATAACGGTCCAGCAATTCTTGTGCGTCGGGCAGGCGCACTTTTTCAAGTAAGGCCTGCGCTGACTTTCTGGCTGCAGATCGCGACAGTTGCTGGTGCAGCATGATGGCTTCGATGATCTGGTCGCCAATGGTGAACACGGGGTTCAACGAGGTCATCGGCTCCTGGAAAATCATGGCGATGTCGTTGCCGCGAATGGCGCGCATGGTCTCGTCTGAGGCCTGCGTCAGGTCAACTTCCTGGCCGTTCTCGCGTTGAAACAGAATTTGCCCGGTGGCGATGCGCCCATTGGTGTAGTCGGTCAGGCGCATGATGGCCATCGACGTGACCGATTTGCCAGACCCGGACTCACCGACAATGGCCAGTGTTCTGCCCGGGTGCACATCGAAGCTCAGCTCATCGACGGAGCGGAACACGCCTTCATCTGTGTCGAACTCAACCGAGACGCCGCGCACAGACAAGAGCGCAGTGGGGGAAGAAGCGTTAGAACTATGCAACGTGGAACTCACAGCGAAGTGGCGGCGCGAGCGGCCTGGTCGTACAGCCCGGACAGGCTGCGCAAAGTGTTGGCCAGTTTTTGGCTGGCATCGTCTGCAGCAGGGGATTCGGTGAATGGCTTGACCAGACACTTCTCACGCACTTCGGCATAACGCTTAATAAAGGCGGCCCCTGTTTCAGTGATGCTGTAGAGCACTTCTTTGCCCGCTTTCACCCCTTGAACCACGGCCATGCGCTCCAGCTTCTTGAGCGAGTAGTTCACAAGATGCGTGTCTTCAACATTCAGCGTGAAGCAAATATCAGCCAATTTCTTGCCCCGGCCACGGTGATACACGTGGTTGATCACGAGAATGTCCAGCGCGGTCAGGTCCGGCAAGCCGGCCGAGGCCATGCAGCGAACCATCCAGCGGTCAAACGCATGGGAGGCAATGATGAGGCCGAACTCGACTTCAGATAATTCTGGTGCACTTGAGGCGAGATGAGCGGACGAAACAATGACGTCCCGAGTAGAAACAGGCATGGCATGGACCAGAAAAGGGACGGATCAGCGACAAAACGTTGGCGAATTATTGACGATTTGTCGTTGTAAACGCATTCGGGATAACCCGTGTTTTTGCATTGAGGCCTACCTTTTTCAGTGGCACAGGGTTCCAGAACGAACCTCAGCTAGGCGGTTTGTTCTTCCAGGGTCCAACCGCAGACCTTGCCGCTCAAGCGGTGAGTCGGGCGCAATGCATTCAGGAAATGGGCATCGTGCGACACCACGACCAATGCTCCGGGATAGGTGGCGAGTGCCTGTTCCAGCGCGACGACGGAATCCAGATCGAGATGATTCGTAGGTTCGTCGAGCAGTAGTAATTGAGCCGGTCGCGCCCGCCATAACGCGCAGGCCAACGCGGCTTTGATCCGTTCGCCGCCACTCAAATCTCTTACGTCGGCATTGACCTGCTCAGCACCCAAGCCCAGTAGGGCGAGATAGCTGCGCAGCACGCCTTCGGGTAAGGGCGTGCCCAGCGCGTGCAACTGTTGCAGCAAAGACGCTCCTGCGTATAGTGCCGTGGCGTGCTGGTCAAGCCAGGCGCAGGGCACGCCGACTACGCACTCACCCTGCACTGGCTGGATGATGCCAGCCAGCAACTTAAGTAACGTGCTCTTGCCACAACCATTAGGCCCCTGGATGACTAATCGAAAAGGGCCGTTCAGCGTGAAACTGAGTGCTTGGGATGGCAGGCCAGCGGGCCCGAATGCCGTTCCGAAGGGCGCCACCACCTGGTCCAGGTGCAGCACGCGGCTGCCGGGCGCTACGGTAGTGTCGGGCAAGGCCACGCCAATGGCGGGTGGCGCGGCGACCTGGGCCGCCGCCACGCGCACCGCAGACTCCAGCGCAGTGTGTGCGGCTTTTAGGCGCAGGTGTTCGCGCCCAGCGTGCATTTGCGCGTTGTGTTTGGCACGATCTAACGAAATGGCTGCCTGGTTTGCGGTTTTCCCTTGGCGGTTTTGTTGGGCGCCACGGTGCTGTTGCGCATCATGCAGATGCTGCATGTGGCGATGTTTCGCGTCGCGTTCCGTGCGGGCATGGGCTAATGCGGCTTGGGCCGCCGCCATCTGGCGAGAGCGATGGTCAAGGTAACTGCTGTAGTTGCCAGTATGGCGATGCAGCGTGCCACGTTCCAGCGCCACGATTTCATCCATCTCGTCCAGCAGGGCACGGTCGTGGCTGACGATGATCGCGCCGCCGCGCCATTGGCTCAGCCTGTCGCGCAGCCATGCCCGAGCCTGGGCGTCCAGGTGGTTGGTGGGTTCGTCCAGCAATAAGCCTTGCGCGCCAGACAGGAACGCGCCAACCAACGCCACGCGGGTGAGTTCCCCTCCGCTCAATCGCTCGATCGAATCATCTGGTCGCAATGCATCCAGGCCGCAGGAGTTAAGGGCGCGTTGCAAGGTGTCTCGAATTAGCCATTGACCCTCAGCCTGCTCGAAGTCCTGGTCGGTGGGGCAACCCTGCTCAATGCGAGCCAGCGCCCGCAGTACAGGGCTGACGCCAGCGAGGTCCGCAACGGTTTGCTTGACTGATTGATCTGTAGCGGCAGCAATATCTTGAGGCACGTAGAACAGGCTGCCGTGGCGCAGCACGCTGCCTGATTGCGGAGGAAATTCGCTCAGCAACACGCGCAGCAATAAGCTTTTTCCACTGCCATTGCGGCCAACCAGTCCTGTGCGCAGGGTGTGAAAACGGTGATTCAGTGCGTGCCAAAGCACCTTTCCTGAAGGCAGCGCAAACGTGATGCGGCGCAGTTCAATGCTGAACGGGCCGTCTGTGGTGGCAGGAATAAGGGCGGCCGACGCGCACGCCAACGAGAGAGACGCCGAATGCGGCGTATAGGGAGAATGAGCCAAGGTGTAAGCACTCCAGACGAATGAACAAACCGCAAGCGTGCCCAATGACAACGTTGATTGCGGGTGGCTTCGAAGTGGCTTACAGAATCATTTGGCTGTGGCTCCAGGGGAGGGGAAGTTTGGTTGGATGCCAGCGGACGCATGAAGTTCCGTCGCTGGCATCGCGGCCGTTCAAGGCACGGCGGTGGGGGCAGTCGCTGGCGCGCTTGCGGGCGGGACCGTGGCGGGCGCCGCTGTGGGCTGGCTGGCAGGTACAGACACACTTGGCGCCGGTGTGCTTGCCGTGCTGCCTGGCGCACTGGCAGACCCAATGACGGGTATAGCGGTGTCTGCAGGCTTCGCCGTGCTGGCGGCAGGCGCAGCAGCGGGGGCCACCGCAGGTGTTGGCGTGTGTGCGGGATCCGGCACGCCAGTAGCGGCAGGGTTGAGCTTGTCTGCGGGTGCCTCTGGACTTGGCGCCGGATCAACTGGTGGCGCGGGTGGCGGAGTCACAGTCTTGGCTACGCCGGGCTTGGCTTTGGGCGCCGCTGGATGCGGGTTGCTCGCCGCCTGGGCGTCAGGCAAGAAGTTTTGCAAGAGATCGAAAAACCCTTCGTAGAACTTCGGACGCGCCACGGTCTGGCTAGCCGTTTTAACCAGCGAGTCGTCACTGGCACCAAAAGGCATGGACACTTGTCCCAAAACGCTTAAACCCACGCTCGCCGAACTGCTGGTGCGTTTGATTGAATAGCGGTCTTGCACGGCGTTGGCAAACACCGTGGCGTTTTCGCTGGATCCCCCATCTGCCGCGCAATCAATATTGAAGTTGATCTGCGTATGCTGGCCTTCTTCGCTTTGAAAATTCTTGTGCCCGGTTACGCGCGACGCTTCAAATTTGTCGATGTTGTAGCCCTGGCTCAACAGCGCACGCCGACCGGCGTCGCAAGCCGCTGTACTGGAGGCAGTGAACGCGCGAGAGTAGGTGTTGTTCTGGGCGAAGTCTTCTTTTTCAAAAGAGGACTTCGGTGTCGAGCACCCGGCTAATGCGCTCGCGAGGGCTGCGAGCACGAAAACCACGGGGAAACGGAACACAGCGCAGGGCATTGGTGGGGAATCCGACAACGTAAACCTCAATTATTCACTATGCAGGCGACTCAATGCGAATCAAGTCAGACCTTGCGTGATGGCTTGTAACAAGTATTTTGCATTATTTGACTGCCGGGCCGTCGCAGGCAAGGCAGGCGACGAGTAGGCAGCCAAGCGTTGATCAGCCTTCAACCGGGGCTACCGCCGCACCTTGAATATGGTGGCGCTCCAGGGCTTGCGCTACGAAGCCTGACTTTTTCATGGCTTCCACAAAGGCGTGCAGGTATTCAGCGGCAGCCGATCCTCGGCTTTTCGGCAGGCCCATGGCTTGGCGAATCTGCATGAAGTTACCGTCCAGTAGTCGCAGACCCGCGACGCGCTGTGCGTCGGCTTCCAATTGCTGTCTGACGCCAGCGGCCACTTCCAGATTTTCAGCCAGAAAGGTGTCCACCACAGTGGGCGAGGTGGGGGCACGTACGATGGCAGCCGCCTTTAGCTCGCGCGACAAATACAAGTCATAGGCGCTGCCTTTACCTACCGCCACACGGTGCCCGGGCTGGTCGACTTCCTCGTGGCTGCGCAGGGGCGAGTCTTCTCGCACCAGGTACGCTCCGGCGATCACAACATAAGGGCCGGTGAAGGCGATTTGGGCACCGCGTTCGGGGTCAATCGCGAAAAAACCGACATCTGCCAGCTCGTTGGCCACCGCATTGACGGATTCTCCGGCCGACTTGAATACCACCAATTCCAGGGGTACGCCGAGTCGGTGGGCCAGTTCACCTGCCAGATCTACCGAGACGCCCGCCGGTTTACCGGTGTCTGCCTGAATATTGGCGAGGATGGGGTTCCCCACATTGATGGAGGCGCGCAACACCCCTGACGGAGCGAAGGCACGAACGAGCGTTTGGTCGGTCTTCATCGGTTCTGGATTCCTGGTTCACACCCCGTCAGGGGCTGGGAAAATCGGATGCAGGGCGCATTGCTGCGACCTGTTCAGTGCGCCACGCGCTTGAGCACGTAATGTTCTGCCAAGGGGCCGCTTGGGCGAGAACCATCTTGATACAACATGATTAACTGGTCTTCACCCACCAGGAACTGTTGGTTGTCGCCCAGCCCATCCAGTTTCACGCTGGAGCCATTTTCTGCCCAGGTGAACGAACCCCGCACGGTTCTTGGACGCGCTTGACGGTCAAGATACTGAGTTTGCAACACATAACGACCATCTTGCAGCAAGCTCAGGCGAGTGCGAATGCCTGGGCAATCTGCGCAAGGGGTCACGCCTTGGTAGCTGCCGCTCCAGTCAAGCGAATTACGGGAATTGTGGGCGGTGTCAGCGCGCTGCACAGTGCTGTCAGGGCTCGACGATGAGAGGGTTGGCGTGGGCGTGGGGGCCGTTGTGCAGGCCGCTAGCAATGCCAGCAGTATTGCGCTGCAAAACACGCTTTTTTTCATTGAAATGCTCCTGATTTGAATTTAATGGCATATTGCAGGGCGTTGGGCGACGCTTGTGTGCCGGTCGCCAGTACTTAATTCAACTACCGTCTTACATGTCAGAACACCCTTTCCGTCACGATCCCGCAAAACCTTTTGTGCAGGAAACGCTGGACTCCAGGACGCTGCATTTCGCCGCGCACGAGATCCAAAGTCGAATGTCCTTGCTCAAGCCCGATGCGCTGGACATTGAATATACCCGCATGATGATGGGCTTCCTGCTGTTTAACGCAGCGCCGGAACGTATTGCCATGATCGGGTTAGGCGGTGGTTCCTTGCCGAAGTTCTGCTACCGCTATCTGCCGCGTGCAGATATCGAGGTGGTCGAGATAGACCCGGATGTCATTTCGCTACGCGACGCCTTTCAAATTCCGCCTGACGACGAGCGCTTTCGCGTGCTCTGCGACGACGGTGCTGACTACGTGGCAGAAGTAGATCCGCCTGTAGACATCCTCTTGGTAGACGGGTTTGACCTCGGTGGCATGCCGGAACAACTCTGCTCCCAGGAGTTCTATGACGACTGCTACGCCAGTCTGGCGCCTAACGGCATTCTGGTAGTCAATCTGCACGTGAACCGGCCCGGGTTCGAAGACTATGTGAACCGAATCCGCGATAGCTTCGGCGCTTCAGTCTTTGAAACGGTCGATGACGACATGACCAATAGCATTGTGTTTGCCTGCAAAGGAGACCTGTTTGAGCAGGCAGAACTCCAACCGATTCTGCGCCCTGACCACATAGCCAAAGATGCGTGGCGCCAGTTAATGCCCACATTTCGTGTCATTGCGGCGACCCTGACCCGGCGTTAAGTCCAGGCTGGGTGTCATTTATAGCTGTCGTACTGTCGTGGTGTGCTTGCGCTACGCTGTTTGTTTGTTTGTTTGTTGTTGATTAACAGAGCTGGAATAAATGAAAGGCGAACATCGATACGTGGTCGAGGTCGAGTGGACGGGGAATCAGGGAGCAGGCACGGCAGGCTATAACCGTTACCAGCGCGATCACATCATTCGCTCCCCGGGCAAACCAGATATTGAAGGTTGCGCAAATCCGGGTTTGCAAGGCAAGTCCACAAGCTGGAGCCCCGAAGATCTGCTGGTGGCATCTATCAGCGCTTGCCATCAGCTTTGGTATTTGCATTGTTGCGCGGCCAAGGGCATTCGCGTTGAGACATATTGGGACGACGCCGTGGGCACGATGCGCGAACATCCTGATACAGGCGGTGCTTTTACGAGTGTCCTCCTTCGCCCGATTGTGACGATACAACGAGGCGATAACGAAATGCTGGCGCATGCCTTGCATGAGCAGGCGCGCCATTTTTCATTCATTACGAACTCCGTGAATTTTCCGATTACTTGCGACCCGCGCATCATTGTTGGAGATTGACCCGCCATGGCAAACCACGACGCCGCTTCACTGACCATCTGGGGTCGCCGCAGCTCATTTAATGTGCAGAAAGTGCTTTGGCTGGCGGGGGAGTTGGGTTTGCCCTATACGCATATTCTGGCGGGAGGCAGCCACGGCTTACTTGATACGTCGGAGTTCGGCGCGCTTAACCCGCATCGCCATGTGCCGGTTATCCAGGACGGCGACACGGTGGTCTGGGAGTCGCACGCCATCTTGCGCTATTTGGCGGCGCGCTATGGTTCTCCCACGTTCTGGCCGGATGATCCTGCCAGGCGTGCTCAAGCGGATGGTTGGATGGATTGGGCACAGACCAGTTTGCAGCCCGCATTTCTGGGCGGCGTGTTCTGGGGGTATTACCGTACGCCTGCTGAGCAGCGTGACGCGCTGGCTATTGAGCGCAGTCTGGCGCAGTGCACCCGTTTTTTTCAATTGCTTGACCGCCGTCTGGCCACGCAGCCCTATTTGGGAGGTGAGTCGCTCACCCTGGCCGATATTCCGGCAGGCACCGCGCTTTATCGGTATTTCGAGCTGGATATTCCGCATCCCGCCATTCCAAACGTGCGTGCCTGGTACGAGCGTCTGCAAGGGCGCGCTGCCTACCGTGATCATGTGATGGTGCCGTTTGACGAACTCTTCGGGCGTCTGGATTTCTGAATTCTATTTGCGACCTGTATGACTGACACTGCTTTTCCTCGCTTCGAATCGGGCACCGAAATCCCGGGGCTACCCGGCTTGGCGCTGCGTCCCATCAGGCATGCCGATGCACCCGCCTGGTTTGACTATCTTCGCCTGGATGCGGTCACCCGCCATACGAGTTGGTCGCTTGGAAGTGAGCAAGATTTGCTACCGCAAATTGAAGACTATCTGTCGCCGCGCACCAGTAATTCATGGCGGCTGGCGGTGGTCGACACCAGCTCTGATCGCCTGGTGGCGACGGTCGGATTTAACGAAATATCCTTGCGTCATAGACGAGCCGAAATCGCCTACGATGTGGCGCCTGCGTATTGGCGGCGTGGTATAGCCACCCGAGCGAGCGAGGTGCTGATCCGATGGGGTGGCCTGCACCTGGGCTTGCGGCGCATTCAAGCCACGGTGCTGGACACCAATGAGGCTTCAGTAAGTGTGCTGCGGCATTGCGGTTTTGAGCGGGAGGGGTTGTTGCGACAGTATCGCGTGGTGCGAGGGGTGTCGCGAGATTTCTGGCTTTTCTCTCGCTTGTTACCCGCGACGTGACGTAATGCCCCGGTCGGCGGTGTCTGGGAGGTCACTATTTCATTAATTGCCGCAAGGCGCTCACTTTGCCTGGATGTTCTGCATGGATTCCGACCAGCTTGCTTTACTCGTCACGCGTGCGATGCCTTATGGCAAACATAAGGGTATTCTCATCGCCGATCTGCCCGGCCCGTATCTGGCCTGGTTCGCACGCACGGGCTTTCCGTCAGGCGAACTCGGTCGTTTGCTTGCGCTGATGCACGAACTGGATCACAACGGTTTGTCTAACTTGCTCGACCCTCTACGGAAAACGCCGCGCCGCGAGCCTTGACTGCAAATTTGTTGACGACAACTGCAACTCCGAGAAACAAATCTCTGGGTTTGTTGCTTATTGGAACGCCAGAATTTGCGTCAACCAGCTACCATATCCAACGTGTCGTAAGCATTTCACGCCTGAGCAAGCTTGGCGTTGAAAGCCGCCTGTCTCCCTGCCTTTGAAAACGAGGACGTTATGAAAAGAATTCACCTCTCCGCCCTGATCCTGGCTGGTTTGTGCGCCGCGGGTGTCGCGCAAGCGCAAACTAGCGCGCCCGTCTCGCAGGAATATCAATACCCCAGCGCCCGCTCGAAAGATGGCAGCCAGTCTCCTCCTTCAACGTTGCGTGTGACCGGCGTGCCGACGCAAGGCTCCACCCCAGTCGTGATTCGTGACTCGGAACAAAGCAAGGCAGAGTACAAGCGCTGCCGTGACAACTCTGACCGCGCTGCCGTTTCGGCGGACCAGATGCAGGTTGGCGTTGAAAGCTGCCTGAAGCAATTGGAGTCGCGCCGCGAGCCGATTCAATAAGTAAAGACATAGCGATTCGCCTTTGGGCGTCATCGTTGAAAAACCGCAGTGCCTTAGGCGTTGCGGTTTTTTTGCTTTCCAGGGGGAAAATGGTGTGGGGATCAGCACGTGGATCACGCGCTTACCAACATCTTGGCGCCTATTTACCCTTGCAGCACAGGAGCCGCGTTGCGCTGGCTGCGTACCCACCACCATGTCATGACGGCAGCCATCAGCACTATCGGCAGCATCGCCGCGTTGAGCGCTTCCCAACCGAATCGATCCAGTGCCGGGCCGGCGGCAAGCGTTGCGGCGGCAGTCGCAACATAGCGCAGCATTTCCGCAGCCCCTTGCGTTCTTGCCCGCTCGGAGGGCCGATACGACTGCGCCAAAAGGGTAGTGCCACCAACGAACATGAAGTTCCAGCCAACACCTAGGAAGAACAACGCCGCGTAGAAGGCTGGCAGCGTATTCGAATTCATGGCGATCATCGAGGCGACACCGTTCAAGATCATGCCCAGGCTAAGCACAATCGGTAGGCCCAGGCGCTTGATCAGGGCGCCAGCAAAAAAAGCGGGCGCATACATGCCAATCAAGTGCCATTGCATGATGTTGGCGCCGTCATTGATGCTGTGATGACCCGCCACCGCCGCAAGGGGGGCGGCCGTCATGACGAACATCATTGAGACAGAGCCCACCACATTGTTTGCCAAGGCCGCCACAAAAATAGGCTGTCTGGCGATCGTTCGCAGAGGCCTCGCGGGCGTCTGATCGACAACTTCGCCTGCCGCCAGCGGCATTTCCATATCGCGGTAGAACGCCAGCAGGACGGCCGCCGAGGCCACGCCTAGCACCGCCACCATCAAGTAGGCACCGGCGAACATCACGGGAGCGAAGAGGTCTTTGCTCCAGGCGGCGAGTGCCGGGCCCGCAATGGCTGCAATCACGCCGCCTGTCAGCACAATCGAGATAGCGCGGCTTTTTTGGGCAGTCGATACGGCGTCCGCGGCGGCCAGACGGTAGTACTGAGCGAAAGCCTGGAAGACACCCACGGCAGCCGTACCTAAGCAGAAAAGCCAGAAATTCTCAATAAACACGGCCCAGACTGAAATCAAACCGCCTGCCGCGCCAACCAGAGCGCCCAGGGTAAAGCCAGCCCGACGCCCAATCCGCTGCATCAATAGGGAGGCAAACCAGGTGACGACGGCGCCCGCCACGGTAATCAAGGCAAACGGCAAAGTCGCCAGCGCCTTGTTCGGCGCCAGCATGTGCCCGGTCAGTGCGGTCAGGGTCAAGTCAATGGAAATGGCGGCAATGAACAGGCCTTGGCATATCGCCAGAATCCGTGCATTGCGCTGGCCCATATTGGGCTGGCCCATTAGGGCGTGGTCTGGAGGTGTCATGGGGCGATATCGAGGAAGAGGGCGTTGACAGATCACACTCTATCGATTGACACTATGGCGTAAATGACATATTTCCCTTAATTCTAGCCATCAGGCGCCAGCTTTTTTGCGCTGCATGCTGGCCGGCGCCCCTCTCATTGCTCAACAGCATCAAAGACCATGACGCATCACGTCGGTTTTTTACTTGTTCCTGACTGCCAAATGCTGGATCTGGCCGGCCCGCTGGCGGTCTTCCAGACGGCTGGCTCAAGCGCTTCCAGTGCAATCGACGCGGAGCAGGGCAATCCGGCGTACCGGGTGTTCGCCGTGTCCGAGCAGGGTGGCCTGGTGATGAGTTCTTGCGGCATTGAAGTGATGACCAGACCTTGGCAAGAACTGGTATTGAACACGGTCATCGTGCCGGGCGGCAGGGGAGCCCGGGAGGGTGTGGTGTCGGCACCCATGCTTCACTATTTGCGTGATGCGCGAGCGCAGCGTCAGCGCTTGGCCAGTGTTTGCACAGGTGCTTTTGTGCTGGCCACGGCGGGTGTGCTGAACGGCTTGCACGCCACCACACACTGGCGGCATGCGGCCAGTCTGCAACGGCAGTATCCCGACATCAAGGTCGATATCGACAAAATATTCACACGCGATGGTGGTGTGTGGACCTCTGCCGGGATTACCGCGGGCATTGATCTCGCGCTCGCCATGGTGGAGGCAGATCTTGGGGCTGCGGTCGCAGCTAGGACGGCGCGTGAGATGGTGGTGTATCACCGGCGCGCAGGTGGGCAGTCCCAATTCTCGGCGCTGCAAGACATGACTCCGCAAAGTGAGCGCATGCGCGACGTGCTGAGCTATATCCGCGCCAATCTGTCCCGGGCACTGTCTATTGAGCATCTCGCGGAAGTGGCCTGCATCAGCCCACGTCAGTTCTGTCGTGCTTTTAAGACGGAAACGGGGCAGACACCGGCCAAGGCCGTAGAGCGTATTCGGGCGGAAGCCGCAAGACCCCACATTGAAAATGGCGACAACGGCATTGAGGCTGTCGCCCGACTTGTGGGTTTTGAAGACGCTGAGCGCATGCGACGCGCCTTTGTGCGCGTGTATGGCCAGCCACCGCAGGCATTGCGGCGCCTGGCCCGGGGCGCTCAAGCGGAACACTGAAGCGCCGGGCCAAGGATGGCGCTGCGCAGATCGTGCGGTGGCGGTTCTTTGCGCGCACCGTGCGGGGTAATCAGCCTTCGATATGCAGCGGCGCAAACGACTTGATTAAATCGTCGACGGCTTTGAGCTGAGTCAGGAAAGGTTCCAACTGATCCAGGGGCAGGGCACTTGGGCCATCGCACTTGGCATTCTTGGGGTCGGGATGTGCTTCCAGGAAAAGACCGGCCAGACCTACGGCCAGACCAGCGCGCGCAAGTTCGGCCACTTGCTCGCGTCGGCCACCCGATGCGGCGCCCATCGGATCTCGCTGCTGCAAGGCATGCGTCACGTCGAAAATGACAGGGCGGTTATGGCAGACTTTCTTCATGACACCAAACCCGAGCATGTCGACGACCAGGTTGTCATAGCCAAAGCTGGTACCACGGTCGCACAGAATCAGCTTCTCGTTACCCGCCTCGACGAATTTCTCAACGATATTGAGCACTTGCGTTGGGCTGAGAAACTGCGGTTTCTTGATATTGATGATGCGGCCAGTCTCGGCCAGCGCCACGACCAAATCGGTCTGGCGGGCCAGGAAGGCCGGCAATTGCAGAATGTCGACAACTTCGGCGGCAATGACAGCCTGCCAGGGTTCGTGCACGTCGGTAATGATTGGAACGCCGAACTCGGCTTTGACCGCTTCGAAAATTTTCATCCCTTCTTCCAGGCCGGGGCCGCGGTAAGAATGAATTGACGAGCGATTGGCCTTGTCGAACGAGGCTTTGAAGACGTAAGGGATGCCAAGCTTGCGCGTCACACGCTGGTATTCCTCGCAAGCGCGCATCGCCAGATCTTTCGACTCCAGTACGTTGATGCCCCCGAACAGCACAAAAGTTTGATCGTTCGCGCAGGAAATGTCGGGAGTAATAGCTACGGAGGGGGCATTCATGTGGCGTGAGTCCAATGCGGGTGAAGAGGGTTTGAGCGTCTACTTTACCGCTGACTGGCCCAAAA
>JBEBWV010000092.1:0-22008 GCA_040391965.1 Achromobacter deleyi | reverse complement strand
GGTCGTCCTTGGCGTGAGCGGCAGACAAGCTGGGCAACAGCACGGTGCCCAGCGCCACGCCCAGGAGTGCCGTTGGGAATTCCATCAGGCGATCAGCAAACGATAACCATGTGACGCTGCCTGGCCGCAACCATGTGGCAATGTTGGTATTGATGAGGAGCGAGATCTGCGCGACCGAGACGCCCAGCGTAGCCGGGCCCATCTGTCTGAGAATGCGTTGAACGGTAGGGTCTGACCAGGCTTCTCGGAACCTGAGCGAAAAGCGAGGGGTGAGACCCAGGCGTGACAAGGCGACCCACTGCACCGCCAACTGTGCCACGCCGCCGACAACAACACCAATGGCCAGGGCGTAGATGGGCACGTCTAAACGCGGAGCCAACCAGATGCACGCCGCGATCATCATGAGGTTCAGCAGAACCGGTGTGAACGCGGGGACGGCGAAACGGCGCCAGGTATTCAGTACACCGGAGGCGAACGCAATGAGGGACATGCACAAGATGTACGGGAACATTACCCGGGTCATCCAGACCGCCGCACCGAACTCAGTGTCCCTTGCTGCACCTCTGAGGCCGCTGGCCATGGCGGTGACCACCCATGGTGCCGCCACAATGCCAATGAGCGTGATGAGCATCAGCGTGGCAGTCAGCAGCAAGGCCACGCGGTCCAGCAATGTACGGACTTCGCTGTCACTGCGGTCTGTGCGCGCCGCCCCGAGAATTGGCACGAACGCCTGGGCGAACGCACCTTCGGCGAACAAGCGACGCAGCAGATTAGGAATACGAAAAGCAATCCAGAAGGCATCGGTCAGTGGCCCGGCGCCAAAGGCGCGGGCCACCAGGATGTCTCGGGCAAGACCAGTAATGCGCGACAGCAGCGTGAAGCTGCTGACGGTAGCTGCCGAACGGAACAAGCTCATTGATGACAACAGAAAAGAGAGTGGAGGACCAACCCGAGGCGATGCGTGGAATTACTTCGGGGGCATCCGGATCGCGCCATCGAGGCGGATCGTTTCACCGTTGAGCATGTCATTGGTGATGATGCTTTGAACCAGCTTGGCGTAGTCTTCCGGGCGACCCAGGCGAGCCGGGAACGGAATGCTGGCAGCCAGCGAGTCCTGCACTTCTTGCGGCATGCCGAAAATCATGGGCGTACCGAAGATGCCTGGGGCGATGGTCATGCAGCGGATGCCTGTTTTGGCGAGATCGCGTGCAATGGGCAGCGTCATGCCAACCACGCCAGCCTTGGAGGCGGCGTAAGCGGCTTGGCCAATCTGGCCGTCATAGGCTGCTACAGAGGCGGTGTTGATCATGACGCCGCGTTCGCCGGTGGGCTCAGGCGTGTTTGCGCTCATCGCTTCAGCCGCCAGGCGCATCATGTTGAAGCTGCCGATCAAGTTGATCGACACAACTTTCTGGAAGAGATCCAGTGCATGCGCGCCATTCTTGCCAACGATTTTCGCGGCAGGGGCGACGCCTGCGCAATTGATCAGGCCAAATAGTGTGCCCAGCTCTTTGGCTGCAGCAACGACTTTTTGCCCATCGGCTTCTTGCGTAACGTCGCAATGGACGTAGCGCTGATTCAGTTCCTTTGCCAGGGCTTCGCCCGGGGCATCTTGCAAGTCGGCAATGACAACTTTGGCACCATTTTCAACCAGCATTCGAACGGTGCCGGCACCCAAGCCCGACGCGCCGCCAGTAACGATGAAAACTTTGTTCGCGATTTCCATATCAGGTCTCTACAACGCAGGTGATGCTCAACAAGAATCAGATGACGCTTTCGCGCCGCATATGACAAGGCCTTCGGCTTTGCTTGATTGCTGGTGTCCGGGGACAGATAGCGTCTAAGCGGGGCCGAAGGCCTTGGGAGGCATGTTTTACGTGCCCGGACTAGCTTTTAACGGCTTCAAACAGACGCGATTTGATCTCTTCCACCGCGCCCACGCCCGAAATCTTGCGATATTTCGGAGCGGCGGCAGCATCTTGCTCTGCCCAGGACGAGTAGTAATTGACGAGCGGACGAGTCTGCTCGCGATAGACCGCCAGACGGTGACGTACGGTTTCTTCACGGTCGTCGTCGCGCTGCACGAGGTCTTCGCCAGTGGCGTCGTCTTTGCCTTCAACCTTGGACGGGTTGAAGATCACGTGATAGCTGCGGCCGCTGGGCAAGTGCACACGGCGCCCGCTCATGCGAGCGATGATGTCTTCTTCCGGGACTTCGATCTCGACCACGTAATCCAGCTTCACGCCGGCGTTTTTAAGCGCGTCAGCCTGGGGAATGGTGCGTGGGAAACCGTCAAAAAGGTAGCCGTTCGCACAGTCGGGCTGGGTAAGGCGATCACGTACCAGACCAATGATGATCTCGTCGGACACTAGGCCGCCCGCGTCCATGACTTTCTTGGCTTCTAAACCCAAGGGCGAGCCTGCTTTGACTGCAGCGCGAAGCATGTCGCCGGTGGAGATCTGAGGGATGCCGAAGTGCTGGGTAAGAAACGCGGCTTGGGTGCCTTTACCCGCGCCAGGCGGTCCGAGCAAGATGAGTCGCATGAGTGCTCCTGATGGGGAATATTTTTTTGTGCTGCAGATTATGCCGCAACGCAGCAACCTATGTGGAAGTGCGCGATGGGAATTAACCCTTATAACCGATTTAAATACACGGCCCGGACGCGTTCCAGGTCAGCCTGGGTGTCTACGCCAGCGGCTGGTGCCTGCTCTGCCCTGTGGACGACGATGGTGTGTCCGTGCTCCATCGCGCGCAACTGTTCGAGCGATTCGAAGCGTTCCAGGGTGCCCTGCGGCAATGACGGAAAGCGGCGCAGAAAGGACACGCGGTACGCGTACAAGCCTATGTGATGCAACGCGGGAAGGCCGGGCGCGAGGACCTGCTGGCCATCGGCCAGGGCGTCGCGTGCCCACGGAATAGGGGCGCGCGAGAAATAGAGTGCGCGGTCATTGACGGCACAGACCACCTTGACCACATGCGGGCTGAACAAGCTTTGCGCGCTGGCCAATGGGCTGGCGCAGGTCGCGATATCCGCGTCGGGGCAGGCCAGCAGCTTGGCAGCTACCGCATTGATGAGCTCCGGCTCAATGAGGGGCTCATCGCCTTGCACGTTGACGACGATGGCGTCATCCGGCAAACCCAGTTGCTCCACCACCTCAGCCAGACGATCGGTGCCCGTGGGGTGATCGCTGCGTGTCATGAGTGAATCAATGCCATGCTCTCTGGCAGCTTGCAGCACGCGAATGTCATCGGTGGCAATAAGCACCCGAGACGCTTTGGATAGCGCAGCGCGTTCGGCCGTTCGCACCACCATAGGCTTACCGGCGATGTCGGCAAGCGGTTTGTCTGGGAGTCGGGTCGAGGCGGCGCGTGCCGGAATCAGGGCAATAAAGCTCACGTTACGGGCGTTTCGTCAGGGTTTGGCGGCAGGGGTAGCAGCGTCGCCATTCAGCGCGCGGGCCTCGGATTCCAGCATGACGGGTATGCCGTCACGCACGGGAAACGCCAAGTGATCTGCGTGGCAGATCAACTCGGACTGTTGCCGGTTATGTTCGAGGCGGCCCTTGCAAAGGGGGCAAACGAGGATGTCGAGAAGGCGGGATTCCATACGCGAATTCTAAAACAGATTCAGGGGCTGGCTGACGTCGCTTCGTCTTAATTACTGGATTTTGGGGCAGGTAGAGCTTGCGCCAGCCAATCGAACAGGCTCGGATCGGAGAAGGCGGCCTGGACGGGCACTTCCCACAGTCGCCCGTCGTGCAGATCTGCACACTTGATAGCGTCTTTTGCCGTGATCAGCACGACGTTTGCGTCCAGAGCGCTAAATGGGGAGGTGGTGAAATCGTGGTGATCGGGCAGGGGTAGCGTGTCGACCAGGGACACCCCTGCGGCCCGTAAAGTGGCGAAAAAACGCTCTGGGTTTCCAATGCCTGCGGCAGCCGCCACGCGTGCAAAGGCGCTGGGTGCTGCGAAATCTGACAGGGGACGCAATTGTCCGCTTTCGAGATGCCGGACTTCCGCCGGTTCAAGCCACATGCGCACTTGACGTGGCGACTGGCCGGTGGGTAGTGGTGCAATAGCGCCAGAAGCCGGTGGCACGCCAATGTTTGTAATGATCGCCGCCACCTCTTGCAATCGGGCTGCCGGCTCGCGCAAGGGGCCGGCTGGTAGCAATTGGCCATTGCCTACGCCGCGTTCATCTTGCACCACAATTTCAATGTCGCGAGCCAGGGCCAGATGCTGCAGGCCGTCGTCAGAGACGATGACATCCACTTCCGGGTGGTCTCGCAGCAAGGCTTGCGCTGCCCGTGCTCGGCGCGGATGTACAGAGACAGGCGCTCGCGTGGCTCTGGCAATCAGGGCGGGTTCATCGCCAAATGCGTCGGCGCTCAATTCACCTTGCCCAACGCGAGCCTCGGGGCCCACTTTCACGCCGTAGCCTCGACTCACCACGCCGGGTGTCCAGCCGCGAGCGCGCAGATTCAGGACGGTGGCGATAACCATCGGTGTTTTGCCGGTGCCACCCACGTAGATATTGCCGATGACGATCACGGGTACAGGCGGACGGTATGCCTGTCGTTTGCCGAGTCGGTATTGCTCGCGCTTGCGAGCCACCACCCACGCGGTCAGGCACGATAGCGGGCGTAGCGCCTGAGCGAGCCAGCCGCCGTCACGCCACTGACGTTCCAGTAGGGAGGCTTTTGCGCGAACTGGGCTCACCGGTTGGTTTGGGCGGCGAAATTGACGCGGCCAATTCCAGCCAGGCGGGCGGCTTCCATCACGTTGATGACGGACTGGTGGGTCGCTTGGGCATCTGCGTTGATGACGACGAGCGCTTCCGGTTTGCCCGCCGCAGCCTGGCGCAGCACGAAAGCGATGTCAGCAGGGGTGCCGGCGTCAATCAGGGTGCCATTCAGGGCGTAATGCCCATCCTGGCTCACGGCCACTTCCAAAGCAGGCGGGGATTCCTGCTCAGCCGAGGCTTGGGGCAGCGTCACTTTCAGCTGGGTAAAGCGCACAAACGACGTCGTGGCAGCCAGGAATATGAGCATGACCAATAGCACGTCGATGAGCGGGATCAAATTGATATCCAGCTCATCGCGCTCGCTTCGGGAACCACGAAAGTTCATATGCGCGCCTCTTTTTGCGCAATGGGCTGCCCAACAGCACGGGCCAGGCGCGATGCGGCCTGCTCCATGGTGTGCAGATAGGCGTCAATGCGGCCACGCAGATAACGATGCGCAATCATGGCGGGGATGGCGATCAGGATGCCAAAACCTGTGTTGTACAGAGCCATGGAAATGCCGCGAGCCAGTTGTGCGGGGTCACCGCCACCCGGCGTGTAGGCACCAAAAATTTCGATCATGCCCACCACGGTACCAAACAGGCCCATCAGGGGGGCGACCACAGCAATGGTGCCGATGGCCGACACATAGCGGCTTAAATCATGCGAAATAGCGCGGCCGGTGTCTTCCACCGTGGCGCGAAGGTCTTCGCGCGGAAGATTCCGGTTGCGCATCACGTCAGCCAGAATTCTGCCCAGCGGTGAGTTGCGTTCCAGTTTGTTCAGGGCTTCGGGTGTGTCTTGGCGGTTGCGCAGCATGTCTGCGACTTGCTCGTTGAGCCCTCGGGGCACAATGAGGTTACGCCGCAGGGAAAGCAGGCGCTCGAATATCAGCGCCAGCCCCAGGACGGAAGTCGCCAACAGGGGCCAGATTGGCCAGCCGGCCTCGCGCAGGATGGAAAGCAAAGCGTTGCTCCAGGAAGACATCGTGGCGTCCGCAAGGGCGCCTGATGGGATCTGTTCAAACCGAAACTGTAACGGCGCACGAGGGCGCTGGCAAGGCCGGTGATGGATGAAAGCTATCCACAAAATCTGTGGATAATTCTGTGCAAAAGTCTGCCGGAAGGCGCATATCTACTGGGCTGGCGGTAGGGTGCTTCAAAAGCGAGCAACGTCGTTTTTACAGAAAGCTTATATAAATCAGGTGTTTGCTTCTATTTTGCTGCGTATTGAGCCCGCAATGGCAGGTATGGCAACGACTTGGTATCATTGCGCCCCGCTACGCGTGCCCTGTGGACAGGTATGCATTGGAAAGCCTTATGACAATTGAATTCCCAGTCACAAACAACGCATTCTCGCGGGAAATCCTGACAGTTGCCCAGCTTAATGAAGCCGTGGGGCAATTGCTGGAGCGCAGCATTCCTGCCATTTGGGTGCGCGGGGAAATTTCCAATTTCACGCTGGCCGCTTCCGGACATTGGTATTTCACGCTGAAAGATAGTCGCGCCTCCGTGAAGGTCGTGATGTTTCGAAGTCGCGCCAGCGCCGTCGGCTTTGTCCCCAAAGCCGGTGACCAGGTGGAAGTGCGTGCACGGGTTTCGCTTTATGAGGCTCGCGGCGATTACCAGTTGCAGGCAGATGGCATGCGACGCGCTGGAGTTGGCAATCTTTATGAGGCATTTGTTCGCCTTAAAGAACAATTGGCCTCGGAAGGATTGTTTGAACCGTCCCGCAAACGTGAACCCGTCCGGCTTCCGCGGGCAATTGGCGTTGTGACGTCGCTACACGCCGCCGCTTTGCGCGACGTGTTATCGGCGTTGGCACGTCGTGCGCCGCAAGTGCCCGTCATTATCTACCCGGCCCCGGTTCAAGGCGCCGAGGCCGCGGTCCGTCTGGCGGCCCAAGTGGTGTTGGCGAATCAGCGGGCTGAAGTGGATACCTTGCTGCTTGTGCGCGGGGGCGGCAGCATTGAAGATCTCTGGAGTTTTAATGATGAAGCCTTGGCGCGCCAGGTTGCCGCCAGCGACATCCCGGTAATCAGCGGCGTAGGCCACGAGACCGATTTCACCATTGTTGATTTCGTCGCTGACGTGCGCGCACCGACACCGACGGCCGCCGCCGAGCTGGCCTGCGTGCCGCGCAGCGAATTGCTGGCATCGGTGATGCAGACGGCCCAGGCCATGAGGCGTGTGCAGCAGCGCCAACTGGAGCGCGCCGCACAGCGTCTTGATCGTGCGTCGGGGCAACTGGTGTCGCCCGCCCAGCGTCTTGCCCATCAATATGAACGGCTAAATAGTTTGCGCCGTCGCCTGGCCTCGGCCTGGGTTGCGCCTCAAAATCGACGCGGTGCTCGTGTCAATTTGCTTGTGCAGCGCTTATCTCACCGTGTGCCAGATGTAGCACGAGCGAATGAGCGCGTGCAGACAACACTGCGCCAATTGCGACAGGCCCATGCCCGATTGCTGCGCCAACGTCAGCAACAAGTGGGGGCGTTGAGCGGACAGTTGCGCGCGCTGGATCCCAACAACACGTTGGCGCGTGGGTACGCGATTGCGCGAGATGAGCATGGAGACATTGTTCAGCACGCGGGCGTGCTCGCGGCGGGTCAGCGTCTTGACTTGACGTTTGCGCAAGGTGGCGCACAAGTGGAAGTGAAATCCACTCGCGGTGCAATCAACGGCAGCCTCGTCTAAGCCGCCACAAGGGTATTGAACTGCCAGAGGCACCAGTTTGTTGTGCCTGTTAACCCCGTGGGTCTGCGGGGTTAACCCAACGGCGGTCGAAACTGCCGATACAATGATTCGGCTTGATCGTGCACTCAACAAAGAAGGAAATCCAACACATGGCACATACTCTTCCTCCCCTTCCTTACCCGCTGGATGCTTTGGCTCCGCATATCTCCAAAGAAACTTTGGAGTTTCACTACGGTAAGCATCACCAGACATACGTCACGAACCTGAACAATCTGATCCCCGGCACGGAATTCGAAAACCTGTCGTTGGAAGATATTGTGAAGAAGTCCTCGGGCGGCGTGTTCAACAACGCTGCGCAGATCTGGAACCACACGTTCTACTGGAACAGCCTGGCTCCCAAGGCTGGCGGCGCACCTACTGGCGCGCTGGCTGATGCCGTTAACGCCAAATGGGGCAGCTTTGACGCGTTCAAAGAAGCTTTCAACAAGTCGGCCGCTGGCAACTTCGGTTCGGGTTGGACCTGGTTGGTCAAGAAGGCTGACGGCTCGGTTGATATCGTCAACACCAGCAATGCAGCAACACCGCTCACGACTGCCGACACGGCGCTCTTGACCTGTGATGTCTGGGAACACGCGTACTACATCGATTACCGCAATGCTCGTCCGAAGTACCTGGAAAATTTCTGGGCACTCGTGAACTGGGAATTCGCGGCAAAGAACTTCGCGTAATTCCGTAGGCGCGCCACCGTACTTCGCTGCGGCTTGGCCAAGAAAAACCCTTCGACGTCATTGTCGAAGGGTTTTTTCTTGGCCGTCGGTAGCGTAGAAAAATCTTGCCTGCGCTGACGCTGGCCGGAGCTGGTGTAAGTCACTAGGTACACGCTGGCGAGATCTGGAACGGCTGATCTATCCCGTAACCCGCCTCTTGTTTAGGGTTTTCCCTATAGTGATGCGAGGCTATCGTTATACCCGGTCTGCCGCTGAACCACGGGGCGCCGGACTGCGGTGTATCCGCTTTTTTTCCGGGAAGAAAAAGGGAAGGGCAGCATGCTGCGGTATTTTTCCGGGCTACGGATTGGCGCGCGTTTGTCGGGTGCGTTTTTATTGGTGGCGTTGATCGGTAGTGTGATTGGCGGGTTTGGCGTATGGGGGTTGGGGCAGCTTCATGATATGAATGAGCGCCTGTATCAAACCGAATTGCAGGGCCTCTCTGTATTGAAGGAGGCGAATATCAACTTGATCTACGCCGGCCGGGCGCGCAGCGCCTATATGGCCGCAGACTCAGATGAAGAGCGCACTCAGCAGAAGCTGAAATTTGAAGCCTCGGTGAAGATGATGGACACCCTGCGCGAGCGTGCCAAATCGTATTTTTATTCCGAGAAGGGGCAGGGCCTGCTGGATAATTTCGAACAGATCGAAACGCTCTGGAAGAAAGAGTCTGCCGAGTTTTTCGCCGAAGTCGAGCAGATTCCCGTGGTGTATGCCGGGCAGAAAATCTCGAAGCTGGAGAAAAGCCTGGGAGTCAGCGGGGATCAGTTAGACCAGTTAATGACAGAGCTTGCGAAGCTTAAAGAAGACGTAAGCGCACGCACAGCAGACGAAGGTGCTGCGTTATACGACCGCATGCGGTCATTGTTGATCGGCCTGGCTGTGCTCGGTGTGGTGTTGAGCATGTTATTGGGGTGGGTGGTCAAGCGCGGTATTGTGCGTCCGTTAGCTCGGGCAGTGCAGGCAGCAAGACAAGTCGCGGCTGGGGATCTGACCTCGAACATTGTTGTCACTACGCGCGATGAAACTGGCGATCTTATGCAGGCGCTGAAAGACATGAATGACAGTTTGGCGCGCATTGTGAAAGATGTGCGTGATGGCTGCGAGAATATCGCCTCGGCATCGTCGCAGATCGCAGAAGGTAATGCTGATTTGTCCCAGCGTACGGAAGAGCAGGCCTCGTCGTTGGAAGAAACAGCTGCCTCAATGGAAGAGCTGACCAGCACGGTGCAGCAAAATGCCAGCAACGCCAGTGAAGCGGATCGCCTGGTCGGCCGCGCAAGTGCTGTGGCCGGGCAGGGCGGAGAAGCCGTGCAAGGTATGGTGCAAACGATGAGTGCCATCGCTGAAAGTTCGCGCAGAATTTCAGATATCACGGGTGTTATTGACGGTATTGCATTTCAGACGAACATTCTTGCCTTGAATGCCGCCGTTGAAGCTGCAAGAGCGGGTGAGCAGGGCCGGGGGTTTGCTGTTGTGGCCGGAGAAGTGCGTACGCTTGCACAGCGTTCAGCCGTGGCCGCCAAGGAAATCAAAGCGCTGATCGAGGAATCGGTGGGGCGTGTGGGGGATGGGGCACGCCAGGCCAACGACGCTGGAAACACCATGCGTGAAGTGGAGGACAGCGTTCGTCAGGTTGCAACCTTGGTGCGCGAGATATCCAGCGCATCTGGTGAGCAAGCGGATGGAATTGGCCAAGTAAATCAGGCCGTGTCGCAAATGGATTCCGTGACCCAGCAAAATGCGGCCTTGGTCGAAGAGGCCGCTGCTGCTGCAGTGAGTATGCAAGAACAGGCCTCGCGACTGGCGCAGGAAGTGCGACGATTCAAAGTGGACCACGCCGTTCAACTGACGTGATCAGGCAGGCGGCGTAAGAGTATTGCTACGGTAGGCGGACTCAGGAAGGAATGGTAAGGTTGACGCCTTCACTCCGTTGCGTCTGGGTTTTATGACTCTGCCTACCTCGTTACGTCGCCTGGTTACCGGTACTCGTCATCTGGCGCGTCACAAAGCCCGCCAACTGCGTAGGCTGTCTCGCAAGAGCCTGCAAATGACACTGTTGTTGGGTGGGGCAGCATTAGTGGCCCTGGTCTCCCTCGGGTTCACCTACCTGGCCGACAAAGCACTGGAGTGGAATCGGGAATGGGTGGGCCATGCAAGTTGGCTTGCCCTGATTGTTCTGCCCTTCGGGTTGGCCGGCTTGCGCTGGCTCACGATCCGATTTGCGCCTAATGCGGCGGGTAGCGGAATCCCCCAGGTCATTGCTGCCTTGTCTTTGCCGCCTGGCGCTAGCCAAAACAGTCTGGTCTCGCTGGGCCAGGCACTATGGAAAATACCGCTCGCCTTTTTCGCCATGCTGTTCGGCGCCTCCATCGGCCGAGAAGGTCCCTCCGTTCAAGTGGGGGCGGCCTTGATGATCGCCTGGGGCACCTTCTGGAAGAAACGAGGCGTGCCGCTGCGCGGCTTCCATGCCAACGAACTTATCGCGGCAGGTGCCGCTGGCGGCCTCGCTGCGGCCTTTAATGCCCCCTTGGCGGGTGTCATTTTCGCCATCGAAGAGCTCGGGCGCGGTACGGTCTTGCGTTGGCAACGATTAGTACTTATTGGTGTATTGGCAGCAGGCTTTCTGGTGGTCGCGGTGATGGGTAACAACCCATACTTCGGCGTTTTTGCCGGTGCACCGCTCACGCATCAGATGCTGCTCTGGGTCATCGTTTGTGGATCGGTCAACGGCGCCCTGGGTGGCATTTTCGCCAAACTCCTGGCCAAAGGTGCCGCTGGCTCGGCTCCCCGACCCTGGCGTGCCTGGATTCGGCACCATCCGCTGGGTACCGCGTTCATTATGGGTTTGATCCTGGCGATTCTCGGCCTGTTGACTGCGGGCACTGTGTACGGCACGGGTTATGGCGTCGCGGCGGATCTCTTGTCGGGAAAAGATACGCCGCCTGCAGGATTTGGCCTGGCCAAGATGGCAGCAACCATTGCCTCTTATTGGGCGGGTATTCCTGGCGGTATTTTCACGCCAGCACTCACCGCGGGCGCAGGTATTGGTCAGCACATCTGGCAATTGGCAGGTGAGGGCGTGGACCAGCGCGTGCTTGTCTTGATTTCCATGGCGGCTTTTCTTGCGGCCGCCACGCAAGCCCCATTGACCGCTAGCGTGGTGGTCATGGAAATGACGGGCAGCCAACCCATGCTTTTCTGGTTGCTGGTGTGCTCACTGCTGGCATCCATGGTGTCCAGGCAGTTTTGTCCACAGCCGTTCTATCACATGGCCGCAGGGCGTTTTCGTCGGCAGGCCATTGTTGATGCGGCAAGAGCGGAGCGCGGGCCACACACCTGATCCTCTCCAAACTGTCCAGCAGGCAGACACCGTCCGTGTAGCGGACACCCCGTGTTTGCACCATGTTGGCGCGAAATTCCCTGCGGTAAGATCGACCGATTCCGATTTTTCTCCACTCTTTTCCGAGCTTCCCATGACCGTGCACGCCTTTATTTGTGATGCTATCCGCACTCCCTTCGGCCGCTACGGCGGTGCATTGTCTTCAGTGCGCCCCGATGATCTTGCTGCTGTGCCGATCAAAGCGTTGATGGCTCGTAACCCCGGAGTGAACTGGGAAGCCGTTGATGACGCCATTTTTGGCTGCGCCAATCAGGCTGGTGAAGACAACCGAAACGTGGCGCGCATGGCCACACTCTTGGCCGGTCTGCCGGTTGAAGTGTCGGGCTCGACCATCAACCGCCTTTGCGGCTCTGGTCTGGATGCTATCGGCACGGCAGCACGTGCCATTCGTGCAGGCGAGGCCGGCTTGATGTTGGCCGGTGGTGTGGAAAGCATGAGCCGTGCACCGTTCGTGATGGGCAAGGCCGATTCGGCCTTCTCGCGCAACGCTGCCATTTACGACACGACCATCGGCTGGCGTTTTGTGAACAAGCTGATGAAAGCGCAGTATGGCGTGGACTCCATGCCGGAAACCGCTGAAAACGTCGCAGACGATTTCAACATCAGCCGCGAAGATCAAGACAAATTCGCGTTGGCCAGCCAACAAAAAACGGCTCGCGCACAGAAAGAAGGCCTCTTCGACACTGAAATCGCGCCGGTCACTATTGCTCAGAAAAAGGGCGATCCTCTGGTCGTCAGCAAAGATGAGCACCCGCGTGAAACGACGCTGGAAGCATTGGCGAAACTCAAGGGTGTGGTGCGTGAGGGCGGTTCGGTGACGGCTGGCAATGCATCGGGCGTGAACGATGGCGCTGCAGCATTGTTGCTGGCGGACGAGAAGGGTGCCTTGCTGCACGGCTTGACCCCGCGTGCACGCGTGGTAGGTATGGCCACCGCCGGGGTAGCACCGCGCATTATGGGTATCGGCCCGGCGCCGGCTACGCGCAAAGTTTTGGCCCAAACCGGTCTGACACTGGACCAAATGGATGTTATTGAGCTGAATGAAGCGTTTGCCGCCCAAGGTTTGGCGGTGATGCGTCAATTGGGTCTGGCAGACAATGATCCACGCGTGAACCCCTACGGTGGCGCGATTGCCCTGGGCCACCCCTTAGGTGCCAGTGGTGCACGCCTGGCGACCACGGCAATTAATCAATTGCATCGTACCGGTGGTCGTTATGCCCTTTGCACGATGTGCATCGGCGTAGGCCAAGGTATTGCGTTGATTATCGAGCGCGTTTAAGTCAGCCATTGCGTCAGTGAGCCCGGGGTGACGCGTGTCACCCCGAGATCGCGGCCTGCTCTGCTCAGGGCAGGCCGTCTATTTTTTTGCCTGCTTTGATGCCATGGCTGTCGAACCAGCCTTGTGCCATTTCAAGGGCGTAGCGCACCGGTTTTTTGGCGCAGTGTGTGTCGTCCGTTTGTGGCGCCATATCTTCAATGTTGACGATCACGCCGTCGTCGGCGATAAACGCGATTGAAAGTGGCAGCGGTGTATTGTGCATCCAGAAGCACTGCACATCCGGATCTTCGAACACGAACAACATCCCGTCGTTGCCCGCCAGTTCTTTGCGAAACATCAACCCGCTGCGACGCGTGTCGTCTGTATTGGCAACTTCAGCGCGGATGATGTGAATGCCAACCGACAGCGGGGTGGTGGGCAACGTGGGTTGCGCATGCTGCTGGGCTGAGGCGTCTATGGGTAATGCCAGAACAATCGTTGCGGCTAGCGCCGCCAAACCGGATTTGAATCTACGGTAAGAAAGAGGCAACGCAGCGATATTCGACATAGACAACCAAGTAGGAAGAAAATAGCAAAAGGCGGGGCTCGAGAGCCCCGCCTGGATAATGGCGGCACAATTACATCGGTATGTTCGCGGTGTAATCGTACTGCGATAGGTAGTTCAGGCAGCCGTTATATTAAGCGCCTGTTTGCCTTTCGGCCCCTGGATAATTTCAAAAGCCACTTTCTGGCCTTCCTTCAGGGTTTTGAAACCATTCATCTGGATGGACGAGAAATGGGCGAAAAGATCTTCACCGCCGTCGTCGGGCGTAATGAAGCCAAACCCTTTTGCATCGTTAAACCATTTGACGGTACCCGTCGATTTGGGATTGTCCCCTTGGACGGCGGTTGCGGGCGTATCAGACATGCGGACTGCCTCTTTGAATCATATGTTGACAGAAGGGCTGCACGGCCGAGACCTATTCACCCCCCGGCTTCCGGCTTGGCTGTCGATGCACTGAAAGCCCCCAGAATGCGTGGATAATGCGCTGTTTTTCTTTGTCACGTCAAGTATGGAAACTACGCATTTCTACGTGTAAATTTCCGTAAGTAAGACGTCCGCTGTCCCCAGTTTAAATAGAATACCCGCCCTATGAGTCCTACCTTGGATAACCAGCATGACCTGGCCGTTGAGAAGGCGCCGGTACGCGCTGCGCCGCCTCCGATGTATCAGGTGCTGCTACTAAATGACGACTACACGCCGATGGAGTTCGTCGTGAAAGTCTTGCAGAAATTTTTCGGAAAAAGTGAAGAAGAAGCTAACCGAATCATGTTGCAAGTCCATCACGAGGGCCGTGGCATTTGCGGTGTGTATCCGCGCGACTTGGCGTCGACACGTATCGCGCAGGTGGCGCAATATGCCCGTGCGCGGCAGCACCCGCTGCAATGCGTCATGGAACCGGTGTAGTAAGAGTGAACCAGAATCCAGGCTGCTTTCCGTGAGGCATTTGTCGCCTTGCCGGGGCAGACCAGGGCAGATTTCATTTGATTGACGGTGGCGTCCGCCGAAAAGGGACGCAGTGGGACGTGTCTGCGGGCAAGCCGCCGACACGGGGAGTAGGTCATTGGGGAGAAGTGCCGTGAGTGGAAAGCTGAACAAGACCTGGCTGGCTGTTGCAGGTGCCGTTGTTGTTGCAGGAGCTGTGGGAATAGGGTGGTGGGTTGGGCAAGGGCGTCAAGAGACCCCCGCGAAAGCCCCCGCCGCCACAACAGTAACGTCGCCTCAGGCGACATTGCCCACCGATCCGGCTAAATCGGCGCTTCCCGCCACTGCCGTCGTGGGTGCTGCCGACCCCTTTGCGCCGCTGACTTGCCAGCCACGTCAATATAGTGACTCGTTGGCGCTTTCCATCACATTCACGCAACCCGTTGATAGCAAAACGAATCTGGACGCCTTTTTGCAGGTGACAGATACGGGGGCGTCATCGGGCAAGGCTGACCAGGATTCCGAGTCACCCGCCTCGGCCGGCGACCAGCCAGCCTCAGTACAGCCGGGCGATCATGCGCCGAGCGGCAAAATTATCAAGGGTAGTTGGGTCGTGGGTGAGAACCCGCGTGTCATCTATTTCCCTTACATCCAGCCTCAGCGCGCCTACTCCATAACCTTGCGAGTAGGGCTGCCAGGCGCTGGCGAGAAGGTCAAGCTGGATACGGCATCGCATTGCGAAGTGAGCACGCAGTCCATGCCACCGTCGTACTACTTCGCCAGCCGTGGTGTCGTGCTGCCCGCCGGACAAAATGGCGGCTTGCCGGTAGCCACCGTAAACGTTCCCGAAGTGGATGTGCAATTCTTGCGCGTCGCACCGGATCGCGTGCCTGAGTTGTTTGAGTCGGTGCTGGCCATTGGCCGCAATACTGCCTCGACGGACGATGACGACAATTCCCGCTATGAAGATAGCGATGACTGGCGTTATTCGGACAACCGGAGCCTGAAGGGCTCGGTCAGCAACTGGGATCTCGATCGCTTGAATGCCCTGACGACAAGCGTATTCCAGGGTCGGTTTGTCACTGACGACAAGCCCAATCGGCGCCATGTGACTTTCTTGCCGGTCGAGGCTATCAAGGAACTCCAGGAGCCCGGTATTTATGTTGCGGTCATGAGCCAGCCCGGCCGTTTCCGCTACGAGTACCAAGTGACCTATTTCTACGTAAGCGATATTGGCTTGCATGCGCGCCGTTACCCGGAGCGCATCGAAGCCTATTCGGTGTCACTCAAGAGCGGACAGCCCATTGCCGGTGCTGTGTTTGAACTGGTAGATGGCGCGGGCAAGACGCTTGCCAAGACGGCAGCCGATGGGCAAGGTCATGTTCGTTTTGAAGGCAGCTTCAAGAATGCGCGTGTCATTCGGGCCTCCCGCGATAAGGAAATGACGGTGCTGGCCTTGGCCGAGCCCGCGTTGGACTTGTCGGAGTTCGCGATTGGTGGCCATATTTCGCGCCCCAATAGCCTCTTTGTTTATGCTGGTCGCAACTTATACCGCCCTGGCGAAAGCTTCACGGTGTCTGTGTTGCCACGCGACATGGACGGCCGGATGCTCACGCCTTCGCCGCTGACGGCGACCATCAAGCGCCCTGACGGCCGCATTGTGCAAACGGCATTGTGGCAGCCCAAGGCAGATCTGCCGGGTTATGTTGAGCGCGCCATTGATTTGCCGCTTGATGCACAGACGGGCGCTTGGATGCTGGAGCTGCGAGTTGATCCTGCGTCGAAAATTCCGGACGCTTCCTGGAAGTTCCAGGTTGAAGAATTTTTGCCGGAGCGTATGAAGCTGGCACTGACCTCCGAGCAAGACGCCTTGTCGCCCGATGAGTCCTGGACGGTCGACGTCCAAGGGGACTACCTTTATGGCGCACCTGCTGCGGGCAATCGTCTGCTGTCGAGCGTTCAGCTCAAGCGCGACCGCATTGCATTGCCAGAGCAATGGCCTGATTACATCTTCGGCGACGTGGCTGACGATACCCGCCGTCATTACGAAGAGTTGCCCGAAACCGCGTTGGACGACAAAGGACGCGCTGAGCTCCAAATTGACCCGCACGCTGGCGGATCCAATTCGCCGATGAAAGTGCGTTTGTCGGCCAGCCTGCTTGAATCCGGCGGTCGCCCAGTTGTGCGTTCCATTGAACGCAGCGTCTGGCCCGCCGATCAGTTGATTGCCGTGCGCCCAATGTTTGAGCGTGAGGTTTCGCGCGAAGGCTCGCCTGCCGGTTTTGAAGTGATACGCGTCAATGCCAAGGGAGAGTTCCAGCCCTTGGCGCAGGCGCAGGTGCGTCTGTACCGAGAAGACCGGCAATACTATTGGCGCTTTGATGACCAGCGTGGTTGGAACAGCGGCTACACCGAAACGGAAGAGTTGACGGATTCGCGCGAGATTGCGCTGAAAGACCGCGCGCAATTGACCTTGCCGGTTCAGTGGGGCCGCTATCGTCTGGAAATCTTCGACCCTGAAACCGAGCAGACGTTGCGTTATCGCTTTTTTGCTGGCTGGAATGCCCAGGACAGCGACGCGATGGGCAACCGTCCTGACCGTGTGCAAATGAAGCTGGAGGGTGTGCCGGCCAAACCGGGTGACTCCGTCAAACTGACCTTGACGCCGCCTCACGATGGTCAGGCGCTGATCACAGTAGAAGGCGATCGCATGTTGTGGTCGTCATGGGTAGCCGTGAAAGCCAGCGGCACGCAAGTTGAAATCCCGATCGACAAGTCTTGGAAACGTCATGACCTGTACGTGGCAGCAGTCGTGTTCCGACCAGGTAGCGAGGGGGATCGTGTCACGCCTGCGCGCGCACTCGGCCTGACGTTCCTGCCCATTGCCAGCGCAGATCGCAAGCTTGATGTGACCCTGACTGCTGAACCCAAGACCGTGCCCGAAACCAAGACCCAAGTGCGGGTCAAGGTAGATGGCGCCCAGGGCAAACAGGTAACGGTGACGTTATCCGCGGTAGATGTGGGCATTCTCAATATCAACCAATACGCGACACCGGACCCGCTGGACTTCTTCTTTGGCAAGCATCGTTATGCCCCGGAGTTGCTGGATATGTACGGCAAGCTCATCGAGAAGATGGAAGGCACCAAGGGCCGGTTGAAGTGGGGTGGTGATGCCGCCATGCGTGGCGACAGCAAGAGCCTTCCCAAGAAGGTCAAGCTGGTCGACCTTTTCTCCGGCCCTGTGAAACTCAATGACAAGGGCGAAGCAGACATTACGCTGGACCTGCCGGATTTCAACGGTACCTTGCGCCTGATGGCCGTCGCGTTTACACCGGATAACTACGGCAGCACCGATACGGAAATGGTCGTGGCCGCACCGATCGTGGCTGAACTGAATACCCCTCGGTTCATTACACCGGGCGATCAGGCAGCCATTGCGTTGGACGTGACCAACCTGAGTGGCGCCACGCAAAACGTGACAGTCAAACTCGAAGCCCTTGATCCACTGGCCATTGTTGATGGACAGCGCACGATCACCTTGAAAGACAAGCAGCGTACGACCTTGCGCTTTACCGCCACCACGACCGGCTCTTACGGTTTGGGGCTGATGCGCCTGACGGTGGATGGCCAGGGTGGCCCCAAGCCGCTGCATATTGTGCGTGAATCGGTATTGCAAGTGCAGCCCGCCCATGCGGCGGAGCGGCAAATGCGTCGTATGCGGATCAATCCGGGTGAGTCGCTGTCTGGTCAGGCATCGTGGGTGGCGGGCTATTACCCCGACTCCACCACGGTCAGCATGACGGTATCAAACCGTCCGCCGATCAACATCAATCGTATGGTCGAAGGCCTGCTTAACTATCCTTATGGATGCACCGAGCAGACCATCAGTGCGACCTTGCCTTGGGTGATGATCGACGAAGAGGCCGCTAAGCGCTTTGGCCTCAAGCCGCGCACGATGCAGGAACGTGAAGCGAAGGTCGCTGGCGCGCTGGGCCGTTTGTCCGGCATGCGCAACGCCGTCGGTTCGTACTCGTTGTGGGGTGACTCCTCGGGTCGCGACACCTGGTTGACGGCCTATGCCGTGGGCTTTATGCAAGACGCGCGCGACAAGGGCTTTGCCGTGCCAGACGCGTCCCTGGATCGTTCCCGCCAGTGGCTGCTGGAGCAGCTGCAGCAGGGTGCCGGGTCCTTTGGTACCTGGTCGCCGAATTTGCGTCGCAATCTGGAATCTGGTCGTTTTGATAGCAGCGATGCGACTATCTTGCGTGAAGATCACCGCCGTTTTGCCGGTTTGGCGACGAGCGCCCTTGTGCTCGCACGCGATGGCAAAGCGCCGTTGTCCACCGTTCGTGCGCTGTTCGATAACTATCAAGAGCGCGCTCGTTCGCCCTTGCCGCTGGTGCAGTTGGCAGCGGCGTTCAAACTGATGGGCGACGAAGGTCGCATGAAGTCAGCATTGGACTTGGCCATGACACGGGCGTACGGTGTGAGTCGTCGCAGCAACAACAATTCCTACGACGAATGGCTGGGCGATTACGGCACGGCAGTGCGCGACTACGCCTTGTCTTATGCGCTGATGACGCAATATGACTTGCGCCATGACCGTCGCGAAAATCTGCTGAGCGAATTGGGCAGCCGAATGGGTGGCCGTTCGTACTTGTCAACGCAAGAGCAAATGGCGCTGCTGCTGGCCGCTCGTTCTGCGGGTGGAAACGGTGCAACGCCTTGGGAAGCGGCATTGACCGTTAATGGCAATCGTCGGGCGCTGTCCGGGGGTCGAGATGACCTCACGGTGGCCCTGACCGCTGGTGAGCTTGGTGCGTCGCAGTTGTTGAACACAGGCAGCCAATCCTTGTTCGTGGAATACGACATTCAAGGCAGCCCTTCAGCAACCCCTGCGCCTCGCAGCGATGTCATTCAGCTCAAACGTGGGTGGTACCGCCCTGACGGCAAGCCATGGGATGGTGGTGCCTTGCAAACGGGCGATATGCTCGTGGTTTGGGTGCAGGCCAAGGCCACTCAAAATATTCCAGAGGGCTTGTTGATTGATCGCGTGCCGGCCGGGTTCGAAGTAGAGAACCTGAACTTGTCGCAAAGCCCTGAGATGCAGGACTGGACCATTGGTGGTCGTCGCGTGGCCGATGCCATGGCAGACCCCAACATCAAGCATCGTGAGTTCCGTGACGATCGTTATGTTGCGGCGGTGTCCTTGGGTCGGGGTACGGTTGACGTGTTCTATCTGGTGCGTGTCGTGACACCGGGCCGCTTTGCGGTGCCGTCTACGGTAGCGGAAGATATGTATCGTCCCGAACTTCGCGGAGTGGGTGAGCAATGGAGCACCGTCGAGATTCGCGACCGCGGGGCCAAGCGTCCTTGACGGCAACGGTTTCAGGCAAGAAGGCGGGCGTGCGCGCCCGCCGGTTGCGGCTCTTCAGTAAATGCGCGGCCGGTGTGTTAATCACGCTGGCCGCGTTGTTATTCGTGCTCGATCGCCTGTTCCCGCTACCCGCTATTGACTCCGATGGGGCAGTAGTGGTGGTCGCTTCAGACGGCACGCCGTTGCGCAACTACCCAAGCCGCGATGGCATCTGGCGGTATCCGGTGTCGCCCCAGCAGGTATCACCGGTTTACCTTCAGACCCTACTGACATACGAAGACCGCTGGTTTTATTGGCACCCCGGCGTCAACCCTGTGGCGCTGGCGCGCGCCGGTTGGCAGTGGGCGTCGAACCGGCGCATTGTGTCTGGCGGCTCCACGCTGACCATGCAAGTGGCACGTCTCATAGACCCCGCGTTGGCGGGTAAGCCATCCAAGTCCATGTCGGCCAAGTTGCGGCAGGCGTGGCGGGCCATACAGCTGGAAATGCACTACAGCAAAGACGAAATTCTTTCCCTGTACCTGACTCATGCGCCAATGGGCGGCATTGTGGAGGGGGCAGAGATGGCATCACGGATGTGGTTGGGCAAGCCCGCCAGCCAGGTCAGCTATGCCGAGGCGGCGTTATTGACCGCGTTGCCCCAAGCGCCTTCGCGCCTACGACCCGATCGTCATCCAGAGGCGGCACAGCTCGCCCGGGACAAGGTGCTGGATCGTATGGTTGAACTCGGGCGCTGGACGCCCGAACAAGTGGCCGATGCCAAAATCGAGAACGTCATTGCCCCGCCACTCCGGGCGCGATGGTTGGCTCCGTTGGCATCGCAACGGCTGCTGCACGAAGCAGGAGCCGCAAGCCGTCGCAGCAGCCCCGGTGGGCGAATGGGGCCAGCGGTCGTGGATTCCACGCTGGATGCCGATACCCAGGCGATTGTGGAGCGCATGCTGCTCGACCGCGTGGATGCATTGCCGCCCAAGGTGTCGATGGCCGTTTTGGTCATGAATAACGACACGCTTGAGGTGAAGGCCTACGCTGGTTCGGCTGATTTTTCTGACGATACCCGCGCTGCTCATGTGGATATGGTGCGGGGCGTGCGCTCGCCCGGTTCGACCCTAAAACCATTCCTCTATGCGCAAGCCCTGGACGACGGCCTTATCCATTCCGAAAGTCTGTTGATCGATGCGCCCAAGTCCTTTGGGGGCTACGCACCCGGCAATTTTCAGGCGGCATTCTCGGGCCCGATCAGTGTGGCACAGGCGTTACAACGCTCCTTGAATGTGCCTGCAGTCGATCTGTTGGACCGTGTCGGTCCCACTCGTTTTGCCTCTGTGATGCTGGCAGGAGGCGTGCGTTTGCGCATGCCGACGGGTGCAGAACCAAACCTGAGCTTGATTTTAGGCGGTGGTGGCACCACATTAGAAGAATTGGTTGGCGCTTACCGGGCTTTTGCCAGGGGGGGGCTGGCAGGGCGGCCTCGCTTACGGACTCAGCAACCCATGATCGAGTCCCGTATGATGAGTGAAGGTGCCGCCTGGATTGTTCGCGATATTCTTGAGGGTGGCGGGCACCCGGATCGGCCGTTTTATCAGTCGGGAAGTCCGGCAAAGCGCTTGGCCTGGAAAACAGGTACAAGTTTTGGTTTTCGCGATGCGTGGGCGGTGGGTGTGACCGATGCCTGGACAATCGGTGTTTGGGTAGGCCGACCTGATGGCACGCCCAATCCCGGTTTTTTTGGGGCGAACGTGGCGGCACCGTTGCTACAAGACATCGTAGCGGCGTTGCCAGAAGGGGTTCAGCAGTCTCGCTTGCGACCGGCAACGGTACAGGCAGTCGTGACGTGTTGGCCATTAGGATTAAAGTTGGGCAGTGTGCCGTCAGGTCAATGCCTTGAACAGCGCCCGGCGTGGGCTTTGAACGATACGGTTCCACCGTCGTTTCCAGGTTACGCAGACGCGACTCAAGGGCCATTGCGCCTAGGTGGTATCGCTCAGGGTTCGGTGCTCAGGCCAGTGCCAGGGCAACGCAGTGTCACCCTGGATGTGGATGTCCAGGGCGCCGAAGGTGAGGTATGGTGGATGCTCGATGGTCGCGTGGTTAGCCATAGCGGTTCGAGTCATCCTTTTAAATTGTCGCTCGCGCAGGATGGTCAGTACACGCTTACTGTGATGGACGATCAAGGTAGACACGACAGAGTGGTTTTTGAAATCGCTGGCGTTACGCCATGATCGGCATAGAATATGAATC
>JBEBWV010000091.1:0-22511 GCA_040391965.1 Achromobacter deleyi | reverse complement strand
TGATGAGTTTTTGGCCGATTTTTCTCAGATCGCGAATTTCTGCGCGTGCGCGCTCAGCTTCCAGAGACGTGCGCCGGGCGTAGGTCTTGAGCAGTTGGCCCGCTTCTGTCAGCACCATGCCGCGCGCATGACGGTCGAACAATTGGGTCTGGTGCTCGTCTTCCAGCTTGCGCACCATGCGGCTGACGGCAGACGGTGCCACGTGCAGCTTTTGAGCTGCCACGGTCAGGGAGCCCGCATCGACGACTTCGAGAAAATACTTGAGTGCGGTGTTCAACATGGCATATATCCGAGGGCAGCGACGACTACATGGCCGCAATTGTAAGTTGTAGTCGAGGAGTCAACGGCCCGGAAATCAGTACTGCTTAGCGCCGCCAAACGAAACAGAGCGTGCGAATCATTCGCATTTAAGATATTATGTCCGGCTTGTGCCGTTCAGTCGGCAGCACCTTACGGCGCTGTGTTTTTCAAGGCTGAGCGGATAGTTAATGCACTCTGGCTGATTCATGCCTAGCTTTCAACGCGGTTTGAACTCTTCATCAACGTCGTCTTTCGCTCTACGTGCAGGTGCAGGCCTCGCGGTCGTTGCGGTGCACGTAGCGGTCATCGGGGCTATTTTTATGGCACCCGTCACGCTGCCACAGGTCGATGACCCTGAGGCAGTGATGGTCAGCCTGATTGATGCCCCTGTGCCACAAGTGGCTAAGGGTGAGCCGGTACCTGAGGTGCCGCAGCCTGTGGTCGAGCCTACGCCGCCAGAACCAGAACCCGTGGTCGAACCAGAGCCGGAGCCGGAGCCACAGATCAAGCCTGAGCCAGAGCCGGAACCCGAGCCTGAGCCTGTGGTGGAAAAACCGCCAATGCCGGCACCCAAGCCCATCCCGAAGCCCAAACCCAAGCCTGTCCCCAAGCCTCAGCCCAAGCAGGAAGTGAAGCCCGAACCCAAGCCGGATACGCCACCTCCCGTGACGCCGCCTGCCGGTGTTCCGGAAGGCACGCAGGCGCAAGCCGGCCCACAAGGTCCGCAAACTGATCAACCTGTATTAGTGTCGAGTATCGAAGCCCTGGGGACGCGTCCCATGCCCGTCTACCCGCGAATCTCGCAGAACATGCGTGAGGAAGGGCAGGTAATGGTGCTGATGGAAATCGACACGCAAGGGCTTGTGGTTCGAGCCACTATTGAAAAATCATCTGGCTTTTCCCGTTTGGACGAGGCGTCGCTCGTCGCGGCACGCAAGACCCGCTTCAAACCCTATACCCGTAATGGCGTGGCATACCCTGCCCGCGTCAAGATTCCGTATGTTTTCGTGTTGAGGAACTGAGATGTCCAACTCTTTGCATAGCGCTACGCTCTTGGCGCAGGCGAATACCGCGGCCCCGGCCGGGCAGGGCGCCGTTGCTCCCGCTGCTGCTGGCGAAGTCGCCCAGCACGCCGCAGGTGCCGTGCAACAAACGGCTGAGGCGCTTCATGGCGCTGCCGCAGCACTGCCTGCCGCCGCGCCTTCCGCGCCTAGCGTGCCTGATATGGGGTTTCTGCACTTTGTCGCCCAAAGCGACGTCGTGGGCAAGACGCTATTCATCTTCCTGATCCTGATGTCCCTGGTGACGTGGTATCTGATCGTGGTGAAGGCTGCCAGCAATGTCACCATGCGCAAGCGATCGGCTGACTTTCTGAATAAATTCTGGAATGCCAGCTCGCTTGAGCAGGTTGAACACGAAATTGCAACGCATGGCGCACGCGACCCGTTCTCGCATTTGGCCAGCCACGCGATGCATGCGCAGGCGCACCACAATAAATTTGGCGCGACCAAGCTGGAGGAGTCGGGTTCGAACTCAGACTTCGTCACCCGCACCATGCGCAAGGTCATCGACGAGGAAACCGCGAAGCTGGAAAACGGCTTGACGGTATTGGCCTCTGTGGGCTCGACCGCCCCGTTCGTCGGTCTGTTCGGCACGGTGTGGGGTGTCTACCACGCACTGGTCGGTATTGGTCTGGCAGACGGAGTCACCATCAATCGCATCGCCGGTCCGGTGGGCGAGGCGCTCATCATGACGGGTCTGGGTCTGGCTGTCGCCATTCCAGCCGTCTTGGCTTACAACACGTTTGTGCGCAACAACCGGGTGTACCTGTCGCGCCTGGATGCCTTCGCGCACGATTTGTTTGCATTCCTGACCACTGGCCAGCAAGTTGAGCACTCGGACGGCAAGGTGCGTGCGTTGCGTCGCCAGGGTGGCGTGAACCAGCGTGGGAGCGAGTAATGGCTTTTGGTAGCTTCGAAGGTAAGGGATCAGGCACTCACACTGTCTCGGAGATCAATATGGTCCCGCTGATCGACGTCATGCTGGTGCTGCTGGTGATTTTCATCATCACGGCGCCGTTGCTGGCGCATTCGATCAAGATCAACATGCCTCAAGTGGCTGCCGAGCAGATCGAAGAAGAACCGAAAACCATCGATTTGGCCATCGACGCCGCCGGTGCGCTCTTCTGGGATGAGAAGCCGGTCAATATTGATGACCTGCCGAATCGTTTCAAATCGATCTCGGCTACCAAGCCGCAGCCAGAAATTCGTATTCGTGCTGATCAGAACACGCGTTACGAGGTGCTGGCCAAGGTGATGGCGTCGGCGCGTCGCTCTGGCATGGCCCGAATCGGGTTCGTAACGACCCCTCCCTCAGGGGGCGCCACACCGGCTGCGGCACCTGCCGCGGCCAAACCGTAAAAAATCCGTAGTCAAATGGGGTATTGCTTCCCCATTTGACTCGGGATCGCGCTAGAATCGCGGCATGCGAGTTCTGGTAATAGAAGACGACACCACCCTGGGCCATGCGCTCCAGGAATTTCTGGCCGACCAGGGGTATGCGGTCGACTGGCTCACCGAAGGCGACCGTGTATTGGGCGCATTGGCGGGGCAGCCGTACGATCTCCTCCTACTCGACCTGAACCTTCCCGGCATGAGCGGGCTTGATGTCTTGAAGCAATTGCGACAAGACGGCAATCAAGTCCCTGTGCTGATTCTCACCGCACGTGATGGCATTGAGGACCGCGTAGCTGGTCTGGATGCCGGAGCGGATGACTACGTCACCAAACCCTTTGATCTGCCTGAACTGGCTGCCCGCGTGCGCGCGTTTGGCCGCCGACGTGCCGGGCAGGCACAGCCACTGATCGAAGTGGGTCCCTTGGTGTTTGACACGGTCGGACGTGAAGTCCGTGCCAATGATCAGCGTTTGTCCTTGTCGGTGCGTGAGCTTTCCGTACTGGAAATGCTGATGGCCCGTGTAGGCCGTGTGGTAACCAAACGACAAATCGTCAATTCGCTGTCCGCCTGGGATGCAGACTTCAGCGAAAACGCCGTCGAGGTGTACGTGTACCGTCTGCGCAAGCGGCTCGAAGGTACCGGTGCCAGCATTCAAACGGTGCGTGGCTTTGGTTACATGCTGGATGTGGAAGCGGCCTGACGGCCAGACCGGTATTATCCGGTCCTTCCAATCCTTTGCACTGGCCCCCTCATGACGCCGGATCGCACGCCAGCAAAATCCAACCCAGCTTCTCGCCCAATTCTGCCGGCCAGGTCACTGGCTCGTCATCTGGTCATACGCCTGATGCCGCCCATTTTGCTGCTCGTCCTGTTGGACCTGGCAGCCACTTGGGTCATTACCCATAAAATCGATATGTCTGTCTGGATGCTGGAAGATTTCTTCTGGCTGATGGTGTTTGGGCAGATTCTGTTGATTGTCTTGTTCACCTGGGTGGTGGTTCAGGGCGTGCGCTCTGGCTTGCGCTCAGTCAATCATTTGTCTGAGGAAATCCGGCAACGTTCCATTGATGACATGCAACCGCTGGAAGTGGCGGGTGTACCCGTCGAAATCGAACCGCTTGTCACCCACACCAACGATTTGCTGCTGCGTTTAGATGCCTCGCTGGCAGCGCAGCGTCGGTTTATCGGACATGCTGCGCATCAGTTGCGCACGCCGCTTAGCGGGCTGCGCCTGGAGTCCGAGCTGATGCTGGCCAGGCCTTTGCCAGACGACGTGCGAGCACGTGCAGAACGCATCAAGACGGTCAGTGACCGCATGATCCGGTTGGGACAGCAGTTGCTGGTGCTTGCGCGCGCCGATCCGAATGCGCGGCCCCAGGATAGCTTTGTTCGCATCGATCTGTGCGAGTGGGTGCGAACGAACGGGGCGGAATGGATTCCGCGAGTGCGTGAAGCACGCTATCAACTCGATCTGGTGGCACCCGATTTTCCGGTCTGGATCGACGCAGATCCGCTATTGCTCACCGAGCTCTTGGGTAATCTTATCGACAACGCCCTGCGTTACGGCAAGCCTGAAGGCCGGATTACGCTCACCGTCGGTACGAACCCACCCTCATTGACTGTGGAAGATGATGGCCCCGGCATTCCTCCCGAGGAACGCGATCGTGTGTTTGAGGCGTTTTACCGCTCTCCTACGGCGATGGCCGGTGGCTCCGGTTTGGGGCTGGCCATCGTGCGAGAGATCGCGCATGCTCACGGTGCCTGGTGGAAACTTTCCAGTTTTCCGGAATTTTCAGGAACACGACTATCTGTTGTGTTCCCCGGCCCCCGCAAAGGGGCCCAACTTACTCGTCAAGAACCTTCATCATGAGCCAAGGCAGGGTTAGTGTTCCTACCGCCTCCCCCGCGCACGCACTCGGTATGCATGCGCCATCATCTCGGGCGGCACTTGTCATGGGGGCGCTTGGCGTGGTTTATGGCGACATCGGGACGAGCCCGTTGTACACGTTGCGAGCCTGCCTGACTGGTCTGAGCGTACATACCGATCTGGAACCTTCGCATTTGTTCGGTGTGCTGTCCATCCTGTTCTGGATGTTGATGGTCGTAGTGTCGTTTAAGTACGTGACCTTGGTGCTGCGCGCGGACAACCGAGGGGAAGGCGGCACGCTAGCGTTGTTGGAGCTTGCCGTGCGGCATCGGGAAGGCCGCATGCGCTGGGTACTCATCGTGCTTGGCATTTTCGGCGCTGCCCTGTTCTATGGCGACAGCATGATCACGCCTGCTATCTCGGTGTTGTCAGCGCTGGAAGGTATCAGCATTGTGTCGCATACGCTGGATGCTTGGGTCGTGCCGCTCGCGCTCATTGTCATGGTCGGTCTTTTTGCGATTCAGTCGCACGGCACGGGGGCAATGGGTAAGCTGTTCGGGCCGGTGATGGCGCTGTGGTTCGGGTCATTGGCCGTGCTGGGGGGCTGGCAAATCTGGCAAACACCAGAGATTCTGGTCGCACTGAACCCGATGTGGGGTTTGCGGTTTATTGTGAACTTCCCCTGGATAAGTTTTGTGTTGTTGGGTGCGGTTGTGTTGGCCTTGACCGGCGCAGAAGCCCTTTATGCAGATATGGGTCACTTTGGGCGCCCGGCCATTCGCCGCGCCTGGTTCAGCATGGTGTTGCCCGCACTGACGCTTTGTTATTTTGGCCAGGGCGCGCTGTTGCTGCGTGATCCCACTGCCATTCGTAATCCTTTTTTCATGATGGCACCGGACTGGGCGCTGGCACCCCTGGTGGCGCTGGCGACGGTTGCCACCGTTGTGGCTTCGCAAGCGGTTATCTCCGGGGCCTACTCGGTTACCCGTCAGGCCGTGCAATTGGGCTTCTGGCCGCGCATGCAGATTTTGCACACATCCGCCGTTGAAAAGGGGCAAATTTATCTGCCCCAAGTGAATGCGCTGTTGCTATGTGCTGTGCTCATTCTGGTGTTGTTGTTCCGCAATTCCGATAACCTGGCCGCGGCCTATGGGTTTGCGGTAACCGGCACCATGCTGACGACTTCGGTGCTGTTGTTTGCCGTGTTGCCGCGCGGTAGCAAGGGCTTCAAACGCATGCTCTGGATGGTGGTTCTGGGCGCGCTGCTGTTGTTTGACGTGCTGCTGTTCAGTGCCAACGTATTCAAGATTCACGAAGGCGGTTGGCTGCCTCTGTTGGTCGGTATTGTGGTGTTCACCTTGATGATGACGTGGCGGCGTGGCCGTCGTTTGCTGTCTGAGATGCAGCAGCGGGATCGTCAGCCGCTGAAGGAGTTCATGGAACAACTGGAGGCCTATCCACCTTCTCGTGTTCCAGGCACCGCTATTTTCATGACCATGAATTCGGGTAACGTGCCGCCTGCGTTGTTGCACAATCTGAAGCACAACAAGGTGCTGCATGATCATGTGTTGTTCCTGACCATCCTGGTCGCAGACGTGCCCTATGTGGCGCCGCACGAGCGTTTTTCGGTATCAAAGCTCAGCGCATCCAGCTGGCTCACCACGATCAATTACGGATTTAAAGAAGATCCGGATGTGCCCGATGCGCTGCGACAAGTGGCGGAAGCCTATCCTGAGCTGGATCTGGAGCCCATGCGTACGTCGTATTTCCTGTCGCGTCAGACGGTGGTGGCCGCCAAGAAGCCTGCACTGTGGCGCTGGCGTCGCGCCATCTTTTCATTCATGGCGCGTAACTCCACGCGCAGTACGAAGTTCTTCAAGATTCCGCCGAATCGCGTGGTGGAAATGGGGATGCAGGTCGAACTCTGACGGGGCTGTTTCTCAAGCACGTTGAGCAATTAAGAATTTTGGCTGGATTTGAACTGCACCTCAAAGATTGGACAGATGTCTGATGTTTGGGGTGTTTTTTTTGACGAGTCGTTGAGTTATTGAGGGGCAGCTCGCAGGGCTGCTTGCGCCTGACTAGATCAGGGATGTCGCTTGCACGAACAAGCACCCGTGCCACGAATAACGATCGTAGCGTGGGTGGAACGCGAGCAAACGAGGGTAAGAAAACCACCGTTAATCGCGCGTAACCCGCGATGCTTGAACAGCAATTGCACATAACCGGCGATGCTTGAACAACAATGGCGCGTAACCCGCGATGCTTAAACAGCAATCGCGCGTAACCCGCGATGCTTGAACAGCAAAGGCGCGGAGTTAAGATCGCGGGTTACGCGCGCTTTCCAATGTCTCAATAGGGAGGGCAGTTGCGCGCTCCACCCACGCTACGACTGCGCGACGGTCGACGACGCGAAAGCGCCGAGCCGTGCCTCCCCTCGTGCAGCTTCAAACCATTTGGGGTTCAACGTGGAATCCTATCCAGGCCACATTTTTTAGGTGAGCAACTGCTGGTAGGCCGCCTGGCCTCCTCGCATGGCACCGACGATTTCGCTGACACTGAACATATCGAGAATGTTTCGGTTGCGTTCGGTTTCGGAGGCATCGAAATGCGTGACAACGCATTGGCCAGATCGACGGAAGACGAGCGGGGGCGCGATGCCTTCGTGATAGCACGATCAAATTGAGGGGGGCTGCATTGCTGGCCACTGCCAGAAATAAGGGGGAGGCATTCGGTTCGCATTGTTCTGTGCCTAGGAAAGCAGCAGCAATGTAGAGAAATGCGGATGGCGGGTCTTGCTGAAATCGATTTTTGGTGATCTATGCTCAGATCCGCAAATCATCAATGACGAAGGGATCTAAGGTGTCTGGCTTTTACACCTGAAATATGGCGCACAAATAAAAATGCCCCTCGATTTGCATCGAGAGGCATTCGTCAGACGAGGGAAGAATTATTTCTTCTTGCCGTCGTCTTTCAGTTGCGGCAACGAGGTGCCGGACGAAGCCAGAAGGCCCGTCTTCACGTAAGTGAACAACTTTTCGCGTGTGTCGATGATGTCGAGATTGCGCATGGTCAGTTGGCCAATGCGGTCACGGGGCGAGAATGCGGATTCGCCCTTTTCCATCGTCAAGCGTTCCGGCTTGTAGGTCAGGTTTTCCGACACGGTGTTCAAGATGGAATAGTCGTTACCGCGGCGCAGTTCAACCGTGACTTCACCTGTGATGGCGCGCGCAACCCAACGCTGGGCGGTCTCGCGCAGCATGATGGCTTGCGGATCGAACCAACGGCCTTGGTACAACAGACGACCCAGCTTGCGACCGTTTTCACGGTATTGCTCGATGGTGTCTTCGTTGTGGATGCCCGTTACCAGTCGCTCGTAGGCGATGAAGAGCAGGGCCAGGCCCGGCGCTTCATAGATGCCACGGCTCTTGGCTTCGATGATGCGGTTTTCGATCTGATCACTCATGCCCAAACCGTGGCGGCCACCGATACGGTTGGCTTCCATCAGCAACTCGACGGGGTCGCTGAATTCGACACCGTTCAGGGCGACCGGTTGGCCTTCCTCGAAGCGTACGGTAACTTCTTCAGCCTTGACGACGACGTCGTCGCGCCAGAACGCCACGCCCATGATGGGCTGGACGATCTTGATGCCGGAGTTAAGGTGTTCCAGGTCCTTGGCTTCGTGCGTGGCACCCAGCATGTTGGAGTCAGTGGAATACGCCTTCTCGGACGACATCTTGTAGTCAAAGCCAGCTTGACGCATGTACTCGGACATTTCCGAGCGGCCACCGAGTTCGTCGATGAACTGCTGATCCAGCCACGGTTTGTAGATCTTCAAGTCCGGGTTGGTGAGCAGACCGTAGCGGTAGAAACGCTCGATGTCGTTGCCCTTGTACGTGCTGCCGTCACCCCAGATGTTGACGTCGTCTTCCTTCATGGCGGCCACGAGCATGGTGCCCGTGACGGCACGCCCGATAGGGGTCGTGTTGAAGTAAGTGACGCCAGCGGTGGTGATGTGGAAAGCGCCCGATTGCAGAGCGGCAATACCTTCAGCCACCAACTGCGAACGGCAGTCGATCAGGCGAGCATTTTGCGCGCCATAAAGCATGGCTTTACGGGGGATTTCTTCGTAATCGGGCTCGTCGGGCTGACCCAGGTTCGCGGTGTACGCGAAGGGGATTGCGCCTTTATTGCGCATCCAGAGCAGGGCTGCGCTGGTGTCGAGGCCGCCAGAAAAGGCGATACCGACCTTCTGGCCGGTAGGAAGGTTCGGGAGAATAGTGGTCATTGTTTGAGGTGTAACGCCAACGGGACTTTGACAGCAGCGAGCCGCCAAACAAGAAGAATCTGACTGGGCATTTTAGCGCCTTTGGCTCGAATTAGCCCGCCGGGCCAGCTTGAGGTGCAGTTTTGTCTCAAATTCAGGTCTGATTGCCTCGAGCTAATCGGGGGCAGATAGTCGCGAAACGCGTGTGCAGCGATTGAAACTGTCAGGATTGTCAGGGAGCGGACAGCGTGACGTCCAGCACACCTGCTTACAGTGAACTCTTACTGTTTGCCGGGGCAATGGTGTGGCCAAGAATCATTCCGTTTGGACTATTCGTGCATCGGCGGTGTTGGCGCTGAGCGTCACGTTCGGCCTCGTCGGCTGTGCGGTGGGTCCCGACTACCAGCGTCCGACCATGGTGTTGCCTGATACTTTTAAAGAGGCAGGCGCCTGGACTACCGCCAGTCCAAGTGTTATCGATAGCGATCAACACTGGTGGGAAGTCTACGACGACATGCAGTTGAACGCGTTGGTCACTGAGGCCAACGCGGCCAATCAGAATATTCAGCAGGCGCAGGCGCAGTACCGCCAGGCGCGCGCGGCCGCAGATGCTGCACGCGCTGCATTCTGGCCGACGGTCAGTGCTGGGGTTTCAGCAGGACGCGCGCGAGGCCAATCGGGTGGAAAAGTGGGGGTGGCAAATAGTTATACCGCCACGCTGGACGCTGCCTGGGAACCCGATATTTGGGGTGGCGTACGCCGCTCGGTTGAGGCAAGCGATGCCGCGACTCAGGCCAGTGCTGCCGAGTTGGCAGCGGCTCGACTCAGTATCCAGGCAAGTGTGGCGCAAGACTACTTGCAACTTCGGGCCATTGATCGAGAAAAAGATCTCTATGCACGCACCTTGACGGCCTTCGAGCACACCCTGCGCGTGACGCAAAGCCAGTATGACGCAGGCGTGGCATTGCGTTCAGACGTCGCGTTGGCCGAGGCACAGCTCAAAACGGCTCAGGCGCAGGCGATTGATCTGGACGGGAGCCGAGCGCAACTGGAACATGCCATTGCCATTCTGTTGGGCAAAGCCCCTGCGCAATTTACGCTGGCCGCCGTTCCCGCCTCGCAACCTTGGCACCGGGTCATCCCGCAAGTGCCAACGGGCATGCCGTCGGAATTGTTGCAGAGGCGCCCAGATATAGCCGCTGCTGAGCGGCAAGCCGCGCAAGCGAACGCCAAGATTGGTGTCGCGCGCGCCGCGTATTTTCCGTCGCTCTTGTTAAGCGCTGGCGGCGGCTTCAGCGCTGCCAGTTTTGCGAAGTGGTTCAACGCGCCAGCCCAGATCTGGTCTTTGGGAGCTGCCGTGGCGCAGACCTTGTTCGACGGAGGCCTGCGGCGTGCCAACGATGCACAAGCCGTCGCTGGCTTTGACGTGTCGGCGGCTCAGTACAAGCAAACCGTACTCGGCGCTTTTCAAGAAGTGGAAGACAACTTGTCGACCTTACGCGTATTGGATCAGGAGTCTGTCGCTCAAGAGCAGGCGGTGGCGGCATCTCGCATGAATGAAGAGATGAGTCTGCATCAATACGAGGCCGGTACCACCACCTTTCTGACCGTCGCCACCGCACAAGCCCTGACCCTGAACAACGAGCGCACCTTGGTGCAGTTGCGAGGGCGGCAACTGGTGGCAAGTGTCGGCTTGATTAAGGCAGTGGGCGGCGGTTGGACTGTGGCGGAGCTGAGCGATGCCGTAGCAGGTGAGGCCAGTAAGTCGTCTTCCAGTGCAAGACCTGAAGCGGTATCCGCCAGGACGCCGACGCTGTCCGCGTCCGAATGAGGTTGGGGCTTACGTTTGACACCCCCGCGTTCAACCCAAAATTTGTGAGTATCTGACATGGCTGTTTCCCCGTCGACGACAAGCAGAAATCTGAGTCGAAATTTAGTGCTCGTGGCCTTGCTCGTGGCCGCTGGCGTGCTGGCCTGGACACTGCTTCATCGTCCGCCACCGCCACCTGTCGCGGCACCTCCCGTGCCGGTCGCGACGGTACAAGTCTTGCGTCAAGCTGTTCCCCGCTATCTGACCGGGGTGGGAACGGTAACGGCCAATGCCACCGTCACGGTGAAAGCACGCCTGGATGGCCAGCTCGATAGCGTCGGGTTCGTGGAGGGGCAGGACGTCGTTGCGGGTCAAGTGATTGCGCAGATTGACCCGCGCGCCCTTCAGGCGCAATTGGCACAGGCCGAAGCGCAGAAGGCCCGGGATCAGGCCACATTGGCCAACGCGCGGCTGGACTTGCAGCGCTACACCCAGCTTCAGCGTGTTGATGCCACGACCCGCCAGACGCTGGATACGCAGAAGGCGTTGGTTGCACAACTTGAGGCGTCCGTGAAGACGGACGAGGCGCAGATTAACTACGCTCGCGTGCAGCTTGATTACACGAGGATCATCGCACCGCTTGCGGGACGTGTGGGTGCGCGCCTGGTTGATCCTGGCAATATTGTGCACGCTGCCGATGTGAACGGCCTGGTCGTGATTAATCAGATTGACCCGATATCGGTGGTGTTTGCATTGCCGGAAGAAGCCGTGCCTGAAATCAATCTTGCCAGCGCAAAAGATAAGGCATTGTCGGTAGTGGCCTACCCGCGTGACAGCCAAACCGCGTTAGGCGAGGGGCATCTCGTACTGCTGAATAATCAGATCGACACGACCAGTGGCACCGTGCAACTCAAGGCCAGCTTTCCCAACCCGCAACATCTGTTGTGGCCCGGCCAATACGTCAATGCACGCCTGATTCTGAACGCGGCTCAAAGTGTGTTGTCGGTGCCGGCGCCCGCTGTGCAACGCGGCGCCGTCGGCACCTATGTCTATGCCATTGACGCTGCAGGTGCAGCGCACGTTCAACCCGTGACAGTAGGACGCCTGCAGGACGGACTCGCGATTATTGACGCGGGCCTGAAGGAAGGCGACCGGGTGGTTGTTGATGGTCAGTACAAGCTGAAACCGGGCAGTCTGGTGCAAGAGCTTGCCACGACGAAAGACAGCAATGCGCCGGCAGCGACGCGCGATGCTTCGCAGAAAGAGGCTTCCAGATGAGTGTTTCAGCTGCTTTTATCAAACGACCCATCGGGACATCGTTGCTTGCCCTGGCCATTTTGTTGATCGGGATAGCCGCGTGGCCATTGCTGCCGGTAGCGCCATTGCCTCAAGTGGACTTTCCGACCATTCAGGTTCAGGCGAACCTGCCCGGTGCGAGCCCGGAGACCATGGCGTCGAACGTTGCGCAGCCACTGGAAAGACAGTTTTCGCTGATCGCCGGTTTGTCACAGATGACGTCGGCGAGCGCTATTGGCACGACCCAAATTACGCTGCAATTTGACCTGAACAGCAGTATTCAGTCAGCGGCGGTTGACGTGCAGGCGGCTATCAATGCGGCGAGCGGACAACTTCCTGCAAACCTGCCTAGTCCGCCCACGTTTCGAAAGGTGAACCCCGCTGATGCGCCCATCATGGTGATGGCCGTGCAGTCAGATGTGCTGGCTCTCACTGAGGTGAACGACTACGCCGATAACATTCTTGCTCAGCAAATTTCACAGATTGCAGGCGTCGGGCTGGTGAACATTGGTGGCCAACAAAAGCCCTCGGTTCGGATTCAGGTGGACCCGGCCAAATTGTCGGCATTGGGCTTGAGCCTGGAGGACATTCGTGGCGTGATTGCGGTGACCTCGGTGAATCAACCCAAGGGCACTATCGACGGCCCGAACCAGAGTTTTACCACCTACACAAACGACCAGATCCTGACGGCGGCACCCTGGAATGACATGGTGCTGGCCTATCGCAATGGTGCGCCGATTCGGGTGCGCGATGTCGGGCAGGCCGTAGACGGCCCCGAGAACACCAAACTGGCGGGTTGGGCCTACGCGGGGCCGGCCTCACCGCCAGACAACACCATTCTGAATGGTCGTTCGATCGTATTGCAGATCAGCAAGCAGCCGGGCGCCAATGTGATCGAAACCGTGGATCGTATCCGCGCGGCCTTGCCGCGCCTGGAAGCATCGATTCCACCTTCGGTGCACGTGAACGTGCTCATAGATCGAACACAGACGATTCGGGCTTCGGTTCGGGACGTGGAGTTCACGCTGAGCTTGACGATCATGCTGGTGGTCATCGTCATATTCCTGTTCCTGCGCAATGTGCCGGCGACGCTCATTCCTTGCGTTACGGTGCCGCTTTCGCTGATGGGTACAGCGGCCATGATGTACCTGGCGGGGTTCAGCCTGGATAACCTGTCATTGATGGCCCTGACCATTTCGGTGGGGTTCGTGGTGGATGACGCCATCGTGATGTTGGAGAACATCTATCGATACATCGAAGATGGCATGTCACCTATGGAAGCCGCCTACAAGGGGGCGTCGGAAATCGGGTTCACCATTATTTCGATTTCCGTGTCCTTGATTGCCGTGTTTATTCCGCTGTTGTTAATGGGTGGCATTGTGGGTCGTCTGTTCCGGGAGTTCGCCGTGACAGTCACTATGGCCATTGTGGTGTCGGTGCTCGTGTCGTTGACCCTTACCCCCATGCTGTGTTCCCGTTATTTGAAAAACCACGATGGCGAGAAGCACGGTCGGCTTTACAGCTTTTTTGAGCGCGGTTTTGATGCCATGTTGCGAGGCTATCAGCGTGGCTTGCACTTGGTGTTGCGTCATCAGTTCGCCACGCTTTGCGTGTTCCTGGCAACAATGGCCGCGACGGTCGCGCTCTTTATCGTCATTCCGAAGGGATTTTTTCCGCAGCAGGATACGGGCTACATTTTCGGCTTTGCGGAATCGGGGCAAGACTCGTCATTTTCGCTAATGAACGGCCGCATGATTCAACTGGCGGATGTCATACGGAAAGATCCTGACGTAGCCAGTTTTGGTTTTAACGGTAGTCAATCCACATACAACACCGGCAACTTCTACATTGGTCTCAAACCCAAGGAAGAAGGGCGTGTCGACTCGGCGGATCAAATTATCGCGAGATTGCGTCCAGAGCTTGCCAAGGTGGAAGGGGTGACCCTCTTCATGCAGGCCGGGCAAGACATCAACGTGGGGGGGCGTTTGTCTCGCACCCAATATCAGTACACCCTGACCGACGCCAATCTGGATGAACTGAACCTGTGGGCACCCAAGCTACTGACTCGCTTTAGGCAACTGCCACAACTCACTGACGTCGCATCCGATCAGCAGAACGCGGCCGCCACCGCCTCTATCACTATTGATCGTGCGCGAGCTTCATCCTTTGGCATTTCCCCCGCGTTAATTGACTCCACCATTTATGACGCCATCGGCCAGCGTCAGGTGGCTCAGTATTTCACCCAGATCAATAGCTATCACGTGGTGTTGGAAGTGACACCGAAGCTGCAGCAGGATCCGAGCCTGTTCAGCAAGCTCTATCTGACCTCACCGATTACGGGGCTACAGGTGCCGCTGTCCACCTTCGTGACGTTGGACACCAACAAGACGGCTTACTTATCGATTAGTCACCAGGGGCAATTTCCTGCCGTCACTATTTCGTTCAATCTGGCGCCAGGGGCTTCCCTTGGTGCGGCCGTAACGGCTATTCAGCAAGCTCAGGATGAGATGGGTGTGCCCGCCAGCCTGGGCGGAGCGTTCCAAGGCACGGCCAAGGCGTTTGGAGACTCGCTGGCGTCCCAACCTTATTTGATTGCCGCTGCGCTAGTCGCTGTGTATATCGTGTTGGGATTGCTGTATGAAAGCTATATTCACCCCTTGACGATCTTGTCCACTCTGCCTTCGGCTGGCATGGGTGCATTGCTCATTCTGATGGCGGGTGGCTACGAGTTAAGCGTGATCGCCTTGATCGGAATTATTTTGCTCATAGGTATCGTGAAAAAGAACGGGATCATGATGATTGACTTTGCACTGACAGCAGAACGCGAGCACGGCATGAGTCCAGCCGACGCGATCTATCAGGCGTGCATTCTTCGATTCCGTCCCATCATGATGACGACCATGTGCGCCTTGCTGAGTGGATTGCCCTTGATGCTGAGCCATGGGCAAGGTTCAGAGTTACGACGGCCTTTGGGCTACGCCATGGTGGGTGGCCTGATTGTGTCGCAGGCTCTGACGCTTTTCACCACGCCCGTCGTTTATCTGTACCTGGATCGGGCACATTATTGGTATATGCGGCGCAAAGAGGCGCGCGCCGCTCGTAAGGCGGGCACGGTTGTGCCATCCTCCACAGGTACGTCAGACTAAAGTGAAAGCGTCGCGTAGCGCGGGGGCAGCCCAATGAAGATCCTGATTGTCGAAGATGAGCTGAAAACAGCGGACTACCTGCGCAAAGGTCTAAGCGAGCAGGGGTGCGCCGTCGATGTTGCGCACAACGGCATCGACGGGCAGCACTTGGCGGTCGAGCACGACTACGACGTGATTGTGCTCGACGCCATGTTGCCCGGTATGGACGGCTTCTCTGTATTGCGAGGCTTGCGCGCCGTGCGACAAACGCCAGTCATTATGTTGACGGCGCGTGATGGTGTGGAAGATCGCATTCGTGGCTTGCATGACGGGGCTGACGACTATCTTGTTAAACCGTTTTCCTTTCTCGAGCTGCTGGCGCGTTTGCAGGCCTTGACGCGGCGTGGCCGGGTGCAGGAACCGGTGCAATTTCGCATTGGCGATTTGCACATTGACCTCATCAGTCGCAAAGCGTGGCGCGCAGGGACTCGCCTGGATCTGACGGCCAAGGAGTTCGCCCTGTTGGCTGTGCTGGCACGCAGACAGGGCGAGATCCTGTCCAAGACCGCCATCGCCGAGATGGTTTGGGACATGAATTTCGACAGCAGCGTCAACGTGGTTGAGGTAGCCATCAAACGTCTTCGTGCAAAAGTGGATGCGCCTTTCAGCACACGATTGCTGCACACCATTCGCGGCATGGGCTATGTATTGGAGCCTCGCGACGATGAGCCCGCCTCATGAAAACCTCGATCAAGACCCGCTTGGTCGTTCTGTTTGCGGTCGCAGCGCTTGTCACGTTTGCGTTGACTGGCGTGGCCTTGTATCGCGTTCTTGAGCGCCAGCTTGATCAGATATTGCAAGGTGCGCTCAAGACCACCGTTCAAGAGGTGGAATATTCCCTTAGTCGGGCAGGTGATCCTCAGCGCTGGGGCCGGTTCACGGCCAAGCTGGACACCCTGACACCTACCGATGGGGCGATGCGGTTCTGGATATTCAGTGACGATCCTCACTACGAATACGGAAAGGGCCTGACGGATATCAGCAGTCTGGAGCGCAACCCGGATGGATTTGGTTCTATTACCTTGCCAGACCGCGAATACGCATTGCGCACGATGACCGTGACGATAAGCGCCTATGCGGAGCGGCCGCAGGTACGGCTAATTGTTGGCATCGACACGGCACCCTATGCGCAGACAATGCGTACTTTCCTCTGGGCGATGGCTGGCCTTTCGTTGACGGCCATATTGCTGGTCATTGGGTTGGGATACTGGGTTGCGCGTGTCGGACTGCGGCCATTAAGCCGTTTGTCGCAAGAGGCACGCGAACTACGGCCCAGCACCTTGTCACAACGTTTAAGCATGACGGCACTGCCGGTAGAGCTGGAAGATCTTGCTGCATCGTTTAACGGTGCGCTGGGCAGGCTGGAAGGTGCGTACAACCAACTGGAGGCGTTTAACGCAGACGTCGCTCACGAGTTGCGCACACCCTTGACGAATTTGATCGGCCAGACGCAGGTAGCGTTATCGCGTCAGCGCAGTGTGCGCGACCTGGAAGAGGTTCTGCAATCCAATCTCGAAGAACTGGATCGATTGCGGGCGATGATCAACGACATGCTTTTCCTCGCAAGAGCGGATCAGGGCGAGTCGGCAACCGGGAAGGTGCATGCTGTATTGGCGCAGGAAGTCGAGAAAACCATCGAGTTCTTCGAGTTTCTGCTTGATGAGGCAAAGATGACGGTGCTGGTAGAGGGTGACTATCAGGCGCAAGCGCTGATTGATACCTCATTGTTTCGGCGTGCCGTCACGAATGTGCTGCAAAACGCGATTCAACACTCCAGCGCTGGAGCGCAAATTGTTGTGCGCATTTTGCGCCATGCCGATCAATACGAAATTGCCGTCACCAACCCGGGTGTCCCCATTGCGAGCGAACATTTGTCCAGATTGTTCCAACGGTTTTATCAGGTGGACGCGGCGCGTCGTGGCGATGGGATTGAACCGGGGCATGGTCTGGGCTTGGCCATTGTGAAGGCCGTTGCAAGGATGCATGGCGGGATGGTGTCGGCCACAAGTGAGGCGGGCATCACGACCATCAGCTTTAGCGTCTCGATGTGAATGCCAAAGTACGGCGTAGGCCGAGATGGGGCTCTTTTCAGGGCTTTTCGGCGTGAAAGAGGTCAGCCAGCTTTAATGCTCGAATGAGGTGTGCAGTAGCCGTGGCCAACCGGGTGGCTGGTCGATGGCGTGGGCTGGCTAATACCAGGTCGTTGCGAATGCGTGGTGAACCAATTCTGCTCGTGGAAAGCGTTAATTCGCCTGGCAAGTGGCGGGTCGCAGAGTGCGGCAATATGGCGTACACATGGCCTTGCGCGGCCAGTTCAACAATGGTCTGAACTGCATCGACTTCGGCCGCGACGGTCAATCGAACGCCTTGAGCCCGGCAAACACTTTCTACCAATGTACGAATGGCATTCGGCACGCTCGGCAGTACCAAGGGGTATCGCCCCAACTCAGCAACCGTAACCTGGGCAGGCAAGGGCGGTTGCGTGCCGGGCGCCGTTGCCAGAACAAGCTCTTCACGAAACAGCGATTCATACGTCAGTTGAGGGGCCGGGGGCGGATCGTAGAGCAGGGCCAGATCGACTCGGCCAGCCAACAGCCATTCGCGCATCTGCGCGCTCAATCCTTCTGCGACGGCGATGGATGCCTCTGGAAAAGCGGCGCGAAATCCCTGTACTAACGGCGGCGTCAGTACCCGGGCAATGCGCGGCGGCAGGCCGACAATGACCTTGCCGGTTGGCGTGGCCCGCAGATTCTGCAAATCTTCTTTAGCGCGTTCGGCCAGGCTTAACAGGGCGCGGGCATGTTCCATGAAGCGCAGGCCGGCCTCAGTAGGCTCGACCCCTCTTCCGTTGCGATAGAGCAGGTGTTGCCCCAACTCCATTTCAAGCAGGCGCACCTGACGGCTTAGGGTGGGCTGCGCCACGTCCAGAAGTTCCGCGGCTCGGGAGAAGCTGCGTCGTTCTGCCACGTGCAGGAAATATTCAATCTGTTTGAGATCCATGCCGGATATAGATAATACGAATATCTGAAAGTATAGCTATAGCATTGTTTGCCATACCGCAAACGTTGAACATAGCGTTTTTGTTGTAGGAAGTTCTCGTGCCAGATTGCCGCCCACCCCTGGATTCGCCTTCATTACCCAGCCAGCGCTTGCCGGCTGGTGCTTGGGATACGCATTGCCATGTGTTCGGGCCAGATATGCATTTTCCCTATGCGCCAGGTCGCTCATATACCCCGCCGGATGCGCCGTTTGAGAAGCTGGCGGCCTTGCACTCGCATCTTGGTGTGAGCCGAGCGGTTGTGGTGCAGGCCAATTGCCACGGTTCAGATCATTCGGCGCTTCTGGACACGTTGGCGCGTAGCGAAGGGCGGTATCGAGGCGTCGCGTTATTAGGCGCGCAGAGCACCGAGCAACAGGTGCAGGCCCTGCACACCGGGGGCGTGCGTGCAGCCCGATTCAACTTCGTGCCCCATTTGGGCGGGGCACCCGATCCGATGGTGTTTGAGCGCGTCGTTGCAATGATTGCGCCTTACGGGTGGCATCTGTGTCTGCATCTTGATGGCGCCATGTTGCCGGATCTGTTGCCGACGTTAAAGGGCCTGCCTATTCCGTTTGTGGTGGACCACATGGGGCGTATCAAAGCGTCCCAAGGCCTGGATGCCCCGGCGTTTCGCGCACTGCTGGATCTGGCTGCAGTGCCGCAAGCCTGGGTGAAGGTGTCGGGGATTGATCGCATCGGGCAGGGGACGCGGCCGTTTAAAGAAGGCCAGCCCTTTGTTCGTGCCTTGATTGAAGCGATGCCGGAGCGAACGCTGTGGGGCACAGACTGGCCACACCCGAATGTGGCTGGCGATATGCCCGATGACGGCGAGTTGGTAGACACCTTTTTCGAAGCTTGTCCGGATGCAAACCTGCGCCAGCGCGTGCTGGTGGACAACCCGGAACGACTTTACGCTGCCGCGTAATCCGCACACGGCCATAAGAAGAATTTAAATTCAGTGAGGAGACCTCAAATGTTCAGACGTATTTTGTGTGCAGGTGTGTTGAGTTTGGTTGCCGTTGGCGCCGCGCAGGCGGATGGCCCTGTGCGCTTGATTATTGCGTTCCCGCCGGGTGGTCCGGTGGATCTGGTTGGCCGGGTGCTGTCCGAGCAATTAGGCAAGGAGCTTAAGCAGCAGGTCATTGTGGAGAACAAGGCAGGCGCAAATGGCAACATCGCTGCCGCCTACGTGGCAAAAGCGCCGCCAGACGGATCTGTGCTGTTTCTGACGAGTGTGGGTGCGGTTGCCATCAGCCCGGCCTTGTACAAAGACTTGCCCTATAACCCTGTGCGTGATTTCGCACCCATCTCACGCGTGGTGAACAATGCGACGGTGTTTGTCGTGAACCCTGCGAATCCCGCCAAAGACGCCGCCGATTTCGTCGCGCGCTCGCGTGCCGCTTCGCAAGCGGTGGCGATTGGATCTTCGGGCATTGGCAGCATTCCGCATTTGACGATGGAGATGTTTGCAGATGCCAGCCAGGCGAACGTGTTGCACGTGCCCTATAAGGGCGCGGCGCCTGTCATCAATGATGTCATGGGCAATCAGGTGTCGGGGTTCTTCGGCGACGTGCCGGGTTTGATCGGTCATATACAAGGTGGCAAGTTACGCGCCCTGGGCATTGCATCGTCGACCCGTCATCCGTTGTTGCCCGACGTGAAAACGCTGAGCGAGCAAGGCATAGCGGGCGTCGAGTCCAATAATTGGTATGGCCTGCTGGCACCGGCAGGCACGCCACCGGCGACCGTAGCTAAGTTGAATCAGGCTGTCAGGGCAACCTTGCAGAACGAGGCCGTGCGAGCGCGGCTGGAGAAGTTCGGTGCCGAAGCCGCGCCTTCCAGTCCTGAGGAACTGAGCGCGTTAATTGCCTCGGACAGGGCGAAATGGACGGCGTTGATCGAACGCAAGAACATTAAGCCGGAGTAATCATGAGTCAATTTCGTGTCGCGCCGATCGTGCCGGGTACTCGGGCTGAACTGGCACCGCTTGAGGCGAGAATCCTGGCGTCAAGAGGTCGCATTTCGCCGCTGTATCAGGTGCTTTTGAATAGTCCTGCGGTGGTCGATGGGTGGGAGGCCATGCTGACGGCCATTCGCAATAAGACGGCCATCTCGCCGCGTATTCGTGAATTGGTTATTTTGCGTGTGGCTGTGTTGAACGGCGCGCCCTATGAGTTCGATGCCCACGTGGCGCATGCTCGTGCGGGCGGCGTGCCTGATGACGTGATTGAGCAATTGCGCGCGGGGCCGGCCCCTGAGCGGATACCGGGTCTGGCGCCCGGCGAGCGTGAGGTGTTGGTCTTAACCGATGCCATGACGCGCGACATTGATGTGCCCGACGCGCTGTTCGAACCCCTACGGGCCTGGTTTGACGAGCAGGGCCTGGTGGAATTGACCGCCACGGTTGCCGCATACAACATGGTGTCGCGCTTTCTGGTGGCGCTTCGGATTGGGCATTAATTACGAGGTCTGGAATGCAAGAAACGTTGTTGTTGGTGAGCTTCAAAGAGGCGTTTGACGCAGTCCGTGCAACCGAGATGCAAGCGCGCCTCTGCGCCGGGCTTGATCACACGAGCTTGAATGCCTATGTAGCACTCGACGCGCCGGAAACCTATGTGTATTGCCGTGGAGCAGAGAGCGATATTCCGGAACTGCAGGCTCGGTTGGCTGAGCATTTTGCAGGTGCACAGGTGCGCGTGTTGCACAGTACGTTGTCGCTTGCCGGTGCCTCGCAGGGCGAGGCGGCACCATGGCATTACATCGTGGAAACGGATGTCACGCCTGAGGCGCAGGCAGACATGAATGCCTGGTATGACCAGGAACATTTGCCTGGTCTGGCGGCGGTGCCGGGCACCGTCCATGCGTGGCGCTATGAGTGCAAGGACGGCGGGCCGCGCTATCTGGCTTGCTATGACCTGCACACAAGTGAGACGTTTGGCAGTCCACCCTGGCTGGCAGTAAGAGCCACAGATTGGTCTGGCCGTGTGCGTCCGTCTTTTCGCAATACCAAGCGCACGATGTTTCGCAAGGTGCTCTGAAACGGCGTAAACGGAGCGCAGAGGGCGGTATTTTTGCCATTCCCCGGTATGGCAAAAAGCCCCGCGCAAGCCACGTTCGCATTGTCCGCCTTCACGCAGTAGCAGCATGGGTGGAGCGCGCAATGGGCTTTACCGTAGAAACAGTGGCGAGCGCGCGTAACCCGCGATCTGCGCCTCAAGAACGCGACGACTCGCCAAAAGAAAGCACCCCGAACGTAGATCAAAGTCCAACGTTCGGGGTGCAGCTCACACTTGGGCCCTTTGTGCTGGCGTTCGAGCCAACAGGGCTGTGGGGCGTTATTTCACCTGACCCAGCATCAGAAATTCCATCAGCGCTTTTTGCACATGCAGGCGGTTCTCTGCCTCATCCCAGACCACGCTTTGTGGTCCGTCGATGACTTCGCCGGAGACTTCTTCGCCTCGGTGCGCAGGCAGGCAATGCATGAAGACTGCCTTGGCATCGGCGGCAGCCATCATTTCGGCATCAACGCACCAGTCAGCAAAGGCGGCGATACGCGCTTCGTTTTCAGCTTCATAGCCCATGCTGGTCCAGACGTCTGTTGTGACCAGGTGTGCGCCTTTGCACGCCTCCATGGGGTCTTTGAACTGGCGCAGTACGGTCGATGGCGGGTTGCCGATGCGAGCGGCTTCCAATTCATAGCCTGCCGGTGTTGAGACATGCAAGGTGAAGCCAAGCATCTCAGCCGCTTGCAGCCAGGTATACGCCATGTTGTTGGCGTCGCCCACCCAGGCTACCGTTTTGCCAGCGATGGGGCCACGGTGCTCGATGAACGTGAAGATGTCGGCCAGAATCTGGCAGGGATGAAATTCATTGGTGAGGCCGTTGATGACCGGCACGCGCGAGTGCGAAGCAAATCGCTCAATGCGGGTTTGCTCGAAGGTGCGGATCATGACGATATCAACCATGCGTGAAATGACGCGCGCGGTGTCTTCGATAGGCTCGGAGCGGCCTAACTGAGAATCGTTGGACGTCAGGTTGATGACCGAGCCGCCCATCTGGTACATGCCGGCTTCAAACGAGACGCGCGTGCGCGTGCTGGCCTTTTCAAACACCATTGCCAGCGTGCGATCGTGCAGCGGCATGTGGGGTTCGTAGCGCTTGAACTTATCCTTGATTAATCGCGCGCGCTCGAGCACGTAGGCGATTTCTGCCGGCGAAAAGTCTTTGAACTGTAGAAAGTGCCGCAACGGGCCGTTTTGAGTCGTGGGAGGAGTCATGGTGATGTCGCAG
>JBEBWV010000090.1:0-22515 GCA_040391965.1 Achromobacter deleyi | reverse complement strand
CTCCACCCACGCTACCTGGGTCATGCCTGGCTTCGTTGATTTCTACCCGCTCGCCGGTGCCTCTGCGATAAAGGCAAGCGCGCTCGACTAGCCCGGCAGTAGAATGCCCGAACCGATTACACCGCTACGCCATGTCCCTGCCACACGCCCTGTTGACTGCACTCATAGAACATCCCTGTTCGGGCTCTGAGCTTGCTGAGCGCTTTGATCGTTCCATTGGTCATTTCTGGCAAGCCACGCATCAGCAGATATACAAAGAATTGCGGCGCCTGGAAGAGGCGGGCTATGTGCAGGCATTGGCACCGGAAAGCGGGCGCGGGCGCAAGCGCGCCTATCGCGTGTTGCCCGGAGGGCGCGAAGAGCTCAAGCGCTGGATCACCGAGGTCGAAGAGCCCAAGCCTGCACGCGATGCACTGCTGGTGCGCTTGCGAGCAGAGGCGGCTGTCGGCCCCACTGGACTGAACGATGAGATTTCGCGGCGCATCGACTACCACCGCAGGAAATTGGCGCGCTATCTGGCGATAGAACAGCGCGACTTTCCGGCCGGTGAATTGTCGCGTCAGAAGCAACTTCAGCATCTTGTGCTGAAGGCCGGCATCATGAACGAGACGATGCGCGTGGCCTTCTCCGAAGAGACGCTGGCCACGCTGACGAGAACGGACAAACCCAGTCCGGGCTAGTAAGCGCGCAATGCGGTCGGTGTTTCCAACTCGCGCGTTACCAGGCCGGTACGTCGCGTGCAATCAACGACGCGCGTGCCGCGTAAAACTCGTTAGCCAGGCGCGCTATCAGCTCGCTGGCAGGCGGAATGTCTTTAATGACGCCAATGCCTTGGCCACAACCCCAGATTTCTTTCCAGGCTTTGGGTTTCTCGCGATCTGAGCCGAAGTTCATTTTCGTCACATCGCTCGTGGGCAGATTGTTCGGATCCAGGCCGGCAGCGACCAACGATGGCTTGAGGTAATTGCCGTGCACACCTGTAATCAGATTGGTGTGCATCACATCACTGGCACCGCATTCGGTAATCATCCGCTTATACGCTTCAACCGCGTTGGCTTCTTGTGTGGCGATGAAGGCAGAACCGATATACGCCATATCTGCTCCCAACGCGAGGGCCGACAAAATAGAGCGTCCATTGGCAATAGAGCCTGACAGCAGCAAGGGGCCGTCAAACCACTGCCTGATTTCCTGGATAAGCGCGAAAGGCGATTGGGTTCCGGCATGGCCACCGGCGCCAGCCGCTACCGCAATCAGGCCATCGGCACCTTTCTCTATCGCCTTGCGAGCGAACTCATTATTGATCACGTCATGCAGCACGATGCCGCCATAGCTATGAACGGCGTCATTGATTTCCGGGCGTGCACCCAGCGAGGTAATGACAATCGGCACCTTGTAGCGAACGCATACCTCCATGTCGTGTTCCAGGCGATCATTTGATCGATGCACGATCTGGTTCACGGCAAACGGAGCGGCAGGACGCTCGGGGTGGGCCCGATCATGCGCCTGCAGTTCTCCGGTAATGTTATCCAGCCACTCTTCCAGGGCCGACGCGGGGCGGGCATTTAGTGCCGGGAACGAACCCACAATGCCGGCCTTGCACTGCGCAATAACCAACGCGGGGTTGGACACGATGAAAAGTGGCGAGGCGACAACGGGAAGTCGGAGGCGTTGCGACAAGATCGGAGGCAAAGTCATGAGTGGGTTCCTGGCGATGGAGAGTCGTGCGTTTTGCGTAGTCTACGGGGACAGACAGCTCTATGCAACTAGATGCATAAACAGGATAGGCGTGGCAAAGATCGCTGATTCACGCCTAGCGGCAGTGATGGCTCATTGGTATTGCTCAGGTTCTTGTCAGGAAAGCAGGTATCGATCGCGACAACGTGATGCGCTGGCGTGGCTGATAAGCGACGCGCGTCGTTTTGAGGGTGTTTTGGCGCAATGACTCTTGGAAGATGAAGATCGCGCGTGCCATCATACGGCGGCAAAGTACTCACAACGCGACGCAGGCCGTGTTCATGTTGACCTGTTCCGTTGCAGCCGAATGAACGAACCTATCCTCTGGAGCCAAGATGGACAAGCGTGTGCTGGTCGCGGAATTCATGCATGAAACGAATACTTTCAGCTGTCGTCTGACAGACATGGATGCTTTCTCTCGTTGCTCACTAACGCGTGGCGATGCCATTGTTCCGCTTTACCGCAATACACATTCGTCAATTGGCGCGGCACTAGAGGCGGGTGAGGAACTGGGTTGGACCATTACTTTGCCCATTGTCGCGGGCGCGACCCCGTCGGGACGTGTTACCGATGCATGTTTTGAAGAGATAGCCGAACAGATTCTGAATGCCGCTGAAGGGACGGACGGTGTGCTCCTGCATCTGCATGGCGCCATGTCCACGGTCAGCCATGACGACGGCGAGGGCGAGTTGCTCAAGCGCCTGCGCGAGAGGGTGGGCCCGTCGGTACCGGTGGCGGTGGTGTTGGATCTGCATGCCACGGTTACGGACGCGATGGCAAACAATGTCAATATCCTGGTCGCGTATCGCACCTATCCGCACGTTGATCAGTACGAACGCACGTGGCAGGCGGCCCGCTTGCTCAATCGTGCAATGCACGGCGAAATCAAGCCGAAGGTCGCGTTGGCGCGCCGACCCATTCTTTACGCACTGGATGGCGGGCGTACAAGCTCAGCTCCCATGATCGAACTCTTGCGTCGCGCAGATCTCGCCGAGAGCACGGGTGAGGCGCTGGTGGTGAGCGTTCACGCGGGTTTCTCATCAGGCGACGTGCACGACATTGGCCCTTCTGTGGCCGTCACGGTAGACGGGGATGCGGCGCTTGGGATGCCTGTCGCGGAAGCCTTCATGGACTATGTCTGGCAAGAGCGGCATCAGTCTTCCATTCATTTCACACCGGTGGCACGCGCCATTGAGCTGGCGGCTCAGAGCGATGGGGCAGATAAACCCTTGGTCATCGCTGATTACGCCGACAATCCGGGCGCAGGCGCCTATGGCGACAGCACGACCTTGCTGGCGGCCATGATTCAGGCTGATCTGCAAAACGTCGGGTTCTACGCCATTTATGACCCGGAGGCGGCGAAGCGCTGTGCCGAAGCGGGTGTCGGGAAAACGATCACGCTGGACGTCGGCGGCAAGACAGACCCGGGCATGGGAGGCGGCCCCCTCACATTGACGGGCTATGTCGCTACGATTACCGATGGGCGTTTCATTGCCTACGGCCCGATGTCAGGGGGCGTGCGGCGCAATTATGGCTTGAGTGTGCTGTTCCGCGTGGGTGGCATCGACATCATCTTGATTAGCAATAATGGGCAGGCCACCGATCTGGCGCAGCTCACGTCGCTTGGAGTGGATCCAACGCGTAAGTCGACCCTCGTCGTGAAGTCGATGCAACATTTTCGAGCCGCGTTTGAGCCCATCGCGCGAGAAGTGCTCGAAGTGGATACGGGTGCGCTTTGCACCAAAGACTTCAAAAATCGGCCTTATCGTCATGTGCGCCGACCCATCTGGCCGCTGGACGACATCTAATCAGGTCACACCATTTCGCCCGGCTCGCCGGGCCTTTTAAATGCATCACACCATGTTCAATTCCGTTCGGAAAGCCTTCGTTCTCCCCTTGGCCGGCTTATTAATCGCAAGTGTCTGCGGTGTGGCTAGAGCACAGGCTGCGGCGACCGGCCGGCCTGCACCTGTTGTCACGGTGCAGGCCATCACGGAAGGGGCTGTGACCCCTCCCACCGAACGAATTGCCCGAATCGAGGCGCAAGAGGCCGTTGACCTGCGGGCTCGTGTCACAGGCTTTCTGGACAGCATCGATTTCAAACCTGGTGCTTATGTCAAAAAGGGGGATTTGCTGTTCGCCATTGAGCCCGCCAGGTTTGACGCTGCTGTTGCGGCGGCGCAGGCCCAGGTGGCGCGCGCAGATGCCACGCGAAAATTGGCGCGAGACACGCTGGCGAGAAACGTCGAGTTGGTGAGGCAAAACGCGATGGCGCGCGTGTCTCGGGAAGAGGCGCAGACGGCGCTTGACGTGGCACAAGCCGAGCTGGCAGCCATGCAGGCGAATCTTGCGAAAGCAGAGTTGGATCTTTCCTATACCCGCATAACGGCACCGCTGTCCGGGCGCATCAGCCAATCGAATTTTTCGGTAGGCAATCTGGTGGGCGCAGACTCCGGCACCTTGGCACGCTTGGTGCAGATAGATCCGATACGCGTTGTGTTCTCGGTCACGGAAGGTGAGATTGTCTCGCTGCGGCAGGCAGAGGGAGCACAAGGAAACGCACAGCGTGATGCCTTGCATTTGCGCTTGCGACTTCCCAACGGCGAGATCTACGACCAAGAGGGCTCGCTGGAATTTATCGGGCCCGAAGTGGACATTCGCACAGCAACGGCCGCCGTGCGCGTGCTCTTCCCAAATCCGAATGGTCTGTTGATGCCCGGCCAATCTGTGCGCATTATTTCTGAAGATCGAAAAGTCGAGACCGGCCCGCTCATTGCACAGTCTGCCGTGTTGCAAGACCGTGAGGGCAGGTTTGTCTACGTAGTCGATGAAGCTAACGTCGCTCGGCAGCGGCGCATTGAGACCGGCGCAAAAATTGGGGAACGTTGGGCAGTCCAGCGCGGCGTGAAGCTTGGGGAAAAAGTGGTTGTGCAAGGTGTGCAGCGCTTGTCGGATGGCATGCTTGTTCAACCTCAGGTTCAGGACAGCGGTGTGCGTCAATGATCTCCGGCTTCTTTATCTCGCGTCCACGATTCGCCATGGTGTTGGCGATCATTCTTTGTCTGGTGGGTGTGCTGGGATTGCTCGGCCTGCCTGTCACCCAATATCCGGATATCTCGCCACCTACCGTAACCGTATCGGCCTCCTACCCAGGGGCCAATGCTGAAGTCATTGCTAACGTTGTGGGTAACCCGCTGGAGTCTGCCATTAACGGCGTGGACCACATGTTGTACATGTCCTCCAGCAGTTCATCGGCGGGAAATTATTCGCTGACCGTCACATTTGCCGTAGGTACGGACCCGGATCTGGCTCAGGTCAACGTCCAGAATCGGGCGCAATTGGCCATGGCGCAGTTACCCACAGCTGTCTCCCAACAAGGCGTGACGGTGCGGGCCAGTTCCCCAAGCTTTCTGGTGGCATACGGCTTCCATTCGCCTGACCGCTCCATGAGCGATCTGAGTATTGCCAACTATCTGACGCTGAACCTGACAGACCGGCTAGCGCGTGTGCCCGGTGTGGGGGAAGCGTCGGTCATGGGGGCGTCGCAATACAGCATGCGCGTATGGATGGACCCTGTTCGCATGACGGCGCTTGGCCTTACTCCGGATGATGTGGCGGCGGCCATTCACGCCCAGAACGTCCAGGCTTCAATCGGACGCGTGGGCGCGCCGCCTATCCACTCAGATGTACAAGTTCAATACACCTTGACCGCGCAAGGACGCCTGGAAGATGCCCAGGCATTCGGCAATATCGTGGTCCGGGCTGGTGACGCCGGAGCGTTGGTGCGAGTGCGTGATATTGGCCGAGTTGAGCTTGGCGCGCATAACTATGACAGCAGTGTGCAGACTAACGGCAGCCCCGGTGCCATGTTGGTGGTCAATCAAGCTCCTGGCGCCAACGCGCTGGCCGTGGCAGACGCCGTGGCGGCGGAACTCAAGCAAGCTGCACAGAGTTTTCCGCCCGGATTGAGTTACGAGCCGGTTTATGACTCCACGCTATTCGTGCGGGCTTCTATCCAGGAAATTCTCGTGACCCTGCTCATCACGTTTGCCGTGGTGGTGCTTATCACTTATCTCTTTCTGGCAGATTGGCGTGCCACGTTGATTCCGACGCTGGCGATTCCCGTGTCCTTGCTTGCGACCTTCGCGCTATTGTTCGTGGCAGGATTTTCCATCAATCTGGTCACCTTGCTCGCGCTTATTCTGGCAACAGGCCTCGTGGTGGACGACGCTATCTTGGTGGTGGAGAACGTTCAGCGGTTAATGAAGGAAGAGGGGCTGGACGCGGCAAGCGCGAGCCGCAAGGCCATGCTTCAGGTAACCGGGCCCATTGTCGCGACGACGCTGGTGTTGTTGGGTGTTTTTGTACCCACGGCGTTCCTGCCGGGGATCAACGGCCAGCTCTATCGTCAATTTGCCGTCACGATGTCGGCATCGCTGGTGTTGTCTTCCATTACGGCGTTAACGCTTAGTCCGGCGCTGTGCTCCTTGATTCTGCGCCCACCGGGCACGTTGAAGGGGCCCTTGGCCTGGTTTGCCGGTTTTCTTGAGAAGTCCAATACCGCTTATGTGCGCCTCGTTCAATGGCTGGTCAACCGAATCAAGCTGGTCGCGGCCGCTTTGGTCGCTACGGCGGTGCTGGTGGTACTGCTCTTTCTTGCCGTGCCTACGTCTTTCTTGCCAGACGAGGATCAGGGCTTTCTGTTTGTAGATATGCAGTTGCCGCAGGCGTCCGCTCTGGGCCGCACACAAGAAACCATGCAGCAGGTCGAGTCGATTCTCAAGTCCACACCAGGCGTCGCGAAGGTCATTTCAATCTCTGGGTTCAGCCTGCTTCAGAACGGGGCGTCGCCAAACGGTGGTTTTGCCATCGTGACGCTTGATCCATGGGACAAGCGGCGTGGCGCGGCGCTTTCCAGCACAGGTCTGCTGGCCACATTGAATGCGCGCATGGCAGGCATTGCTCAGGCGAATGTTGCCGTGTTTGCGCCGCCGCCCATTCCAGGTGTTGGGCAAGTTGGTGGCTTGGACTTCAGATTGCAGGCACGCGAAGGGCAGTCGCCGGAAGAGCTGGCGCAAGTCGTACGTGCCATGTTGGCCGCGGCCAATGCCAAACCTGAAGTGGCGCTGGCAACGAGTGCTTTCTCGGCTGAGGTGCCTCGGGTATTTGTTGACGTCGACACCGATAAGGCTGAAAGCCTGGGTGTCAGCGTGGAGAACATCTACGCGACCCTGGGGGCGAACTTCGGCAGCCGGTATGTGAACGACTTCACTTTGTCGGGCCGTTCATTCCCGGTCACGCTGCAAGCGGACAGCCCCTTTCGTGCCATCCCCGAAGATGTGTTGAACGTCTATGTCAGAAGTCGAGACGGGGCGATGGTTCCGATGCGCGCAATGGCCACACTCAAGACAGACCTGGGCCCATTCTCATTGACTCGCTACAACCTCTTCACGACAGCTCCGCTCAATGGTGTCCCTGCGCGAGGGGTCAGTTCCGGTGCGGCCATGCTGGCCTTTGAGCAGGCGGCAAAGCAAGTGTTGCCCGATGGTTATGGGTACGAGTGGTCGGGCCTGTCACTTCAAGAGCGTGAGTCATCGGCACAAGCACCGTTGATATTCTCGTTGGCGCTGGTCTTCGCATTTCTCTTTCTGGTGGCGCAGTACGAAAGCTGGACCTTGCCGATTCCCATTATTCTGTCACTGGTCTTCGCGGCGTTCGGCGCGATCTTCGCGCTGAAAATTACCGGCATCGAGAACTCGCTCTATGCGCAAATTGGCATTGTCCTGCTGATTGGTCTGGCCTCGAAGAACGCTATATTGATCGTCGAGTTTGCACGCGTTCAACGTGAGCAAGAAGGGAAGTCTATTGTTGAGGCTGCCGTGGCCGCAGCGCGTCAGCGCTTTCGCGCCGTGATGATGACCGCCATTTCTTTCATTTTGGGCATTGTGCCGCTGGTCATCGCCACCGGTGCGGGTGCGAATGCGCGTCGGGCACTTGGTGTGACCATTTTCGGCGGCATGGTGGCCGCCACGTTGATCGGTATTCTGTTGATCCCCGGCCTGTATGTGATCGCTCAGCGTATGGCTGAAAGAGTGTCTGGCCGAGTGAAGTGAGGCTTCTTGCTGCGCATTTCACACCGTGATTCATCCTGGGGAAATTACCTTCCTGCGATGAATCACGGCGTACCCATCCACATCGTGCGCCATTACTTCGTACGATGGATCACTTGCTCGATACGCTCTTGCATATACGGGTAAAACGGATTGGATGTCATCCGTAGCAGCGAATCCAGGCTGACGACCAGCACGCCGACTTCTCCCCGCATCGACTTTCTACCCAAGCGAATGCCAAAGTCTTCCTTCGGATCGGGCTGGGTTCCATACAGGCCGTCAGTCACGGGGAAGGGGAGTGCCACGTGCGAGAGCGAATAAACCTCTTCGGGGTAGCTCAGGTTCACGTCGCGTACTTGCTCATCCGTTTTGCCGGCGTCCGTGCTGCGTTCGACCATATTGCCGGTGTCGGGCGCGGCGTTGGTAATAATGGTTGTGCGGTAATTGCGTGGACCAGGGGGCAGCAAATTCGTCAGCGCGACGTCGGAGGCTTCGCTGATGAAGGGCGTCAGATCTGCGGCCCGATTCAAATCAAACATGACAACTTCGCTGCCATTGTTGGGGAACAGCGCATACATCGCCGTCATGATGGCGCGTGCGCTAACCGTGAAGTCCAAGGCTGACTGGAACGTGAGAACAGGCGGAAGCTTGCTCAGGCTACCGTTGTCCGCCTGACGCGTCAGCTCGGCTTGCAGCGCCTGAGTCACCTGGAATGATTGTCGAGCGCCATTAACCGGAAAGGAGTTGTACTTGAAGGGGTTGAATTCCGGGACGATGCTGAGCCACTCTGATTTTGCAAACCCGGGCAGCAGCGCGGGCAAGGCAGCAAGCCCGGCAAATCGGGCAAAACGGGTCACACCGACCAGGGGTGAGATCAAGACAAGCTGATCAGGCCTTGCCAATTTGTTGTCTTCGAGCGCTGCCAGGGTGTACATCATGGCCAGCGCAGCGCCGTTGGAATACCCGGCAATATGCAGGGGAAGGTCCGGGCCCACACGTCGGCGTGCTTCACGCACTGCCAGGCGTGTTGCAGCAAGCCAGTCTTCCCACTCCACTTCATTCAGGCCAGCCGGCACCGTGCCATGGCCCGGCAGGCGAATGGCTATCGCTACAAATCCGGCGCTCTGGTATTGCAGGGCCAGGTGGCGCACGCTGTAGGGCGAGTCGGTCAGTCCATGCAACAAGACCGCTACCCCTTTGGGTGCCCCGGCAGGTTCCAGCACGAACGAACGGTTCCAATCCTGCTTGAAGTGTTCGGCGTAAGTTGTGCTTTGTTCGACGTATCGGTTATTCGACAGTCTTGCGTCTGGCGTTAGCCGGTCGGTGACGTTCTTGCGCACAGCGACAAACAGCTCGTCTTCGCGGCGCAGGTAATCGTCCCAGTTTTTGGTGTCCAGTTCAGACGCACGATATTCGTGAGGCACATAGGTGTGCCACAGCTCCAGGGGAGGGCCCTGCTCCGCATCGTAGACGCGTACAGCAAGCATCGTTACGACGGCCACCACTGCCACCACGACAACGTGTTTCGTCAATGTGGTCCAAACGGACGTCTTCATATTGTTCCCTGTCGCCGCCGAATATTCCGAGCTGATGCTGGCTGTGCCGCGGGCGTTGCTCGTACTATAACGGCTGCCGGGCAGATCGAGAGGGCGGGATCGGAAGGGACAATGCAACGCGGGAAACCTTGCCGGATCAGCAAGACTTCCCGCGAACACCTAACTGGCAGTGGCTTAGCGCGCCTTCGCCATGGCTTGGCCCCAAGCGGCCACAACCTTCTCGTAATCAGCCGAGGCCTGCGCCTGATCCAAGGGGTAGATCTTGATGGCGCTCATTTCTGGCAAAGAGGTCAGGCTGGCTACCGAAATGTCGGTACGGGTGGGGCGGCGGAAGTTCTTTACCAACTGAGCTTGCTGCGCGTCTTTGCTTAAGAGACCGTCGTACAAAGCCCGAGCGGCTTCCGGGTTTTTGGCACCCTTAATGATGAACATGCCTTCGGGAGCCAGGTAGCTGCCTTCGCTCGGGTAGACGAGCTTGATTTCTTTCTGACCACCAGCCACATACTCTTGTGCTGCGTATTCAAGCGTCATGCCAACGGCATACTCGCCTGCCGCAACGCCCTTGTAAGTGGTGCCGGACGACGACGTGACGACCGCGTTGGCCGCGACCTTCTCCAGGCCTTCCTGGCCAAACTGCTTATACAAGCCATAGACCAGCAAATACGCCGTCGCGCTCTTGGACGGATCGGTGATGGCGAACTTGCCCTTCCATTGCGGCTGCATCAGGTCTGACCAGGTTGCGGGCGCAGGCAATCCCTTTAATTGGCGCTCGTTGACCATCAACACCATAACGTGCACGTTGGTGCCAACCCAGAGATTGTCCGGGCCGCGAAACTCAACAGGAATGGCTTCCAGATCGGCGGGCTTATAGGGCTCAAGATTGTTGCGATAGGCACCCAGGGTGCCAAAGCCGCCGCTCCAGAATAGATCTCCGCGTGGATTCTTGGCTTCGGCTTCGATGCGTTTCATCATCGTGCCCGTGCCACCGGTGACGGGTTGCACGTTCAGGTTGGGCGACTTCTTCTTGACCACATCCAATGCGGTTTCGATGGTCTCGGTGTTGTTCGAGGAATACAGCACGACGTTTTGCGCGTGCGCGGCCCCGGCGACCGTGGCGGCGATGAGGGCACTGTACTGCAACAGGAGCTTGATACGCATGAAGAGCCTCTTGGTGTGGAGTTACTTGCCAGAAAACAGATTGACGCGAAATGCCTTCACCGACACGATGATCGGCAAGACGATGACGGTAACGAGTGCGGCGCCATAGGCCGAGGCCATACCCAATCTGCCGCCATCGACTTGGCGGAAGATTGCAATTGGCATGGTTTCAAGGCCGCCGCTGTACGCCACAATGGATGCGGACAACTCGGAAATCGTGGTCAGCCACATCAAGATGGCCGCCGAAACAATAGATGCTTTCATCGCGGGCAAGATGACCTTGAAGAAGGTCATGAGCGGCGAGACGCCAAGGCTGATGGACGCCTCTTCGATCGAGTCCGGAATATTGAAAAGCATCGATGAGGCATTACGCACCGCAAACGGCAGGCGTCGCACCGTGTAGCACAAGACCATAATGCCGGACGTGCCTGCCAATATCAGCCAGCCCGTGTTGAAGGTTTGCACCAAGGCGATACCCAGCACCGTGCCGGAAATCGTCAGCGGCAAGACCACGATGTAGTCCAGAAACTGCGTGAAGGCATTGCGTTTCTTGATCGTCAGATAGCTCACCAGCACCGCAAACGCCACGCCAATAACGGTGGCCATCGAGGCGAATTTCAACGAATTAAGAATGGGTTCAGGTGCGCCATGCAATGCACGCTGCATGCTGGATAAGGACCAGGCCCCCCAATGCATGACCGGCCCGCTGGTTTTGGTGAATGCCGCCACAAACACGATAATCAGTGGCAGCAATGACACCAGGATAATCAGGCCGACACTGGCGGTATAAAACACAGCAGCCCAGGAACGGACCTGTCGAGTTGCTGGCGCACGGCCCTGCGTCATGGAGTAAACCTTGCGTTCCACCACGCGCTTTTGAAAGAACAACACGATGGCAACAATGGCGATGGACACCACAGACATCGCGCTTTGCAGCGTGGGGCTGCCCCCCATTTCACTGACGAACGCGTTGTAAGTCATGACGGACAACAAGGGAACCCGGCTGCCAAGCAGCATCGACAAGGCAAAGTTGCCGACGACCAGGGTGAAGACCACGAGCGCATTGACCAGCACCGCGGGCAGCAATACGGGCACCAGAACACGCCACTTTGTCAGCAGCGGCGGCGTGCCCAGACTTAAGCCGGCTTCTTCCAGTTGGCCGTCAAACCCTCGCAACGCCGCCAGGACGCCCAGATAAATATAGGTGTAGTAGACCAAGGTCATGGAGAACACCATGCCCGTCCAGCCATAGAAGCTGGGCAGCGCAATGCCTGCGTCGCCCAATAGGTTGGTCAACAGACCGTTGTTACCCAGAAGCAATAGCCAGGACTGCCCGACAATAATCTCCGGAATCACAATGGTGAGAATGGGAAGAATCGCCACCAGATTTTTCAGAGGAAAGTCGTAGCGCGCCACCATATAGGCAAACGGCACGCCCACCATAACGGTGCAGGCCGTCACGGCAAAGCCCAGAATCAAGGTGTTCTTGAAGGCGCTCAGGTATTCGCTGTCTTGCAAAAGCGTGATGAAGCCCTCTAAAGAAAAACTGCCATCTACGCTGGTCACGCTATTGCTGAACAAGACGCCTAGCGGATAAAAAACAAAGAACAACAGCAATACCAGGCTGATTGCTGTCAACGTACCCCAGGGCCACCATTGAATTTTCATGGAAAGACCCCCGCTCAGGCGTTGACAATGCGGCTGTCTACGGGCACCAGCACCTGCACGGCTTCACCAGGCTGGAACTGCGCGACCATATTGCCCGCGTGCAACTCAACGCGGATTTCCGAGCCGTCTTGCAGCGCAATCCGATAGGCAGTTTTAAATCCGAGGTATTGTCGGCGCAGCACGCGCCCGGGCAATGTATTGGGCACATGAGGTGCCGGGGCCATCAAGGCCAGAGCTTCGGGCCGTGCAATGAGCACACCTTGGGCACCAAGGCCCGCGTCGCCACGTACGCCGTCAAACGCACGCCCACAGAGTTGGTAGCGCACATGGTTTTCCGGGCGACCCGCTGTGTCAGTTTGTGCGGGTACCGCGATCACATTGGCAGAGCCAATGAAGTCTGCCACGTAGGCATTGACAGGGGTGCCATACAACTCTTCCGGCGTGCCAAGCTGGGCAATATTGCCGCGATCCATAATGGCGATGCGGTCAGACATGGCCAGTGCTTCTTCCTGATCATGCGTGACGAAGACCGTGGTAATACCCGCTTCGCGCACCAGATCCAGAATGACATCGCGCATTTGAAGGCGCATTTTGGCATCCAGGTTGGATAGCGGCTCGTCCATCAGCAGCAAGCGCGGGCGAATGACCAGCGCACGCGCCAGGGCCACGCGCTGGCGTTGGCCACCACTCATTTGCGCCGGATAACGGTCGGCCAGCTTGAGCAGGCCCACTTTGTCCAGCGCTTCGTTTACGCGTCGGGTGATTTCGGCACGTGCCACGCCACGCGCACGCAGGCCGTAAGCCACGTTGTCAAAGGCGGACTTGTCGGGAAAGAGAGCGTAGTCCTGGAACACCATGCCAATATCGCGCCGGTGAGCAGACACCTTGGTCACGTCGTCGGCATCGAACAATAACCGTCCGGCGTCTGGCGTGTAGAACCCGGCAATACAGCGCAGCAAGGTGGTTTTGCCACAGCCGCTTGGCCCTAATAAGGTGTAGAACGCGCCGTCCGGAATATGCAGCGATAAATTCTGCAGAACCTGTTGTCCGCCAAAGGTTTTGACGATGCCGTCTACGGTAATTGATGCCATGGTGTGTCTCTGCCGGTTGTTGATCGCATGATAGGAAGCTCTTCATTTACCAACCAGCAGCGTTTTTTAAGGCTTGCCATTAGATTTTCTAAGAGGTCGTGGTGGCTGCTTTCCCCTAGAATGCCGTGATAAACAGGTCACGCTCGCCGTACACGTCAGGGGCGTCGACCATGAAAAATCAAAAAGGCAGTTCAAGTGGGAAGAAACCGCCAATATTCAGGGCCATTGGCCCGAACTCGCCTGTGCCGAATTCGTGCACGGCGGGCGGGCGCGTGCTGACATGAGCGCGCAAAGTCTGCCGCCTCTCAAAGCGCTTCGTGTGTTTGAAGCCGCCGCACGCTTGCGCAGCTTCACGGCAGCCGCCGAGGAATTGAGCATTACCCACAGCGCGGTCAGTCAGCAGATACGAATTCTGGAAGCGTATTTGGGGCAAGCGCTATTTGCACGAGAAGCGCGTGGCGTCGCCTTGCTACCTCATGCGCAAGAGTATTTCCCGGAGGTGCAGGCAAGCCTTGCCCGCATTGCGCAGGCCACGGCAAAACTGAAGTCGCGCCAACATCCGGGTGTATTGCGGGTTTGTGCTACGCCGTCGTTGACGATGAAGTGGCTGATTCCCCGCTTGTCTCGCTTCCAGCAGCACTATCCCGGTGTAGACGTACAGCTCTCCACGCAGCCTCGTCAGTTTATTGCCCGCAATGAGGGTAATAACGATGTGGTGATCGGTCACGAATTCATGCATCGCGCCGACTACGATTGTGTGCGCTGTCTGGATGACTATTACCTGCCTGTTGCGTCGCCCCGGTTCATTGAGAAGAACCGTTTGACGCGTGAGGAGGAGTGCCTGGGACATCCGCTATTGAAGGTGGCGAGTGGCATGGACCATTGGCCTCGTTGGTTTGCGTTGGCTCATGTTGATGTACCCGCGCAGTTGCCCGGCCCCGTGTTTGATCACCAGTTTCTGTGCATGCAGGCGGCCATGAACGACCTGGGCATTGCGCTTGCGCCATGGAGCCTGCTCGAAGAAGATTTACTGGCTGATCGGCTTCGCCCGGTATTCAAACAACCCGTTCTTGCCAATGAAGGCATTTACGCCCTGGTCCGGTCAGATGCCGACGCTGATGGATTGCAGCGTCTGTTTATCGATTGGCTTTCTCAACAAACCAACGCGGTGCTGATGGCCTGACAGGCATTCACATGCGCGCAGCACATAGCAAGGAAGGCGCTTCATGAATTCGGTTTCCCAGTCGCACGAAGGTCTGGTGCTGCGTGGCATCGACACACCGCTTCGTTTGTCTGATTACAAGCTCATCGCTTTTGACATGGACTCGACCTTGATTTCCATTGAGACGCTGGACGAAATGGCAGATCTTATGGGCAAGAAAGCGCAAATCGCCGCATTAACTGAATCAGCGATGCGTGGCGAGATCGTGGACTACAAACAAAGCCTGCGGGAGCGGGTGGCGCTCTTGGCCGGTCTTCCGGCCAGCGCCATGGACGAGGTCTATGACCATCGACTCAAACTCAATCCGGGCGTGCAGACCTTGATTGCCGCGTGCAAGGCGGCAGGCCTGACTTGCTTGCTGGTGACCGGGGGATTCACTTATTTTACGGATCGACTTCGCGTGCGTCTTGGCATGGATGATGTCCGCGCCAACGTGCTGGAAATCGTCGATGGCCATCTCACTGGAAAAATGCTCGCGCAGCCGTGGGGAGATTTATGCGATGGACAAGAAAAACGCCGTAAGCTCCTGGAAGTTTGTGCCGCATTGGGGGTAGGGCCGGAGCGTGCCATTGCGGTAGGCGACGGCGCTAACGACTTGCCCATGATGGAAGTGTCGGGTTTATCCGTGGCTTATCACGCTAAACCCACGGTACGGGCACAAGCAAAAATCGCGATTAACGAAGGTGGTCTGGATCGATTGCTGGAAGTCTTTGCCTGACGCTCGCCGGCCTGCTCAAGGGCCCAAGTGTTGTGCTGCCCGCCATCCAGTGGCTGCCGTTACAGGGAGTTCAAGTGTCGCAACGAATTGATCATGTCGTCATCAATGTTGGTCAGCAACTCGACCAGGCCGCCGAACAATTCGTGCGTCTGGGCTTTCAGTTAACGCCTCGGGGTCATCATTCCCTTGGGTCGAGTAATCATCTTGCCATTTTTGGTGATGACTATCTGGAACTGATCGGCGTGGAAGCTGCCCGCGCGCACTTGCCGGGGGCGCGCTGGGAGCATCCTGATGGTTTGGTCGGGCTGGTGTTCAAGACAGATCAGGCTGATAAAACCTGGGCAGACTTAAGCGCGCGGGGTGTGCCGCTGGAGGGCACGGGCACCCAAGACTTCCATCGCCCCGTTGCAGCAGTGGATGGCGAGATCCGCGATGCGCGTTTTCGCACGGTCAGAATCGCTTCGCAGGCTATTCCAAACGGGCGCGTCTTCTTCTGCCAACATGAAACGCCCGACCTGGTTTGGCAGGCGCCGATGCAGCGCCACCCAAATGGTGTCACGGGAGTGGCGGAATATGTCTACCTTTGCCACGACCCGGTTGCGGGCGCGGCCATACTGACGCAGGCTTTCGGCGAGTCATCCATTACGCCGGCGGCAGGTGGGTTGTGCCTGGTAGCCGCAGACGCCAGGGTGTTGTTTCTTGACGCGCGCGAAATCGAAGCCCGTTTCGGCCAGGATGTCGCAGCGTTTTCGTCTCAAGGGGATCGCGCCGTGGCCTTGACCCTGCGCGTGCCTGAGCTTGATCAAGTGCGCCGAGTTCTGCGTGAGTCGGGCATTGAGGCTCGCGAACACCACGGGCGTCTGATTGTGGCTCCGGCACAAGCCTGCGGCGTCATCTTGGCGTTCACGACGGCATAACACGCCGAAAAACAGGGGCGTCACCACGTGGCGCCCCGACCGGTATGTCATCTGACACCCAATACTTGCTGGTGCCATCCGCTGCGCGCCTGCGTATCTGATACGCCTTTTTTAGTCAGAACTGAATCTGTACCGCCATTCGCTTTGCGACAAAGATAGAGGGGCTGGCCGATAAGGGTTTTTTGCGCAGTACGAGGTGTTCTCCTGCTTTGCAATAGCTCCGGTCAGTCTTCTAAACGGGAGCTTTTAGCATGGATGGTGATGCGCTAATTCTGGCGCGAATTCAGTTCGGGTTCACTGTATCGTTCCACATCATTTTTCCGGCCATCACAATCGGGCTCGCCAGTTATCTGGCCGTGCTCGAAGCGTGTTGGCTGCGTACCAAAAACGTTATCTATCGCGATCTTTACCATTACTGGACCAAGATTTTCGCGGTTAATTTCGGCATGGGTGTTGTGTCTGGTCTGGTCATGGCCTATCAGTTCGGCACCAACTGGAGCTTCTTCTCCGATTTCGCCGGTAGCGTGACTGGCCCCTTGCTGGCTTATGAGGTGCTGACGGCATTTTTCCTGGAGGCAGGATTTCTTGGCGTCATGCTCTTTGGCTGGTCTCGCGTCGGGCCGGGGCTGCATTTTTTCTCGACCCTCATGGTGGCGCTGGGCACACTGGTGTCAGCCACCTGGATACTGGCCTCCAATAGCTGGATGCAGACGCCTGCCGGCTATGAAATAGTCGATGGTCGCGTGGTCCCCACGGATTGGCTGGCCATTATTTTCAATCCGTCTTTCCCATACCGCCTGGCGCATATGGGAATCTCCGCCTTTTTGGCCACAGCTCTCCTGGTCGGGGCGACAGGGGCTTGGCATTTGCTGCGTGGCAATCGGGATGTCCGCGTGCGCAAGATGTTCGCCATGGCAATGGGAATGCTCTTGCTCGTCGCACCCCTGCAAGCGGTTGTGGGCGATTTTCACGGCCTCAATACCCTGAAGTATCAACCCGCCAAGATTGCTGCAATAGAGGGGCACTGGGAAAACGAACCTGGCAAAGGTGTGCCGTTAACCGTATTTGGCTGGCCCGATAGCGAGCGGGAGGAAACACGCTTTGCCCTCAATATTCCGCGTTTGGGCAGCTTGATTCTGACCCATAGCCTGGATGGTCAGTTTGCCGGACTGAAGTCCTTCGCGCGCGAAGACAGGCCAAACGTGGCGGCCGTGTTCTGGTCGTTTCGCGTCATGGTGGGCTTGGGGCTCTTGATGATTTTCCTGGGCCTATGGGCGGCATGGACTCGGTTTCGACAGCGCTTGTACACATCACGTGCTTTGCATCGAATGGCGCTCTGGATGGGGCCGACCGGTCTGGTGGCCATGCTCGCAGGCTGGTACACGACAGAACTGGGTCGACAACCCTGGGTCGTCTATGGCGTTATGCGCACGGCTGATGCCGCCACGCCGCATGGGGTGTTCGAGTTAAGCCTGACATTAGCCCTGTTCGTCATCGTCTATTTCCTGGTGTTCGGCGCGGGCGTTCTTTATTTGCTGCGCTTGATGGCGCAAGCGCCGGAATCCAGCGCGGCGCACACCCCAACTTCGGGTGGCCCAGGAGAAAACCATCAACCCATGCGGCCTATTTCTGCCGCTATTGAAGGGGCTTGTGGCTCGCATGCGGAAGGAGTGAAAAATGGGCATTGAACTGGTTGTTATCTGGGCAGTCATCATTCTGTTCGCCGTCATGATGTACGTCGTGATGGACGGGTTTGATCTGGGTATAGGAATTCTGTTTCCCCTATTGCCTGCCAAGGAGGACCGCGACGTCATGATGAACACGGTGGCACCGGTGTGGGATGGCAACGAAACCTGGCTCGTTCTGGGCGGGGCTGGCCTGTTGGCGGCGTTCCCTCTGGCCTACTCCGTGGTTCTAAGTGCCTTGGCGTTGCCGCTCACCTTCATGTTGCTCGGGCTCATCTTTCGCGGCGTGGCGTTTGAGTTTCGTTTCAAAGCCGATGAACGTCACCGACCCGCCTGGGACAAGGCCTTCATCGGCGGCTCGTTTGCCGCTGCCTTCTTTCAAGGCGTGACGCTGGGTGCCTATATTGAAGGTATTCCGGTGGTTGGCAGATCCTTCGTTGGTGGCGCGTGGGATTGGGTAAGTCCCTTTGCGTTGTTCACCGGCGCCGGGCTTGTGGTGGCTTATGCGTTGCTCGGCTGCACCTGGCTCATCCTCAAAACAGAAGGAGCCTTGCAACGACGCATGCGAAGCGCTGCCGCGCCATTGACCTGGGCACTTCTCTCAGTCATTGCTGTGCTGAGTGTGTGGACGCCGTTGGCACAAGAGGCCATCGCAAGGCGTTGGTTCTGGTATCCCAATATTCTCTGGTTTGCGCCAGTGCCCGTGTTGGTGGTGGCAGCAGGGGCGGCCTTATTGCGCAGTTTGCGAGGCGATCCGCAGGCCGCTCCTTTTGTATTGACGCTCTGCCTCATTTTTCTCGGCTATAGCGGTTTGGGCATTAGTGTGTGGCCCAACATTATTCCGCCCTCGGTCACGATCTGGCAGGCAGCTGCGCCCGCGCAAAGTCTTGGCTTTACGTTGGTCGGTGCACTATTCATTATTCCGTTGATCCTGATGTACACCGCGTGGTCCTACCATGTGTTTCGCGGCAAAGTCCGGGCAGGGGAGGCTTATCACTGATGCGCGCCACCACTCCCTTTCAATCAAGTAGCCTTTGGCTGCGCAGATTTGCCTGGTTGATCCTGATCTGGATAGCAAGTGTTGGCACGCTGGGGCTGCTGGCATTTGCTCTGCGAGGCCTGATGGGCCTGGCGGGAATGCACGCATGAAACGTTATCAGGAGTTAGCTGAAGAAATCACCACGTCCATTCTGTCGGGTGTTTTGCAGCCGGGCAATCGCCTGCCCTCTGTTCGGCAAGCGAGCGCGAGTCGAGGCGTGAGCCCTTCAACGGTGTTCAAGGCGTATTACTTGCTTGAGGCGTGGGGCATGATCCGCGCCCGTGATCGTTCGGGCTATTACGTGGTGGGGCGCACCCAGGTGTTGCCCCCCGAGATCGATGCTTCCTCGCAGGGGCAGGAATCATCGGTAGAGTTGGATGTGACGGATCGTGTGCTACAGGTGCTTGGCGCCACCACTCGACGAGACATGATCCCCTTCGGCTCGGCATTTCCCAGCCCGCTTCTTTTTCCTTCGTCCCGTCTGGCACAAGTGATGGCGGCCAGCGTGCAGCGAATGGACCCCTGGAGCTCTGTCGATGAGATGAGTAATGGCAGCGCGGGATTGCGGCGGGCTATTGCGTTGCGCTATCTCGTCGATGGCCTGCAGGTGCACGCCGACGACATCGTCATCACCAACGGGGCGCTTGAGGCTCTGAATCTTTGCCTGGCTGCCGTAACACGTCCCGGTGATGCCGTAATCGTGGAGTCCCCCACGTTCTACGCGGCGTTGCAATCGCTAGAGCGCAATGGTCTGCGGGCCATTGAAGTGGCGACGCATCCTCGCGACGGCATTGATCTTGCTTCTTTGGAAGTCGCTTTGCGTCGGCACAAGCCTGGTGCGTGCTGGTTGATGACAAACTTCCAGAACCCGCTGGGTAGCCTCATGCCCGATGCGAAAAAGCAGGCTTTGGTGGCGCTACTCACTGAACATGGAGTGCCGCTTATTGAGGACGATGTGTATGGCGAGCTGTACTTTGGCACTAAGCGACCCATGCCAGCGAAGGCTTTCGACAAGGCTGGCATCGTGATGCACTGCTCGTCGTTTTCGAAGAGTCTCGCACCCGGGTTTCGGGTGGGTTGGGTGGCAGGCGGTCAGTTCACAAAAGCGATCACGCGACAAAAGCTCTCGATGTCTTTGGCGACAGCGGCGCCTACGCAGGCGGCGTTGGCGGCGTATCTTGATAAGAGCAGCTACGACAAACACTTGCGTCAGTTACGACAAAAACTGGCTATGCAGCAGACTGAGGTGATGCAGGCAATCGCCAAGTATTTCCCAACGGGTACGCGTAGCACTCGGCCATTGGGTGGATACTTCCTATGGGTTGAGCTGCCAGCGCACGCGGACGCTCTGGAGATTCACCGGGTGGCCTTGTCGCACGGCATCAGCGTCGCGCCTGGGCCGATTTTCTCATCGCAGGGGCATTTCAATAACTGCCTCAGGATAAATTTTGGGCACGCCTGGGATGAACGTATGAACGCCGCGATGATCACGTTGGGAAAAATTGCGATGGCCAATTGTCAGGCGGGTTTGCGTGGTTTGGGTGAAGCGGCGTAGGCGTGTCGCGCTCCACGATGACGGTCTGCAACGTTCGGTCCAGATATCGCTGGACTCAATGGCTTGCATCTTCCGTTTCTGCCCGCTGGCGTAGCGTGGGTGGAGCGCGAGCAATTTCAAGCATGAAAACCACTGTTAACCGCGCGTAACCCGCGATGTTTGAACAGCAATTGCACGAGATTGAGATCGCGGGTTACTTGCGTTCGGCAGTCTCTGTACGGCTAGACCAATCACGCGCTCCACCCACCCTACGATCTCCATGGCACGGTTGGTGTTCTGGCGTTTCGTCGGCGTAACGAATGCAAGCTCGACAGTCCCCAGTTTCAAAGATACGGCGTTGCCAGCCAGATGACTTTGTTCCGTAGTCGTTTGCTGAAGGGCAGGGCGCGCAAGGTGCTCAGCGTTTCCGCACGTGCGCCTGCAATTAACGCATCAATGCGCGTGCTGATCCAGGCCGCCACGGCGTGGTCATAGATTTCCGTATCAAGCTCGAAATTCAAGCGCATGCTGCGAGGATCAAGATTGGACGATCCGACATAAGACCAGGCATCATCAATCGTCAACAACTTTGAGTGATCGAACGCTCCATTCGAGCGCCAAACCCGGCAACCGGTGCGAATGACCTGATCCAGTTGCGCCGTCATGGCGTAGTCCACCAAGCGCAAATTGTTCTTTCCGGGAATCACGATATCCACAATGATGCCCCGGCGAGCCGCCGTAGATAACGCACCAATCAGCGTTTGATCAGGCAAGAAGTAAGGCGACTGAATACGCACATGTTTTTGCGCAACAGCCAACGCACCGAGCAGCATATTGTGTGAACTACCCAACGCCCGGTCGGGGCCTGAGGGCACGCAGCGCATAGGCACATTGCCCGCAGGAACGTCTTTTTCCGGGCTAAACCACACATTCGTCGGCAAGGACTCCTGCGTAGTGAAGCTCCAGTCGTGTGCAAATACGGACATCAATTGCGTCACGATGGGGCCTTCCAGGCGGAAATGGGTATCGGCGTTGGTGTTCTCACCCGCCAGCGCTCGCACAAATGCAGCGCGTACGTTCATGCCGCCGGTAAACCCAATGCGGCCGTCAACTACCAACACCTTGCGGTGGCTGCGCAGGTTGGCATACGGCATGCGCATTACGCCCATGGGGTTGGTCATGAATTTCGCCGTATTCACACCACCCTTGATCAGCATCCGTACGATGGGCGGGTGTGAGTATTTGGAGCCAATAGCGTCAATCAGCACGCGTACTTGCACGCCGCGTGCTTGAGCTTCAATCAGCGCTTGGGCCATCTCGCGTCCAATGGCGTCATTGTCGAAAATGTAGCTTTGCATCGCGATCGAGCGCGTCGCGCTGCGAATCGCCTGCATCATTGCCGGGTAGGTGTCGTCACCGCCTGCTAACGGCTGTACTGTGTTGCCGCCCAGTAACTGAAAGCGGCTGACGCGATCGCCAAGCACCTTAAGCGACGCAAATTGCGGCGCAGAAAACGGTACAACATCCACTGGCGGCGCATCTGCCAACCGCGCTTCTTTCAGCATGGCCTGGTCGCGGGCCTGAGACACCCTGTTATGGCGTGTTCTGTTGATCCCCGCCACGAAATAGAGAAGCGCACCGAACAACGGCGAAAACATGGTCACCCCCACCCAACCGATAGCGGCGCGCACATCTTGCTTGGTCATCGCCGCATGCACGGCTGCACCGGTACCGGCGACAATGCTCACCCCAAAAACGAGGTGTGGCCAATAAGCGCTAAGGACTTCGTGCAATTGATCCATAGAGGCAGGTGATCCGATGCTGAACAAAAACGTTGTAATTAAAGGCCGGGACTCAGGTAAGTAGGTCTCGACGAACAGCGGCAAGGATAGCAAGGTCAATCATCTTGGCAAGGGGCTTTTGCATGTATCTAAAAACATGCTAATATTCGGCCTCTTCGCAGTTGCAGCGCAATACGCAGCGCGAAGAACAGCAGTGAAACGTGTAGCGCAAGATCACATGCCTACATAGCAGTACCAGAGGTGGCTGTAGCTCAGTTGGTAGAGTCCCGGATTGTGATTCC
>JBEBWV010000089.1:0-22642 GCA_040391965.1 Achromobacter deleyi | reverse complement strand
GACCCACGACGCCCTGGCGCTTGTCGCCCACGCGCAGCAGCAGGATCTTGGATTTGCCGTCCGCCACCGGCACCTTGTCCGAGGGGATCAGCGGCACACCACGCCAGGTGATGAACTGCGAGCCAAACAGGCTGACCGTGGGCGGTGGCGTGCCGCGGCGCGTGGCCTCGCGGCCAAAGGCGGCAATGGTGAGCGGGTGGGCCAGGAAAAATGCCGGCTCCTTCCAGACCTTGGTCAGCAGCTCATCGAGGTCATCGGGCGTGGGCGCGCCGGTCAGCGGGAAGATGCGCTGGTCTTCCGCCACCTGGGCCAGCAGGCCGTAGTCGGGGTTGTTGATCAGCTCGCTTTCCTGGTTCTCCTTGATGGTCTCGATCGTCAGGCGCAGCTGTTCCTTGATCTGGTCATGCGGGCTGCTGTAGAGGTCAGAGATGCGGGTGTGTACGTCCAGCACGGTGCTCACAGCATTCAGAAAGTACTCACGCGGATTCTCTTCGTAATCAACGAAAGTGCGCGGCAGCTGGTTTTCGGCATCGCGAGCGGTGCAAGTGACCTTGATATTCTCGGGGTTCTTGACCTTGTTCAGGCGGTAGATGCCCGCCTCAACCGGTACCCATTGCAGCAAATGGGTCAGCCAGCGGGGGCTGATGGTCGCAAGTTGCGGAACGGTTTTGGTAGCGTTCGCTAATTGCCTTGCGCCGTTGTCGCCCAATGCGACGGTCCCGCCTACGGTGGCACTCATATGAATCTCCGAAACAGACAAATAGTCAAAAAGCCATACCGAAGTCTGCGTGCCGCCGCGGGCAGCGACAACAGGCTATCGCCATCATTCGGGCTTGATTCTTGTGCAGTGGGCCAACAGGCTTGCCGCATCCAATTGCAACGCGCGAGCCAGTTTGTGCACCGTCACGATGGACGCCACGACACGGGCGCGCTCGATCTCGCCCACATAGGAGCGGTTCAGATCGGATCGCTCCGCCAGTTGCTCTTGCGACCAACCTTGGGTTTCTCGCAGCGCGCGCACGGTGCGTCCGAACACCTTTACAACGTCCTGGCTCATCCGGCGGACTCCTGCAGGGCTTCGGGCTGTTCGCGCTGACGCTGCGTGCTGCGCGGGCCGACCTGAGTGACGGTGGCGCCAGCGGCTACGTCTTCGGTGATCCAGACATTGCCGCCAATAACGGCCCCCCGCCCCAGCGTCACCCGACCCAAAATGGTGGCCCCTGCGTAGATGACCACATCGTCTTCCACGATTGGATGCCGAGCCGCGCCTTTTTCCAGATTGCCCTCGGCATCGGTGACAAAGCGCTTGGCACCCAGCGTCACGGCCTGGTAAATACGCACACCCCGCCCGATACACGCCGTTTCACCGATGACGACACCGGTACCATGGTCAATGAAACAGCCCTGGCCAATCTGCGCGCCCGGATGGATGTCGATTCCCGTTTCGCCATGTGCGATCTCGGCGGCGATACGCGCCAGCAACGGTAGTTCCAGCAAGTAGAGCTGATGCGCCAGGCGGTGGTGGATCAGGGCATGAATGCCGGGATAGCAAAGCAGCACTTCATCCACGCTGCGCGCTGCCGGGTCTCCCTGATATGCGGCCAGCACGTCGCTGTCCAACAGGCGCCGCACATTGGGCAAGGCCGCCGCAAAGCGACGCACGATCGCCGCCGCCCGCTCATCCACACGAGCATCCTCCGCTGCGTAGCGCCGCAACTCCAGGCGGGCTTGCTCCGACAGGCTGCGCAAAGCGGCATCCAGCGTGTAGCCCACATAGAAATTTTCGCTCTCGTGGTGCATGTCCACGGGACCGAGTCGCATGGGAAAGAGCGCTCGTTTGAACTTGGCGAAGATATCAGCCATTGCTTCGCGCGAGGGAAACTCGCGCTCGCCCGGCTCGCGGGTCCGCTGTTGAGAGGTTCTCCATTCAGCCCGAATGCCTTCCAATGCCCGTACCACGCTCTCCAGATCGAATACCGCCATATCAATCCTGAACCCAAGGCAAGCCACGGTGCCGCCACCCGTCGTTCAGGCCACGATGCTGGTTGGCATCGATCTCGCCCTCAAAGCCTTCAACGACGTTGAATACGGCGGAAAACCCTGCCTTGGCTGCTGCTTCGGCTGCCAGGGCGGAACGCTTTCCGCTGCGGCACAGCAGCAGCACAACCGCCTCTTTACCGCCAGCGCTAGCCACCTTGGCTTCCAGCTCGCGCACGAAACGCGGGTTGCGCGTCAAACTCGTGCCGGTTGCCCAAGGCACATGTACCGTGCCGGGGATGTGGCCGACAAACTTGCGCTCCTCAGCGGAGCGCACGTCCACCAGCACGGCAGCGCCATTTTGGGCCAGCGTCCAGGCATCGTCGGGTGAAACTCCGCCCACGTAAGGCAGATGCTGTTCCTGCGCACGGATGCGTGCCTGCTCCAGGGCGGCGGGCAAGACCCGGTCGGATACCGCATCGGTAGTGTCGTAGCTCATGGCGAAGGGGATTCCAAACGAGTGATCGCAGTAAACGCGACGGAACCCACAATCTAGGCGCAAAGCCGCTAAATCCAAATGAATTAAAAGTCGGAAATAAACAACCGCTGGTTGTGTAGCCGCTCTGCCCGCTCACTTTTTCGGACTATTTTCTGATCAGTGATTGCGGGTACGCACCTGCAGGGAAGCCCGCAGGACGAGCATGCAGCTTGAGAACGGAAAACTTTATTTTTAATCCTCACTTGCATCGTCACAGAAGGCAGGTCGCGAAAAAAAAAGGCCGCTCAATTAGCGGCCCCAGACCAAGCTTGCCTTAGCGAAAATAGCGTAGGTGCCGTTGCGCTGTTTAGCCGCTACATGTTCGCGTATTTCAGAATGCCGCTTACAGAGTAAGCACTGAACGATACGACAAAGGCACGTAAGGAATCGCGGGCAGAGCTTGCATCTACCCACTCCTTGCTACTTAGATGCTGGGGCTGCTGGCGCTCCCGTTGCCGAGGGCGTCGTTACAGCCACCCCCTCCAAGTTAAGGCCCGGTACTTCGTCTTCCTGTTTGTTTAGTCCCAAGGTAATAAATGCGATTACCACAATCACCCAAAACCACAGTCGTTTATACAGGGGCTGTGCCTTCTCGGCAGTATTCATAAGAACTCCTTTTGTTCGCTAGTCATGAAGTAACGCATATTCTTGAGTATGCCCTACGACGCCCACGATAGCCGTCGCACTAAAAACGTCAAGCGAGAGTTATTGCGCAAGTTCATCAAGCCAGGAAGACTTCACGTCATCAGTATCTACTGTCGTTTCATCCGTAAGATCAGCCTGGAGCGCGAGTGCCGCGCCGATAACGGTTTCGGGGATGCGAACAAAAAGGGTTTCTTGCGTGAGCGTACTGAGGAGATCGCAGAGAAGTGCGAGCATCATCGTCATCCAGAAAATCATCATGGAGTACGAAACTGGCCGCGTATACATCGCCGCAAATACGCAATACGGATAGGAAGACGTTACGGCTGCGCCAACGAGCAGGGCCACTCCGGTAGCCACGGCCGCCTGGATGGCGCGATGTTTGGCCAGCAGCCCATGCTCCCCGGTCCTGGGACTCGGCGGCGCCGGCTTTGGGGCCGCAGCGAGGCGCAGCGAGAGTGCCACCCATCATGAGGTGTATAGCGTCTGGGCTCCGATTGGCTATTTGCGCACGCGATCCGACAGTCCTGGTAGCGTGCGAAATACGCGATCCCATAGTCCTGTTGTCACGCCGTAGCAACTGAGCGGATGCATATGGTGGTGGCATGCATGCAAACGCTTGCGTTGCTTGAGCCAAGCACTACTGGATCGCCAATGATGCGTGCCATGGTGAACGACGGCATAGGCTATATAGCCGCTGCCCAAGCCCAGTGTGAACGCGATCGCGCGCCAGTCACCCAACAGCCAATATGCCGGAAAATAGACAAAACCCACGATCAGCGATGCGCTGATGATGGTGGGCGTGCTAATCAGGGCGTCGGGACGCTTGTGGTGCTCCGCATGCCATTTATTGAATGGTGGTAACCCATGCAGCACGAACCGATGCAGAACGTACTCCAGAATGCTCCACAGCATCGCGCCCAATATCACGAAGCCAACTAGTTCGGGCCATGCGTGCACCGGCAATTTGACCAACAGAAATCCCGACACGCTGAAGATCGCGACGCCATACAAGGCGAAGTCGACAACGTACACAAGCCTGCTATGCTCAATCGCGATCCGCATGTTCCGCTGTCCTCATACATTGCGGCACCAGAGATTGATGTCGCTTGAAATGCAAATCAGCCTGGATTCCGGGTGACGTCGGTTCAGTGAATCAAACTTGATCATAGTCGTGCGTGCGCGATACGTCTGTACGAGAGCAAACAGAGTTCCGCCCACTAAGCTCCAACAACGCCTCCAGAATGGGGCATGCAGGCTGATGCTGAACGGGGAACACGTTCGCCAGGCGCTCCAACACGCTCCACGTCGCGTCAAGCGAGTTGCTATGTGACTCCAGCGCGTGGGCTGGAGCTCGATCAATGCTCTTTTCCTCCGTACGTGCGTGATCCATGTCTCGCCAAAGTGAGAGCAGCCTGGCGACCTCATTCATGCCGAAGCCCAAAACGTGCGCACGCCGAACAAAGCGCAGTATGCAGACATCCTCGTGCGAATAATTGCGCCCGCAAGCGTAAGACTGTTCAGTTCTCCGAATCAAGCCGCGCCCCTCGCAATGACGCACCAGTCTTTCCGAGACATCCGCGTATGCAGTGAGTTCATTGATTCTCAACCCTTGCGCATTGGCTCCAGCCGCCATTCGGGGCAGGATCGCGTTCTCTTGCGGTGCATGAGCATGATGGTTCATGTGACTTCCTTCCTGTTGAACAAGCTGCAAGTTTCCGGTCTCCCATGCTGTCAAGGTCAAGCGCCTCTGCGCTGTTTGATGAAATCGAGTCCTTATCGGCGATTCACGCACTTTCGCTTCGGCGAAATAAATCACTCACAAGCCTTGACCTTCCCATGCTGGGAAGCTTCAGACTCTGCTTCAACGTCAACATTCAAGAGGTAGTTCAATGGCTTCCGTTGCCCTCCAACAAGGCTCCAATCCATCCCGCGCCTCGGGCACTCGCCTGAGTCTGCCAGTGGAAGGCATGACGTGTGCGTCGTGTGTTGGCCGTGTCGAGCGCGCGCTAAAAGCGGTTCCCGGTGTGCATACCGCCACGGTCAATCTCGCCACCGAGCGTGCTGACATCAGCTTCACCGGCTTGGCCGATGCGCAAGCGGCTGTCAGCGCCATCGAGAGCGCGGGCTATGCCGTGCGCGAGGAGACCACTGAGCTCGCAATCGAAGAGATGACCTGTGCGTCGTGTGTGGGGCGGGTTGAAAAGGCACTCGCGCAGATCCCGGGGGTGCTCAGTGCCACTGTCAACCTGGCAACCGAGCGCGCGCAGGTGCGCCATTTGGCCGGGGTCGTTACCGTGGCCGATCTTGAGGCAGCGGTCGAAAAAGCGGGATACAAAGCCCGCCGCTTATCTGCCGAAACTACCAATGCGGGCGATCAGGACACAGAGCGTCGCGAGACCGAGGCGCGCGGGCTACGGCGCTCTTTCTTTATTGCCGCTCTCCTCACGTTGCCAGTCTTCATTCTTGAGATGGGCTCGCACCTTATTCCCGCCATGCACCATTGGGTGATGAGTGTGATGGGGCAGCAAACCAACTGGTATCTGCAGTTCGCACTTACTACCCTGGTCCTGTTTGGACCGGGTCTGCGCTTCTTCCGCAAAGGCGTGCCAGCGCTGCTGCGTGGCGCCCCCGACATGAACTCGCTGGTCTCGGTGGGAACCGCGGCGGCTTATGGCTATTCGATCGTTGCAACCTTCGTCCCCGACGTCTTGCCGCAAGGCACCGCCAATGTCTATTTTGAAGCGGCCGCCGTCATCGTTTCCTTGATATTGCTCGGACGCATGCTGGAGGCTCGCGCCAAGGGGCGGACCTCTCAGGCGATCAAACGCCTGGTCGGCCTTCAGGCCAAGACCGCGCGCGTTGAGCGCAATGGCGAGACGATCGAGATTGCGCTCGATCAAGTGACAACCGGTGACATCGTGCTGGTCCGTCCGGGCGAGAAAATTCCGGTCGACGGCGACGTCGTCGAAGGCAACTCGTATGTTGACGAGAGCATGATCACCGGCGAGCCGGTGCCGGTATCGAAAAGCGCGGGCGCCAACGTCGTGGGCGGCACCATCAACAAGACGGGCGCCTTCAGTTTTCGCGTTACCAAGATCGGGGCGAATACCGTGCTCGCGCAGATCATCCGCCTGGTAGAGCAAGCGCAAGGATCGAAGTTGCCGATCCAGGCGCTGGTCGACAAAGTGACCATGTGGTTTGTCCCGGCAGTGATGGCTGCCGCCACGCTGACCTTCCTGATCTGGCTGATCTTCGGACCGGCCCCGGCACTGACCTTTGCGCTTGTCAATGCTGTCGCCGTTCTCATCATCGCCTGCCCCTGCGCCATGGGGCTGGCCACGCCGACCTCGATCATGGTCGGTACCGGCCGCGCGGCCGAGCTTGGCATTCTCTTTCGCAAGGGCGAAGCCTTGCAGGCACTTCGCGACGTGAGCGTGATCGCGCTCGACAAAACCGGCACGCTGACCAAAGGTCGCCCCGAGCTGACCGACCTCGTTCCCGCCGACGGTTTCGACTACGACGACGTTCTGGCTCTGGTCGCAGCGGTTGAGACCCGCTCCGAACACCCCATCGCCGAAGCGATTGTCGCCGCGGCAAAACAGCGCAACCTCACCCTCGCATCCATTCAGAGCTTCGATGCCACACCGGGCTTCGGCGTGTCCGCCAACGTGGCCGGCCGCACTGTTGCCGTAGGCGCGGATCGGTTCATGACGCAGCTCGGTCTTGATGTGTCGAGCTTCCTGTCTACCGCTCGACGTCTTGGCGAGCAAGGCAAGAGCCCGCTCTACGCGGCAATCGATGGCCGCTTGGCGGCAGTGATCGCGGTCGCCGATCCCATCAAGGAAACGACGCCCGAGGCCATCAAGGCGCTGCACGCGCTTGGACTCAAGGTCGCGATGATCACTGGCGACAACGCGGCTACGGCTGCGGCTATCGCCAAGCAGCTCGGCATTGATGAAGTCGCGGCCGAGGTCCTGCCCGACGGCAAGGTCGCTGCACTGAAGAAGTTCCGGATCAATGGTGCCAAAGTCGCCTTTGTGGGCGATGGCATCAACGACGCACCGGCACTCGCCGAAGCGGATGTTGGGCTCGCCATCGGCACGGGAACCGACGTGGCGATAGAAGCCGCTGACGTCGTGTTGATGTCGGGTGACTTGCGTGGCGTAACGAATGCCATCGCGCTCAGCCAAGCGACGATCCGCAACATCAAGCAGAACCTATTCTGGGCCTTCGCCTACAACGCCTTGTTAATCCCGGTTGCGGCTGGCGCGCTCTATCCGTTGAACGGCACCTTGCTTTCGCCGATCTTCGCCGCTGCCGCGATGGCGCTCTCCAGTGTCTTCGTGCTCGGCAACGCGCTGCGGCTCAAACGCTTCCGAGCGCCCATAACGGCTGAGGCTCGCAGCGAAACTCCAAGGAGCAGCTAATGATGAATATCGGCCAAGCGTCCAAGCTCTCCGGCGTCTCTGCGAAGATGATTCGCTACTACGAACAGATTGGCCTGATCCCGAAAGCCAGTCGGTCTGATGCAGGCTACCGACATTACAGCGCGCCAGACGCACATAGCCTTCGTTTCATCCGTCGCTCACGCGACCTGGGATTTTCGGTCGAACAAATCTCGGCACTCCTGGTTCTGTGGCGCGACCGTGATCGCGCAAGCGCCGACGTCAAGACGATGGCGCTCGCTCATGCCGACGGACTGAAAGCGAAGATTACTGAACTGCAAGCGATGGCAAGAACCCTCGAGCATTTGGCCAGACACTGCCACGGCAACGATGGCCCAGACTGCCCGATTCTTGCTGATTTGGCTGAGCAGAGCGCCGCAGAGCAGCAGCCGTCACAAGCTCCACATAGAGCGCCGCGATTTGGAATCGACACGCCTGCCTCGTCACGCCATCGCGCCACCATCGATTCTTGATGGCATGACATGCGCGCTTTCTCAGCATCGTTTTTATCCCGCCGAATTCCGCGTTATTCGAACGCTCTTCCTTTCTCGGGTCTGTTCAAGCGAAGAGCCAAACCATTCGCTGAAAAGCGTTTGACCTTGCCACGCTGTCAAACCTCATAGTCATCAGACACAGCAAACTAACCAGGAAATAAAAATGCTTCGCTTCTACATTCCAAACATGACTTGCGGCGGCTGCGCCCAGTCGGTCACCAAGGCGCTGCTGAGCGTCGATCCGCAGGCCCGCATCGAAACCGATCCGCCTGCGCGTGAAGTTCGCGTCGAGAGCACCATGGACGAGAGTGCATTCTTGGCAGCGCTTAACGAAGCGGGCTATCCGGACAAGCAGTGAACGACGGATCGAGGATCGGGATGTGAGAGGTGTCCCCCTCAGTCATCTTTCAACGGTCGGCGGGGTGGTGATAAGGTAAGCTCAACGCTGTCATATCGACAGGTAATACCTCAGTATTGAGAATTGCCATTTATCCCGCCACGCCATAGCCTCTGATGACACGTACAGATCCCTTGTTTATCCAATCTCTTGCCAAGGGATTGGCACTATTGGAAGCATTCGCCAACAGACCTTCCGTCATGAGCATGAATGAGCTGATGGAACAGTCTGGTTTGGATCGGAGTACGACGCAGCGCATGGCTCACACCTTGGTGGCCTTGGGCTATATGGAACGCGGTCCCGGCGGGAAGGGATTTACGCCGGGAAAAAAGATCCTGGAGCGAACCTTCGACTATCTGCGCAGCGTGCCCTTATTGGAACGGGCTACACCGCTTATTGTCGAGCTTCAGCTCGAATCCAGTGAGCGCGTAGAGTTAAGTCTCTTTAACGATCTGACCATTATTTTCGCGTTGCGCCGGCAAACCAAACGCCACATATTCAACGCGACACTGGTCGGCCGCCCATTGCCAACGGTTCAAACTGCGGGTGGACGCGCAATCATGTCCCATCTCTCTGACGAAGAGGTCGATGACATTATCGAGCGCTCTGCCGTGATGCCCCTGGGGACCATGCCCGTCACGCCGAAAACCACGCATGATCCTGCGTTGATTCGCGAATTTGTCAGAGACGCACGAGCGAATGGATTTGCGGTGGCTTCCGAAGAGAGTTTGCTGGGCGAGATAAATTTGGCTTCAGCAGTGCTGGACCGCGATGGACGCCCTATCGCCGCCATACATATTGCTGCATCGCTATCAGATTGGACATTGGAAGATTTCAGCAAACGATTTTCGTCCTTGATCGTCAATGCCGCGCGCGCCTTGAGCGGCAAGAATGGAATGTCCTGATCTCTGACGCTCCCGCGCGCCACGTATGGGCGCTCAGTCGTGGGGGATTATTGAATAATGGTGCCGGATAACCCTTTCGACAATGCAGAATCGCGCGCCTCTCCGCTTGCACGGAGCACGACGAAGAAAAATGAAGTCGCAAGCGTCAGCGCCTGTATGAAGTGCTTAAAGCTCTTATTAAGGAGGGCATAACTACAATTTCCGGATCGCTTTTCCGAGTCGTCGTTCATGCCGTCTCTTCTGCAGTCATCGAGTCGCCCTGGCCTGGGCGGCATTCGTATTGAGCCGCTCAACTCCCGTCAGACAGCCTCCACGCTACAAGCCGTTGAGCATTTCCTGTCCGACTTGGGCCTGCGCAATGCAGCGCACTGTTCCCGTTTGACCGGCGTCGCGCCTGGCGTACATACCGGACTGAATGCGGCATTCGCCGCGGCCTTTCTGCCCGAGCATGACACCACCGGCATGGCAGGAATGCTGGGCCTGCGCACGGACACCAACAACGCAGACCTGGACCGCGAGATCGTGCTGGCAATGCTCGCCAGTCCTGTCGCCTTCATCTTCCCCAGTATTCAGGAATTGGAATCGGCAGTGCGGATCCGCCGCTACATCGTCCAGGCCGCACGCCATACCGCTCTGGCCTTCGACACCGAACATGCCGAGCGCCCTCCGGAATACTGGACATATGATGAAGCTTGCGGTTTTACCGTGCTGCCAGGACGCTCGCTAATCGAAGGCTTACGCCTTGCCACACAGCCCGCGACCTCGGGTCAGTTGTATGCGTTCTCTTGCTATCGGGCGACGGAGTACGTGACGGTTCTGGGCATCGCGCAAGAGCTCCAGCATGCCAATTCCGAGCTGGCGCAGCGCTTGCAGCGGCAATGGGAGACCCGGGCAGTCATGTCCGGCCGGTTCCATGAGGCTTTTCTGCACGAATACGGTTCACTGGCCGAGCCCTTGCCGCAGCGCTTTTATGTGCCAGGCGATCGCTTGTGGTTCCGCAACCCCGACGCCGACTCTTCCGACGTCGAGGGATACGAAGGCTCGTGGGTGTTCTATCTGGGCGGGGGCCAGTTCAACAATTTCTGGGAACGCGACAATCCCTTCACGCTAACGTCCAAATGCGTAGAGATTTTTCATTGGCGCCACGGCCTGCGTACCGATGCCGCGGGCACGCGCTATATCGACGAGCAGATAGTCAAGGAACGTGTGCGTCAGACCTTGGCTGATCCCCAGGCCACCGCCGCCGTCGTAACGCGCATGGCGCGAATCCGCGATCCGCAGGGCGTCTATGAGAACGGCGGCTGTATAGACGCCACACGCGAACGGGTGCGCTGGGTATGGCCCCGCCACACCGACATCGTGCTTCCGGATTGTCCTGGCCCGTCAACACGTTGGTCCATCGCGGCCTGAACGACGTTAAACCGTAGCCTGACGCTTTATCTGTGCACCGGCAGTTGCACACTCGCAGCACGCACAGGACGTCGGCAATGGCGCCTCCGTCCTGTGGACGATGGCTAGGCTATGCATCACCACGCATAGCGCACGCCAACCTGCCCCGCCGTACTGCGCACATAGCCGCCATCCACGCTGGTCGTGTAGGCGACCTTGCCATACAGCGCAAGCCGTTCGTTCATCTGCGCCGTTACGCCAAGCGCCATTTCCACTGACGTGCTCGCCCGGGTGGTATCGATGCCGTCGCTGCCCAGCACGACCGTATTCGTGCCGCTGAAGGTGCGCCACAAATTGACTCTTGCATAAGGCCGCCACTGTGTGCCGCCAGATTGATAGGCGCCTTGCAGGCGGGCGCCCAGACGACCGGCAACAGCGTTGTCATTACTCAGGCGCACACCGGAGATAGCGTCATTGAAATCGTCCACGCGTGTGCCTTGATAGATGATCTGCGCCTGGGGTTCCAGGGTCCAGCTTTCGGACACAGAGAACGGATAGCCCGATTCCAGAGATGCAGACAGCGTGTTGCCGTTGGTACTGGCGCGACGATCTGCTTTGGAGTCAGTCTTGATATCCAGCCATGTGTTCATCAATACCGTATCCACGTACCAGCCACTGGCGCCAACACGCGTCCAGTAAGCACCGACGCTATAGCCATCCATGGTGAGTCGACCCGCATTGCTGTTCAAGCCCCCGATGGAACCATTCACGTCGCCTTTGGCGTAGGTATAGCCCGCGAAAAGACCAAACCGATCCTGTGTATTGGACGCATTGGTTCGCGTGTAGAGATCCTGACCGAACTGGGCGCCTGATATATTGCCATCGAAGTTTGGTTGCGCATCGCCAGCCAAGCCCTGCTTGTAGCTGCTGCCGAAGGCCCGTGCCCAACCCGCCACGCGCTCGCCATCCTGTTGCAACAAGGTTTGATCGCCTTGGCGATCATGGAAGGTACTGAGCTGCATGATGCCAATGCGCCGTGCCACCATCGGTATGGCGCTGTACAGCGCAACTTCAGGCCGATAGAGCGTCACGGTCTCGATACTCGGTGGCGGTGCCGCCGTCTGCACGGCGATTTCCTCAGCAATCGCGATTGCCTCTGGCAAGGTTCCGACTACCTTGCCTGCAACCACAAAGCCGCTTGAGCGCAGGTACCAACTGTCGGCGTTCGAGCCATCGACGCCTCCCCGATACAGGTGATAGTCATAGGCACCAGCGGTCAGCGGCGTGGCCAGTGAAAACGCACCGGCTGTCGTCGTGGCGCCGTTGCTTGCCTGTACAAGCTGAATACCGTTAGCCGTAGTCAGGCCGCCTGTGCCACCTCGATTGATAACCGAGATAGGCGTGGCTCCCGTCGCCTGGCCGCCATCGATCACTAGTTTGTCAGTAGGTGAGTTGTCTGTGCCCAACTGCGTGTTCAGGGTCAGAGAGCCCCCTGCCCCTACATAGTTACCACGCACCGTTAATGCGCCGAAGTTCACGCCGTCGTTCGGTCCTGGCCGAATCTCACCCGCATTGCTCAGGGCTCCTGCCAGCGTTCCGGTGCCGGCCAGCACGGCACCTGCCGCGAGCGTATTGCTGGGGCTGCCTAGCGTTCCTGCAAGGTAAAAATTGCCACTTTGCAGGTCGATTCGATTACTAAAGTTTGAATCCGACGTCCAACGCCAGTCGTCTCCGCGCATCGTGAGTGAGTTGAAGTTGGTGAATTCGTTGTCAACCAGACCCTGACCTTCCAGGAAGGCATTACTGGCAGCACCGCCACCATCCGCGACACCCCGAATTACTGACCCCGTGCGCAGAATGAACGTACCTGTACCCTGAGGTCCCATGAAGACGGCGGTATTTCCGCTCGTGCCACCATGCCCCTCCAGATAGCCACTATTGATAAAGGTTTCATTGCCGTTCTGTCCGCGCAATGCGTAGGAGTGATCGGCAATGATGGAGCCGCCAGGCAGGTTCACCACCCGCGCATAAAAGCCATTGACGTTTGTGGTGTTGACATGCACACCGTCAGCGCCCGCTATGCCATTCGAACTGGCGCCTCTCGCATGGATCGTGCCACTGTTGAAGAACACGTTTTCGGTCGGGCTGCCGCCCTGCAGATAGACACCTTTGGCGTCTGTGCCACTGACATCGATCACGCCACTATTGGTCACGGTATTACCCGGCCCATTGAGGCCGATACCGTGGCCACTGTTACCGGTTGTCGTAATGGTTCCGGTATTAATGATGGTGGTTCGCGTGCTGCCCATATCGGGCGCAGAGATACCTCGAACCAATGTGCCAGTTGTCGTGATGGAACCATTGTTGATCAGCGTGTTGTCGTTGCCAAAGCCGACCATGGCTCCTCGTGAGGAACCATTCCCGCCACTCACTCTGATGCTGCCATTATTGGTAATGCTGCTTGCACTCTCTACGGAAAATGCGCGGACGGCATTCGTCGTGAACGTGGCGCCGGGTGCGACCGTAATCGAGACATTCTGACTGCCGGATGCAGCGAGTACCGATGAATTGGTGGTCGTACCCACACAGGTCACGCTTTGACCTGTCGTAGGGGACCCGGCGGGCGCACACGCCGCCATGGTGGCACTGGAGAAAACGACGGGCGCGATACCCAGAATCCAAAGCACTGGCTGGGCTATTTGCAGAGAACGACCAGAATATTCCAGAGTGGCATCACGTTTTGTGAATTTCAATCCAAGCTCCCGTGTAACTTCGCAACTAATCAACAATCAAGGCAATTGTTGCGAGTTTGGAGAATGATTGACTCAGATCGCAATGATTTTGCAATCAAACGTAACAGATATATTTCCGGTCTGCCCCTATATACGGGAGAGCGAGTTATTCCTTGTTACTAACGAACCTACCCTATGTTGTCTTGACACCCGGTACGCCGCAACGAATATTGCGCGAATATTGCTCATTGCTCTGGGTCGCGCGCGCCCGCTCGGTGTAATGGCCGGCCAGTCGATACGCTTCAGGAGTGTCCGCACCGTCGAGCGCCTCCAACTGATACAGGTACTCGGGTAAATAACCCGACAGCAGCAAGCGGTAATCCAAGGGCAGACCGGGGACAATTTGATCGACCATCCGGTACACGATGGTGGTGCAATTGGCGGTTAACGTGTTGTAAAAACGGGGTTTTCGCACCAAACGGCTGGCCGTCTGCACGTACGACAGGAACAGCGCACGAGCCGCGCCCTCGGGCATTTGCACGCGGTACAAATACCCGTCCTCGCCCCGTACATTGGTGCGCACGCGCAAGCTGTCTTCTTCTGTGGAGGCAAGCACGGCTAATTCGTACTGCCGAAAGAAGCCGCCAATTTCCGAAAATTTATCACCCATTTTGCGGCGAATTTCCACCGAGAATGCAACATACTGGCCGTCACTGAAACCGAAAGACACGATCGCGTGCGCAATTGCGGGTCGCCCCCAGTAAGACAGCGCCAAGTCCACGGATTCCAGTTGCGACAGATCATAGACACGGGTTTCCCACCGTGCGTCATAGTCGGTCGTCGATCGCCAGTTGAAATTGCGCACGTTGTGCAGGGTGACAATGTCGCCCGCGACCGAACCACGACTCAAGTGAGCCACTTCAGGCATCCATTGGCGCTCGTTGGAAGGACGAACTCCCAGCCACCACCATAAAAGCAAGGCGAGAAGCGTCGCACCAAATGACCACGCCAGCAGTGGAATGCCAAGCGCCAGTCCGCTCAGCGCAGCGGCCGCGAGCGCTAGCCAGACGGCGGGCAAGACGCCCCGCGCCCGGCCGACAAACGGTGACTGAAACCATAACGCCAGCGCGCCCCAGACGGCACCAATCAGGATGACCAAGACCACAACGATCATGAGGGTCATGATGCACAGGCCCCGAGGGCAGGTACATCTCGAAAGCCAGGCACGACTAGCACGCCACTACTGAGCACGGCAGAGGGCCTTTTTCACGCGTCGGGAAGCACACGAGTCCTGCGTGTGGACAACATGAAAGGGCCAAGTCCAGGCGACGTACATCATTGAACACCTTGCGAAGATTGGGCCTGCGCATTGCGCGCTATGGCATTGCGGTCCTGTTTGCGCCAACTGGCTCGCATGTCGGAGATCTGGCGTTGTGCTGCCCGGGACATCTTCCACCAACCGAACGGACGCGGGTCTGCCAACATGCTGAGCGCGCGTGCATAGTCGAGCGTCAGACCAGGCGTCCAGGCCATGGTCAGGGCGCGCTTACGGATTTGTGATGCCACCCAAAGCTCCGGCGTCAGCAACAGCCGCAATAGCACGCGCCAGCCAGCTTGTGGGCCATGCAAGCGCCCGACGGCGCCATCCAATGCCGCTTCCAATGCGGCGGATACCGAGCTGGAGCAATTGCGATGCGTCAGGTTGTAGATGGTGGTCTTGCGATATTCGTCCCAGAATGCCCTCAGATTGCCCACGTCGTAGTTGCGGATACGGACCTGCACCGTGGACGGGCACCACGTCTTGGACTCAGTGGGGTAATCAGGCTGGAATACACCGGGCACGTCATTGTCGGCGGTGGCCCTCAGAATCGTTCCGAATCGCTCCGGCGAACGGTCGATTTCCTCGGCGGGGTACAGGCTTATGTATATGCCTTCCGGCGCTTCCAGCGCGGCGTGGCCAGTCGAGACCACGCCGTTGAGGTCGACGGCGGCGATATAACGGTCCAACACGGGATAGCTGCGGGTCTGCGTCTTGGCAGACCCGGACGGGGTCCAAATGTGAACCGTCAGGGCATGCTCAGACGCTAGCGGTGGCCCGTCAAACATGGTTTGTACCTGGGCGTCAATTCGCGTGGGCATGAAGTCCAGGTCTGGGTTGGTCGCCAGAGCCGGGTTGACGTCAAGATGCTTGACCCGACGCGCCAATGACAACAGCTTGAGTCCTGAGAACGCCAGGAACAGCCCAATGCAGTACGGAAGCGTGCCGACATAGTGGGTGGGATAGGGCTGAAAAAAGAAGATCGCCAACAACACCTGGGCCACGCCAGAGGCAAAAACATAGCGCCAGCGCTTGTAGCGCACCACATAGGCGGCACTGCACTGCATTATCCCGTCGACCAAAAACAGCATGCCGAAAATCATCGACAAGAGGAAATGTCCGTGGTTGTCCCCGACCAGGGTAAGAATGCCAGCCACCAACACGAAAATCCCTTTGGCATAGCGCAATAAGCGCTGCCCCCCCACTCCGGACTTGGCAATGGCCAGCGTGGCAACACCGTCGATAACCAAGAGCATCGCGAAGAAATTCAGCGGGAAATACAAGACGTTATCCAGCGCATCGACGAACACAAAAATGCCGGCGCCCAGGACCAGACAACCGACAATAAGCAGGGTGCGCGCGCGCTTGCGAAGATAATCGACGCCAAGCAGCAAAAGAAGCAAATTCCCCATTTTCCTAACGCTCCGCTCGCGTCATCGAAGGACGGTACATTGTGTTTCTCCAGTTTGATTTCAAGCGGCTCGCTCGTTAATTTTTCAATAATGCTTGAGTTGACATATCGTCGCAATAGGGCTGAGCGACGTGAAGGTAGCGGCCCGGCTCATTTACGGCAACGCCGGGCGAAGTGTCAACGTGGCAGTCAGAACGGTTTGACCGGGTTCGGAATGCATATGCAATGTCGTCCACGAGCGCAATACGCGTGTGCATATTGCACATGCCAACGCTCACGCCAGCATGGCGTACCGCCTCCACGTCAAACCCCACACCATCTCGCGGCTTTCGTCGCGTAAGCCAGGCAACCAACATGCCGTGAAAGCCCGCTCAACATCGTGAAAAACGCCCTGCAGGCACCGCTCAGTTCCGCTGCATTTACGATATTCTTTGATCATGACCACGCCCGACACGCCCGCCCATCCACCTGCGACTCGCCTGGACCTCTATACCCTTCAGGTCTTTGTGACCGTCCTTGAGGAAGGCAGCATTGCCGCAGCGGCTACACGCGAGCATATTGCCGCGTCAGCGCTCAGCAAACGTCTATCTGAACTTGAGCGCAGCCTGGATGTCACCCTGTTTAACCGCCACGCTCGCGGGGTAGAACCTACCAGTGCCGGGCTCGCGCTGGCACGACATGCGCGGGCGATACTACACCAGGCACGTGGACTTGCTGAAGAAATCCGTGACTTCTCATCGGGCGTGCGCGGGCATGTACGCATTACTGCCAATCTGTCTTCCATCACGCAGTTTCTCCCGGGCGAGTTGCGCCGGTTTCTGAATCGGCACCCTGATGTGCAGATCGACCTAGAAGAGAACATCAGTTCGGCCGTGACAAGAGCGGTGCAGGAGAATGCGGCCGACATTGGTATTTACACTCAGACCGACGATGATCGGGGTCTGCGCATTTTCCCGTATCAGCGCGACGTGATGACGCTGGTCGTCAATCGTGACCACCCATTAGCCAGCCGTGGCAGCATCGCCTTTGTCGACACCCTCGACTACGACCATGTCGGCATGCATCGCGGCAGTGCCGCCAATTATCTGTTTACCCGCGAAGCCGCCGCCATTAATCGTACGGTGCGCTTGCGGTTCCAGGTCACGTCCTACGACGCGCTGGTATCCATGGTTCGCAGTGATCTGGGCATCGGTATTGTGCCGATCGAAGCGTTGTCTTTGTTCGCCTGCGATGACCTCCGGATAATCCCCATGACGGATCCGTGGGCACAGCGCCAACTTAAATTGTGCGTGCGCAGCAATGAGCCCTTGTCCGGTGCCGCCCGTCTGCTCTTGGACCACCTGATCCACGAAGTGCAGTCACAGGGCAGTGTCTAAGCACGGCGCCCTGTCTCTGCTGCGTCTGAAGCATGCCGCAACGCAGAAATCTCTCTCTTTTTTTCTCGTTGGCACAATAGCCATCGCGTTTCGCGATGCCCCAATGAAGATTGACGATTTGTGTCATCAGACGTGATCTCGCACCATAGACTCACGAACCCATAGTCCCGGACAAGCGCCGGGCGTCAGGAGAAAGACGTGAGCCTTCCCGTTCGAGTTGAAGTCGTTGAAGTGGGGTTGCGCGACGGGCTGCAAAGCGAGCCTGAATTCGTGCCTACCGAGACAAAAGTCGCAATATTGAATGCCCTGATCGACGCAGGCGTACGCCACATTGAGGCCACGTCCTTCGTGTCGCCTCGTGCAGTGCCGCAGTTGCGCGACGCGGTGGAACTGCTGGCGCAGGTGAATAAGCGTGCAGGTGTGATGTTGAGCGCCTTGGCGCCAAATCGTCGCGGTGTAGAGCGCGCACTGTCTTCTCATGCGGATGAGGTGGTGGTCTTCCTGTCGGCCACCGAAAGCCATAATCAGAAAAACCTGAACCGGCCGGTCGAGCAATCGCTACGCGATATTGAAGAGGTGGCGCAGCTCTTGCAGGGTCAAGCCATGCGCCGCAAAGGCGCTATCGCGGTGGCATTTGGCTGTCCATTTGAGGGGGACGTGGACATCGCTGTGCTCAAAACCATCGTCGCGCAATTCTCCCGTTTGGGATTTGACGCCGTGACCCTGGGTGATACCACGGGCATGGCGACTCCCAAGCTAGTGCGTCGAACCGTCGACGCGTTGCGTAACGACTTTCCCGACATGAAGCTGTCTCTGCATTTTCACAACACGCGAGGCCTGGGCTTGGTCAATGTCGTGGAGGGCCTGCGTGCAGGCATTACTTCATTTGAGTCGTCGCTGGGCGGTTTGGGTGGTTGCCCCTTCGCACCGGGTGCCACCGGCAATATCTGCACCGAAGACCTGGTCAACCTGCTTCATGAAATGGACATCGAAACCGGCATTGACCTCGCGGCCTTGATTCAGGTGGCCCGACGCTTCGAACAAGTGATGCAGCGCACGCTGCCTGGACAGCTCATAAAAGCCGGCCCGCGCCTGACGCTACACGACTACGCAGACGCCGTAGCTGCCGTTGGCTGAGCTTGTACGCATTCTTCAACAGTGTAGAGACCTATGCCTTTATCTGGAATCCGAATTCTGGACCTGACTCGTATTATTTCGGGTCCTTTTTGCACCTCGCTGCTGGCCGATATGGGAGCCGATGTCATCAAAATTGAGGCTCCTGGCGAAGGGGATCCGGTACGCCGACAAGGTGTCATTCGCAACGGCATAAGCTGGTACTTCGCCAACTACAACCGGAACAAACAATCGGTCACGCTGGACTTGTACAGTGACGAAGGCAAAACCATTCTGCGACAACTGATCGCCGACTGCGATGTCGTCGTGGAAAACTACCGACCCGGCGTCATGGAAAAGATGGGCCTGAGCGATGAGCAACTCAAAGCCATACGGCCCGACATTGTTCATTGCAGTATCAACGGGTTCGGCACAACCGGGCCTTACCGTGATCGGCCCGCCTTCGATTTCATTGCGCAGGCGATGAGCGGCTTCATGAGCCTGAACGGCGGCGAGCACGAGCCTCCCATGCGTGCAGGGCCACCCATCAGCGATCTGATCGCCGGCATGAACGGAGCTTTGGGCATCGTGGCCGCCCTATTGCGCCGCGAGCGCACGGGCCAGGGCGACAGCGTCAACGTGAGCTTGCTGGGCAGCATGATCGGCCTGTTGAGCTTTCAGGCATCGAACTATTTCGCCAATGGTGAGTTGCCAGCGCGCACGGGGAATGATCACGGCATCGCTGCACCCTACGGCTTGTTCGAGACGGCGGACGGTCAGGTTGCCATCGCGCCGAGCAACGATGTCATCTACAACAAACTGCTCGATGCGTTGGAACTACCTGCTCTGCGCACGGATCCGCTATATCAAACGAATGCCGACCGCATGCAAAACCGAGCGTCGATTACGGCGGCGATTCAGGCACGAACGCGGCTGAACACGAGCGCGCATTGGATCGAGCGACTGAATCAATTCGGCGTGCCATGCGGGCAGGTTCTGAACTTGCAAGAAGTGTTTGAAGACCCACAAGTGCAGGATCAACAAATGGCGATAGACGTACCTCACGGCGAGCATGGGGACGTGCGCATGCTGGGCTTTCCCATCAAATTTTCGCAAGCATCGAGCCAGCCCGTATCAGCAGCGCCTGCGCTGGGTGCCGATACGGCACGCGTGTTGGCACAGTTGGGATTCAACAAACAAGATATCCACAGTTTGCACGAGCGCGGCGTCATCTGACGATGCTGCAGTAAGACCGTGAAGTCACAAAAGGCTGCTTAGCGCGGCCACTATACCTATAACGATGGAGACACATGACATGATGCTACGCACCCTGCTGCTCTCAACCTGTGTACTAGGCGCCACCGCAAGCGTCCAAGCCCAAACCACGTATCCGAATCAGCCCATTCGCATCATCGTTCCATTTACGCCCGGCGGCGGCACAGATTTTCTATCACGAACGGTCAGCGCCAAATTGGGTGAAACCACAAAGTGGAACGTGGTGGCAGAAAACAGACCCGGCGCGGGGGGAACCATCGGCATAGGCGCTGCGGCACGCGCCAAGCCGGACGGCTATGAAATCGTGATGGGTCAGGTCGACAATCTGGCGGTGGCACCCTCCATCTACAGCAAGCTCTCGTATGACCCGATAAAAGACTTTGAGCCGATCGGGATCGTGGGTGAAGCACCGCTTGTCATCGTCGCTGGGAAAAACAGCCCTTATCAATCCTTGGAAGCCTTGATTGCCGCGGCCAAGAAAGCCCCTGGTGCCGTCAACTACGGCTCGCCGGGAGCTGGCACCATTACACATCTGGCCGCCGAACTCTTGCAGCAGCGTGCCAATATCAAGTTGGTCCATGTGCCCTATAAAGGCTCGGGCCCGGCCATGGCCGACTTGCTGGGTGGGCAGGTACCGGTAATTTTCACGTCGATTCCTTCGGCAGCACCGCAAATCAAGGCGGGCAGCGCCGTTGCTCTGGCCGTCACTTCGCCCAAGCGCAGCCCGATCCTGCCTGACGTGCCTACGGTGGATGAGTTGGGTTATTCGGGCTTTGATGTGCGCGTATGGTACGGATTACTGGCACCGGCCAGAACGCCCAAACCCATCATTCAAACGCTGAATACGGAACTGAACAAAGTGCTGGCGTTGCCCGCCATGCAGGAGGCATTGGCTGCGCAAGGAGCACAGGCCATGCCCACAACGCCGGACCAGTTCGCCGTGACCATCAAAGACGATTACCTGAAATGGAAGCCTGTCATTGAGGGTGCCAACCTCAAGCTGGACTGAGCGCAAGCACGCTTGATGGCGGCGAGCAGCGAACGCACGATGGCGATATTCGCCACCGTGCGTGGTACCCAAGCGCAACGTTGGCTGTTGCACACCGGAACGCTAAGTCGCTACGGCCAATACACCAGCGTTGATAAGCAGCCGCCGCCCGCAGCGTACTCACTCATTGCGTTGCAATCGCGCGCGAATGGGTTCAAACACCGGCGTGGCATGGCGCGCAATAGGGTCTGGTGCTCCGGCATCAACGGCCTGCCAATACCGCCATGGCACGGCCTGCGTACCCAGCTCGTAATCCATGCCGTCCCAGCTGTCTTCTCGAAAACTGTAAAACGCCCAATGCCACTGATTTGCCTCAATAGCGGTCAGCACGTCATCCAGATACTGAGGGCAGCCAGATAACCTGCGCATACACCCGAACTCACCCACCACCAGGCGCTGCGGTGGCACGCCATGTGCCTTGGCCCATAGAACAGGCCCCTGCAAATAGCCTTGCACGCGCGCGGCGTCCCAGCGCGTTTCGCCCTCACCAAACGGCACCGCGCCGGGATACGCATACGGATGCTCGCGTTTCATATTGGGCGCGCTTGTCGCCGCATAAGGCTCGTACATATGAAAGCTATAGAGCACACGCGAGTCGGCCAGCGCTGCAGGCCAGTATGCAATGGCGTCTACCGCGCCATACCAGCCCGTATCAACCATGATGGGCGTTACGTCATCTACCTCGCGAATGGCATGAATAAGCAAGTGATAGAACGCCAGCAAGTCGCGGCTGCCGCCCTTCTCCCGGGCATACCAGGCTTGCATCGTGGCGGCGTCGGCGTGTTCCGGCAAGCCACCTTGCTTCTCTGGGGCGGGTTCGTTCACCAGGTTATAGGCTGCCACGGCAGGATGATCTTTCAAGGCAAACGCCAGGTCTCGCCAGAACGCGGCTGCCTGACGCCAGAACGCCTCCTGCTCCCATAGCCGACCATCGAAGCGGCCGTCGTTGTTCTGTGCCCAACGCATGCCCGGCAAGGACAATGGCGCCACCACCACCTTCAGACCGGCAGCGTGGGCCCGGTCAAGCGTGGCGAGCAAGGTGGCCAGGTCATCTGCCGCAAGCGCGGAGAACTGATCGGCATTGCCAAGCAAAAAATCCCGTTGCGTCGGTGGCCACTTATCGTACGAAAGCCGCACCCAGCTTGCGCCATAGGCCTTCAAGGCCGCAAAGTAGGCAGCATCAGGTGGCAGACGATTAAAGCTGTTGCCGCCCCGTTGCGGCTTGTCCCAGAAGACGATCAGGTCTGCCGAGTTTGCCCCCGACGCCAGGGCGAGCCAAAAAAACAGGCATCGGATCAGAAAAATGTGCACAGCGTGTCAGTCATGGCGCGGCCCTAAGGTTGCAACTAGGTCTGCAAGTGAAGTGCCTGAAAAGTAGCACCGCTCGCACCGATGCTCGCGCTACGGACAGCAATATCAGACGATTTCCTGGCCGTTTTGCCTCGAACAATGGGAAAAATAGCGGCGCCTGCACAAAATAATTCCGAGCTCCAATGCAGCCAAAACATTTCTGGTGTATAGTCTCGATCCTTCGGGGCGTAGCGCAGCCTGGTAGCGCATCTGCTTTGGGAGCAGAGGG
>JBEBWV010000088.1:0-23317 GCA_040391965.1 Achromobacter deleyi | reverse complement strand
AGCCATAAACCCTATTTCCTCTTACGAGCCATCAACTCCCCCCCCACGCTTCTGTTTATAACGGAAACGCCCTTTTTTAACCCCGTGTCCAAATCCACCGTTAGCAGTCGCCCCCTGCAGCCATTCAGGCATCAACGTCTCAGTTCGAAATACTCGCTGAGGAAATGTCAATTTGCGGAACTTCGCAGCACAGCCCAAATAACTCTTTCGACCGCAAAACTATTGCGCTACAGAGAAAACTCAAAACATAGCAGAGCACCTTCTCCTGCTTTGGCCGCTTCCGCCTTCGACTTGTAGCGTACCTCTCCTCGCTGCGTCGCAACGACTGCAGACGTGCGCCGGTCCCTGGTCACGATCTCCCAAGTGAACCCAGGACCGCCAAATTCCTCTACCGCAAGAACGCTGGCGTAGTCCCTGCCGTCCGTGCCCAGGTGAATCTTCATCGTCGGTGCCCCTTTGTTGTTCTTGCGTCAATCGTATCCCAATCATTGGAGTCAGCATGAGCCTGGGCGCTTACTACAACGAAATCGACCCCTACGCGGCCCAATGGCTGCGCAACCTAATAGCGGCCGGCCATATCGCACCTGGTGACGTGGACGAACGCAGCATTGAGGACGTTTACCACGATGACTTACGCGGCTACACACAATGCCATTTCTTCGCAGGCGTCGGCGTCTGGTCTTATGCCCTTCGCGCCGCAGGATGGCCAGATGATCGACCTGTTTGGACCGGTTCCTGCCCTTGCCAACCTTTCTCCTCGGCAGGCAAAGGAGCTGGGTTTGATGACGAGCGGCACTTGTGGCCTCACTGGCACCATCTCATCAAAGAGCGCAAACCTCCAGCAGTCTTTGGAGAGCAGGTTGCGAGCAAAGACAGCGGCCCTTGGATCGACCTTGTTCACACTGACATGGAAGCCCTGGGTTACGCCTTCGGGGCGGTCCCGTTTCCGTCTGCGAGCGTCGGTGCGCCGCATATGCGCGACCGACTTTTTTGGGTGGCGTACGCCGAACACCGTGGACGCACAACTGGGAAACCGAAACGGTCCCGGCCAAGTGCAGCTTTGCCACCAGGTGTTAACCGCCAACTGGCCCACGCCAACAGTGATGGACACGATCGAGCGCAAGGGAATGCGGCCATCCCGAGTGGCTACAAATCGAACGAGCGGTTACCTGTCGGAGATAGTGCCACTTGCGTCGTGGCCGACACCGCAGACCAGCGATGGCACGGGCGGAGGTCAAGCATCGAGAGCGATGGGCAGCGATCGGCACGGATCGAATCTGAACGACTTCGTGATGTTAACCAGTTGGGCGACGCCGAGAGCGAACGATGCAGAGAAACGGGGCGAACTGACGCCGGACCCGCGCAATGGCCTACCGATGCAGGCGCAGACCGCAGGCTGGCCAACACCAGCAGCTCGGGACTATCGCCATGCGAATGCGCAACCGTTCTCAGAGAGGGGTGGCGGCAAGAAGGGCGAGCAATTGAACCATGCGGTGGTGCACCTGGCCGGATGGCCGACGCCCAGCAGCACGATCGTAGATGCGAAGCCGAATCCGCCAATCACAACGGGGCGCAAGCCGACAGATCCTCAGATCGGGCTTGCGGATGTGACTGTGCATCTTGCCAGTTGGGCCACTCCAGTGACGAACCCAGCGAACGGGACGCCGGAAGCATTTCTAGCCCGCAAGCGAAAGTCGATCGAGCGCGGGTCATCAATGGGAGTTGCGCTCACGGATCTGAACTTGCAAGTTCAAGCATGGCTCCCCGGCCCGGCCCGACTAACGGCCACTGGGCAGATGTTGATTGGCTCCTCTGCCGAGATGGAAAGTGGCGGCCAGTTGAACCCGGCACATTCCCGCTGGCTCATGGGGCTACCGCAAGAGTGGGACGACTGCGCGCCTACGGCAACGCGATCAATGCGCAAGCCGCGCAAGTCTTCATCGAAGCGTTCTTGAATTCGGAGATATCAGCATGACCACCCAAATCCCCACCCCTTCGGCGCAGCAGGAAGCCGTGCTGGCAGGTAACGAAGGAATCGAACTCACCCGCACCGCTTGGAGGATCAAATGATTGCAAGCCAAACCGTAAAAACGCCCGCGCCTGCTGCGCACGAAAGACTGCTGTTTCGTTTGAGAGAAGCCGAAGGCGCTTTGGGTCTATCGCGCACGATGATTTACCGATTGATCAAACGCGGCGATCTGGAACAAGTGAAGATCGGTGATGCCACCCGAATCACGGCAGTCAGCGTCATGGCACTGATCGAGCGAAGCAAGCAGCAAAAGAAGGCGGCGTGACCGGGGTATCATCTGGCCTTATCCGCGGCGCAATGCCAACCACGCCCCGAATGAGTAGCCAGATGAGTAGCTAGACCGGGATTTTGGAAGGCAGATAGCCTAAGAACCGCATAAATAAACGGTCTACTAAAATTATGAAATTAGCCACCTGGAACGTCAACTCCCTAAATGTCCGCCTGCCCCAGGTTCTGGCCTGGTTGGCCGAGAACCCGGTGGACGTTCTGTGCCTGCAGGAATTGAAGCTCCCCGATGAGAAGTTTCCGGTAGATGCCTTCACCGAAGTGGGTTATCACGCGGTGTGGGCTGGCCAGAAGACCTACAACGGTGTCGCCATTCTCACGCGCGTGCCTGGCACGTCCATGGTTCGCAACATTCCGGGCTACGACGACCCGCAGCAGCGCGTGTTGGCCCTGACCATTCCCAGCCCTGAAGGCGATGTGCGTGTGGTGTGTGCTTATTGCCCCAACGGCCAAAGCCTCGATTCAGACAAATATGTCTATAAGCTGGAATGGTTCAAGGCACTGCACGACTGGCTTGCTGATGAAATCAAACAATACCCGCGCTTGGCGGTGCTGGGCGACTACAACGTCGCGCCCGCTGATGAAGACGTGCACAACCCTGAGAAATGGGTAGGCCAAGTGCTAGTGTCCGAACCGGAACGCGCAGCCTTAACGTCACTGCTCGATCTGGGACTGACAGACTCCTTCCGCTTGTTCGAGCAACCGGAGAAATCTTTCAGCTGGTGGGACTATCGCCAATTCGCGTTCCGCCGCAATGCTGGCATGCGCATTGACCACGTGTTGCTTTCCGCGCCGCTGGTCAAGCGCTGCGTCGCCTGCACGATCGACAAAGGCCCCCGCAAGAATGAGCAACCATCGGATCACGCCCCCGTGATTGCCACGCTGGAATTCGTGTAAAAAAAACTGTCGCGCATTCTTGCGCGGCATTTATGCTTGCTTGTATAGTTTTGTTCTTGCTTGATGGGGCGGTAGCTCAGCTGGGAGAGCGTCGCGTTCGCAATGCGAAGGTCGGGAGTTCGATCCTCCTCCGCTCCACCAACACTTATCTCAGTATTGTCCCTGCAGCGCCTCGTAACCCCGCCCTCTCAAGACTGGCGGGGTTTTCTTTTGTCGGTCTCTATTTAGGTTAATGCATTGCCTCACACACTGACCGGTCCCACGGTTAGCCGTGGCCACGAGCCAGTTCTTCAGCCAGCCGCAATGCCTGCGCCAAGAAAGGCGAAGTATCGTCCTTTCTATAGCTCGCGATGACCGGTGACACGAACGTCTCGGCATCAATCCGCACGTGTACAACATCCTGCCGTTGTAAACGCTGCACTGATACAGGCACGATCGTTACCCCGAGTCCTGCTGCCACCAAACCGATCGCGGTCTGCAACTCATTCGTTTCTTGCACGACTTGCAAGATATGACCTTCCGCACGAAACAGGCCAAGCACATGATCGGCGAAGTTGGGTCGGGGTCTGGCGGGATACAGCACAAAGGGTTCTTGCGCCAAGCGCGCCACCGAGACACATGCTTGCCCCGCCAGCGGATGATGCAAAGGAACGGCGGCCATCAACGGTTCAGTCATCAGTACCTGCCGCTCCACCGCCGGATCATCGAGCAGAATCCGGCCGATGCCCAGATCAATGCGCCCCGCTTTTAGCGCCTCGATCTGCGGCAAGGTCGTCATCTCTGATAGGCCTACCTCGACCTGACTGTCGGCACTGCGCAGTTGCCGGATCAGTTCCGGTACGAAACCGTACAGCGTAGACGGCACGAACCCAATGCCGAACCAACGCCGCTGCGTCTGTCCAAGCCGACGGGTGGCCTCCAACATTTCTTCCAGCCTCGCGGTCAATACGCGCGATTGCTCCAGCAGAAATCGACCGGCCTCGGTCAAGCGCAGCGCTCGCGTACTTCGTTCAAACAGTGCCACACCGAGCTCTTCCTCGAACTGGCGAATTTGCCGACTGAGCGGCGGCTGGGCCATATGCAGCCTTTCGGCCGCTCGCGTAAAGCTGCCCTCTTCCGCTACCGCCTGAAAGTATCGAAGGTGCCTGAGCTGCATAGATTATTCAGACCTAAAAGGTATTAATTGGAACCCATATAGTCTTGGACTTGCCTTTGTAGCGCAAGCCATACTGCATGCCACATTGTCATTTAGCAGAAAAAAGTATGAATCCGGTAAGCATCCTTTCAGTCAAAGCGATCTTGGTAGACCTGCCCACCATCCGCGCCCATCAACTGGCCATGACGGTGATGCAGCGCCAGACGCTGGTTATTGTGCGCCTGGCGTGCAGCGATGGTATTGAAGGGATCGGCGAGGCCACCACGATAGGTGGCCTGAGCTATGGCGAGGAAAGCCCGGAAGGCATCAAGCTGGCCATCGACACCTATCTGGCACCGGCCCTGGCCGGTCTGGATGCAAGCAACATACACGCGGCCATGCAGCGCCTGGAAACGGTGGCGCGCGGCAACCGCTTTGCCAAGTCTGCACTCGAAAGCGCGCTACTTGACGCTCAGGGCAAGCGCCTGGGCGTGCCTGTATCCACGCTATTGGGTGGTGCCGTGCGTACTCGGCTGCCGGTGCTATGGACGTTGGCGAGCGGCGATACTGCCCGTGATATTGCCGAGGCCGAATCGCTGTTGGAAAGCCGCCGCCACAACACCTTCAAACTCAAAGTGGGCCGACGATCAGTGATGGAGGATGTTGCACACGTGTCTCGCATCAAACAGGCACTGGGTGACCGGGCCCGCGTCACGGTGGACGTCAACCAGGCCTGGAACGAAGCCGACGCAGCCGGAGCGATTGCGCGCCTTGAAGCGGCGGGTGTAGACCTGATCGAACAACCCATCCCCCGTGCCAACCTGGCTGGCATGGCGCGTCTGGCTGCCCGCTTTGTGGTACCCATCATGGCTGACGAGGCGGTGTGTGGTCCGGAAGATGCATTGGCAATTGCACGTCTGGGTGCGGCCGATGTGCTGGCATTGAAGATCGCCAAGTCGGGGGGCATTCACGAAATGCTGCGCACGGCTGCTGTAGGCGATGCGGCGGGTATCTCGCTCTATGGCGGCACCATGCTGGAAGGCTCGATTGGGTCTGTCGCGTCGGCCCATGGTTTTGCCTGCCTGCCCCGCTTGTCTTGGGGCACCGAGCTGTTCGGCCCCCTGCTGTTGAAGGACGACATCGTTGCCAACCCGCCACGCTATTCCGATTTTGAAATGGAGATTCCCAATGGCCCCGGACTGGGCTTGACTCTGGACGAGGAAAAGCTGGCTTTCTATCGCAGAGACCGCTAGCGCGCCCAATCTGCGAGCGCGTACGAACAATAATTCAAGCAAGACGGAGACAACATGACATTACGACACGCACTCAACACTTTCGCCCACGCCTGCGTGGGCCTGGCGCTCATGAGCGGGGCCACGGGCGCCATGGCCCAAGCTACCTACCCGGAACGCCCGGTCAAATGGATCGTGCCCTTTCCCCCCGGTGGCGCGATGGACAGCATTGCACGCACCCTGGGCGAAGCCATGGGCAAGCAGCTCAATACGTCTTTCATCGTTGAAAACCGTGCGGGTGCGGGAGGCAACATCGGCGCAGCCAGTGTGGCGCGCGCCAAGCCCGACGGCTACACGATCCTGATCGTGGCCAATGGCATGGCCGTCAACCCGGCGCTCTACGCGGACCTTAACTACGACCCCATCAAAGATTTTGCGCCAATCTCGTTGCTGGCCGTGGTGCCCAACGTGTTGGTCACGAATCCTGCCCGTACTGGTGCCAACAGCGTGCAGGACGTCATCACTAAGGCAAAGGCCCAGCCCAACCATTACACGTATGCCTCAGCAGGCGTGGGCACTTCTATCCATCTGGCAGGTGAACTGTTTGGCTCTATGGCCAACGTGGAAATGCTGCATGTGCCGTACAAAGGCAGCGGCCCGGCCATTGCCGATCTACTTGGAGGACAAGTGGACTATATGTTCGACAGCATCACTTCAGCCAAGCCACAAATCGAGGCAGGCAAGTTGCGGGCTTTGGCAGTCACCACCAGCAAACGCTCGGCCGCACTGCCGAACGTACCCACCCTGGCCGAAAGTGGCTTGCCAGGCTACGAGCTAATGCCCTGGTTTGCGGCCTTCGCGCCTGCAGGCACGCCGCCGGAAGTGATCACCAAGTTGAATACCGCCATGCGCGAGGCCCTGGCGGAACCCAAGGTGCGTGCCACCCTGGATTCCATCGGTGCGGAATCGCTTGGAAGCTCGCCTGACGAACTGCGGGATCATCTGGCGAAGGAAACCGCGCAGTGGAAATTGCTGGTTAAAGAACGCAATATCAAGATCCAGTAGGATCGGTGAAGCGTCCGTCAAGGGCTCCGTGAAACGCCTTCGATACGAAACGTGATGGTGGTCGTCGCGAGATAGTCAGCCCCGCAGCGACGGCTGCCGTTGCCTTTATTTATTGCTACGGTTGCTGTTCTTTGGGCGCTGTGCGAGGTGGGGTGCAAGAACACCAGCCGGGCCACGGAGATCGTAGGGTGGGTGGAGCGCGCGACTGCCTTCACCGTAGAACCATTGGCAAGCGCGCGGAACCCGCGATCGGCACTCTATGCAATGCCTGTTCGAGCATCGCGGGTTACGCGCGTTTAACGATGGTTTTCTTGCCTCAGATTCCTCGCGCTCCACCCACGCTACATCAGCGGAAAGAAATCGAAGGCGGGCGATTCCAACTGGGTTGAGCCCTGCGATGTCTCGACCGGGCGGTCCGGACCGCCATAAAGGAGCACGACAGGCCTCCCCTTCGCCCTTCGCTTAAGAACGGATCACCAAAAGAACACGCCGCAAAAGTCAGAAAATACCCAACGCTTGGATGGCATGGCACCCGCTTTCCTGGCACGGGTAATGCCGCCGCCCGCCAATTGAACAGGCGCATCAGCATCGCATGCTTATTGGCTTGCCATTCAGTGCGCTGATTTATGCTTGTACTTCGGAGAGTTCCGAAGCGGTGGCTTACTGCCTCCATGACGGCCGCAGGGATGCGTATCGCCGCGCTGTTTCCCCTTTTTTTAACGAAGACTCGCATTTGATGCCTCTTAGTATCAACAATGTTGATACCGTACTCTTGGACTGTTGACCCAAAATTGATGCAGAGAATTCTGACAGCCATGCCCCCGCCATGTATAGGCGTACAAACCGTGGGCGACTGTCTTTCGCATTCCTCGGTCAATCCGAAGCACACAGTTTGTCCCGGTGCTAGACGACAGCAATAAAAAAGCGCATCACACTGAATCGTGTGATGCGCCGTTTTGTTGCGTACCAGGCGATGCAACCTAACGCGGCTATCGCGCGAGATCTCGCGACGCTACACCGCCACGGGCGAGAAAATGGCCCGGCTGGCGTCAAACGTGTAGCGCTCTTCAAACTCAGGCGCATCGGCTGCAATGGTTGCAATCGACTCCAAAATGAAATTCACCTTGTCTTCGGGCAGTAGCACGCTGAAATTCAATCTGATGAAACCGGGCTTTTCGATTTCACGACCATCCAGTATGGCCTGACGCATTTGTGCCGATTGGGTTTCATCTATCTTGAGCAAGCGATGCACGTAGGGGCCCGCGCAAGCGCAGCCACCGCGTGCCTGAATCCCAAAGCGGTCGCTCAGCATCCGGGTGACGAGCTGTTGATGAACGTTTCCGCCCTTGCCGTTTTTGACTCGGAACGAAAAAATCGGCAAACGCCCCGCGGTCAGTGAACCCAGCAGTTCCAAGTGTTCAAGATGCGACCAACGCGCCATGGCACGTTGCACCAATTCCGCGTTACGCCGCTGCATGGTTTCGGCACCCAAGGCTTCTTTGACCAGCATGACGAGCGCGACCCGGATGTCGCCTACCACGTTCGGGGTGCCCGCTTCTTCGCGCGACTCCAGGCTGTCGCTATAGTCGTGGCCGAGGGGCGACACGAATTTAACGGTGCCACCACCCGGCCACGTTGGAGTGCTAGTGGTGACGGCATCGCGGCGAACAATCAATACGCCCGACGCGCCGGGGCCACCCAGAAATTTGTGGGGTGAAAAGACAATGGCATCGATGCCTGCGTCGCTTGCTGGCGACATATCCATCGGCAAATAGGGTGCCGCGCCGGCATAGTCCCAAAGCATTTTGGCGCCAGCTGCTTTGACTTGACGCGTAATAGCGGGCACATCTGCAATGATGCCGGTCACGTTTGAGGCGGCCGAGAACGCGCAAATGGTAAGTGCGCCATGGCTCGCAGCAAGTGCCTGGCTCAATTGTTCGAGATCGGGGCCACCATTTGGGCTCTCAGCAATTTCGATCAGTTCTGCACCGCTTTCACGCCAAGGCAAGATGTTCGAATGATGCTCATAAGGTCCGATAATGACGCGCACCGGCTTGCCTGCGGCGACGGCGGCGCGAACCCCGAGAAGGTTTACCAAGCGATTAATGCCCGCGGTTGCCCCCGAGCCCGTGAATATCACGGCGTGTTCCGCGCCAGCGTTACAACAGCGAGCAACGGTGGCGCGGGCCTCGCGGCGCAGACGGGTTATGAAACCGCCGCAATACGATGCTTCCGTGTGCGAATTGGCGTAGTAAGGCAGAACGTCTTCCAGGATGAAACGCTCGACCTGCATCAGAGCTCGGCCCGAAGCCACGTAATCGGCATAGACCAGCGGTTTGCGGCCAAAGGGACCGTCAACTTCTGCGTCTTTACCAATCAGGCCAGCGGCCAGTTTTTCGACGACATCCGCGCCTGTCAGGCGTTGCGCAAACTGCTGCAATGGGCTGGTCGCCACCGATACTTCTTTTGCCATCGTATTCACACTCAGGTTTTTAATTAACTGGTAAATATCATACGATGAACAAATCATTGAAATTTCACCTATTTCTTTGCTATTTCTCTCTAAAACGGGTCATTTGATATCTTTTATGGAAAAAATAGACAATTTTGATCTAAATATCATCAGATGCCTGCAAACGGACGCCACGATGTCTCAACGAGACTTGGCAGAGCGCGTTGGTTTGTCCCAAAATGCGTGCTGGCGCAGGCTGCAGCGGCTGAACGCCAGCGGGCTGATTCGCGGCACGCGAACCGACGTGGATTTAAGCGCGCTGGGCTTCGATCTGACCGTATTTGTAATGATTCGCACGAGCCATCATTCGAAAGAATGGGCGGATGCGTTTCGCAAGCATGTTGAATGCTTGCCGGAGGTCACTGAGTTCTATCGAATTGGTGGCGACTGGGATTATTTGATCAAGGTGGTCACCCGGAGCATGGCCGGTTACGACCGCTTTTATCAGAAGCTGATCACAGGATTTGATCTGTCTACCGTGACAGGTTTTTTTGGCATGGAGGCCATTATTGAGAACCGCCCAGCCGACCTGAGCCGGCTGTAGCGAACTCAATTACCAGGCGTGTTCCTGGTCGACGGGGAACTCGCCATTTTTCACATCATGGACGTAGCGTGCAAAAGCCTCCTGGACACTGCCCGCGCCATTCATGAAGTTCTTCACGAAGCGCGGTGGTTTGCTGAGGTTCACACCAAGCAGATCGTGCATGACCAGCACCTGACCCGCCGTACCGCTGCCTGCGCCAATGCCAATAGTGTGGCAATGCGGTAGGGCTTCGGTCACTTCGAGAGCGAGTGCCGCCGGTACCATTTCCAGCACGACCAGGGTCGCGCCTGCATCTTGCAGTTCGCGCGCCTGGGCTAACAAGGTGGCTGCCGCTGCATCGCCGCGACCCTGTACCTGGTAGCCCCCTAATGCGTGCACGGTTTGAGGCGTCAAGCCCAAATGCGCGCAGACGGGAACACCACGTTCGACCAGAAAACGGACGACGTCAGCGGTCCAGCCCCCTCCTTCCAGTTTGACCATGTGCGCGCCGGACTGCATGAGCTTGCACGCGCTGCGTACTGCCTGTTCGACGCTCTCGTGATAGGAGCCAAAGGGTAAATCTGAGACGAGCAAGGTGGGCGCTTGCACAAGCGCCAGGCCACGAGCGACGCACTTGGTGTGGTACTGCATGGCTTCGAGACTAACGGGCACCGTGCTGTCTTCGCCCTGGCACACCATCCCCAAGGAATCACCCACCAATATGGCATCGAGACCGGGGACAGCTCCCGCCACTGCCGCGAAGGTGGCATCGTAGGCAGTGATCATCACGATTTTCTCGCGTTGGGCGCGCATATCATTCAGCCGCAAGGGTGTCACTTTCTTGCGGATTGCTGCCGTTGTGGCGGGCACATTCGTGGCGACATGAGGAACGGTGTACGGCACTACATTTTCTTGCATGGAAAAGCCTTTCTATGACTATTTACGTTCGCCAGCGAGTGCCAGCAGACCCCAGACCTGCCACGACACCCTGGCGTGAGTTATTTTGCGAGGTCCTAGCGTGTCATCAAATATTTGGCGACGGCATCATAGGCTGGCAAGGAGGTCGGATCATTGGCCGCGTTGCTGGCCACAGGAGCCGAGGCGTAGCGAGCAATCACCATTTGAGCCTTGGGGTCGATGTAAATGGTCTGGCCGTAAACCCCTCTGGCGGTGAATGCCCCATCGGGGTTGTGCGTGACCCACCACATGTCTCGATAGCTCCAGCCCTTCAGCAGGGGATAGCCGCCCTTGGAGAAAGCACGCTTATCGCCGCCGTGGCGGATGTCGTCCACAACGGCCTTTGGCACGATTTGCTGGCCGTTGGCGTAGCCGTCGTTGCGCATCATGTCGCCAAACATTGCCAGATCACGCAGCCCCGTATTCAAGCCGCCACCCGCAAAGGGGGTGCCGATGGAATCCACTGTGAAATAAGCATCTTGCTCAGTGGCCAGGCGGCTCCAGATGCGCTCGGACATGACTTGCGCCACATTCTTGCCAGTGACTCGGGCGATGATCCAGCCCAATACGTCAGTGTTGATGGTTTTGTAGCCAAACGCATCGCCGTGGCGTCCTTCGGGCTTCACGGTTTCCAAAAATTGGTAGTAATTAGAGGGCCCGGTAAACCCTTCAGGTTTGGGCAAAGGATTGCCCGCCGCCGCATGGGCCCAGACGTCTGCATTCGGGTCGGCGTAGTCTTCGCTGTATTTCAGGCCGGTGGTCATATCGAGCACCTGGCGCACAGTGGCATTGCCAAAGGCGGATTTAGCCAGCTCTGGCACGTACTCATCAACACGCTTGTTTGCATCAATGCGGCCTTCTGCCACGAGCATCGCGCCCAGGGTGCCTACAAAAGACTTAGTGACAGACATGGCCGCATGTTGACCATTGTCTTTGAGCACCCCGAAGTAGCGTTCATAGACAATTTTGCCTCGGTGCATCACCACAATCCCGTCGGTGTAATTCGCGGCAAGCGACTGTTCCCAGGTCATTGAGGTTTTCGCTCCCAAGGGCGTGAAGCGAATCGCGTCAATCTCCGGATCTGAAGCACGCACTACCGGCGCGGGTGCACCTAGCCCCCGTGACACGTTCATCGTCGGCATGAGCTGACGCATGTTCGACACGCTCCAGCGCATGGCGGGAAACTGGAAATAGCTGCCATCGGCAAAGTTCACAATGCGATCAGGAGGCGGCGGTGAACCCACCATCCAGCCCAGCTTGGCGGGATCGCTGGCGGCGGCATCGGGATAGGCGGCAAACGGACCTGCCCCACTCTGTGCACCGGCCACCGCAGCAAGCGTCAAACCGCCAACTGCCAACAACAAGCGCGCGGGTCTGGTCAATGTGTGCATGGAAATCCCCTGTTGAAATCTGGACCTCGCCTCGAGGTGGCGCATTGGCTATCGTACTCGTTGCCGCTACGTGTCACCGTGGAGCATTCAGCGTCCGCCACGCCATCAGCATCGCGAGCGCCGCCAACCCTGCCGTTACCCATGACACCCCCACGATACCGCCCTCGAATGCCAATGCTGCGTCTCGCAAAAATAACTCAGCTTGTTCGGCGGGAAGTACGCCGACCACATTGAATGCCCCGGCTAGCGTGTCTCGGGCAGCGTCGCCCTGTGCTGCCGTCAGAAAATCAGGTATTTCCAACCCATTGCGGTACCGCGCCGTGACGAACCCTCCCAAGACCGTGGTGCCAGCGACAACGCCCACTTCGTATGCTGTTTCACTGATGGCTGACGCCGCACCCGACTTGGCGGGCGGAGCCGCAGACAGGATCAGGTCATTAGAAACGGTAGTGATCGCACCCACACCCACATTCAGCAGAGCGAACGCGATGATTAGAATTGCCAAGCTCGGCCCCAACACGGCCACCAGCAGGAATGCCGTCGCCGTGAAAGCAAGCAATATAGGCACTAGCACCCGAGGAGACAAACGCTGGGCGATGGGCACGACGGTCACACCAACAACGATAGCCATGACCTGCCCTGGAATAAGTGCCAAACTCGCACGCAAGGGCGACATGCCCAGCAAGATCTGAAGAGACTGGGTCGTGAAAAAAACAAAGCCCACGAGAAATGCCAGGCTGATCAAATTGATGGCGACTGAACCCGCGAACATACCGTTCTTGAACAAATACACATCCATAAACGGCGTAGGAAGCTGACGTTGACGGCGGATGAACAGCCAGCCCGCGATACCTCCTAGTGCCATGGCGCTCGGAGAAACCCAATCGGAGCCATAACTGGAGAAATGCTTGATTCCGTAGACAATGGCGGTCATCGCGATGAGAGACATCGCAATACTGAGCACGTCGATTGGGCCCACCGTAGCCTCCTGCGTTGAGCCGGGCAGCAAGACCCACCCAAACACCAGCATTGGCACCAGCAACGGAACCGCCAGTAGAAAAATGACGTTCCAGTCAAAGAACTGCAGCAGAATACCCCCAACCAGGGGGCCGATGGCCGATCCGAGTGTAAGCGTCGTCGCCCAGATGGCGACCGCCAAGCGACGTTGTTCCCTATCTTCGAAGAGGGCTCTGATAAGCGCGAGTGTGGATGGCATAAGCATCGCCCCGAACACACCCATCAGGGCGCGCCCTCCTATTACTTGCTCGGTGGTTTCAGCAAATGCTGTCAGCACAGAGATAAAAGCAAAGCCCAATGAACCGCCAAGCAATAGTTTGCGATGCCCGATACGATCGCCCAGCGTACCCATTGCCACCAAGAGACCCGCCAACACCAACGAGTAAGCATCGATTATCCATAGCTGTTGGGTCGCGCTAGGCTGCAAAGCCTCGGAGATTTTCGGCAACGCAAAACTCAGAACTGTGTTGTCGATGGTGACAAGCAAGACCGGCAACATTAGGACACTTAAACCTAGCCATCGCCTGATTCTGACTCTATGCGAATCGTCGGCTGTTTTTTTAATGTCCATTTTCCCTCTCTCGCTTCACTTGCTTCGCTACCGTCAGCCGAACCAGGTATTTTTCAAGGAACTGCATCAGTTCGCCTCGTCTCGAAATATATCGAAAATGCGCTCAGAATCATGGGCCGCATCAGGTGCTTTCCCCCCCAGCGTCCGTGCTATGTCATCAAGTCCGTTGCAGAATTCCGGATAATGATCAAGATTGATTTGAGTGTTCAAGCGCTCCAGTGCCTCGACTAAATGTGCGCGCGCCTCTGTAGCGTGACGAGTGCCACGTTGAATTTCCCAATAGACGTCGGGAGAGTTTTTCTGGAGCCGGGAGAGCAGCGCGAACATTGTTCTCATTGGCGGCGGCATTACGTCAAACAAGGTATCAAGATCAAGCGTGGACTGTTTTAGCGCCAGACCAACACTGATAATTGCCGCGTGCGGCAGCGCCTGAAACACTGCCATAGCTTGGTCGTGTGCCATCGGTGTCATTCTCTTGACATGCATACCGTTATCAGAAAAACAGCGCTCGATATAAGTTGATTCCGACGCGATATTGCCCAAACAAATGGCGACATTTTTTCCAACAGGATTGAGTGCCGGTGAGAACAACAGGTTGATTCCAACGTACGCATGATCCGTTGATACCGCCTGACAGGCCCTGAAAAATGGCTCTTGAACCGAGCAAGTCGGCATCAGGCGAACGCCCTTGGGCGCATGATCAAGCACCCAAGGGATAGCGCGTATCGCCACACTGGCCGGCAATGCAAACACGATTGCTGTGGCGTCATGGAGAATCGCATCTCCGTCGCAAGATGGGTTGAGCACGTCGAGCTTGACTACTGGTTCGTTCCCACGTGAATTCGTCAAATCAACCAGGCGATGTCGATAGCCGCTTTTGTCCAGAAGGCCTGCAATAAAAGCGCCTACCCGACCGGCTCCGCCTAACACCACGGTGAGTTCCCTACTCATCGCGAGATACCGACTTGAACGCGAAATAGGGAACGCTTGCTTTAACTAAGGTTTCTGCCAATTCCTCTTCAGGTATGGACTGCGCCACAATCGCCCCGCCAATGCCGAACTCTGCCTGTCCGTCCGCAAGTACTGCAGTACGGATGACGATGCTCAGTTCTGCGGCGCCCGCAAATGAAATCCAACCTAAAGCACCGGAATAAACGCCTCTTGCGGTGGACTCCAGAACATCAATAATGTCCATCGTCCTCTTCTTCGGCGCGCCGGTCATTGAGCCGCCAGGAAAGCACGCCCGAATAGCCTCCATGGTGCTAGTGCCCTCGCGTAATTGCCCGGTGACGGTAGATACAAGTTGGTGGACCGATGAATAGCTCTCGACGCGAAAAAGCTCAGGCACCTTGACGCTGCCCGGTCGGCAGACTCTATTGAGATCGTGCCTGACCAGATCAACGATCATGAGGTTTTCTGCTCGATCTTTCGTCGACGCTTCCAATTCACGCTGAAGCGTCGCATCTTCAGCGAGAGTCTGTCCTCTGGGCCTTGTGCCCTTGATAAGTCGGGACGTAATGGAACCCGACTCATTGATGGCCAGGAATGTTTCTGGCGATGCACTCAGGACCGAGAATTGGCCACAAGAGAGAAATGCACCATAGGGCACAGGGCTTGCTCGTCGCATACGAAAATAGGCGTCAATTGCAGCACCGGCATAGTCCACTTTTGCCCTGTTGGTGAGGCATATTTCATATGATTCCCCGGCCTCGATGTACTGCTTTGCGCGGCGAATTTTCTCGAGGTAATCACTTGGCACATCTTCCAGCGTGAGCGCATCTTCCGCTACCGCACCGGGAACAAATTGCCCACCCTCGACTGCTGCTGGATTGTCGAACATGAGACTGGGGTGCAACGCCGGCCACTCCTGCGAACGTCCCGTTTCTGACAATAGGCACTCATAGAGTTTTTCTTCTTCATGATCAAACACGAAGTAATGGGTGGCCAACATCAAAAACGCATCTGGGCGGGAGGAACGGTGACGCATTGCACCGCCGGAGAGCGACTTGAGCTCGTATCCCAGGTAACCCACGAAGCCGCCTTTCATGATTGACGGCACCGCGTTATGCGAATAGACGTGTACGGAATCTAAAATTTCACCAACCAGACCAAAAAAATCACCCTTCACTGCGATTTGAGCTTCTGCGCCGGCAAGTTGTAATTCGGAGCTCTTCACGTCATATGTCAACCGTATTGCACCGTCCACGCTACCGCTGCCCATCAACGAATACCGAGCATTCGGCCTCTCGGTTTCTTCGCTATCCAACCAGTAGGCATATTCGTCATTTGCGAACATTTCTTGAAATATGACTGCAGGTGAAGCCACGTGAGGAAGCTCTCGAATTGCGAGATCAAAGAATGATTTACCACCCACTGACAGGTAGGCTTCTCTGCCTGAAGACGACACGGTGGTGCTCGCTCTCGGTGCCCTTGCGTGCTGGTTATGCTGCCGAGCCATGCGTAGAAAATTGCTCAATAACGCATGACCGAATTCCGAGTAAGTAGATTCAGGATGGAATTGCACCCCCCACATCGGTTTGACGACGTGTTCTATTGCCATCACGACACCGTCGTTAGTCCATGCCGTGCATCTGAGACTTTGGGGCAATTCGGTACAAGCCAGAGAGTGGTATCGGACCACCTCAAAATTCTGGGGAATTCCTTCAAATAAGCCCTGCTCTGTATGGTGAATCTGACTTCTATAGCCATGTACCGGCTCTGGAGCCAAATCAACCAAGCCGCCCAGGGCATGGACAATGCCTTGATGTCCCAGGCATATCCCTAATATGGGTACGTCCGCCTTCGCAATAACCGAGGTGCAGACGCCGAAATCTTGGATCTTCCCGGGATGGCCGGGCCCGGGAGAAAGAACAATAGCGTCGTAACGATCCAGTTTCAGCGCCTCGAATGGAACCGTATTTGGCAAGATAGTGACGCGGGAGCCGGTAACTTCGTACAAATACTGAGCCACGTTCTCAGTGAAGGAATCGTAGTTATCGATCAGGAGTATTTTCATGGCGCACGTTCCTCGACAGCAATTGATCGATGAGGATTTCTTCCTGGCGGCAAGTTTCATCGATAACAAGCTTGAAGACCGCTTCGGCATACTCTGCTCTTAAGCCCGCAGGCTCAGCGTGTTGCTTTAACGTATTCAAGACACAAGAAACGCGTCCTGGTTGCATCATGGGAATGTCATGCTCTGCCTTGATTCTTGCAATCTCCATGCAAATTTTCATCCGTTCGGACAACAGAGCCAAAATTGCGAGATTGATTTCATCAAGGCTATCTCTGTGAGGTGTCAAAAGACTTAGCTTTCCTGCCTTATCCACGCGTTCTGATTGGTTCATGGTCTGCGCTTCCAATTGGATCTGCACTAAAAACCGGGCATGCCGTCGCCATGCGGTGAATCTATCTATCAGGCTGGACCAGCGCGTTGAGGCAAGCCATTGAGTGCGTTTAGAACGTGACACAGACGGTGGATTTCATCTTTCTCATGAAGGGCAGATAGAGCAAACCGAAGCATTGCCTTGCCCTTCGGAACAATGGGATAGAAGACCGGAAATGCCAAAACCCCATTTTCTTTGAGTGTTTGAGCGGCCTGAAGCGCTTCACTTTCGATCTCGAACGGGACTCCCCTAACCGGCGAACGTAACCCGCTATTGGTAGCGCCATGGGCGGTTAGTTTGTCGAATAAAACCGTGTTGGCCCAAAGTTCAGCTTGCAGATCTTCCACCGTGCCGTCCAGGTGCAATTGGGCAGAGGCAACATTTGCGGCCAACATGGCAAGCATGATGGAATGGCCAAAAACCAAGGGATTGGCCAAGGCGTGAATCGTGTGCACGTCTTTTGTACTTGCCACGACTACGAAGCCACCAGATCCTCCAAATCCCTTTGAGAGGGAACCTGCAAGAATAAGATTGGGCGTCAGGGCGTGATCAACGGCGGCGAACGCGTAGCCTGCTCCGTGACGACCACTAATAGATATTCCATGGGCATCGTCCACGTACAGATAGCCGCTGGCCTGTGCTAGCGCCCTGCTTAGCTCAGCAACGGGCACGACTGCGTTCATGGAGCCGATACCGTCAATGAGCAGAATTGGCGTTTCATTCGCGGACGTGCATGCGAAGAGCGCCTTTTCCAACGCGGCCGAATCTATTGCCTCTATACGTGATACCGGCCCGAACTGTTCCAAAATGCCGCGCAATACCTGCATGGACCCGTGCGCGTTCTTGTCGACCAGCCAATGCACGCGATTCCGAATGGGATAGCTTGGCAGAGAGCCGCTTCCCAACAGCGGCAGTACACCCAGGTGGACACTGCTGGTTGAGGTGAATACTGCCACCTGGCTACCTTTATAAATTTCAGCCATTAATTCCTCCAACTGAGGAAGATATAACGGGTGCATCGCACTGCGAGAAGATGACAGGTGTAAACCAGACAAAGTCATGCCTTTGCGGGCCGCAGCTAACAACGCCGGATGCGTCTCGAGGCCTAAATAGGAACAAGAGATGAACTCGGTATAGGTTTTCCCACTATGAAGACGTACTTTCTTCTTCCTGCGCCCGACCACCGTGAAGTTAGTCAGACCCGCATTCTTTGCCTGGTCCAGCGCTTTGCTCGTATTGCCTCTTCTCACGCTCATCCAATCTTGCTCGGCAGTCATATTCATGGGACAAGCTCCCTAGGGTGGACTTATGATTGACGCTTGCAACCGACAGTTATCACCGCGGCACCTGAAGCATCTGCAAAATCTGCGTGATTAATGGTTTGAATATTGGCAAGCTTGTTTCGCAAAAATACTGCTCGAACATCCTCTGCCTGAGACTCACCGTGTTCAACGGCGACCCACCCACCATTGCGCAGTAAGAAAAAAGCCCGGGACGTAATCGATTGAATGAGGTCCAAACCGTCATGGCTTGCATAGACGGATTTCCTCGGGTGATGGTTTTGCCACTCTGGCAATAAGACTGCCTGCTCCGGTACATAGGGTGGATTGGCAACCACGAGATCCGTCATATCCAGATAATCTTCAAGGGCATTCGGATTTCGCAGATCCTCACTCAGGACTGAAACCCTGACCCCTTTGTCGGCGAGTCGATTGACGTTGCGCTTAAGGTATTGCAGCGCGATTTCATCAAGTTCGATGCACGTAACGTGGCACTGAGGCCATCGCTGAGCAATCGCCAAACCTATGGCACCGCTGCCTGCACACATATCCAGCACGACGCCTTCGCGCGGCAATATATGCTCCTTCGCGATCCAATGATGAAAGACTGCGCTATGCCTGCGCGGAACGAACACTCCAGTACCAACGGCGATGGACAGTCCTTCGAAATCCACGGCCCCAACAATATGTCCCAAGGGAATTCTCTCGCAGCGCTCCCGCACAGCGATCATGAACTCCTCCACGGCTTTACCTCTGTCAGCCCGCCACAGATATCTGTCGACGAGGCATTCAATGTCGTAATCCGGATCCCATACACCCGCGTGCTTCAGCAGTTTTTTCGCATCGCGAATGGCTCTTTTCTCACCTTGGGAAAGACTCATGTCCACTCCTTGTAATACCCGCCCAAGGTCTCGCGCATCGATTTGTACAAGTAAGAAAACGCGACCAGCTCAGGCGGCGGATAGAAGACGGGATGCAAGGTCTGGATGAGCTCTTCGTAGTTACGAGTGAGCCCTTCGTTGAGCAAGGGGAGCCAATAGGGCTTGATATTCCATTGATACTCGTAGCCAGTCGCAAACATCTGTTTCACGGTTTCTTCGACCGTTTTTTCTCTGGATAGCGCCGAAAGCGGTGGCCTGACGGGTGTAAAGACGCGTAAATCCAAGTCTTCCCCACGAACTCCCATGATCTGATCGGCTAGATAACACGCCAACAAGGGAGATTGATGCAGGCCGTCGCGATAGGTACCGGTGGCCATCCAAAGCCCGTCTATGCCGCAGTGGCCTAGTAGCGGAAAGCCATCGGCCGGAATTGGACGGTTCCCCACTTGAATTGAGAGTATGTCGGCGTCATGCAGATCAAGGCTGAGCTGATTGACGGCACAATCGAGCAAGAAGTGCACATCCGAGATAAGCGCAGTAGTTTTCGGAGCCTCCGAAAGAATATTCGTAGCGCCCAAGTACAAAACGCCTTCCCCACGGGGGACGCAGTGCAATCCGCAGGCGAACGCCCGGTTTGGTGTACGAATTACGCTAGTGGGCAACGTATGCCCATCACGCAGTTTCACAAGAATGGAAACACCGTATCCACTGAAAACAGGGGGGATTTTTCGTCTGATTTCGTCGAACTCGGAGAGCAACGCCAAGGAGTGAACACCTGCCGCAATGACGGTGTGTCGTGCATGCAAGCTCGTGCCATCGAGTAGTTCCACGCCCGCCGACACATCCCCAGTACGTAGAACATGGCGGGCCATTTCATCAATGATCACGCCTCCCTGCGAAATCAAAGCAGCATCGAGTTTCTCAAGAAGCACTCGGGGATTGAGTGCATGCTCATTCGGAAGAAACATGGCCTGCAACGGCCTCACCAGGTCATTGGGATTGATCCATGCGACATCACGCGGATCGATGTCATGAAAGGGCTCTTCGCACTCACGCAAGGCAGACTGAATGGCGCAGTAATTGATGCTGTCCAACTCGGCCATACCGGCAGAATTCAGCAGGACGTGTGTACCGTGGGCCGTGAAGAGCGTCGATTCATCGGACGAGGCAACTGACAGACGTTGCGCCCAGCCAGGCCACCGCCGTTGCGCCTCTCTATCCATTTCAAGCTTTAGTCGACCATATGGACTGGCAAGCAGCCCTCTCGTGACTTCCCCAAAGCAGCCATTCATGGCGCCTGCCGCGACCGATGCCGCATTACCTCGAAGGCGAGGCCCGACCCGACAAACTGATTGCCCTCTTGCGGAGAGCTCGTAGGCAATTGAACTAGCTACTGCACCTGACCCAATAACAATAACGTCGAATTCCATAGTGTTTTTCCACCGACGGTTAGCTGCATGGTAGGCAATGCCATTCACATATCTGCTGAGATCGCATGCAAAAGATTCGCGCACACCCGCTATATAGCGTGCGCATTCAAGCTCGTGTGTGAGTTATGACCAGTTGTTAGCCATACGCAGTTTTCAGCAGCACTGCGCACAAATTTTGGGAGGTATCGGAACGCGAGATGAGCGTGCAATACGGCCACCCACGCTTACCCCGGCCGTTGCTGCTCTGCCTGACTCTCGCCACCTTCGGGCGGGACCGTATAGCGGTCGTAGCCGTTTTCCGTCATAGTGTGACCCCGCCAAAACGAATAAAAAGCGGGCATTGCTATGATCAAAGCGCAATATTATTGAGGATTGGGGGAGTGGCCAGGCATGGATATCCGGTATTTGCAGAGTTTTGTCACGGTGGTAGACAGCGGATCTTTCGCACAAGCTGCGCGCATGTTGGATCTGACTGCGACTGCGGTGGCCGCGCGCGTGAAAGCGCTGGAGCAAACACTTGGTCTTTCACTAATCAAACGGGCAGGCAGGTCAGTTCGTCCCACTGACGCCGGCATGCGTATTCTGGAACGTGCTCGCGCCTTGTTGCGCGATGCGCGTGACCTTGCCGCCTTGGCGGATGACGATGCGCCTTTTGGCGAATTGCGGCTGGGCGTTTTCATGTCAGCCATGACAAGCGTCTTGCCGCCTGTGCTGAAGCGGTTCTATGACCATTACCCCAGTCTTTCTGTGTTTGTGATGCCCGGGGCCTCCGTTGATCTGTGCCGCCGGGTCGGCGCAGGCGAACTGGATGCCGCCATTGTGGTGGAGCCACAATTTGCCATTGCCAAGACCTGTCGCTGGCAAACCATTATGGAAGAGCCATTAGTGGTGGTGGCACCTGCCGCCATGGAGGGCAGCGACCCCCATGTGCTCTTGCAGACGCAGCCGTTTATTCGCTATGACCGCTCTGTGCTCGGTGGCCAACTCGCCGACCGCTATCTGCGCGATAACCACATAGTGCCCAAGCAACGGCTGGAAATCGACAGCCTGCTGGGTGTAGCAGCCCTGGTTGATCAGGGTTTGGGAGTGGCACTTTTGCCGGACTGGTCGTCGATGTGGTCAACGAAGTACGCGTTGACGCGCATCGCGTTACCCGGACGGGTTCCGGTCAGGCGCGTGGGCCTGGTCTGGCAAGACCATGGGCCGCGCGCCCCGCTCGCCGACACGTTTTTGCGCGAGGCGCAGGCGGTGTTCCCATTGTGTTTGTCGTCACCACCGCCCGACGCCTGAACGCCGGACGGCTATGTGCTTTCAGGGTTTGCCTACCGGCGTCGTGCCCCCATCGCCAAGACCTTGCAGGAAGTCAAAATCGCAACCCTGGTCCGCTTGCGTGACGGTCGTGAGAAAGAGTTTTCGGTAGCCGCGTTGATCTTCTTCACGCGGGGGTCGCGCTTGCCAGGCAGCGGCACGAGCCGCCAGTTCGGCCTCGTCGACCAATAGACTCACTTCTCGCTTGCTGACGCTCAGGCGGATGCGGTCGCCATTTTTGACGAGCGCCAAAGGCCCCCCGATCGCGGATTCTGGCGTGACGTGCAGCACGATGGTGCCGGATGCCGTGCCACTCATGCGTCCATCAGAAATGCGCACCATGTCTTTAACGCCTGCACGCGCTAATTTGCGCGGAATTGGCATGTAGCCTGCTTCCGGCATACCCGGGGCACCCACGGGCCCAATGTGCTTGAGCACCATGACGTCATCAGCGTTGATGTCCAGTGCCTCATCATCCACGCGCACAGCCAAGTCTTCCAGATCTTCGAAAACCACGGCACGACCTTCGTGCTCCATCAATGCGGGCGTCGCGGCCGATTGCTTGATGATGGCACCGCCCGGCGCCAGATTGCCGCCCAACACGGCGATGCCGCCTTGCGCGTAGATTGGGCGGTTGAAGGGCCGCACCACATCTTGCGCAAAAGCAGGCGGTGCCGCGTCCAGTTCTTCGCCCAAGGTTCGGCCGGTAACGGTAAGCGCGTCCAAATGCAGCAAGGGGCGAAGTTCACGCAACAAGGTGCGCAGGCCACCGGCCTTATGGAAGTCTTCCATGTAGTGCTGACCAGAGGGCTTCAAGTCGACCAGTACCGGAGTTTCTTTACCGATTCGGTCAAAGGCCTCCATGTCCATTTTGATACCCAGGCGCCCTGCCACGGCGGTCAGGTGCACGATACCGTTGGTGGAGCCACCAATGGCCAGTAACACGCGCAAGGCATTTTCGAACGCCTTGGGAGTAAGGATGCGATCTGGTGTGAGGTTCTGGCCAATCATGCGCACGGCTTGCGCGCCAGTGAGTTCGGCGATGCGCATCCGGTCGGCTGTGACGGCGGGTGGAGAGGCCGCGCCCGGCACCATTATGCCCAAGGCTTCCGCGATGCAGGCCATGGTGCTTGCCGTGCCCATCACCGAGCATGTGCCCACGCTGGCAACCAACTGGTTGTTCACGTCCGCGATCTCGGTGTCGTCGATTTCGTCAGCCCGATACTTGCCCCAATAGCGCCGGCAATCGGTACATGCCCCCACTCGTTCTCCACGATGCGAACCGGTCAGCATGGAACCTGTCACCAACTGAATGGCAGGCACACGGCCACTGGCAGCGGCCATCAATTGCGCTGGAACTGTTTTGTCGCAACCGCCGATCAGCACCACCGCGTCCATCGGCTGCGCGCGGATCATTT
>JBEBWV010000087.1:0-23493 GCA_040391965.1 Achromobacter deleyi | reverse complement strand
TTTTGGTATCACCATCGCTGGCACGGGTGGGATTCTTGCGCTTCGAATGGCGCGGTATTGATGTTCGGAAGATCTTGGCGGGTCGCCACTATCGGCGGCAAGGGCCGCGCGATAGTGGCGTAGGAGCATCTATGGCGTCAGGCTGTTACTCGCGATTCACGGTGCCTGTTACGAATTCAATTGACGATATCGCATCTAGCGGACTCTACGCCAGGATCGCGCGGCCCGCGCCGCCGGCACTGGCAACACTGAAAGATCTTCTGAACCAGAGCCGTTCAAGCCTGCGCAGCGCAAGAAGACCACCGTGCCAGCGATAGAACGACTCTAGTCAAACGTGAGCAGGGCGACAGGCCCATCCACCTCTTGCCCTGCCCCTCAAGAACTCAAAACCGATCGCCAAAAGAAAACACCGTAGATATTGAACGGGCATTCAAATTCTGAAAGTCTGGATCAATCTCCAGGCTTTGGGGTGTTCAGGCGCAGCCAGTTTCTAGTACTTGGCAGGAAGGCAGGTCAGCCTTCCATACCCGGCACTACCGTCGAGAAACCCCCATCAACATGGGTGATTTCACCGGTAATACCTGCGGCCAGATCGGACAACATGAAGGCGGCCACGTTGCCGACGTCTTCAATGGTGACATTGCGGCGCAAGGGCGCGTGGGCTTCCACGAACTTCAAGATTGCGGAAAAATCCTTGATGCCACTGGCAGCCAGCGTCTTGATTGGGCCCGCAGAAATACCGTTGGCACGAATGCCACGTTCGCCCAAAGCCGTTGCCAGATAGCGCACGCTGGCCTCCAGAGAGGCCTTAGCAAGACCCATCGTGTTGTAGTTCGGGACAACGCGTTCTGCACCGAGATAAGTCAGCGTCAGTACAGACGCCTTGCGACCGTCCATCAGGGGTAGCGCCGCCTTGGCCATCGCCGCAAAACTATAGGCCGAAATATCGTGAGCAACGCGGAAACCTTCGCGGGACAAACCTTCCAGGAAATTACCGGCGATGGCTTCACGCGGGGCGAACCCGATCGAGTGCACCAGACCATCCAGACCATCCCAGTGCTGGGCCAACTCCGTAAACGTGCCTTCGATCTGGCTGTCTTCGGCCACATCACAGGGCAGCACGATATTGCTTTCGAACTCGGCGGCGAATTCCGTAACACGCTCTTTGAAACGTTCACCTACATAGGTAAATGCCAGCTCAGCGCCTTGCTGGTGACAGGCGCGTGCAATGCCGTAGGCGATGGAACGGTTGGAAAGCACCCCGGTGACCAGGATACGTTTGCCGACGAGAAAACCCATAGTGGAGTCCTTTTATTTCCCTGAAATAGACCAGTTATTTTAAAGAGATTGGGGTCTACGAGGGGGAGGGCGCAGGACCAGGGCATGAGCCCTGGTTTGCCGCCCCGAGCTGCGAGCCCGGGACGTGACAAATGTTAGCCGCGGGCGTTGGTGCCCGGAACGCGCAATTGCGATCCTACTTTCAAACTGCTGCCCTTCAGGTTGTTCAGTGCGCGCAGTGCATCGACGCTAGTGCTGTACTGCTTTGCCAGCGAGAACAGCGTGTCGCCATTGCGAACTTTATGGGTGCGCACATTAGGCTTGGCGCTCGCCACTCGTGCAGCGGGCGTGGCCGCAGCGCGACCCTGGCTGGCCGCAGCGGGCTTGACGTTTTGCGATACGGAATCGAGTGCACCGATAGGTGCTTGCAGCGACGCAAGCTGCACACCGCCATTGCCACCACCGTTACTGGAGTCGCCCGGCACGAGCAGCGATTGCCCTGCTGCGACTTTCTGTCGTGAACCAAGATCGTTAGTTTCACGTAGCTTGGATTCAGACAGATTGAATTGCTTGGCGATGCTGGCGTAGGACTCGCCGCGACGCGTGTGATAGACCTTCCAGGCACTCAGATCGCCCTTGTAGTTGGTCAGGTTAGCGTTGAAGATTTCAACGCGGTCTGCAGGTACCAACAAGGTGGGGCCGTGATCGCCACGGATGACCGGGCGATTAAACGAAGGATTCAGCGCCTTGAACTCATCGAGTGGCATTTCAGCCAGCTTCGCGGCAATTTCGAGGTCGATATCGCGATTCTTTTGTACCGTAGCGAAGTAAGGCGTGTTGCCCACCGGGGGTAATTTCAGCGCAAAACGCTTCGGGTCGGCAATGATGTTCTTGATAGCCTGCAACTTGGGTACATAGTTGCGGGTTTCGTCTGGCATGTTCAATGACAGATAGTCGGTAGACAGGCCGGCCGCGTCGTTCTTGGCCATGGCGCGCTGTACTGAACCTTCACCCCAGTTGTACGAGGCCAGAGCCAGGTACCAATCGCCCTGCATTTCGAACAGCTTTTCCAGATAGTCCAGCGCTGCGTAGGTCGAGGCGATGGGGTCACGACGCTCGTCGTGCCACCAATCTTGCTTCAAATTGAAGTGCGTGCCGGTGGCCGGTACGAATTGCCATAGCCCGGAGGCTTGTGACCGCGATAGCGCCGTGGGGTTGTAGGCACTCTCCACGAACGGCAACAAGGCCAGTTCGGTGGGCAGTCCACGGCGGTTGATCTCGTCAACAATGAAATACAGGTACTTGCCTGCGCGTTCCGCCATACGCTGCACCGCCTCGGGATGGGCCGCGTAATAATCGGTCCATTGTTGCGAGAGATCAGTGTTCAGATTGGGAATGGCGAAACCGCGGCGAATCCGATCCCAGGCGTCGCTGGGCGGGTTGGTCAGATCGACCGTTCGGGAGGTGTCTTTGGCGATATACCGACCCGAGGAATTCGTGGTCAGGCTTTTATTACTTTGATTTGTTCCTGCGCAACCGGCGAGGACTGCCAGTAGAAGTGGCAGAAGGAGTCGGGATAGATTCATCGGGCGGTCACTTGAAATCGTTCTTCCATTTACGAAGGGCGGCAAAAACCTCTACCGGTGTGCCGAGCGAGTGCTCTGCCCACTGAGAGGCCGCCTTGGCGACTTCAACTTGCTGAGTACGCAAGAATGGATTGGTAGCCCGTTCCTGACCGATAAAGGACGGTAAGGTGGGCTTGCCTTGCTCGCGTAATTGTTGAGCCTGCTGATACCACTGCTGCAATGCACGGTTGTCCGGATCTACGGCCAACGCCCATCGCAAGTTGGCTAGAGTGTACTCGTGCGCACAGAATATTTTTGTATCTGGGGGTAAACGAGAGAATTTCCCTAAAGAATCATGCATTTGCGCAGGTGTGCCTTCGAATAATCGACCGCAACCTCCGGCAAATAGCGTGTCGCCACAGAATAAAACATCGGATGTTCCCCCTGCGCGACCGACGTAGGCAATGTGCCCTGCGGTATGCCCAGGCACATCAAGAACGGTCATGTCCAGATCCAGTTCTGCAATCTTGACGCGATCTCCTTCTACCAGGGGTACGTCGCAGCGGGGCAGGGTTTCGTGCGCAGGTCCATATACAGTAATGTCCGCGTTGCGCGACAATTCCAATACACCCCCCACGTGGTCGCCATGATGGTGCGTGAGTAGAATGGCGCGCAGTTGCAGTCCGCGTTGCGCGAGAAAACGTTGCACCGGTTCCGCTTCACCTGGATCCACCACCGCAGCGACGTTATCGCGCACGATGGCCCAGATATAGTTGTCGGTGAAAGCAGGAATCGGCAAGACCGCAGCATCAAAAGCGCGGCCGCCTGCGGGGGCGGTCAAGGCTGGCATGATATGAAGGAACTAAAAACGTGGCTGAAGAAACTGCGCCAATTGTAGAACTGGCCGAGTGGTTCGAGACCCCGCCGGGGCAATATGCGCTGGCGTGGGAGCGGGCTCAGTTCGATTTGGCCGTGGCTGATGTCTTCGGATATTACGCCTGGCAGGTTGGTATGGCCGAGTTGGATATGTTGCGCGCCAATCGTATGCCCTTCAAAGGTTATGTTGGCACCGAAATGCCGGCTGCCGATGTCGCGAAGACTTGGCAGGGGTGCGTGCTCGCCAAACCCGAAGCCCTGCCGTTTGCTTCCCAGAGTGTCGATCTGCTCTTGCTGCCTCACGTGTTTGAATGCACTGCCGAACCGCACAATGTGTTGCGTGAGGTTGAACGGGTGCTGGTGCCGGAAGGGCGTGTCGTGATTTCCGGGTTCAACCCCTGGAGTCTTTGGGGCGCACGTAACCGTATGCCCGGCATGGAACCTTGGTTGCCACAACCCCCGTCGGCGCAGGTTTCTCTGCCGAGATTGAAAGATTGGTTCAAATTGCTGTCATTTGAGGCTGAACGCGGAAAATTCGGCTGCTACGCACCGGCGTGCCAAAGCCATAAGTGGCTGCAGCGGTGGCACTTCATGGAGTCACTGGGCGAGCGCTGGTGGGGGCCGGGAGGCGCGGTATACGTGGTGTCGGCCGTGAAGCGTGTGACTGGCATGCGTATCATCGGGGCCACTTGGAAATCCAAGCCGCAGCGTGCCCGGGCAGGCTCGGTGGTGGTTAATCGCCAGGCAGGCACGGTAACGGATCACCGTTGATTCGCTCATCTACAGGAATAGAGTTAAGCACTATGCAGGACAACAACGAGCTGGATCAGAAGGTAGATATGTGGACTGACGGTGCCTGCAAAGGCAATCCGGGTCCAGGCGGATGGGGCGTGTTGATGCGCGCAGGCGGGCACGAAAAGACCCTGCATGGCGGCGAGCTTCAAACGACCAACAACCGTATGGAATTGATGGCGGTCATTGAAGGATTAAGTGCCCTGAAACGTTCCTGCACCGTCACGATTCATACCGATTCGCAGTACGTGATGAAAGGCATGATGGAATGGCTGGCCAACTGGAAGCGCCGGGGCTGGCGCACGGCAGACAAAAAGCCCGTCAAGAATGTCGAGCTATGGCAGGCGCTTGATGAACAGGTAAACCGGCACAAAGTGTCGTGGCGCTGGGTGAAGGGCCACGCCGGAGATCCCGGCAATGAGCGAGCCGATGAATTGGCCAATCTGGGCGTCGAGTCTGCACGCCAGAAGTAATTCTCTCCGCACAGCGCGACATTGTCTGTTTGACGGTTCTGCCGGTTACATGAGGGCAATCGTCGCGCCATAAGCTGTTTGTGCAACGTTCCACGCGCTCAGTTCTCATAATTCAGCACTTCGCCCTATCGAACAGGGCCTTGGGCTGGATGGCGTAGTCTGGATCTCTGATCCCAGGCAGCAGCATCCGCAGTGCTCATGACACACAAGGCTTATCCGCCTTGCCTTGTGGTGAGTACGGCCCTCAATCATCGACCACTATTGAGGATTGCATCTATGCCATGGGGTTTGTCGCGCAGTGATCCCGCGCCCTACCAGGGGGACTTGAATGCGGTGTATTGGAAAATGGAGCAGGCGAGGGAAAAGCAGCCAATGGCTACTTCGAGCCAGTTACGTAAAGCGCTGAAAGCCGTGAAAGCGGTGACCGTGCCCACAACGGTTGAAGAGTTTCGCGAGTTCACAAATAGAACAACCGCCTTGCTGGCCGGGAAGCTGACCAAAGCCAGTCAGCACACGCTTTTGTCGATGATTACAGATGGTGCTTACGCGACCTTGCCCGAGAAAGAGCGGGTCAAGGATGCGTTACTTGAAGCGCGTGCCAGCGGCAAATACATGATTCGCGAATTGTCATCGCAAGGCGAGCTTGGGCAGACCCATCTTCGGGACATTATTTCCACACTGGCTGCGGGGCCGAACGAACTGTCCGCATCCCAGTCGGTGGTGGATGTGCTCAGAAAAATGGCAGATGCCGATACGCGTCGGACTGACCTTATCCAGCGCGATCTGTTCACGGTGCAAGAGGCCGACCAATATCCTTCTGTGTGGGCCGCACTCTTTCAGGATTACGTCGTGAGTCTGCAGCGCGAACTGCATGAAATCACCTCCGCTGCGCCGAAGTTAAACCGCGATATCAATGACGCCGTTGCGTTATGTGAGGATGTGCTGCGATGGTGCACGCGTGAGCGCGACGCATTGCTTGAACACCTTGCTGAGCAAACTCAACGACAAGTGCAAGCGCATCTGGGCAAACCAATAAAGGGCCTGAGGCGCGATGAATGGGCGGCAATTTCAGGTTTTGCATCGTTGGACGACCAAGCAGCTTGCGCACAGTCTATACACACGATTGGCAAAGACAGTCTTACCCATATGCTTGGACACCTGCGTCGTGTAGCGTCTCGATTTCCCGCAGCGCAGCAAGATGGGAGCAGCGACAAAAAAGCGGAGCTCAATCGAATTTATGCGGCCGATCATCGCCGTTGGGTGGCGCTCGGGGTGCGAGGGGAGCGCGCTGCAGAGGCACCAGTGTCATCGCGCTCCCTCGGGGAATATCAAAGCTATTTTTCGGAACAACTTTCGCGGCTTGACATCATGCAGGCCAAAGCGAGCGAGATGGTCTCCCGAAAAGCAGAAGTCCTAGCCCAATTGCGCTCGATGGCTCATGTGCAGCTAGAGGGTCCGGTTCGTATCCGGTTTTAGGGTTTTTTGCGGGCCAATTTTGGCGAAAACCAGCGAGTCCAGCTACGGACATACCCTGGTTTGCGCTCGCTGTGACAGGAAACAGGCCCTCACCTGGGGTGTAGGTTGTTCCAGGATGTAAATCTGGGTGCTAAAGTGCCTACCCTCACTTTCCATATTGTGGCGTTGTTTGCACAGCGCTGCGTCACAGCGACATTCGCGCATGAAAAAAGCAGTTATCCTCGCCGCCGTTGCGGCAAGCTTGGTCGCGGGGGCTGCCTTGGGCGTCTACGTCCCCCGTTGGATGAACAAGCCGACAGCGGTGTCGGGCACTACGACGTCGTCACCGGATGGCAAAGCGCCGACGAAGCAGGCCGCCATTCGTGTAGAAACCGCAACCGTGCGAGACGTGCCCTTTGTGCGCGGTATTTCAGCCGTCGGCAGCTTGCGTTCGGATGAATCAGTGGTGTTGCGCCCGGAAGTGGCAGGTCGCGTCCAGCATATCGACTTCAATGAAGGGCAGCCGGTCACCAAGGGGCAGACGCTGATCCGCCTGGATGACTCCGTGCCTCGCGCCGAGCTTGAGCAAGCGCGGGCGAACCTGACGCTGGCCCAAAGCCATTATCGGCGCTCGGTCGATCTGCAAGGCAAGGGGTTTGTCAGCCAACAATCGCGCGACGATGCCGCCAGCACCCTAAAGGTGCAGCAGGCTGCCGTGGCCTTGGCGCAGGCAAAGCTCGACAAGCTGACCATTACCGCGCCGTTTTCCGGTATTGCAGGCTTGCGCAGTGTGTCCGTGGGCGATTACGTAAATCAGGGTCAGGACTTGGCACCCCTGGAAGCTATTGACCCGTTGAAAGTCGACTTTCGCGTGCCCGAAATGTACTTGAGCAAAGTGAACGTGAGTCAGAAATTGACGGTTCGCCTGGACGCCTTGCCCGGTCAAGACCGACCCGGCGAGGTCTACGCGGTGAGCCCGCTGATCGATGCCGGCGGACGCTCGATCCTCTTGCGCGCCAAAGTGGCGAATACAGACGGCGTGCTGCGCCCTGGCATGTTTGCCCGCGTGCAGTTGCAATTCAATCAGGATCACGCGTTGGTCGCTCCCGAAGCAGCGCTGTCGCCTGCCGGTGAAACCCAGTTTGTCTACCGCGTGAAAGACGGCGTGGCGCGTCGTCAGGAAGTAACGATTGGCGAGCGTCGCGAGGGGAAAGTCGAAATTCTGACGGGCCTGACGGCGGGAGACCAACTGGTCGTGGCCGGCTTGCAGCGCCTGACCGACGGTGCGCCAGTCACCATCGTTGCCAACGACTCATAGGCGCCTGAGCATGGTTCTCTCGGAAATCTGCATCAAACGGCCTGTATTTGCGTCCGTGCTCTCGCTGATCATCGTGTTGATCGGCCTTATTTCATATTCGCGACTCACCGTGCGCGAGTATCCAAAAATTGACGAACCAATTGTCTCGGTTGATACCACCTATAAGGGGGCATCACCTGAGGTGATCGAATCGCAGGTGACCAAGCCGCTGGAAGACCAATTGGCAGGTATTGAGGGGGTCGATGTCATGACCTCACGCAGCCGTTCCGAGCGCAGCCTGATCAATATCAAATTCAACTTGTCGCGTGATCCGGACGCGGCGGCGGCTGAAGTGCGCGATAAAGTCTCGCGGGCACGCAGATTCCTGCCAGACGAAATCGACGAGCCGATCATTGGCAAAGTCGAGGCCGATTCCCAGCCCATTATCTATATCGCGGTCGAGTCAGGGTCTTACTCTGCCATCCAGACATCCGACTACATAAAGCGCTACATCAAGACTCGTTTGTCTGTCTTGCCGGGAGCGGCTGAAGTCCGGGTATTTGGCGAACGCCTGCCATCTATGCGTATCTACGTAGACCGCGACAAGCTCGCGGCCTACGGCCTGACCGTGCAGGATGTTGAAAGCGCGCTACGCAGCCAGAACGTTGAAATTCCGGCCGGTCGAATTGAATCTCGCGCCCGTGAGTTCTCGGTCGTGTCGTCGACCGACCTGCAAACGCCAGAGCAGTTCGAGAACGTGATCGTCGCCAACGTGAAAGGGTATCCGGTCCGCTTGCGCGATGTGGCGAAGATCGAAATCGGGGCGGCCAGTGATCGTGTGTTGTCGCGATTTAATGGCAAACCAGCCATCAATATCGGGGTAACGCGCCAGTCCACTGCCAACCCCCTGGAGCTCTCCAAAGCGGCGCGCGAAGAAATAGTGCGCCTGAATGAAAATCTGCCCGAGGGCATGAAACTCACCATTGCCTACGACTCATCCGTCTTTATCGAGAAGTCGATCGAGTCCGTGTTTCGCACAATTGGTGAAGCCATCATTCTGGTGGTGCTAGTTATTTTCTTCTTCCTGCGCAACCTGCGCGCCAGCATTATTCCCATCATTACGATTCCCGTGTCCTTGGTGGGGGCGTGCGCGCTGATGTACCTGTTTGGCTTTTCCATCAACACCTTGACGCTATTGGCCATGGTGCTCGCCATTGGCCTGGTGGTTGATGATGCCATCGTGGTGCTGGAGAATATTTTCCGGCACATTGAAGATGGCATGCCACGCAAAGAAGCCGCACTTCGTGGCTCCAAGGAAATCGGTTTTGCGGTGGTGGCCATGACCATGACCCTGGTCACGGTTTATGCTCCATTGGCCTTTGCCACGGGCCGCACTGGCCGACTCTTTATTGAGTTCGCGCTTGCGCTGGCGGGCGCTGTGCTCGTGTCCGGCTTTGTGGCACTGACCCTGACACCGATGATGTGCTCGGTGCTCTTGCGTCATGAGCCCAAGCATAGCCGCTGGTACAACCTCATTGAGGGCTGGCTCACGGGGCTAAGCAACGGATATCGGCGTCTGTTGGGCGCATCGCTGCGCCATCGCTGGGCGGTGGTCCTGATTGGCGTGGTCGTGGCAGCAGGTAGCGGTGTGCTCTTCACGGTGGTGAAGAGCGAACTTGCCCCTATCGAAGACCGTGGCGTGGTGTTCGGCATTGTCAGCTCGCCCGAGGGCGCAACGCTGAATTACACGCTCGAGAACATGCTCGGCATCGAAAAGTTCTATTCGGACATTCCGGAAGCCAGTGGCAATCAGGTGACCGTGGGCTTCCCGACGGTGACAGACGGCACGGCGATCCTTAGACTGAAACCCTGGGAAGAACGCAGCCGCAAGCAGCAGGAAATCACGCAAGCTCTGCAACCGCATTTCGCCTCCTTGCCAGGCGTGCGTGCATTCCCGACCAATCCGCCATCGCTGGGACAGTCCGCAAGGTCCAAGCCGGTTGAGTTCATCATCATGAGCCAGGGCTCTTATGCCGATCTGGCACGCATGGTCGACGTCTATCTGACCGAGCTGCGCAAGTATCCCGGGGTCATGAACCTGGATACCGATCTGCGCCTGAATACCCCTGAGCTTCGAGTCAAGGTTGACCGCGACAAAATGGCCGATGTGGGCGCCAACGTAGACACGGTGGGTCGCAGCCTCGAGTCCATGCTCGGCGGCCGACAGGTCACGCGCTACAAGGACGAAGGCGAACAGTACGACGTTATTGTGCAGGTCACCCCGCGAGATCGAGCCAACCCCACCGATATTTCCGGTATCTACGTGCGGGCTCGCGATGGCAGCATGGTCCAACTGGATAACCTGCTGAGCGTGCAGGAAGGTGTGTCTCCCCAGTCGTTGAACCACTTCAACCGCTTGCGGGCAGTGAAGGTTGATGCGGCCGTGGCGCCTGGCTATGCGCTGGGTGAAGTGCTTAACCACATGCAGCAGGTGGCGCGGGACGTGTTGCCCAATACCGTGGTGACGGATCTGGACGGTCAATCGCGCGAGTTCCGCGATTCGTCGGGCAGCATTTACCTGGTCTTTGCGATGGCGCTCGCATTCATCTACTTGGTGCTGGCCGCGCAATTTGAAAGCTGGCGCAATCCGTTCATCATCATGTTGTCGGTGCCGCTCTCCATGACAGGTGCTTTGCTTGCACTCTGGCTGACCGGTGGGACCTTGTCCATTTATAGCCAGATCGGACTAATTACGCTGGTAGGCCTGATTACCAAGCATGGCATTCTGATTGTTGAGTTCACCAATCAGTTGCGTGATGAGGGCAAAGAACTGTTTGATGCCGTCATGGAAGCTAGCGTCATGCGATTGCGGCCCATTCTGATGACAACCGGGGCGATGGTGCTGGGTACCGTGCCGTTGGCTCTGTCCCATGGTGCCGGTGCCGAATCCCGCCAGCAAATTGGCTGGGTTCTGGTGGGCGGCCTCTTGCTAGGTACACTACTGACCTTGTTCGTCGTGCCGGTGGCCTATACGCTGATTGCCACCGTGCGCAAGCAACCCGGTCACGCAGGTGCAGCACATCAGCCTGGTTCTCCCGAGAATCACGCGGCACCCCCGTCGACCTCGCAAGTGTCGGAATAGCCTTATGCGTCAAATTATCTTTGATACCGAAACAACGGGTTTAGACCCCAACCAGGGTCATCGCATCGTTGAAATTGGTTGTGTAGAACTTGTTAACCGCACTCCTACGGGTAACAACCTGCACATGTACTTGAACCCGGACCGCGAAAGCGATCCGGAGGCCCTTGCCGTGCACGGCTTGACCACAGCATTCCTGTCGGACAAGCCCAGGTTTGGCGAGGTGGCTGACGAGTTCCTCACGTTCATCAGTGGCGCCGAGCTCATCGCGCACAATGCCGCGTTCGACGTGAAGTTCTTCAATGCCGAACTGGCGAAAGTTGGCCGCGGCCCACTTACCGAGTTCTGCGACCAAATCACAGACTCGCTGCTGCTTGCCCGCTCTTTGTTCCCGGGTAAGCGCAACTCCCTGGACTCGCTGTGCGACCGTTTTGGCATCTCGAACGCGCACCGCACCTTGCACGGCGCGCTACTTGACTCGCAATTGCTGGCCGAAGTGTGGCTGTCGATGACGCGTGGTCAGGACGCGTTGTTGATTGACGTCGATGATCGCGAGTCCAAAGGTAGCGACGGACTGATTCTGGCCAAATTCGACGCCTCGGGTCTACCCGTCATTCTTGCCAATGAGCAAGAGCAGGCCGAGCATGAGGCCTACCTCGTCACCTTGGATAAGTCTGCGGGTGGTGCCTGCACATGGCGAAAGCTGGACGCGCCAGCGCCTGAAAACGCGCCGACCTGAGTCACTTTTATAGTGACGTTGCCCCACGTTTGCAACGCACGCCTAAACCGTGTTAGAATTTCGCCTCTTTCAGGGTGGTTAGCTCAGTGGTAGAGCACTGCCTTCACACGGCAGGGGTCACTGGTTCGAAACCAGTACTACCCACCAGTTCTTAGATGGGCCAGCGCTTGCAAAAGCACTGGCCCTTCTTCCATTTGTGGCCCACATTGCGAATAAAGTGATGGCGCTCGATGGGCAAACACAGCTCTGTTTGCCATGGCAGAAAAATCTGAGCTTGGTTTGCGCAAACAGGGTTGGCTTTTTGCCGCGCTTGATGGATATTGCTGAGAGCGCGCCCATTGGCGCGACAAGTCGGGGCCGTTCAGGCCCAGCGCCAGGAGAAGACTTTGTTTTTCAACACCAATACCTTGATGGTCATCGTCGTGACAGGCGTGGCGCTTATGTTGGTCGGCTTCGGATTTCGCGACCGCAATTTTGGTCTTGTGCTGATGGGTGTTGGTTTGATAACGGCGATTATCAGCATCATCTACACCGCCATTCTCAACTTCAGCTAAGGCTGGCAAAGGCTAGGGCGGGGGCTGGCCGGGTGCCGAGTCGTTCGGGCTTGGCCGAATCAGGTGCCGGTTTTCGCCCGTCTTGCCAGCAAGGCATCCAGTTGATTGGCAAATGCTTTGCGATCCGATTGGCTAAAAGCCGCGGGGCCTCCGGTGTCTACGCCACTGCTGCGCAGTTCTTCCATCATGTCGCGCATGGTCAGGCGCTCACGAATCGTTTCCGGCGAATAGCGCTCACCGCGCGGGTTGATCGCCAAAGCACCTTTTTCCAACACCTCGGCGGCGAGCGGAATGTCACTCGTGATCACCAGGTCGCCGGGCTGGGCTTGCGCCACGATATGCGCATCAGCAACATCGAAGCCCCGAGGCACCTGCACTGCGCGAATGTACGCGGAGGGCGGCGTGCGCAGCATCTGGTTTGCGACCAGGGTCAGCGGCAGCTTCCAGCGCTCTGCCGCCCGGAACAAAATGTCCTTGATGACGGCAGGGCAGGCGTCCGCATCGACCCAGATGTGCACGATGTTTAGCCCTTAAGTGCCTTTTCCAGCAATTCACCCACGACGTCTTGTGCGCTGACACCTTGTTCTGCAGCGCGCGCACGCACAGCCTCAATAACCGATTGCTTGAGCTTGATGGGAAAGGACACCAGACCGGCAGCCTGATCCTGTTTGCGCTGTTCACGGCGATCCAGCGGGGCGGCGGAGGAGACGGTGCCGAAGCGGTCAGGCGTGCTGGAGTGCTTGAGTTGGCTGATCAGCTTTACGGCTTTGTTCTTTTCGAGGTCGAATTTTTTCATGCGGATTCCGTTGGCCCGTGGAGGGCTTGCTTGCGGCCCGAAACGGGCGATTCGAGCTTTTACCACGCCCGGCCCGCTGACGTATAACGTGTCAGCGCGGGCCGAGTGCTAATCCGTGCTCACAGGACTTTCCGGTTACTTCGATTTCGCGATTTTGAGCGCGTCCAAGGCTTCAATGGCGCCGTCGTGAACAGGCACGGTCATGCCACGTAGCGCGTTTGCCACAGAAATTTGTGCACCCTGAGTCGAGCCTGCACCCAATAGATCCTGGCCCGCCTGGAATACGACGCGCACCAACTGCGCCGCTTCGTCGCGGGTCAGCTCCGAGGTTGTCAGCAGCAATGCCGCCATGCCAACGGTGGGAACCAGTTCCGATTGATTGGGATAGGTGTTGGGTTCTATAGACAACGCCATCAGCGAGGGATCCTGCGCGACCAGCTTGGTAATGGCGTCGGCGTCCAGAGGAAGTAACTTGAGATGCGCATGTGTGAGTGCATCGCGCAATGGGGCTGCAGGCACACCTATGACCTGTCCCGTCGCATCGATATCGCCCGCACTTAATAGTGGCAACGCGGCGGCAAAGGGCGTTTCCACCACCTCGTAGTCTCGTCCCGCTTGCAGACCATGTGCCGCGAGCACCGACTCCAGCGTGACGCGTACCGCAGACCCTTCCTGGCCTAGCGCAATCCGTTTGCCCTTCAAATCACCGATGGTGCGCAGAGACTTGTCATCACGCACCACGATGTGAACGAGCTCCGGATACAGGCTGCCCAGCGCGCGCAGGCCGGTAAAGGGGCCTTGCTCTGCGAAGGGGCCGAGTCCTAGATAGGCCATGCGGGCGGTGTCGGCTTGTGCCAGGGCCGCCACAGCGTCACCGCTACGCAAGAGCGCGATGTTCTCCGCGCTGCCACTGGTCATCAGCGACATGACTCGAATTTGCTTGTTGCGGGCCAAACTCGCCAAGGCTTGGGTGAACGCCAGATACTCACCGCGTTCGGGGCCACCGGCCATGGGGTAGCCTTGTTGCAATCGGCTGAGTCGACCATTGATGCGAGCCAAAGAACGTTCAAGTTCCTGCTGAACGACATGTTGCGCTGTGCTGGAGGCGCTGTAAGGAACCGAATGAGTAATTTGATCCAGCGTGTCAATCAGCTGGCGCACAACCGGACGTGGCGCACCCGAATCCAGCATGGAAGCTTCCGGGGGTTTGAACCCGGCAGGGGTGACCATTTCCCAATGGCCGTCGCGCTCACGGTAGATGCTGCTGCCGTGAGCAATGATCTTGTCGCCCGCCTGATTTCCACTGTTCTTTACGCCGGTAATACTGCGCGGACCTGCACCTAATAACGATACCAGTGAGGCGGCGCCGGGTTGGTCCCAGGCACCGAGCGTGACATCACGCATCACCTCCAATTCCAAGTTGTAATAGACCACGCGGCGCTTTTCGCCAGGCGGCGCGCTATGGTCGGCGGCGCTACCCATGCGCTTGAGTTCTCCGACGCGAAATAGCCCATCGCCATACGTGGCGATCAGGCTTTTTTCGACATCGGCACGCAGGATGTCTGCCTCTGGCGGACGTCCGCAAGCGGCAAGCAGCAAGCACAGTGCAATAAGAAGTAGTCGTTTGAACATGGCTTACATTCCTCCCACGAATGGCAAGGAAATGAGCGAAGTCAGAATAATGACGTTCATGATGTCGATCAGGAATGCACCCGTCACGGGCACCACGATAAACGCCTGTGGGGCTGGCCCATGGCGTCGAGTCAGTGCCTGCATGTTTGCAATGGCCGTCGCGGTGGCCCCCATGGCAAAACCGCAGAACGCCGCAGCCATGATGGCGGCTTCGTAATCGCGCTTCTGAGTGCGAAAGACGATGAAGATTGCATAGGCGGCGCAGGCGATCGTCTGGGCAATCAGCATCAAGGCTAATGGGCCGACCAGTCGGGCGACACTGGACAGATCCATGGTCATCATGGTCATGCCCAGGAATAGCGATAACGCAACCGTTCCGATAAGGTCAGTAGTGCGGTCATCCAGACGCAGGCCGAGCTTGGTGCCGCCATTGCGGATGATGATGCCGATAATCAAACACCAAAGAAAGTTCGGCAAGCTGATGGGTGCACCGTCGACCAGGGTGGCGAGATACCCCCCGCCGACCAACGCGACAAAAATAACCGTCAGGGAAATAATGAAATTTGCAGACGTCGTCGGACCATCAATTTTGGTGTCGTGAACTACCGCGGTAGCTTGGTCTGTCGCTGCGGCGGACGCTGCCGTGCTTGCGGGGTATCCGCTGCCCAACTTATGGCGTTTGATCAGCCATTCTGCCACCGGGCCACCCAGCACTCCACCGATCACCAGTCCAATCGTGGCGGCTGTCATGGCCAGCGCCATCACATCCTGAATATTATTCACATCGGCAAATCGTGACGCATAGGCTGCGCCTGTGCCGTGGCCACCTACCAGGGTGATAGTGCCCCCGAGCAAACCCATCAACGGATGCATGTCCAACAGTTTGGCCAGGCTCAGGCCAATCACGTTTTGCAAAAGCAGATAAGGCACGAGCACGATTAACAATGCAATCAGCCGTGGGCCCCCTTTTTGCAGCAGTTTCAAGTCTGCCGTTAAACCAATGCAGCAGAAAAACACAAGCAAAAATGTGGATTTGATACTGGTTTCCAACGAAACCTGAATGCCGGCCCACGTGACCAGAGCATAGGTCAATAGCGCAAAAAGTAAGCCGCCAACAATGGGATCGGGAATGCTGTAACGGGAAAGAAATCCGATTTTTGAAGTAAGCACGCGGCCCACGACAAGAACTAAACAGCAAGCGAGCAGTGACTGAGTCGTTGTAAGCGAAATCATGGAAACCTTTGCGTGGGTATCGAGCGAGTCATATAGCAAGCTTGCGGGCCATACCCCGCCAGTTTCTCAGCTAATGCTGCACTTTGCCAGTCTACGGGGACATAACCCTGGCGCAGCCAAAAAGGTGTAGCCGAAGCCAGAGATACGAGGCTGGCACGCCACAACCCTGCATCAATTGCCCCAATAAATCCTGTATGTAACAACTGACGGCCCAGCCCCAATCCTTGGGCCTCAGGCGACACAGCGCAATCGTGCAAAAACCAGTGGTCGGCGTCGGCGGGTAACTCAAGCAAAGGAATATCTAACGTGGGTGGCAGCGCCGAACTCCAGGGATAGGCAATCAGATACCCAAGGAGCTGCTCATCTGCGCTAGCGACCCAGCAATGAGCGGGCGCCAAGTTGAGCCTGTTCGAGAAAAAATCCCGGCTTTCCAGCAGAAAATCTGGATACGCCTCGGACTGAATGGCAAGCACGCCATCAATGTCGGTCGGTAAAAGAGGGCGCATTGTGAAATGCATGGCTCGTGGCACCCGTGAAAGTCGGTGAGAATCAATATGGCCCTTATTTTATCGAGGCCTGGGAAGATGCCCGCCAAAGGCCGATAAAATCCGTTCGAAATTTCAATGGCTTACATATAAGGCCAAGTTGAACTACTTTAAAGATTAGGAAATGATGGGTAGGAAGCCACTAGCATATTTCATGAAAATTTGACGGTGGCCTCCGCATACTGAGCGGCATAATTCCGTAGGTACGCAAATCATGCACATTGAGTTTCGTTCAGAGGCTGAATTCGATCAGGCCATTTCCAAGGCGTTGCCAGAATACGCAACGTTGACAGGAACACGCACAGACGTGCCGTACGCGGCCTGCGTCAGCTGCATCATTCCTTGCCTGAATGAATCCGAAAACTTGCGCGTCTTACTGCCGTTACTGCGAAATCGGCTGGAAACCTTGTGTACCAGTTGGGAAATTATCGTCGCGGACGACGGTAGCACCGACGGCACCCCTGAGCTCATGGCGCAATGGACAGAATTTGACGGATTCCGGTATATCCAGCTGTCGCGTAATTTTGGCAAAGAAGCTGCGTTGAGCGCAGGTCTTGAAGCGTCAGTGGGCGATGCCGTCATCTGCCTGGATGCCGATTTACAGCACCCCCCCATGATGATCGACCAAATGTTAAAGCGCTGGCAGGCTGGCGCCGAAATGGTTTATGCCGTGCGCGAGAGTCGCAACGACGAGACATGGGTCAAGCGTGTTGGTGCACGGTGGTTCTATCGTCTGCTGAGCAGTTCGCGGGGCGTGGACGTGCCCGCGCACGCTGGCGATTTCCGCCTGATGGATCGCCGCGTCGTCGATGCCCTGGTTGCGCTGCCGGAACGCACGCGTTTCATGAAAGGCTTGTATGCCTGGGTCGGCTTCAAGACGGAGTCTTTGCCCTACACCCCCGATGAGCGCTTGCACGGCGAAACGCGATTCAGCGGTTTTCGCTTGTTGCGCCTGGCTTTGGATGGCCTGACGGCATTTACGACCTGGCCATTGCGCGCAGTCAGCGTGTTGGGCTGTGTGTTCGCGTTCATGGCGTTTGCTTACGGTTGTTATGTCGTCGGTGATTACTTGGTGTCCGGCAACGGCGTATCAGGTTGGACCACCATCGTGACGGCCGTTCTGTTCTTCTCCGGCATCAACCTGATTTCATTAGGGGTAGTTGGAGAATACGTCGCGCGCATTTTCGACGAAGTGAAAGGCCGGCCGTTATATGTCGTGCGTCAACGGCAAGGGCGCACCGCGCGTTCGGACGCCTTGACCCGGCACTGAGTTGTCCTGGGACAAACCGCCCGGCATGCTAGTTGGCATGCTTGTGGCGGAATGCCCAGAACCGGCTTGCAAGAAAGGTCAACACGGCCAATCCAACCAGAATAATGGCCAGAAGCAGGTCATAGGGCAGTGATGTCGTATGCAACAGCCAGGCATAAGCAGATTCATTCACGATAAAACCAGCTGCTGAAATCATGAAAAATCGGCCTGCCGCTACACGCAATGGTATGTTGGAATACCGGAATGTCAGTTGATAGTGTCCGGTAAACGACACCACAAACGCCACTAACCATCCGAAAAGGTTTGCCAGCAAGGGGGGCATATGGGCCCATTCGACGCAGGCGACCGTCACGGCCCAGTGCGTAGCGGCTGCAGCGCATCCGACTAATACGAAAGTGCCGACTTGGCGAATGAAAGTGCGCATGAGAAAAATGAATCTGCCGTTCTTGATCGTAGAGGGTGCCGTTGACTAAACGTATTGTCGTCTGCGGAGATGATTTTGGCATGAATGCTGGCATCGATCGGGCCATGATTTCGCTTGCCGATCTGGGTCGCTTAAGCGCAGTCAGCTGCCTCACCCTGGCGCCCACGTTTGTGCGTAATGCCCCCGCTCTGCTATCGCTCGATGTTGATGTTGGCGTGCATATAAATTTCAGCGAAACGTTCGCGAATGACTCGGCCCAGATGCCGGCCCTGCGGTCATTGATTCTGCGTGCCTACACAGGCAAGCTGGATACCACCTGGATCGACGCACAACTTGAACGCCAGTTCGACGCCTTTGAACACGCTTTTGGCCGAGCGCCAGACTACGTTGACGGTCACCAACACGTGCACCAACTGCCTGGCATTCGTCCGCGAGTTCTGGCTCTGCTTAGACGTCGCTACGGCTTGCAATTGCCGTGGGTACGCCAAACCACGCCGGGCTCGCTTGCAGGTTTGCCCTTTAGCTCCTCGGTCAAGGCGCGAGTAATTGGTGCATTGGGAGCAAGTGCGCTGTCGCGTGAAGCTCGGCTGGCGGGTGTGCCGACCAATCGTCGTCTTTTAGGCGTATATGGCTTTGACGGCGGGACGGAAAACTATGCAGAGCTCTTGCAGCAGTGGCTTCAGAATGCACACGACGGAGACCTGCTGATGTGCCATCCGTCGAGCAGCTTGGCAGACAATACCCCGATGTCTAAACAGCGTTGCGCAGAATTCGAAATATTGTCCGGGCCCGCCATGGGTACCTGGCTCATGGTCAGCGGCGTGCAGGTAGGTCGCTTGACCGCATCCGCACAAGGCATGCTTCATTGAGCGCCACACACTTTGGCGCCTGAAGTGTTCGATAATTTATCGAGCAGCCATGCCCCCGCGTTGCCCAGTGTGGTTCGCGTTGACCAGATGATGTCGACCGGAATGTGGCGTGGCCACCCTGGCATGCGCAACTCTACCAATTGGTCACGGCCAAAGCGCTCGATCATCCAGCGTGGCAACTCCGTCCAACCAAACCCCATGGTCGCCATCTCAAGCAGCATGAGATAGCTGGGTGCCAGCCAAATAGCGCCCGTGGCGGCCAGTTTGCGTTCGTGTTCGTAGGTGCTCAGGCGGAGTTCGCGAGCGTGTTTGAGGTCGTCTGGCGTGACGTGTGGCAGACTGGCCAGCGCATGGCTGCGTCCGGTACACAACACGATTTCCGATAAATCAGGCAGCGTTGTGCTGGCGATGTCGGGTGGATAAGCGGTTTGCGCCGCCATCAAGCCAAGATGGGCGCGCCCCTGTTGCACCAGCGAGACCACATCTTCGTGTTCTGCAATCAAGCACTCAAATTGAAGTGACGGGTAGCGCTGATCAATGTCTGAGAGCGTACTTTCAAAGGTCTCCGACTGGAAGGTGTCCGAAAGCGCAACGGTTAAACGTGCCTCCAATCCTCCGGCCAATTGTGTGGCCGTGCGATTCAAGCGGTCATTGGCGCTGAGAACCTGAAGGGCCAGACCCAGCAAACTTTGTCCGGCTTCAGTAAGGACGGGTTGGCGCTGACCTCGATCAAAGAGCGACACATTCAGGTCGATCTCAAGGTTGGCGACGGTTTCGCTAACCGTGGATTGGCTTTTCCCAAGTTTGCGGGCGGCAGCCGAGAAAGAGCCTTCGGCAGCAACCTGAGCAAAAGCGGCAAGTGATTCGAGTGAGTGACGCATAGGTATCGGTTTTTCCGATGAAGACTATCTTTATGCTAACGGCTAAATCGGTAAAAATCGCTACTTCTTTACCAAATCGATGCCCGAAGGTGGGTTATGACGCAAGCAACTAAGTCCCTTAAAGAGCGCTTTTTCCACGCGTTCATGTTTGAAATTCTGGCCATTGGCATTTGTGCACCCGCAGCCGCCTGGGCAATGAATAAATCCTTGTTCGAGATGGGGGTGCTGACAGGCGTTATCGCCTTTATCGCGCTCGTCTGGAACATGGTCTATAACGCCGGCTTTGATCGCCTGGAAAATAAGCTGGGCTTCGTCCGTAACCTGCGTGTGCGTGTATTGCACGCCATCGGTTTCGAGACGGGCCTGATCCTCATCGTGATTCCGCTGGCCGCGTGGTGGTTGAGCATCGGCCTGTGGGAAGCATTCCTGCTCGATATCGTGCTGGTGTTGTTCTACCTGCCTTATGCCTTTTTCTACAATCTGGCTTACGACAAACTGCGCGTACGCGTCATGACCCGGCGTGCGAGCGCATGCGCGGCATAGTCTCTTTTTCCTGGACGTCAGGGCGTATAGGCCTGGCTGGCGTCGCGCATGAATGATTTGACCGCAGTGTCATAGGCTGGCCCGCTTCGTATGGCGCCGGAATGCGAAGCGCCGTCCAGTTTGACCAGGCGCTTCAGGTCCGGTGCCACCTTGCTGGCGGCAGCAAAAAGTTCGTCGCTCATGGTGTGGGGCACGACACGGTCTGCAGTGCCATGCAGGAACAGCATGGGCGTGCTCAAGGCGGCCAGCTTGTCGACGGAATCAAACGGTTGGGTAATAAATAGGGAAGTGCCTGGCACTTTGCCCCATCGCATCGTGCTCAGCATGGCACTAATGCTGGTGAAACTGGATTCGACAATCAAGCCAGCAAAAGGTGGTTCATTTTTGCGCGCAGCGAGATCAATGGCGATAGCCCCGCCCAGACTGTGGCCATAGACAAACCGACGCGCAGGATCAGGCTGGCGCCGCGCCAATTCCTGTAATCCGGCCTGCGCATCCTGCAACGCACTGTCTTCTGATGGCAGGCGGGGCGTAGACGCGCCAAAGCCCCGGTAGTCGATGGCCAGCACGGAATAACCCATGCGCGTCCACCCATCTATGCGAAATGCGCTGCCGTTCAAGTTCCATCGCGCGCCGTGCAGATAGAGCACGGTGGGGGCATTGGCTTGCGGGCTGCGCCAGTACCAGGCACGCACTTTATCGCCATTGGCGAGCGGCAAGTCAAACACTTCAGTGCCTGTCGCAGGCTCTCTCCACCAGCTTTGTGGCGTCACTTCAGGTGCAAAAATGGTCTTGCGCTGCCAAGAGTCTAATTGCGTACACCCGACGACGCTGGCGGTGCCGAGTAGGGCTACACCTATAAATCGGCGCAGCGTCAGTTTGGGAGATACGGGCATAAGACATCAGACCCCGGCTGGGGCAAAGGGTTCGCGGGCAGCGTAATGCTAACTGACCGCGAGGATGTCTCAGTGGCTGGCCACGAACTCCAGAACTACCGGATATAGGGACGCCACCAACAGCAGGGCCATCACAATATTGAATGCTCGCACCGCGCCGGGTTTGTGCAACACACGGCGCAAGGCCGTACCGAACGTGACCCATATGCTGATGCTGGGCAAATTAACGATGCCGCAAACCACAGTTGCGATGACCAGATTGGCGAAAAAACTGGTTTGTGGCGTGTAAGTCGCCACCACACCAACGGCCATCACCCACGCCTTGGGGTTAATCCATTGGAACGCCGCTGCCTGCAAGAACGTAAAAGGCTTGCCTCGAACGACACCGTCTTCCATGCTTCCTGATCCGGCGATTTTCCAGGCCAGATACAGCAGATAGGCGGCACCTGCATATTTCAGTACGGTGTAGAGGATGGGGAGTTGCTGGAATACAGAGCCAAGCCCCACGCCGACCAGAAAAATCATGAGCGTAAAACCCAGATTCACTCCCAGCAGATGGGGCAGGCTGCGGCGAAACCCGAAGTTCAGGCCTGATGACGCCAGCATGACATTATTCGGCCCGGGCGTAATAGAGCTGACCAGCGCGAAAAGTGCCAGCGGGCCGAGCAGGGAAAGCGAAGCCATGGGTACGTTGGCCCATGGAGTAGAGATGGAAATCATTTGGTGCTTCTCACAATAGCGCGGCGCCCACCCGCGATGACCGCGATAACCGCGGCGGCAAAAATAAAGGTGTCTGCCTGTACTGCTTCCCCAAAGAAGAGGCCAGCGGCCAGTACTGTGAGAAAGGGTTGAAGAAGTTGTACCTGTCCAACACGGGCAATACCCCCGACGGCCAAGCCACGATACCAGGCAAAGAAACCGAGAAACATGGAGCCGAAGGCAAGGTAAGCAAAGGCGGCTAGAACGTTGGGGCTGGGTAAGCTGATTTGCGTGGCCATGGTGACGACCGGAATCAACACTACCGGGGCACTAATCGCCAATGCCCAGCAAATCGTGCGCCAACCCCCCAGCGTGCGAGAAGCCCGGGCACCTTCTGCATAGCCCATGCCGCCCAGTACGACGGCCAAAAGCAGCCAGAGATCACCGGTTTGCAATGCGCCATGCCCTTGTTTCAGTGCGAAGGCCGTCACCAGCGCGGCACCCACCAGCGCCCAGGCCCAAAACGCGCGCGATGGGCGCTCACCACTGCGTAAGGCAGCAAAAGCGGCGGTTGATAAGGGCAAGAGCCCGTTCACCACGGCCCCATGTGAGGACGGCACGCTTTGCATGGCAAGCGTAGACGCCAACGGCCAACCAACCACAATACCTATTGCCGCCAGAATGACGCCAGGCCATTCCGCTCGGTTGGGTCGGCGACTGCGTGTGGCCAGCAGCAGCACAATAGCGGGTATGGAGGCCGCAAGCGCGCGGCCTAACCCGACGAGCAATGCGGGCATCTCGGTTACTGCCAGCCGAGTCATGGGCAGCGTCAGGGAAAAGACCAGAACACCAAGCAAGCCGTAGACGTAGCCTTCCCATAACGGTGTGGGGGCGGGTGTTGCGACGGGGCAGGTCGGATAAAGCGTGGAGCGACTCATAGCTGCGGCATCCGGAAGGAATGATATCGACACGGGCACTTGCCGACATTGCGAATACCTGCCACTCTACGCACAGTTGGCAGTACAGTACCTATACACTTTAACGGGTCACTTTAACCACTGGCCTGGTGGAATCTCCATGACAGTTCCCGCTATGCAATCTCAAGCCCCGCATTGGCAGCCCGTTCGACAAGCGGATGCGACGCTCGTCACGCAGCTAGCTGAAGGTTTGGCCCGACGCATTGACGAGCAGGGGCTGCGCCCCGGCACCCGATTGCCTTCGATTCGCAAAATGGCCGAACAGTCGGGCGTGAGCCGATTCACTGTCGTGGAAGCCTATGACCGGCTGGTCGCGCGGGGTCTGGTGCAGTCGCGACGCGGCGCGGGGTTTTTTGTACGTGCTCGCGCCGGTGCATTGGCTCCTGTGGCTCCCGCCCCGACGTCGGCGATTGCCTCCACGGCCCGCTTGGATATTGCGTGGTTGCTGCGCAGCATGTTTCACCAAACGACCATGCCAGGCATGCCGGGCGGCGCGGGTTTGTTGCCCCCCGAGTGGCTGGACCCGGACATGGTGGCTGCTGCCGTTCGCGCAGTGGGGC
>JBEBWV010000086.1:0-23527 GCA_040391965.1 Achromobacter deleyi | reverse complement strand
GCCGGGCTGTCTGACACCCATCGCGTGCGAAGCCGGGCAGGAGCGCCCCAGACTCGTCCAGAGCTGGGGCGCTCTTCTATTTGCGCGTCCTGAATGGCGATGCCTTGATGTCGCAACGCTGAAACGCAAACAAACTACGCATTGCTCTTATTCTGCCCCGAGGTTCTATCCAAGAATGCGTAATGCGGTCCAAATCAGGGCCATACGCCAGACTACTGCCAGCGCACATACCAGTATCAGCAGAAGCACGCCCTGCCAAAGCGCCTCAATCCTGATTCGTCGGCTCACCAGCCACCAGAGCAATGCCGCCATGGCCACACTGTGCAAGCTTGCGGCGGCCGCCAGAATGCCGGGCCGCGCAAGCGAAAAACCCAGCATGAAAACCGCGGTTCCCACGATGAAAGCTGGCAAACCCACGGCAAACGCCACAGCACGCGATATTTGAATTCGCCCTACTTCTTGCATCGTGCTTGCTCAACCATGTTTATGCGCCAAGGTAAATACCCGAGCAGATTATCTGTACGGCCCACTTTTCCATGCGGCGTCCATGTAGGGCATGCGACATAACGGCCAAATCACCCATTAACAAAAAAGCGCCAATCTCATGTGAAATAGTGTGCACAAAGTCAGCATCTACTGCTAACAGCTGATGTCAGATTCTTCCAACTGCCGTTCACGCTGAAATTTCCTTTTTATTACTTCAGTAACTGGCGTTGTGAATATCAGACATACGCACACTTACGTAAGCTAAGCAGCTACGCTAGCATCCATTGATGCGTATATTCACCGTAAATCAACAGCCACGAGCATATGCATGCTGCTGTTACCTATGATTTAACAAATATCACACCTGAAATAGTGGCCTGTTTAGATTTAGTCTCTTCCGTCAACAGTGTCTCTTCCGTCAACAGTTAAAAGGTGTTTGCCAACACTTTTCTCAGCCCTCTCGCGATACCGGTCTTATCGCCGAATCATTGTTTACACATGACGCCATGAGAAAACTAATTGTTTGCATGTTGGCCCCCTTTCTTGTTGGCTGCGTTCAGCACACGTCAGACCAACGCACTGCACTGCAAGTCCTGCGGCAAATGGACGAAGACGAAGCCGCGTATCGCTTATCAGAAGCGAACCGACGCGCGCAACAAAGCACCGAAGACGTTAGCAAGAAGGTGCCCGCGCCAAAAGCCAACAACGGATAACGCCGCTGAATTTTCTTCCCCACCCCATCGGCAAAGGCTTGCCCTGGCGCTTACCTGCACAACTGGCACGGAGCAACTACAGCCCCAATAACAGCACTTTTCCTTCATGAGTGGCCCTTCTGCACACCACTTCACTCGCTGCGATTAACATATCGGCATCAACAACGAGGAAATACCCATGAATGAAGGAAAGTGGAACTTCAAACTTGAAGAGCCAACTGAAAAGCGTCACCTCTGGACAGCGACTTTCAGGTTGATCAACCCGAAAGGCAAGTTCGTGCCTATCAAGTACTCATTGACGCGCGGTCAAGCGACCCGCGACGCTGCCATTGCTGCGGCTACTGAGTATGCATTGCAAAAAGTTGCACAGAAGCAGGCTGAAGACCTTCAAGCCGCAAGCGCGGCGCCGACCAGCGACGACACTGCGGCATAAACACCGCCTTGCTGCGTTGTTGTTCGCTTGATGCCGCAGTGTGGCTCGTGGCATTACATCAGACGGCCTTGGCCGCCACGATGGCAGAGCTCGACATTTGCATGACGAGAACTCCGGCCACGACCAACCCGGCACCTAGAAGACGTCCTGGCGTAAGTTCTTTCACGGCAAAACCCAAAAGACCGAACCGATCCATCGCCAGGGCTGCGACCATTTGTCCTGCCACCACGGCCCCCATAAAAGCGCCAGCCCCCAAACGCGGTGCCAGAATCAAAGCCGTGGTGATATAGACCACGCCGAACACACCACCCAGCCAGCTCCAGGCGGGCCCTTTCGCCGCCATGGCAACGTCGGCACCAGGCACACGCAATATCGCGAGTACTGCCAGGCCAGCCAGCGCGCTTACCGCCAAAGACACCAACGTGGCCCACAAGGGATGCCCCAGGCTGCGGCCCAGTGCGGCATTTGCCCCCGCCTGCAGGGGCACCACAGCACCGGCCAGCAATGAGGCTAGAAAAGCCAACAACGTCGTCACGCCGCTCATGATTCGCTCCTTAATGAGAAAGTATTGCGCTCATTGTGTTATATCGATAACGTTATTTCCAATTCCAATTTATTAAGCTAATCATGCAGCGGAAGAATAATCTTCGCGCGGTGGACCTCAATCTACTCGTCATCCTCGATGCTTTGCTGACCGAACGGCATTTGTCTCGAGCTGCTGAGAAGTTGCATATGAGCCAGCCCGCCGTCAGCCATGCACTTGCCCGCCTGCGTGCCCTTCTTGATGACCCTTTATTAGTGCGCGGGCGCGGCGGGTTCTCCCCGACGACTCGAGCCTTGGAACTCGCCCGGCCGCTCGCCGACGCCTTGCAAGGCGTCAGATCTGTACTGGGAGGCGCCGCCTTCGACCCCGGCACCGCTCAGCGCGTCTTTCGAATCGCCATGTCCGATTACGGCGCCGCCATTGCGCTACCCGCGCTTGCGCGTTGCATCCGTGAGCAGGCACCCGGCATTGACTTGCACATCAGCTACGCCAGCCGCGCCGCAATGGTCGCAGGCGTCTCGGACGCAGACATCGACCTGGCGTTGGCAGTCTTCCCCCAATTGCCAGAATCGCTACAACGCGAGACATTGCTTGAAGACACGTTTGTATGCGCGCTAGACCCGACGAACCAGAACAAGGCCCTCACTATGGCGGAGTATTTGCGCAGACCGCATGTACTTGTTGCTGCCGGAGACCCGAGCCAATCCACTGAGGTAGACACCGCTCTTGCGCACATGGGTGTCTCGCGCCGTGTCGCGCTGCGCTTACCTCATTGGACCGTGGCACCCAGTGTCATCGCGGGCACAGATCTCATCCTCACCGTTGCAAGAAGAGCCCTCTGTGGCGAGGCGGCACAAAAACTGACAATCGTGCCTGTGCCATTTGAGATTCCTCGTTTTTCTTTTGAACAAATCTGGCACCAACGCACGCAAGGGGACGCTGGTTTGGCATGGTTGCGATCTGTAGTCGCGTACAGTATGAGAAGCGGTTCCGCGCCCACAGCCTGATTCCGTTGGTTACGTGGCGGCAAGCTGGGCAAGACCCACCATCGGCGCGAAAACCTCAGGATGCATAGACGGTACGTCTGCGCTGATTACCGCCGAGAAGCCAAAGCAGGAGGGAATTGCTATGTGTGGTCGCATTGTCCAGAAATCGGGGCCCATGGACTATATGGAGACGCTATGGCCGAATCTTCATCGCATTTTGACTGACTCAGCCGGGCCTCAATACAACGTCTCCCCGGGCACGAAACCGCTCACATTGCATCGGTTTAATGGGGTTGAGGACATCTCACGCTTGCCTTGGGGCTATAAACACCCCGACTCCAAGCATTTCATGATTAATGCCAAGCAAGAAACCATCTTGAAGAACGGATGGCCCTGGCGTTTTTTTATCAGTTCCGGTCGAATCGTAGTCCCAGCTGACGGTTGGTACGAATGGGCTGCAAAAGGAGAGGCTCATTCACAGCCCTACTACATCCACGACAAAGCCAATAAACCACTGATGATGGCCGCTCTGACCGCGTGGCAACCCGCTGCTGAGCGCGATGCGGCACATGGGTTTGCCATCATTACTGATGACGCCAAGGGCGGTATGGTGGACATTCATGATCGACGGCCCGTCATCCTGTCTTCAGACCTGGCCAGAGAATGGGTCGATCCAGACACCAGTGTTGAACGCGCACGGGAAATTCTGTCTGCGGGCCTGGCCGAAGCGGCGTTGACTTGGCATGCGGTCAAAACAGAAGTCGGCAATTCAAAGTACCAGTTGCCAGACGCCATTGATCCGCTCTGATTCTGAATTAAACAACACGCCGCTTTGCACGGATACGACTGTGACAGAATGGCGCGATGACTTTGCTCTATTTCAGTGCCCTGCTCGTGCTTACGCTAGCCTCGGTCCTGTATCGCTATATTCGGCGCCGCCCCACAGACACAGTCGGCGCCATCGCGCTCAACTTGCTCGCCGGCGCAGGCCTTTACGTGTTGCTGGGCCCGGCACTGGGTGCGATAACGGTATCCGTGGCCATGACGGCCGTCAGCATGAGTCCTGAAGGCCTGCAATTCATGCTATATGGTCTGCCCTGGGCCTATATTTACGGCATCGTTCCGGCCTTGTTCTGCGGCATTACCGCCGGGGCCTTAAAACCATCCGTATCATCATGGCGCGCGTGCCGGCGGCTCGGTGCAGTGGGTGGGCTATATGGCTTTCTGTTCATGATGGGCTTCACCTCGAAAGACGGCACCTGGAACGAACTGGTTTTTCCGGTCTTCATGGGGGCCCTGCCCGCCGCATTCAGCGCCACGTTATGCGCGCGGCTGCTCTACGGTAAAACAACGACGGCTATACCTTTACACTTGGCTAATCCTTAAACTCGCCAAATGTCGTCTCAGCATCGCTAGCCACTCGTTTGGCATCAGGTTTGCCATAGCCCTCCCATCAAGCGACGCCGCGCGCGGATCAGTCGAATTGATTGGCTCGATGGGCGTGTGGCTACGACGTAGTTTCAAGCAATAGACGATCCCGGCTCGCCTCATCGCAAGCCGGATATCATTGGCGTTCTGCAACAACAACGAAATACGAAAGGAAATGACCGTGGAAAATCCATTTGGCGACTCGATAGCACCTACGGGTGAACCTACGGGTAGCCGCCAGCAGTACCTCGTACTGATATCTGCTGGTAAGGACAATGCGGCTCTGGCTCAACGCATATTGAAGAATATCCAAGAGGCCGTTGATCCCACCGCTGCCCCACTCTGGATAGACGCCAAGGGAATTGGCGTCTTTGTTTCAACCGAATTAGTGGCCTGGGAGATTCGCGCCGCTGCGTTGCCCTCGAAAGACGCCGATCAATTGACGGACGTACGCGATATCCTCGTGCTTGAAATCGGCAAAGACTGGGCTGCGCGAAAAGATGCCAAGACAGAGCATTGGCTTTCTACCCATGTTGGCGAACCTAAAGCCGCTCCTGTGCGACGCAAGCCGCGTCGTTAACACGCGCATGGCAGTCAGGGCATGCCATCACAAATACATGTCATACCCTTGGCCGCATTGAAGGGACAGTGGCAGTAGGCACGCAGACCGATACGAGCCAAGTACCCAGAGCTGGGCGCTCGCGACCGGTAAGATCAAAACGCGATGGTTGAAACTGTCGAACCGCTCGGTGGCGAGAAGCACATCTAGCTGCCCACCACCGAGAGCACTAAGCGATCAGCGCTTGCGCCCTGCCGGACGTCCTGCCTGTTTACGGCCAGGCGCTTGTGCCAGCATCGAACCAACTGGCTTCTTATTAGCGGCTGCCAACTTCTTTTGTTGAAGCGCCTTTCCTACTAACGCTGCCAAACCTGTAGCAGACTTTTCGTTTGTTGCCATGACCAACCTCTCTGTAGGAGCGGTCATGGTAGCAGACCGCCCCTATCTGTCTGGAAGACTAGCGCCAAGTTGCTGATTGATACGTCCCTTTTTTTTAAAAAACGTATGGCCGACAAATCAATCCTGCAGCTTGCTCCAATCCAAACGCGCCATTGCATCTGGATAGCCTTCAAATCCACTGCGGATGTAAAAAGGCTGCACATCTGCCGCAGCGATCAACATCACACGCCATACAGGCAGTCTTGTCAGCAAATGCTCTATGACACTTTTCCCAATACCATTACCTTGATACTGAGGATCGACGACCACGTCATAAATGACTGCATGGTATTCACCATCGGTAATGGCACGCCCTACAGCAATCAGATTTTCATTGGAGCAGACATAGCAAACAAGTTGACTCTTCTCAAACGCGCGACGTAGTTTTGGACCTTGGCGACCATTGAGATTGGTTTTTACAAAGAGCTCTTCAAGCGCCTGCCAATCAACACGTTCGTGGTCTTGATGAAACGTAAGCGGGGCATCAATCTTCATCTTGTGTCGTATTGCGCTATGCGAATCGATGAGCGAGCGCATCACCAAGATTCATTGTTATGTCCTGCCAAAACCATGAACCAATATGTGACTCTGCGACGTTTCGCCGGCGGCGCGCCTGCACACGCAGATCGTCAAGCTTCGTCAAGTTATGGCCCATTTTTTGACTAAACAATTGAATCCTCAAGCATCTTTGGATAAATTCTGCCTGTCCGATTAGTGGGAAGGGTATGGCCCCGCACGGACTCGCCTCTCCGGATTCGCTGCACCGAATCATGGGGAGGCACCCAACTCAAATAATGCATGCGCGAGCAATACAAGACGCCATTCAAACGCTGCACGGAAAAGGCGCATCGACTGCCGCATAGGGCATCTGGCTATCGCTTACGACCGTCGCCACATACTTCCTGCATTCGATTGCGCGCCGTGGTTTCGCGACTGTATGCGAGGTCATAGGCGTCCAAACACGGCTGAGTGGGATGGGGCCAATGGATAGATGCAATGGCCGAAGTGAGATCATCACGAGCCCTTTGCCAGTCCCGTACAGCGGTGTACCACTCATTGACGGTGTCCATGGCAACCTCCATGCATTATGACAATGCAGTAGACGTAAGGTCTACGACGGCTTATGGGCTAAACCATCCTGGCCAGCCCGCTCTCGCGACGTATTAAATAGTAGTCTTTGCTTGGCCGATCCGCGTGCAAGCTAATACGTTGTTACGTCTACGGTGCCACGCTTGGGAGACGGATGGCAACGCGCCAAACCATATAATCGCGCTGCGCGACGACTCCTCGACCTCTTGACGACCGCCCCGCACATGAGGCTTACTTCATCACCCTGGCGCTGCTCGAGGCAACGTGGTCGTGAATGCCACTGATGAATCAAGCATTCCTGTTAAATCCAGTTAAGCAACTGATGAAGGCCGAATAACTCTCGATGGATACGCTGCCGCTTACTGAAACATTCACGCATGTCCGCATTGTGCTGGCGATGGTCATCGGCCTCGGTATTACGCGAATCCTGACGGGTGTAGCCAGCTTCATTCAGCATCCAAAACGACACCACGCGTCGCTGCTCCATATGCTCTGGGTAGCATCCATGCTGCTTGAGCTGGTGCTGTTCTGGTGGTGGGATGTCCGGATTGCGCGCGACAACGACTGGACCTTCAGAGCGTTCCTGTTTCAGATCAGCTACGCGATCCTGCTCTTTCTTCTGTCGGCGCTTCTATTCCCGGACAACGTATCCGAATACGGAGGCTATGAAGATTTCTTCATTCAGCGACGGCGCTGGTTCTTCACACTGTTGGCGTCAACCTGGACCTTGGATCTCATCAGGAACGTAGAGGACTGGAATCGAATGACTCCTGGATTTCTGATTCACGCATCAACCAGCCTTGCGCTTTGCGTGGTCGCGTTAACGTTCAAGCATCGAAAGATTCAAATTGCCGTAGCGCTGCTCTATATTGCGCGTCAGATCTATTCGATGTAATCCGAATTCGGACGTACCCCAGCGGCACCACCCGCGGCCCGCAGTGAGCTGGAGGGCCTTATCTACGGAGGCTTGCAGCCAGTTCCTCGGCGTCTGCCGTGGCATGTTCAAGCGTCATACGTGCATGTTCGCACCCATGCGGCACGACCCAAGTGACCATATCATCTTGGTAGATAGTCACAATTGCCTCACCACGCCAATTCCCGTCGTACTCCCGACGCACGCTCGCCTCAACCTCTAGTCTGATGAGCATACGGCCTCCCCAGCACGGTTTTTTTTCGATGTTACGACAAGGGCCTAGCGACCGCCATTCAGCCTTATGGATGAAAGACAGCCGCTATTGAAGGGAACAATCGACATTTTTCAAGATCACCTCAATCTGCTTTTCACCCTGCAGTCTTGGTTCATTTTTATGTGAAAAAAAAACACTTAACAACGGCAAGTCCCCCGAAAGTTCACGGCGCGCATCCCACTATCCAACCCATCAATGACTGGCGGACGGCAACAACTGCATACCCGTGCGCCGTACGAACTCGTCATAGCTGATCGGGGGCCCCACCTTCGTGCTGGCACTGTTCGCCTGCCAGTGAACCCACGAGCGTCTTGTCGTCGCGTCGTACACGACCTTGTACAGGTAGCCGGGTACGGCAACCCCTGCCCCAATAGACTTCGGCTTGTCAGCATAGAACGGCCCGGTAAAAACGTAGACATCGCCTGCAGCGCGCATCACGTATTTCCTGGTGTCCTGCTCGATGTGGCTCCAGGCGCCTGCATTCTGTGTCTGGTCCTGCGGCACCATATTGGCCAGCGAGAAGCTCTGCGCCATTGTCTCTTTGGTTGACATATCTCCCGCCGGTGCCATGTGCCCTCGCGAGTATCCAGAACCCTTGTAGTCGTCCAGGTCGGATCGCTCAGCCTTCGGCAAGCGTGCCTCAGCATAGAACCGGTCGGTCCGTTGCATCCCTTGAGCCTGAGCCAGTTCTTTCCGATTGAGACGCTCCGCAACAAAGACGGGTGTCTTCGTTTGACCGTTGTGCAAGACGGCGAATGCTGAAAAGCACAACTCGCGAAGCCTCTGGCTACCGGGAACCACCGGGGGGCTTCCTTCCGGAAAGAATTGAGGACACTCTGCGAATTTTGTATGGACGAGTGGCCCGGACGGCGTTGCGGCAGGAGCGACCTGCACCGGTGCACGCCAACCCAAGCGGGCCAAAATCTCGTCTGGCGACCACTGAAGTGGCCATTTAGGATGCAGTACGTAAGTGCTGGCGCCGAAACTGGTTACTGCGGTGACCACGAGTGCCCACAGGAATCGGCTAAGGCCAGCGGCCGACTTGGACTTGGTCCTGCTTGCTGCACGTCTCTTTCTTGGAGCTGGTTTCTTCGCGGGCGTCATGCTACCTATGGGCTACTGACCGGCGCATCTGCGCAACCGGTATGGCAGCGGATTGTAGATGACATGCGGTCACTACCCACCACGAATGGGCAGCTCCGATGTTGCACGACTTTATTCCCTATTTCGGCAGCGTTCCCCGACCACTGCCGCCGATCCGCGTTTTCTCATGCCGATGGCCCGGGACTGGCCTAGGGCCAATGTGAAACTCGTTGGAGCCAGGCCTCCAAAAGCCAAAATAGACATCGTAGCTATGACCAAGCCGCCGCTTTGCAATCCTGGCCTGCTCTTCCGAACCGAAAGGAGCAATGACGTGCCAAGGGTCTCTACGCAGCGCGACCCATGCTTTAACAAATCCCGCCGTGTTTGCGGCGTCTCTGGGGGCATTGAAACCAATCGCGCCTGTTAGCGCAATCCAAGCTTTGGCCGAATGAGCTGCAGATTCGCAATCTTCAATTGCATCCATACGATACCGATTGGTGATTCGATAACGCATTATTGCCAACCCAAGCAAACAAGAATCTGCCTAACCTAGCCAATAATTGATATTTCGCAACTCGCACGATTTCAGGACAACCGGCCTGATAGTGGCACCGTATCATTCACTCAGATAGCCTGTCGCTTGTCTGCGCCAGCGGATCTATCCGAAAGTTGTATTGACCGTCAGTGCTGACAATGCGCAAATGCACCGACTTGGCTTGCGACTCCGCGCGCCTGAGGGGGCATAGTGCAAGAGAAACAATCAACCTTGTCAGGAGTGGTCATTGCAATAGCGGAAGATGGAACCACTTACCGAATCGAAAAGCGATCCCGCCCGGTGCCAGGCGACTGCGGCGGCAATACCTACTTCTATTGCTGCCTGCCACATGGGGAGATCGTGACATGGCTTGGTGGTGGCCATTACCAGTTGCCTAACGCGGTGGTTGTCCGAACACTCCCGTCCCACCTGAGACGCAAATAGTGTGCTCCGACAAGCAGTAAAGGCCGCAGTGGGCAGGAATGAAAAAAGCCCGCTCAATTTCTTGGCGGACTTTCTGCTCGAACATTTCGGATAGTGATTAGATCTCAAGGGGGGGCTTAAGCCAAAAATGTGAGCTGATCACCCGTGTCTTGAACTAACGTCAGGCTAGCGTCGCCCGCCTTTGACCAGCCTTCGGCATTAGTTGCCGGTATCGGCGAAGTCTTGAACCCGAGTAATGGCGGCATTTTCGTCCGGAAACGGCGGCGCCCCAACGTCCAACTGCCATGGTTCACCGTCAGCAGAATCCCGAATCATGGCGATGAAACCCTTTGGATGTTCGGTAGCAACCAAGCGGTAAAACACTGTTCTCGTCACACCGGTTATTTCGCCTGCTTTCGCCATATGTCTCTCCGAGGGTTTGAAAGCAGCGTACCACGCAGTCGTATGCCTGTGACAAAGGCGAGCGTCCGCGCGACAATACCCTCAATGGTGGGCGCCGCCAGGCGGATGTCACATGAGACAGCCCAAGCCCAGTCTTCGCGTCCAACGTGGCACTTAGAGATTTACGTTCTCGAGCGCCGTTCTTATCCTTAGCCGTTCTTATCCTTAGCCGATCTTTTCTTGCAGCCATCGATCTTATCTTGCAGCCATTACTAATTTTGGCGCGCCAAAGCAGGTAATCTCGTGAGGAATGCTAAAAAGCTGAGGGCAATAGAAAAGCCCCAGCGCATGCGAATACGCTGGGGCTGTAGGATACTGTTGGCATAACGCCAAATCAGTGCCCTGAATAGGTTGGTGCGAAGGAGGGGACTCGAACCCCTACACCTGTTACGGCGTCAGGACCTAAACCTGGTGCGTCTACCAATTTCGCCACCTTCGCTATAGGCCAAGCCCGCTATTGTAGCTTGCTTGTTAAAATCTTGCGCTATGAATCTGCGCCTCGATGTTTTACACCCCTATCCGTTCGAAAAATTGCGGGAATTATTGGCCACTGCGCCCGCAAGAACGAACGACCTGACGCCAATCAATCTGTCCATTGGCGAGCCTAAACACGCCGCACCGCAATGCGTTATCAATGCGCTGCAGGACAGCTTGGCAGGCTTGTCGGTGTACCCATCAACAAAGGGTGACCCGGCGCTACGTCGCGCCATTTCACAATGGCTGAGCAAACGCTATAGCATTCCGGCACCCGATGCAGAGACCCAGGTGTTGCCCGCACTGGGTTCACGCGAGGCCTTGTTCGCTTTCGCACAAACCGTGATTGACCCCACGGCTGACTCGCTGGTGGTGTGCCCAAATCCTTTCTATCAAATCTATGAGGGTGCCGCTCTGTTGGCTGGCGCCACGCCCTATTACGTCAACGCTGATCCGGTGCGCAGTTTTGGTAGTGACTGGAATAGCGTCTCTGATGAGGTGTGGGCAAAGACGCGCCTGGTGTTTGTCTGCTCGCCTGGCAATCCGGCAGGCAATGTCACATCGCTGGAAGAGTGGAAAACACTGTTCGCGCTGTCCGACCGCTTCGGTTTCGTGATTGCGTCGGATGAGTGCTATTCCGAAATCTATTTGAACGAAAATGATCCGCCACTGGGCAGCTTGCAAGCAGCGCGTCGCCTGGGCCGCAACGACTATCGCAATCTGGTGGCATTCTCCAGCTTGTCCAAGCGTTCTAATGTGCCGGGTCTTCGTTCGGGGTTTGTCGCGGGCGATGCTGCCCTTATTGCCCGCTTTCTGCTCTATCGCACGTATCATGGCAGCGCGATGAGCCCTGTCGTCAGCGCAGCCAGCGTGGCCGCCTGGAGCGACGAGGCCCACGTGAAGGAAAATCGGCGCCTGTACCGCGAGAAATTCGATGCCGTGGTGCCTATTCTTGAAAATGTGCTGGATGTCTCCCGCCCAAAGGCTTCGTTCTACCTGTGGGCTGGCGTCCGAGGGGCCGATACGGCCTTTGCACGAGATTTATTCGGTCGCACCGGGGTAACGGTGCTACCGGGCAGTTTTCTGGCGCGTAATGCGCACGGTGTGAATCCGGGCCAGGGCCGCATCCGGCTCGCGCTCGTGGCGCCGCTGGCAGAATGTGTCGACGCTGCCGAACGTATTGCCAAGTTTGTAAATACTTCTGTTTGATCAACTTCTTTTTAAAGCTGAGCCGCTATGACTCTCGACCTGCAGACCACTATTGATAAAGCCTGGGAAGACCGGGCCAATCTGTCGCCCTCCGACGCCAGCGCTGAAGTGCGCGAAGCCGTGGAACGCACCATCGACGCTCTGGACCTGGGCCGCTTGCGCGTGGCTGAAAAAATCAATGATGACTGGGTTGTGCATCAATGGATCAAAAAGGCCGTGTTGCTGTCGTTCCGCTTGAACGAAAACGGCATCATGGGTCAAGCACCGCTGCAGTTCTATGACAAGGTGCCGTTGAAATTCTCCGAGTTCGGAGACATCGCTTTCAAGCAAGGCGGCTACCGCGTGGTGCCGCCTGCTGTGGCGCGCCGCGGTTCGTTCATTGGCCGCAATGTCGTGCTGATGCCGTCCTACGTGAACATTGGTGCCTACGTTGACGAAGGCACCATGGTCGACACCTGGGCTACCGTGGGTTCTTGCGCACAGATCGGCAAGAACGTGCATTTGTCGGGCGGTGTGGGCATTGGTGGCGTGCTTGAGCCGCTGCAAGCCAACCCGACCATTATCGAAGACAACTGCTTTATTGGCGCACGCTCGGAAGTGGTTGAAGGCGTTGTGGTCGAAGAGAACTCGGTGCTGGCAATGGGCGTTTTCCTTTCGCAAAGCACGAAGATTTACGATCGCGCCACGGGCAAGATCACCTACGGTCGCGTGCCTTCGGGTTCGGTTGTTGTGCCGGGTTCCCTGCCTTCGGCTGACGGTTCGCACAGCCTGGCTTGCGCGGTGATCGTAAAGCGCGTTGATGCACAAACGCGTGCCAAGACCAGCATTAATGATCTGTTGAGAGCCTAATGACCGCTTCTGCCGTACTGGATTTGGTCAAGGACCTGATCGCCCGCCCTTCCGTGACGCCTGCTGATGTAGATTGCCAGACCCTGCTTGTGCAGCGCCTGGAACGCATCGGCTTTGTGTGCGAGACCATCGCCCAAGGCGGCGTCACTAATCTGTGGGCGCGACGGGGAACCGCCGCACCGCTGACCGTATTTGCAGGTCACACTGACGTGGTCCCGGCCGGCCCGCGCGAGAAGTGGGAAAGCGATCCGTTCGTGCCCACTGAACGCGATGGCTATCTGTACGGCCGCGGGGCCGCCGACATGAAGAGTTCGATTGCCGCCTTTGTGGTGGCGGCCGAAGAATTCGTGGCGGCGAACCCGCAGCACAGTGGCTCCATTGCACTGCTTATCACTTCTGATGAAGAAGGCCCGGCCATTGACGGTACCGTCATTGTCTGCGACCTGCTTCACGCCCGTGGCGAGCAAATGGATTACTGTATTGTCGGTGAACCCACGTCAGGCGATGTACTGGGCGACACTTGCAAGAATGGGCGCCGCGGCTCCTTGTCGGGCCATCTGACCGTCAAGGGGATTCAAGGCCATGTCGCCTATCCTCACCTGGCGCGCAACCCGGTGCATCAATTGGCCCCCGCACTCGCCGACATCGTCGGCATTGAGTGGGACCAAGGCAATGAATACTTCCCGCCCACTACGTTCCAGGTGTCAAACCTGAATTCGGGCACCGGTGCCACCAATGTGGTGCCGGGTGACGCCGTGGCATTGTTCAATTTCCGTTTTTCAACCGCCAGCACGCCGGAAAGCCTGCAGGCGCGTGTGCACGAAATTCTCGATCGCCATGGCCTGGAATATGACCTGGAATGGGAACTGGGCGGTGAGCCCTTCCTGACGCCACGCGGTTCCCTGACCGATGCGCTGGTCCGTGCCATTCATGATGAAACTGGCGTCACGGCGCAGTTGTCCACGACGGGCGGCACGTCTGACGGTCGATTCATCGCCAAGATCTGCCCGCAAGTGATCGAGTTTGGTCCTTGCAACGCCACGATCCATAAAGTGAATGAACGCATCGAACTTGCCTCGTTAGAGCCACTTAAAAACATATATCGGCGCACGTTGGAAAACCTGCTGCCTAGCAACTAAAGCCACTCATGTACCAATCTGCACGCCAAGAACTGCTGACCCTGCGCGACTTGATCCGCTACACCGTATCGCGCTTGAACAGCGCGCAAGTCGCACTGGGACATGGCAGCGACAATGCCTGGGATGAGGCTGTCTATCTGGTGTTGTATGCCTTGCATCTTCCCCTCGACACGCTGGATCCATTCCTGGATGCCCGCGTGTTGCGCGAAGAGCGCGAGCGCGTACTCGACCTGGTCGATCGCCGAGTCACTGAACGCGTACCGGCCGCCTACCTCACCAATGAGGCCTGGTTGCGCGGACACCGCTTTTACGTCGACAAGCGCGTCATCGTGCCGCGCTCGCCGATCGCAGAGCTGCTTGACGATGGTTTGTCGCCTTGGGTGCAGGACCCACATGCTGTGGAAAACGTGCTCGACATGTGCACGGGGTCCGGCTGCCTGGCCATTCTTTCAGCCATGGCATTTCCCTTTGCACACGTTGACGCCGTCGATTTCTCCAACGATGCCCTCGACGTGGCACGCAAGAACGTCGAAGAGTACGGATTGCAAGACCGCCTGGACTTGCATCGCAGCGACCTCTTCGACCAATTGCCCGTCTGCGCTTACGACGTCATTGTCTGCAACCCGCCCTATGTGAATAGCGGCTCCATGAATGTCCTGCCCGCAGAATATCGCCATGAACCTGTGATGGCGTTGGCCGGTGGCGCAGACGGCATGGATTTGGTTCGCCGCATTCTTGCCGCAGCACCCAAGTACTTGTCTGAGCAAGGCGTGCTTGTGCTGGAAATTGGCCACGAACGTGATTTCTTTGAAGCAGCGTTCCCGACTCTGGCGCCGGTCTGGCTGGACACGAGCGAAGCTTCTGACCAAATTCTGCTCCTTACCCGCGAGCAACTGACGACGTGATACGTGCATCTGGATTGACCCTGCGGCGCGGCAGCAAAGTGCTGCTTGAAGGCGCCGATTTTGTCGTGCATCCCGGAGAACGGGTTGGCATTGTCGGCAAGAACGGCGCGGGAAAATCGACGCTTTTTTCGTTGCTGACAGGTGAGCTGGATCTAGACGCCGGCACCGTAAGCATGCCCGCAGGCTGGCGCATCGCTGGCGTCAAGCAAGAGCTGGATGCAGATGAGCGCCCGGCGCGTGAGTTCGTCATCGACGGCGACACGCATCTGCGCGAGCTTCAGGCTCGGCGCGCCACGCTGACCGATGAGCAAGGCACGGAAATTGCCGAAGTGGAAGCGGCGCTTATCGAGGCTGGCGCCTGGACCGCTGCCTCTCGTGCAGAGCAGTTGCTGGCAGGTCTGGGCTTTAAGCCTAACGAGTGGATGCAACCGGTTTCAAGCTTCTCTGGCGGCTGGCGAATGCGTCTGGCGCTTGCCCGCGCCTTGATGGCCCCGTCTGACCTTCTGCTACTTGACGAACCCACTAACCACTTGGATCTGGACGCCATGTTGTGGCTGGAAAAGTGGCTCGTGGCGTATCCCGGTACGGTGATGCTGATTTCTCACGATACCGAGTTTCTGGACGCGGCCGCGAAATCCATCCTGCATTTCGATCATGGCAAGCTGATCCGCTACAAAGGCGGTTATGAAGACTTCCTGACGCAACGCGCCGAGCGCCTGCGCCAAACCAGTATTGCGTATGAGCGGCAGACCCGCGAGACCGCAAGACTGCAGGGCTTTATTGACCGTTTCAAGGCCAAGGCATCGAAGGCCAAGCAAGCGCAGAGCCGCGTCAAGGCACTGGCGCGCATGCAGACACTGGCACCGCTTCAAGCCGAGTCGGGGATCGACATTCGTATCCCCTCACCCGATCACACCCCCGACCCGCTGCTCACGCTTGAGCACTTGTCGGCTGGCTATACCGATGAGGCCGGCAACACCGTTTCGATTCTGCGCGATGTCACGTTGATGATTCGCGCAGGTAGCCGAGTGGGTGTGCTGGGCGCAAACGGTGCGGGCAAAAGTACGCTTATCAAGACACTGGCTGAAGAAATTCCGGTGCAATCCGGCGAGCGCCGCGCCGCACGCGGCCTGGCCATTGGTTACTTCCATCAGCATCAACTCGACATGCTCGATGTGGAGAGCACGCCGCTTGCACATCTGGCGCGCATAGCCCCGGACGTGCGCGAACAGGAACTGCGCAATTATTTAGGCGGATTTGGATTCTCAGGCAATACGGTCAGCAGCAAGGTCGGCCCGATGTCTGGTGGCGAAAAGGCGCGCCTCGCGCTTTCTTTGATCGTCTGGCAAAAACCGAACCTGTTGCTGCTGGATGAACCAAGCAACCACTTGGATGTTGAGACCCGCGAGGCACTGGCGTCTGCACTGGCCGAGTTTGGCGGCAGTATGCTGCTGGTCTCGCACGATCGACATCTGCTGCGCACCACAGTAGACAGTTTCTGGATCGTGGCAGATGGCGCCGTGCATGAGTTTGACGGTGACCTGGAAGACTATCGCGATTGGCTCGCCGCCAGAAATGCAGGCGAGCGCGCAGAAATTGCGCGTGAAAATGCGGAGGGCACCGACGTTGTGGACCGCAAGGCCCAGCGTCGTGCTGACGCGGAATTGCGGCAACGTTTGTCTGTGTTGCGTAAACCGCTGGAGACCAAACTCGTGCGGGTCGAAACCGAGATGGAAAAGCTGCGCGTCAAATTGCACGCCCTAGATGCCGTTATTGCCGACCCCGATCTGTATTCCGACGATCGACGCGCTGAACGGCAGAAGGTCATGGCTGAACATGGTGAGTTCGGCAAGCGCATGGGCGAGCTTGAAGAGCAGTGGCTAGAGCTTCAAGGTTCGCTGGAAGAGATCGACCAATCGACAGTGTGATGTTGATCGCAGGCTGATGCGCTTGCCATTAGCCTGCCCTATCCAGGCAGCGCTCACGCTTTAGCAGATCTCAGATGCACTAAGGGCAGGCGAGGCATTTCTGCCTGGCCTGCCCTTAGTACAAGCTACCCGAGAAGCTTGGCAGCACCGCGACGTGCCGCCAACTCACCGCCTTGATCAGGAGTGAGGCTTATCGCGCAGTCGTTTGTGATGATCGACAACCGTATCAATGACGGAACGCAAGATAGACGCGGCAAGCGCCGACGGGACGCCGGCCTCTTGCGCCAAGCGTTGAATGCGTTCGATCTGAAGCTGCTCGCGCTTGGTATCTACGACATCCAAACCGTTGGCCTGCTTGAGCTCACCGATCATGTCCGTGCAGCGAAAGCGCACGCCAAGCAACAACACGATTTGCTGATCGATCTCATCGACTTCAGCTCGCAAAGAGGCCAGCTCTTCAACGGATTCGTCTTTTGTACCCATGTGCTTATCCTTGAACTATGTCCAGCTTGGCAATACCCAGCGCCAAGGTTTTGGCGCCCACATCGCGAAACTGGATTTGTGCTTGCGCGTCTTGTCCTGCTCCGCTCAAGCCAATGATGGTGCCGTCGCCAAACCGTGCATGATGCACGCCCTGACCGACACGGAATTGTTGCTCACCTACCGTCACGCCGTTCGTCACGCCACGCGCTTGGCGCGGCGCTATAGCACCTGTCGACTTGCGGGCAAACGCATCACCACGGTTTGCGCCACTCCACGCCCGATCAGCACCGCTGCCGCCGCTGGAAATAACAGCGCCCGCACGTGGGGACAACCACTTGAGATGCTTGTCCGGGATTTCCTCAAGAAAGCGCGATCGCATGGCATAACGAGTTTGACCGTGCAGCATGCGGCTTTGCGCCAGACTGATGTAGAGACGTTCACGCGCACGGGTGATCGCCACATACATCAGGCGGCGCTCTTCCTCTAACCCGGACTGCTCCAGGATACTGTTCTCGTGCGGGAACAAACCCTCTTCCAATCCGGTGATGAACACCGCATCGAACTCAAGGCCCTTGGCGGCATGTACCGTCATGAGCTGAACGGCGTCTTGCCCCTGTTGTGCCTGGTTATCGCCAGCTTCCAACGCCGCATGCGACAAGAAAGCAGCAAGTGGCGTCAAGCCGTCAACGGGCGCAAGCGGTGCATCAACCACACCAGGCATCAAGGTGGAATTGACATCTTGCTCAGGAACCACCCCTGCTGGCACGCCGCTGAAGTTCTCTTCTGCCCCAAACACCGCCGCGGCAGTGATCAGTTCGTGCAAGTTTTCCAGGCGTTCTGCGCCTTCCCGCTCTGCCTTGTAGTGCGCATTCAGGCCGCTGGCTTCGAGCATGTGCTCGACCATTTCCGGCAAGGGCAAGGTCTTGGTTTCTTCTGTAAGACGGGCAATCAATTGCGCAAATTGCGCCAGATTCGACCCGCCCTTACCCCCTACCATGGGTACCGCAGCAGACAAGCTGGTGTCGTGCGTACGCGCAGCGTCGGACAAAAGCTCTAGTGTGCGAGCCCCTATGCCGCGGGTTGGGAAGTTAACAACGCGCATCCATGAGGTGTCGTCATTGGGATTGGCCATCAGGCGCAAGTAGGCTAAGGCGTGCTTGACTTCCTGGCGCTCGAAAAAGCGCAAACCGCCATAAACCTTGTAGGGCACGCCCGCCGAAAACAAGGCGTGTTCCAAGACACGAGACTGCGCGTTGCTACGATAAAGCACCGCAATTTCACGACGCAATCGGCCTTCGTTGATCAGGGCACGAATTTCGTCCACGATCCATTGGGCTTCCATGCCATCGGTTGGCTGCTCGACGACCCGCACCAGCTCGCCTTCGCCCTGCTCGGTCCAGAGGTTCTTGCCCAAGCGCCCGGTGTTATGACCAATCAGTGCATTAGCCGAGTCAAGAATGTGTCCGAAGGAGCGGTAATTCTGCTCCAGGCGGATAACTCTGCCGTGCGCATAATCGCGTTCGAAGTCGGCCATATTGCCAACATTCGCACCGCGAAACGCGTAAATGGATTGATCGTCGTCACCTACCGCGAAAATGGCTGCACCACCGCCTGCCAGCAGCCGGAGCCACTTGTATTGCAAGGTGTTGGTGTCTTGAAACTCATCGACCAGAATGTGCTGAAAACGCCGCTGGTAGTGCTCGCGCACGGGTGCGTTACGTGACAGCAATTCATAGGCGCGCAACAACAACTCTGCGAAATCGACCACGCCTTCGCGTTGGCACTGAGTCTCGTAGAGTTGGTAGATGTCGATCAGGCGACGGCGATGGCTATCCCAGGCTTCCACATCTCCCGGCCGCTGGCCGTCGTCTTTGGCACCGTTAATAAAGCGCTGGACATCTCGAGGTGGATACTTCTCGTCATCGATGTTGTTGGCCTTAAGCAAACGCTTGATAGCCGCCAATTGATCGGTAATGTCGAGAATCTGGAAAGTTTGCGGAAGGCCGGCATCACGGTGATGCGCGCGCAGCATGCGATTGCACAGACCGTGGAAAGTTCCTATCCATAAACCTCGAGGATCGATGGGCAGGATGGCCGACATGCGCGCCAACATCTCGCGCGCAGCCTTATTGGTGAACGTTACCGCCAGCAGCCCAAATGGACTGGCCTGGCCCGTTTGAATGAGCCAGGCCATGCGGGTAGTCAGTACCCGGGTCTTGCCGCTGCCCGCCCCGGCCAATACCAGGGCGTGCTGCGGGTCAAGCGTTACTGCGGCGCGTTGTTCAGGGTTGAGCTTCTCTAGCATCATGCCGCGTAGCGGCGCAGACGTTGAGCAAACTGCTCAAGCCCAGCGATGCCACTTTGTTGGGCGCGTTGGCACCAAGCCTGCAGGTCATGCAACAGTTGTTCGCTGCTGGCACTGGAACTTTCCCAGATACGGCCAAGCTCGCGGCGCATTTGCACCAGCGTGGTCAAGGACTTGTTCTGAGCAATGGCCAGGTCAACTTCAGCAAGTTGCTCCGGTTGCAAGATGTCTTCGTTGCGATGCAATGCATTACGCACACGGTTCAGCTTGGACCAGTCGCAATCAGCGCTGTTTACTTGACGCGAAGACTTCATCTTGGCCAGTTCTTCACGAGCGGCATCTTTGATGATGTCTGCGTAGCGGGCCATGACTTCGTAGCGGTGCGTAATGACACCTTGCAGCGTGCTCAGATCAATGCCCTTGGCATCGGAATCCGATTCCAGTTTCAGCTTGGGCGCAACCTTTTTGATCTTGGCCAGACCGAACATCTTCAACACGCTGATGTAGAACCAGCCAATGTCGAATTCGTACCATTTGGCCGAGAACTTAGCCGACGTACCGTGAGCGTGGTGGTTATTGTGCAGCTCTTCGCCGCCAATGATGATGCCCCACGGGAACACGTTAGTGCTGGTGTCAGGGCTGTTGTAGTTGCGGTAGCCCCAATAGTGGCCAATACCGTTAACCACACCGGCTGCCCAGAAGGGAATCCAGGCCATTTGCACTGCCCACACGGTGAGACCCATGGCGCCAAACAAGGCGACATCGATGCCCAACATGATCAGCACGCCCATCAGGCTGTGCTTGGTGTAAACGTTGCGTTCCATCCAGTCATCGGGGGTGCCGTGGCCGAACTTGGACACGGTTTCTTTGTTGTTCGATTCTTGGCGATAAAGTTCAGCGCCACGGAACAACACCTTCCAGATGCCGAAAAGCATAGGCGAATGGGGATCGCCCTCTTTCTCGCATTTGGCGTGGTGCTTGCGGTGAATCGCAACCCATTCTTTGGTGACCATACCCGTGGTCATCCAGAGCCAAAAACGGAAGAAATGCATTACCGCCGGGTGCAGATCAAGGCCCCGGTGGGCCTGGCTGCGATGCAGGAAGACCGTGACCGCGACAATGGTGATATGCGTGACGACCAACGTGAACAGCAGAACCTGCCACCACGTAGCTTGCGTCAGACCGCCGGAAATAAAGGAGAGGATGTAATCCATATAAGCTGTTTTTAGCCTCGCTTGTAGAGTGGCTGAAGTTTAGCGTACCTTGCCTGCATATGACAGGGGCATTTCAAAATAGTTTTTGAGCGAAATCAAGGACTAAGCTGCATTTTTGCATGCCAAAACCAAGCATCCGCGGCATACTTTCGGACCGTGTCTCAGGCGGCGTAGAAGAGACCGTCTGCATCTTGGAAATGGGGTTGAACTCCCCAAATCACTAGGGTTTGGCCACAAACTGCTACAAAAGTTCCTGTAAGGGAGCTGAAAAGCCCCTCTGACCACTGTGGTGCCAATGCATCAAACCACCAGCACTCAGTGCTCTTTGCCTAATTTCTATTCAATTCCCAACGAAATGCCCTTGATATCTATACGGCCCTATTTATTTGCAATGCTGCTTACGATCAGCGCGGTCGCCCTGCCCACCGCAGCTGCTGCGCAGAACTTGAAGCCCGGCGACACGTCGATTCTGGCCACTTACTACGAGATTCGCGATGCGAATTGCCTCGCATTACGTGCCCCTAGAGTGGTCATTACTCAAATGCCGCGTTTGGGAACGGCGACGGTGCAACAGACGAACGGACTCACCGACGGCTCTGGGCGCTGCGCCTATAAGCCTGTCGCCGTGGCACGCATTGTGTACCAGGCAGATAAGCCTGGCACCGACGCGCTGGCCTGGGAAGTTAAATACCAGACCAAATCACTAGGCGTGCGGCGATACAGCTCGACCGTAGGCATCGCGCCCGGCCCGTAAACGGGCCGGGTTGTACTGTCCTGCTTACGCTGCCGGCTTTGGCGTGGGAGTTACCACGTCATCTGCCGCTGCATCTATAACAGGCTTGCTCAGCTCCTGCGTATCGGTGACCGTCGCTTCTACGGCCTGCACGTCGGCAGTTGATTCATCAAGCTCTGACTGCACGGGCTCTGCGAGATCAACGTCGTCCAACTCGATGTCTTGCGAATCCGTGCTTTGCTCCGCTGAACCATCCGTATTCGCCACGGCTGCCGACTTCCTGCGCTCGAACACGGCAGCAAAAAAGCCGTCGGTGCCATGGAAGTCAGGGCGCAACTGCATATACGGGCCAGTTAACCGCAGGTTTTCGCAACGGCTCGCCAAAATTGCCGCAGCATCAACCAGTTGGAACTCTGGGTGGCTGGCCAAGAAACGCTCGGCCTGCTGTTCGTTTTCTTCGGCCAACAAGCTGCATGTTGCATAAACGAGACGCCCGCCCGGTGCTACGCAACGCGCAGCGCTGTTCAAGATACGCGTTTGCAAAGCAGCAAGCTCAACCAACGATTCCGGGTGCTGACGCCACTTCAGGTCAGGATTGCGACGCAAGGTACCGATGCCGCTGCAAGGCGCGTCGACCAGGACTCGATGCGCTTTTCCAGCCAAACGCTTAACGCGCGTGTCGTTTTCGCTGTCGATGACGACGGGGAAGATGTTTGACAGGCCGCTACGAGCGAATCGCGGCTTGGCGCGGGCCAAACGGGCTGCCGACACGTCAAAGGCATACAACCTGCCGGTGGAGCGCATCAAGGCACCCAAAAGCAAGGTCTTGCCGCCTGCGCCAGCGCAGAAATCGATGATCATTTCGCCACGACGTGGGCCGACCAGCAGCGCCAGCAATTGGCTGCCTTCGTCCTGCACCTCAAGGCTGCCGTTTTCAAATTGTGGCCAGCGATTGATCGACGGACGTCCTTGCACGCGGATTCCCCACGGCGAGTAAGGCATCGCCTTGGGTTCGAAGCGGCCCGCACTTTCTTCCAACTCCGCCAACAGCGTGTCGCGCTCAGCCTTGAGCGGATTGACACGCAAATCGAGGCTTGCTGTGCGATTCAAGGCGTCAACCAGCGTATCCGGGCTTTCCATGCGACCCAGGCGCTCGTCGAGCCAATCGGGCATGCTGCCGCGAATGGCGCGTGGCAAGGTGGCCGGGTTGATCTGCGCGACGCGCTGCAACCATTCGGCTTCTTCCGGGTTCAATCCATCAGCCAGGGCCTCTGCGCCCAAGGTAGCGGCCAGACCCAAAATAGCCAGGCGGCGTGAGGCGGCGCCCACACCACTTTCACCGAATTGGCGGTAGCGGCGCAGATGACGCAGCACTTCATAGACGGCTTCTGCGACTTCCGAACGATCACGCGCGCCCAGATTGGGATGGCCGCGCAGCCAATGCGACAAGGAGGCGTCTGCCGGATACGTCCATTGCAAGATTTCGCCCAACACGCGCTGAACTTGATCAATACGAATCACGGAGTGCGATTGACGGGGACGATCTACTGGCGGACGCGAGGGACGGTCGCTACGGTAGCTACCGCGCTCACTCCCCTCACGCTCGTTGCCCTGAGCTTCTTGCGAGGCACCATTATGACCCTCGTACGGGGCACGTTCGCCCGAGCGGTTATCACGATCACCGGCGTAGGACGGACGCTGACCCTGACGATTGTCGCGGTCGCCCGCGTAGGACGGACGTTGGCCTTGACGGCTGTCACGATCGCCCGAGTACGGCGCACGCGACTGGCCCGAACGGTTGTCGCGGTCGCCTGAGTACGGTGCACGCGCTTGACCCGAACGGTTATCGCGGTCACCTGAGTACGGGGCACGCGCTTGACCCGAACGGTTGTCGCGGTCGCCTGAGTACGGCGCACGCGCTT
>JBEBWV010000085.1:0-23801 GCA_040391965.1 Achromobacter deleyi | reverse complement strand
AGCGCAAAAGGCCCTGAAGGGCGTCATCATGGAATTGGATGACTGCGCCTTCCCGTTGCTGCAAGAAATTACTGCACACAGCGATCCCCGCACTGCCTTCAAAGATGCCGACGTGGCCCTGCTCGTGGGCGCTCGCCCCCGTGGCCCCGGCATGGAGCGCAAGGATCTGCTGAGCGTCAATGCTCAGATTTTCACGGCACAAGGTAAGGCACTGAACGATGTGGCTAGCCGCAACGTCAAAGTGCTGGTTGTCGGCAACCCCGCCAACACCAACGCCTACATCGCCATGAAGTCGGCACCGGATCTGCCCGCCAAGAACTTCACCGCCATGCTGCGCCTGGATCACAACCGTGCCCTGTCGCAATTGGCTGCAAAGTCGGGCAAGGCTGTCGCCGAGATCGAAAAACTGGTCGTCTGGGGCAATCACTCGCCCACGATGTACCCCGACTACCGTTTTGCCACGGTCGGCGGCGCAAGCTTGGCCAAGCTGATCAACGACGACGCATGGAACCGTGACACGTTCATCCCCACCGTGGGCAAGCGTGGTGGTGCCATCATTGAAGCGCGTGGTTTGTCATCGGCAGCCTCGGCAGCCAATGCCGCCATTGACCACGTCCGTGACTGGGTTCTGGGCAGCAACGGCAAGTGGGTCACGATGGGCATCCCGTCGGACGGCTCATACGGCATCCCTGAAGGCATCATCTACGGCGTGCCGGTAACCACCGAAAACGGTGAGTACAAGCGCATCGAAGGCCTGGAAATCGACGCGTTCTCGCGCGAACGCCTGGACTTCACGCTGAAAGAGCTGCTTGAAGAGCGTGACGGCGTTAAGGATCTGCTGAACTAAGCAGTTCAAGTAATACGAATTGGGCCCGTGAATGCGGGCCCAATTCGCACCATCCCGCCGAAACATAAACCTGACTCTTTCATCTCGCGCCGATTGTCGCGAAGGGGACAGATTTATTTTCCGGACCCGCGCTAAGGTCTCAGGTTGCAGCACCACCGCAAACGCTCCCTTGCCGCCCCTATCCGGTCCTGTCAGTCAATCCGGGGCATCAAAACACCCGGTTTTTATATCGGAGACATACATGTCCAGACCCGAATCGCCCGGCGCCCTGTTTCGCAAAGCGCTCGCGGAAGAATCCCCCCTCCAGATCATCGGTGCCATCAATGCCAATCACGCGTTGCTGGCCAAGCGCGCTGGCTACCGCGCCATTTACCTGTCTGGAGGCGGCGTTGCAGCGGGTTCACTCGGTTTGCCTGACCTTGGCATCAACACGATGGACGACGTACTGACGGACGTTCGTCGCATCACCGACGTCTGCGACGTGCCGCTGCTGGTCGACATCGACACAGGCTTTGGCCCTTCGGCATTCAACATTGCCCGAACCGTCAAAAGCCTGATCAAGTTCGGCGCGGCGGCCTGCCATATTGAAGACCAGGTGGGCGCCAAGCGCTGCGGCCATCGCCCCGGCAAGGAAATTGTCACCACCCAGGAAATGGCTGACCGGGTCAAAGCCGCTGCCGACGCACGCACTGACTCCGATTTCTACCTGATAGCCCGTACCGACGCGATTGCCTCGCACGGTGTTGACGCCGCCATCGAGCGCGCACTGGCCTGCGTTGACGCGGGCGCTGACGCTATCTTTGCCGAAGCCGCCTACGACCTGCCCACGTACGAGCGTTTCGTTAACGCCATCAACGTGCCGGTGCTGGCGAATATCACGGAATTCGGCAAGACACCGCTCTTTTCCGTAGAAGAGCTCAAGAGTGTTGGCGTAGGCATGGTGCTCTACCCCCTCTCGGCGTTTCGCGCCATGAATAAGGCTGCTGAAGCCGTCTACACCGCCATTCGCCGCGACGGTCACCAGAAAAACGTGGTTGATCTCATGCAGACACGCGAAGAACTGTACGACCGCATTGGTTACCACGAGTTTGAATCCAAACTCGATGCGCTGTTCCAGAAGGGCAAGGAATAAGAATCTGTCGCCAGGCCACAAGCGTGGCGACCCTCTCACCACCCATTGCATTGTCCATCGCGAAAGGAAAGGAGTAGAGACATGAGCACGGCTCCCAAGAAGCAAGAGACCAAGTCGGACGCCAAGCCGGAAGAAAAAGCCGGTTTCAAGCCCAAGAAGTCCGTCGCGTTGTCCGGCGTTGTTGCCGGCAACACTGCGCTTTGCACCGTTGGCCGCAGCGGCAACGACCTGCACTACCGTGGTTACGACATTCTGGACATTGCAGACGCCAGCGAATTCGAAGAAGTGGCGCACTTGCTGGTCCACGGCAAGTTGCCCAACAAAGCCGAACTCAAGGCGTACAAGGCAAAGCTGCGTAGCTTGCGCGGCCTGCCCGCACAGCTTCAAGTGGCGCTGGAAGCACTGCCAGCCGCCAGCCACCCAATGGATGTGATGCGCACCGCCGTGTCTGTCCTCGGCTGCGTCCTTCCCGAGAAAGACGATCACAATACTCCGGGTGCACGCGATATCGCAGATCGCCTGATGGCGAATCTGGGTTCGGCGCTGCTGTACTGGTATCACTTCAGCCACAATGGTCGCGTCATCGATGTTCAAACTGACGACGACAGTATTGGCGGTCATTTTCTGCACTTGCTGCACGGCGAAAAGCCCAGCGACGACTGGGTCAAAGCGATGCACATTTCGCTCAACCTGTACGCCGAGCACGAGTTCAATGCGTCCACGTTCACCGGCCGCGTGATCGCTGGCACGGGATCGGACATGTATTCGGCCATCACGGGCGCCATCGGTGCACTGCGTGGCCCCAAGCATGGCGGTGCCAACGAAGTCGCGTTCGAAGTGCAAAATCGCTACGACACACCTGACGAAGCGGAAGCCGACATCAAGCTGCGAGTAGAAGCCAAGGAAGTCATTATTGGCTTCGGACACCCTGTGTACACGGTCTCTGACCCGCGTAACAAGGTCATCAAGGAAGTGGCGAGAAAGTTGTCCAAAAAAGCCGGTACCACCAAGATGTTCGACATTGCCGAACGCCTGGAAACCGTGATGTGGGACATCAAGAAGATGTTCCCCAACCTCGACTGGTTCTCAGCAGTCAGCTACGACATGATGGGTGTACCTCCCGCCATGTTTACCCCGCTGTTCGTCATTGCACGCACGGCTGGCTGGTCTGCCCACATCATCGAGCAGCGTGTGGACAACAAGATCATCCGCCCCACGGCAAATTACATCGGCCCTGATGACCAGAAGTTCATCCCGCTGGATAAACGCAAGTAAAAGCCGGCGTCACGTGCCGTAAGCCAGGCGCAACAGTGCGAAACCCGTGACGGGTGGCCCAGCAATGTCAAAGTCACCCGTCACCGCCTGAAATCTCCACCTGGTGTGGCCATTGCGCTTTGCCCGTCGTTGATTCATTCAATATTTTTTCCGAGATATCGTTATGTCAGCCCACATTTCCAACGTCCGCCCCGAACCCGATCAGGTCCTTGTCGATATCGTCGACTACGTCCTGGATTACGAGATCAAAAGCGAACTGGCGTATGACACCGCCCGCAACTGCCTGATCGACACGCTGGGCTGCGGCCTGGAAGCACTGGAATACCCGGCTTGCAAGAAACTGCTGGGCCCGATCGTGCCCGGCACCATTGTTCCCAACGGCGCCAAAGTTCCAGGTACCCAGTTCCAGCTCGACCCGATCCAGGCTGCCTTTAACATTGGCACGATGATCCGCTGGCTCGATTTCAACGACACATGGCTGGCCGCTGAATGGGGCCACCCGTCGGACAACCTGGGCGGCATTCTGGCTACGGCCGACTGGCTCTCGCGCAACGCTGTCGCTGCGGGCAAAGCACCGCTGACCATGCGCGACGTGCTGACGGGCATGATCAAGGCACACGAGATTCAAGGCTGCATCGCCCTGGAAAACTCGTTCAACAAGGTCGGCCTGGATCACGTTGTTCTGGTCAAGGTGGCCTCTACGGCCGTGGTCGCGCAGATGCTTGGCCTGAATCGCGAAGAAGTCATCAACGCGGTTTCCCTGGCATGGGTCGACGGTCAAAGCCTGCGCACCTATCGCCACAGCCCCAACACCGGTAGCCGCAAGAGCTGGGCCGCAGGTGACGCCACCAGCCGCGCGGTGCGCCTGGCGCTTATCGCCAAAACGGGCGAAATGGGCTATCCCTCGGTGCTGTCCGCCAAGACCTGGGGCTTTTACGACGTGCTCTTCAAAGGCCAGCCGTTCAAGTTCCAACGCCCTTACGGCAGCTACGTGATGGAAAACGTGCTCTTCAAGATTTCCTTCCCGGCTGAATTCCACTCGCAAACCGCCGTGGAATGCGCCATGGACATTCACGAAAAGCTGAAGGCAGCAGGCAAGACCGCGGAAGACATCAAGAAGATCACCATCCGCACTCACGAAGCTTGCATCCGAATCATCGACAAGAAGGGTCCGCTGGACAACCCGGCTGACCGAGATCACTGCATCCAGTACATGGTTGCCGTGCCCGTGCTGTTTGGCCGCCTGACTGCTGGCGATTACGAAGACGCAATCGCTCACGACCCGCGCATTGATGTGCTGCGCGACAAAATCATCTGCGTGGAAGATCCGGCGTACACGAAGGATTATCACGATCCCGAAAAGCGCTCGATCGCCAACGCCTTGACGGTGGAGTTCAACGACGGCACCAAGCTCGACGAAATCGTCTGCGAATACCCCATCGGCCACAAGCGCCGTCGCAAGGATGGCATCCCATTGCTGGAAGCCAAGTTCCGTACGAACCTGGCACGCATGCTCCCGACCAAACAGCAAAACAAGATTCTTGACGTTTCGCTGGATCAGAAAAAGCTGGAAGCCATGCCAGTCAACGAGTACGTAGACTTGTACGTGATCTAAAAGCGGCGCACGACGGTCACATACCGCCTCGAATCAGCCCACGCCAAGCTCAAGGCGGCATTCGATCCGTTGACGTCCCGCTGAGAATAACGCCCGATGCATTCATTGCATCGGGCGTTTTTTTTCTCTGATCTTGCCGCCGAGCACGGCCCTTCGAGCCCCGTAAGCCACCTTGGCCAACGCGTGCCAAGTTACCCAAGACCAGTCAAATCCCGGCACCGCTTACAATATGCAGTTATCTTCGCCGTGGACTGCATCATGCTTTGGGTCAAGACCCTTCATATCGTGTTTATTGCCTCCTGGTTCGCTGGCCTGTTTTATTTGCCGCGTATCTTTGTGAACCTGGCGCAACAATCTGATCCTGCAGTCCAGGCCTGCCTGCTTGCCATGGCTCGTCGCCTATACCGCTTCACCACCATTCTCGCTTTCCCCGCCGTCTTGTTTGGCCTTTGGCTGTATGTTGGCTATGGCATTGGCGTGGGCCCCGGAAATGGCTGGATGCACGCCAAGCTGCTCTTCGTTTTACTCGCCATCGGCTACCATCACGCCTGTGGCGTCATGCTGCGTAAGTTCGAACAAGGTAGAAATACCCGTTCGCATAAGTTTTATCGCTGGTTCAACGAAGTTCCCGTCTTGCTGCTCGTGGCGGTGGTGGCGCTGGTCGTCGTCAAACCCTTCTGATTCCACTCTGCATTGCAAACGCCAGGATTCGTATGTCCTCTGATGAACAGGATCGTTCGCGCAAGACGCTGACGATAAAAAAAACGGCACGCCCAGCGCGCGCCGACGATTCGCAAAAGCGTACCCGTACCGGTGCGCGCGCCCGATTGGTCGCTCAGAATGAGCGCACGAAAGAGCAAGTTTTGCGTAGCGACCCAAATTACGTGCCCGTCGAAAAGCCTGCCCGTGGCATGGATGCCCCTCGCGGGCGCCCAATGGGCGGCCCACGTGGTGCGCCGGACAACCGGGCACCCAGGGCACCCGGTGCTCGTAGCGGCGCCCCAAGCGCTGATCGCGGCCCTAAACGCGCCCCGCAGGCCGACTCACGTCCGGCAAGCCCACCCCGTGCACCACGTACGGACCGGACAAAACGCAACGTGCCGAGCGAAAAGTATTTCGCCGACGGAGCACCTCGTCCCGACCGTTTCTATGATCCGTTCGACGATAACGGCCCAGCACCGACCCCGGCGCAAGCCGCTGGGATGGCCGATCCCGTCGTAACTCAGACGCGCGCGCCCTACGCGCCCAAGCAAGCCGAAACATTTCCCATTTTTGCCCCCTGCCCCCAAGGCTTGGAAGAGGCATTGACGGCTGAAATGCAGGCACTCGGCTTTGATGACGCCAAAGTTGGCCGTGCAGGCTGCCACTTTACGGCCGACTGGTCTGGCGTACAGCGTGCCAATCTGTATTCCCGTTTGGCCACCCGCATTCTGGTTCAAGTTGCTTTTGCAGAAATTTCGCATGAAGACGACATTCTGGAATTGGCACGGAACACTCCCTGGGAACGCTGGTTTGGTGCCGAGCAGACACTGCGCGTAGACACCTCGGCCATCAAGAGCCCGGTTCAAAGCCTGCAGTACTGCAATCTGCGCGCCAAAGACGGCATTTGTGACCGCCTGCGCGAGCTGGAAGGCGAACGCCCCAGTATCGACACCGTGCGTCCCGACGCTCGTGTGCATTTGTTCCTGACGGGTCACACCGCCACGCTCTACCTTGACACCTCTGGCGAGTCGCTCTTTAAACGCGGTTGGCGTTTGGACAAGGGCGATGCTCCCTTGCGCGAGAATCTCGCCGCCGGGATGCTGGCATTGGCGGGCTGGGATCCCGCCGCCGCACTGCTTGACCCTTTCTGCGGCTCCGGCACCATTCTGATCGAAGCCGCCTGGATCGCGCTTGGTGTGCCCCCGGGCATTTCGCGCCCATTCGGCTTTGAGCGCCTGCGCGACCATGACATGCGCCGTTGGCATGATCTGAAAGACGATGCCCGTTCACGCATTTTGCCTGCGCTGGAGGCACCGCTTGTAGGCTATGACATCGACCCCGCCGCCATCGAGTTTGCGCACAACAACGCCGACCGTGCAGGCTTGGGCCCCGACTCCATCCGATTCGAAGTCGGCGACGCCCGCCACATTGAAGCGCCCGCCAGCAGTGGTTGGATTGTTACCAACCCACCTTATGGCGAGCGCCTTGAAACCGCCGCAGATGCCGATTTGTGGCGCGAGTGGTCCGCCTGCCTGAAGCGCAATTTTGCGGGATGGAAGCTGGATGTCATTTCCAGCGACATGACCCTGCCCCAACAGATGCGCCTCAAACCCTTGCGGCGCACGCCGCTGTTCAATGGCGCGCTGGATTGCCGTTTGTTCGGTTTTGAGTTGGTTGCCGCCGGTTATCGCGACGCGTAATGCGTCCTCGGGGAATCCGTCGGGCTTCGGTCCGGCGGCTGTTGCTGCAACCACGTTGTAGCAGCCGCGCTGCAGCAATCGCGTTGTAAATACACCGCAACATAACTGCGGTATCTTTGCTTAAGGTGCCCCGCCGCGCCGATTTGGGGCATCATCAGCACCAAGTTGAATCAACATCGCACTAAGTACTTGCACAAGTTGAGGGTTAACCCTATAATGGGGTTAACCCTAGTAGCAAAACAACTGTGAAGCCCGTGGAGGCTTATTGTGATGAACGTAAATAACACCATCCGCCTGACCGACGAACTCGAGCGTCAACTGATGCTTCAGGCTATTGAAGAACAATTCCGTCCGCACCCGATGCGGGCTTTGGCTGCAGGCCTGCGCAAGCTGGCTCACGGCATCAAGTCTTTGGCTGGCAAGACGAGCGCTAAAAACGCGCACTCCGCCGCCTGATAAGACTGCTGTAAAGATTTTCCCCTTGGGGGCTGCATAAGCCCCTTTTATAAGCCCGCCGCTATCGGCGGGTTTTTTTTTGCTCGCATCGAATGGTGGGGCTCGGCTGCGGGATAATACGGCCCCATGAATGAGCCCCAAACCAACACTACCCCGAGTCGCCTGCGCCGCTTTGCGTGCATGATGTATGAAGCCGTGCTGCTTTTTGGCGTGGTCTTTCTTGCGGGCTATTTCTTCGACACCCTCACGCAAAGCAAACATCCGTTGCTTTATCGCGACGCTCGCCAACTCTGGCTCGCCTTGGCGATTGGGGTCTATTTTGTGTTGTGCTGGCGCCGCCGCGGGCAGACCTTGCCCATGAAGACCTGGAACATTCGTCTGGTAGATCGTGATGGCCAAACGCCAAGCGTGCCACGATTGATCCTGCGCTATCTGCTGGTCTGGCCGTTGGTACTGGTTGGTGCCGCGCTTGTCTGGCTAGCCTCCATTCTCACGGGATGGCCATCCGTGGACATGTTTATTGTTGCGGCCCCCTTCACCATCTTCGTCTGGACCTGGTTTGACCCGGAAGCGCAGTTCCTGCACGACCGTCTGCTGGGCACTCGACTTCGTGACGCCCCCACGCCCGCCAAAAAACGCTAGGCAATCGCGCCGTGAGATGGCGCGGCACCCCTGCGCCGTCACAACAGCGTCATCGATTGTTCACGTTCCCGTCATCGCCAGGTGGTCTCATTCCCATGTATGACGACAGCCAATCTGGAAGCGAACGTGACCGAAATCCGCCCTGCGCATTGGCGCGCCCTCTGGATTTCCGACATTCACCTAGGTACTGCCGGCTGCAAAGCGGAGTTCCTGCTCGATTTCCTGGATCACAACGATTCGGACACTCTGTATTTGGTCGGCGACATTGTCGACGGCTGGCAACTGCGCAAGCATTGGCATTGGCCACGCGCCCATAACGACGTCATTCAGCGCATTTTGCGTAAAGCGCGCAACGGCACCCGCGTCGTATTCATCCCCGGCAATCACGATGAGTTTGCGCGAGAATTTGCAGGCTTGGCCTTCGGCGACATCGAAATTCTCGACGAAGACATTCATGTCACCGCGCAAGGCCTGCGCCTATTGGTCATTCACGGCGATCAATTCGACGGAGTGGTGCAACACAGTAAGTGGCTTGCCCACTTGGGAGACGGCCTTTACCAATTCGCCCTGTGGGTGAATCACCACTTCAATCACCTGCGCCACCGGCTGGGGCTGCATTACTGGTCGCTCTCTCAGTACTTGAAGCACAAAGTGAAGAACGCCGTTTCCTTCATCAGTGATTTCGAGGAAGCTCTGGCTGGCGAGGCTCGTCGGCGAGGGCTGGATGGCGTGGTTTGCGGCCATATTCACAAGCCGGAGATGCGTGATGTGGGCGGCACGTTGTATTGCAACGACGGCGACTGGGTGGAAAGTCTCTCCGCGCTGGCAGAGGCTCATGATGGGCAACTGCAGTTGGTGGATTGGGCTGCCATCCATGCCCAACGCCAGACAGACGCCCCAAAAAGGCCCCCCAGATTAATGACATTGCCTACCTTACCGTCCGCCCTGCGCCGGCAGGACAAGCACCCGTAGAAACCCGTATACGTCCCTTTTTGCTCAACAGGGATGTTGCAGTTCACGTCCCTCTCAGTCATGCTTGCGGCTGGGACGAGCGGCTTTTGGTCAGCTAACGCACAGGGAATTTCTGGCGTTTTATGGCCCCGAGCTACGCCCACGTCTTCCGATTGTTGAACGCGCACACAACATAGGGCCATGAACGACCAATATCAGGCGCTCTACCAAGCATTCAGCTGGCTGGTTCCTACCCAGTTCAACATTGCTCAAGCATGCTGCCACCGATGGGCCGCCAGTAGCCCGGACGCGCGCCGCATCGCCATCTATTACGAAGACGAATCGGGCAACCGCGAGGTCTGGACTTTTGCCCGGCTGGCACAGGCTGCCAATCAGCTCGCCAACGGCTTGGTCAAGATGGGCGTTGCACGCGGCGATCGTGTGGGTGTGGTTTTGGGGCAACGCCCTGAAACCGTCGTTGCCCATATGGCCATCTATAGCGTGGGTGCAGTGGTGTTGCCGTTGTCCTCGCTGTTTGGGCCCGAAGCGCTGGAAAGCCGGCTTAAAGATTCGGACACGCGTGTCGCCATTGTTGATCACGCCTCCAGCGCCAATCTGCTTACCGTTAGCGAGCGTTGCCCGAGCTTGCAGCAGATCATCGGGATTGGGTTTGCCGATGAGCGCATCCTGCCGTGGCGCAGCCTGCTCGCCCGCCAACCGGATGAATTCAAACCCGTGCCCACGCGAGGCTCCGACCCCGCCATCCTGCTCTACACCTCGGGCACAACTGGAGCGCCCAAAGGCGTTTTGCTACCGCACAGCGCCCTGATCGGTAACTTGCCGGGTTTTGTCGCCTCTCAAGATTGGTTTCCAAAGCCGGGCGACGTGTTCTGGTCACCGGCCGATTGGGCCTGGACTGGCGGCATCATGGACGCCCTGCTACCCACGCTTTATTTCGGCCATGCCATTGTGGGTACGCGTGGCCGTTTTACGGTCGAGCGCAGCTTTGAATTACTAGAGCGTTACCAGGTGACGAACACCTTCCTCTTTCCCACCGCCCTCAAGTTGATGATGAAGGCGGTGCCAGAGCCTCGCGGACGTTATCAGCTCGCGTTGCGGGCCATCATGAGCGCTGGCGAAAGTGTGGGAGAAACCGTATTCGAGTGGTGCCGCACGGCGCTGGGCGTGACGCCCAACGAAATGTTCGGCCAAACTGAAATGAATTACATCGTGGGAAACAGCCATAGACGCTGGCCCGCAAAACCAGGCAGCATGGGACGACCCTACCCGGGCCACCGTGTGGCGCTTATCGACGACGAGGGGAAACCAGTCCCGGTAGGCGAAGTAGGCGAAATCGCACTAAACCGCTACGACATTCACGGTTATCCGGATCCGGTGCTCTTTCTGGGCTACTGGCGCGATGACGCCGCCACCCTGGCGAAATTTACTGGCGAGTGGTGTCGCTCTGGCGACTTGGCCACCGCAGATGCCGATGGCTACCTCTGGTACGCCGGCCGTGCTGACGATGTATTCAAATCGTCGGGCTACCGGATTGGCCCGGGCGAAATAGAGAGTTGCCTATTGGGTCATCCTGCCGTGGCCAACGCGGCCGTGGTGCCCAAACCCGATGCCGAGCGCGGCACGGTAGTGAAAGCATATGTTGTGCTCACGCCAGAGTTCGCATCGCGTGAGCGCAGCGAGCTCATCGAAGCCCTGCAAGAGCATGTGCGAGAGCGGCTTGCTCCCTACGAGTACCCGAAAGAAATCGAATTCGTTGAAGATTTGCCCATGACCAGCACCGGTAAAATCCAGCGTCGGGTGTTGCGCTTGCGTGAAGAGGCTCGTGCCATCGCAGCGCTTACACCACCTCAAGACGACATTATCCGGAGCATCTGACGCATGGCCATCTATCAGCTAGACGAACTCATTCCCTGTATCGATTCCAGCGTCTATGTGGCTGACAGCGCCGACATCATCGGCAACGTCACCCTGGAAGCCGGGGTAAGCATCTGGTCGCACGTGTCCATTCGCGGCGATAACGCTGCCATTGTCATTCAACGTGGCTCCAACATTCAGGAATCAAGCGTCTTGCATGTGGATGAAGGCTGCCCAATGAATATTGGGCCCAATGTGACGGTGGGCCACCAAGCCATGTTGCACGGCTGCACTATTCATGAAGGTGCTTTGGTCGGGATGCAGGCCATTGTCTTGAACAATGCCGTGATTGGCCGCAACTGCCTGATCGGGGCCGGTGCCATCATCCCCGAAGACCGCATCATTCCCGACAATTCGCTGGTAATCGGGATCGGAAAAGTCGTGCGGGAGCTTTCGCCCGAAGAAATCGCCAACATGCATAAAAACAATGCGCACTATGTCGAGCGGGGTCAGCACTATAAGACTGCCCTGAAACGGCTTTCCTGACACGCCCGCCAAACACCCTTCATCATGCAGGGGTAATCAGCCGGCAGCAGTGCATTTTCAGCGCGATCGGCTAACATTCCATACATGACCGATCAGCTCAAAAAGTACCTCTTCCAAGACCACAGCGTGCGCATCCAAGCCGTTCGCTTGCAAGACACCTGGCAACAGGCACAGGTCAACCACCATTACCCGCAGGCCGTCACCAGCCTGCTCGGGGAATTGGTGGCGGCCTCCACCCTGCTTGCCACCAATATCAAGTTCGACGGGTCCTTAGTGCTCCAGATCCAGGGTGACGGGCCTATCGCCCTCCTGGTGGTGGAATGCGGTTCCGATTTGAGCTTGCGCGCAACGATCAAAGTTCGCGAAGGCCATACGCTGCCCGAAACCGGCTCTATGCAGAGCTTGTTGAACCCCGGCGGCAATGGCCGCTTCATCGTTGTTCTCGATCCGAAGAATAAAGTGCCCGGGCAGCAGGCTTACCAGGGCATTGTGCCGCTGGAAGGCGAAACTGTGGCTGAAGCCTTGCAGCACTACATGAAAGCGTCCGAGCAACTCGATACCCGTCTCTGGCTAGCTGCCGACGGTGAACATGCGGCTGGCCTGTTGTTGCAACGCTTACCCCATACCGGGGGCCATGACGGCGCGGCGGCGGAAGAAGCCGCCGACAGCTGGGATCGCGCAACTCACCTCGCCCTTACGCTGGGCCAGGAAGAGTTGCTGCAGACCGACACAGATACGCTGATCCATCGGTTGTACTGGGATGACTCTCTGCTGACCTTTGAGCCGCTAGATGTACGCTGGCACTGCCCATGCACGCGCGAACGCGTGGCAGATATGCTGCGCGCCTTGGGCGAACCAGAAATCGACAGCATCGTGGCCGAGTTGGGTCATGTGGAGGTCTCCTGCGATTTCTGCGGCAAACCTTATCAGTTCGATGCCGTGGATTGCGCTGCCTTGTTTGTTCCGACAAAACCTGTGCCAGACGACACCGCCCCCACGGTTCACTAAGCAGCGCAGAAATGATCAGCTACGTGTGCGACAAGGTGCACGGCGCTATTCACCACGCGTAGATGCCACAATCGACAAGAAGCCATGAGGGCGCAACACTGCGTGCTCATGGCTTCTTTTTCATTGCGTCCCCCCTATCCCCACCCGAACCTCCGTCAGCGCGGCAGCGCGCTGGCAGAGTTTGCCCTTGTAGCCATGGCGCTGTTATGCCTGGGTCTGTTCTTGCCCGAGGCGGCATATTGGCACACCACGCGTCAGGTCCTTCATCTGGCTCTCATGGAAGCCGCAAGGGCGGGCGCAACAGGTCATGCTCATCCCGAACAAATAGCACGTGCGTTTGAACTTGGGCTACTGCCGCTTCATGCCAGCCCCCAAGGGCCACAAGCCGCACAGCAAAAATTACGACGCAAACAAGAAAAGCTGCGGGCGGATACCGGTCTTGTACCCTGGCGCATTGAAGTGCTGAGCCCTGACGCGCAGGCATTTCGGGCCTATACAAACCCGCAAATAGTTGTGCCGGGTGCCCGGGGTTTGCGGGCCATTGACAACCACTACCAGGGCTTGCAGCACCAGAACTCAAGCACCACGGCAGACATCAGCATCTTCGCGGCGAACACCCTAAGATTGCGCCTGACCTACCTGCATGAGCCGCTCATACCGATCTGGCGCGTGCTATTGGCGAGCCTTGGTACCTCAGGCTCTAATTATGTCGATCAGGCATTCGCACGTGGCAGGCTACCCATAAGGGTTGGTGTCGATATCGACATGCAATCGCACCCGGTCGATTGGGGTGCGCGTGGCGCGGGCCACAACGGGCACATTGTGTATGGCGCGTGCCAACGCATTCGATGCTAAGTGCCAGCCAAGTACCAGGAAAAGCGCAAAAAAACGTTATTGGCGATTCGCAGGAGATCCCGTCGCAGCAGGCTGCGATGCGGGCCTAACCGCTGGCTTAGGCGCAGTAGCTGGCTTGGGTGCTGCTGCGCCCGGTTTTGGGGGAGGCTTTGGCGCGGGCTTCGGTATCATCGCTGCGTTCGTGTGAATCGCAGGCGCAGGGGCACCCGATATGGACCCTGCATTACCCGACGGAGTGGCATTCGGCGGCGAGATGTGCACGAAGACTTCACCATCACGCATCATGCCGAGCTCGCCACGAGCTCGCTCTTCAACAGCGCCTGAGCCTACCTCGAGGTCGCGAACTTCCGCCTCCAGAGCGGCGTTACGCGCACGAAGGCCTTCATTTGTTTCGCGTTGAGCGGTGACCTGATGTTGCAGATCCCAAACTTTGAACCAGCCGCCCTTACCCAGCCAAAGTGGATATTGGATCAAGCCTAGCAACACGAACAGCACCAGAAACAGCAGGCGCATACGCGAGAACCCTCAGCAGTCGTAGCAGTGGGGTCAGGAGGAGCGTCATGCCCATCCTGACCACATCATGCGTTAGCGCAGATTATAGAAAGCATCGATGCCGGGATAGGAGGCGACTTCAGCCAACTCTTCTTCAATACGCAGCAGCTGGTTGTACTTGGCCATACGATCCGAGCGCGACAGCGAGCCCGTTTTGATCTGCATAGCGTTCGTGGCCACAGCAATATCGGCAATGGTCGAATCTTCGGTTTCGCCCGAGCGGTGCGACACAACGGCGGTGTAGCCGGCGCGCTTGGCCATCTCAATGGCGGCGAAGGTTTCGGTCAAGGTGCCGATCTGGTTGATCTTGATCAGGATCGAGTTGGCAACACCCTTCTGAATGCCTTCACGCAAGATGCGCGTGTTGGTCACGAAAAGGTCATCACCGACCAACTGCACTTTCTTGCCCAACTGGTCGGTCAAGAGCTTCCAGCCATCCCAGTCGTTTTCGGCCATGCCGTCTTCGATGGAGATGATCGGGTACTTGTCGCACCACGTTGCCAGCAAATTGGTGAATTCTTGCGAGGACAGCGAAATGCCACCTTCGCCCGCCAAGGTGTACTTGCCATCGCGGTAGAACTCGGAACTGGCGCAATCCAGGCCCAGCGCAACCTGCGAACCCGGCTCGTAGCCAGCTTCGGTAATGGCCTTCAGGACCAGCTGAATAGCCGCTTCATGGCTGGCGAGGTTAGGCGCAAAGCCGCCCTCGTCACCCACTGCGGTGGACATGCCTTGGCTGTTAATCAGCTTTTTGAGCATGTGGAAGATTTCTGCCCCCCAGCGCATGGCTTCACGGAAGCTGGTTGCGCCCACAGGCAGGATCATCAATTCCTGGATGTCCAACGTGTTGTTCGCATGCGCACCGCCGTTGATGACGTTCATCATCGGCACCGGCATGCTCATGGGACCACTGCCACCGAAATAACGGTACAACGACAGGCCCGACTCATCGGCAGCAGCGCGAGCCACGGCCATGCTGGCAGCCAGAATAGCGTTGGCGCCAAGGCGTTCCTTGTTTTCTGTGCCATCAAGCTCGATGAGCGTGCGGTCAAGAAAGGTTTGCTCTTGGGCATCGAGGCCCATCAGGGCTTCGGAAATTTCGGTATTGAGGTTTTCGACTGCACGCAAAACGCCTTTACCCAGATAACGGCTTTTGTCGCCGTCACGCAGTTCCATGGCTTCACGTGAGCCCGTAGATGCACCCGAGGGCACCGAAGCACGGCCCATGGCGCCAGACTCCAGCAACACGTCGCACTCTACGGTAGGGTTGCCGCGCGAATCGAGAATTTCGCGGCCGATGATATCGACAATTGCACTCATGACTTTAGATCCCCTGAACGATAAACATATTCATGACGGCCGCGCCCGCGCGGGCATTACGGGCACGACGGTATTGCCAGGAATCATAGAAAGCCTGGGCCGCAGCCATGGAGGGAAACTCCATGACAACCGTGCGACCCGGTTCACGACCTTCAAGGTGCTTGGAATCTCCGCCGCGAACCAGGATTTTTGCATCGTACGCGCGCATGGCCAATGTGGACAGGCGTTTGTAGTCCTCGTACTGCGAGGGCTTGGTCACTGTGACATCGGCAATCAGATAAGCACTCATGAATTTCCTTCAGGCTTGTGATTTCAGACAAATTAGCTTTCGCGGTGATGTCAGCGCAGGATCAAGCGCTTTCGCGCAAGATCCAGGCTCGCTCATCACCGCAGCGTGCATTTACGCGTCCTGACCCCGGCGTGACTTTTGCTCAATAGCCGCGCGGATATAGCTGGAGAACAACGGGTGACCGTTGCGCGGTGTCGAGGTGAACTCCGGGTGAAACTGCACACCTACAAACCACGGGTGATCGGGCAGCTCCATCATTTCGGGAAGGCTTTCTGTGGGCGTACGCGCACTGATTACCATACCGGCCTCTTCAAGACGCGGCACGTACACATTGTTCACTTCGAAGCGATGACGATGGCGTTCGTTGACTTCGTCGCCATAGATCGAGTGTGCACGCGTGCCAGACTTGACGGGGCAACGTTGCGCGCCTTTGCGCATGGTGCCACCGAGGTCCGACGTGGTGTCGCGTTTTTCAACTTTGCCTTCGCGGTCCATCCATTCGGAGATCAGTGCCACAACCGGATGCGGTGAGGCTGGGTCAAATTCGGTGCTATTCGCACCGCCCAGGCCCGCCACGTGTCGTGCGAACTCGATGACAGCCAATTGCATGCCCAGGCAGATTCCCAGGTAAGGCGTACCGTTTTCACGCGCAAATCGAATGGCTGCGATCTTGCCTTCGGTGCCGCGTTTGCCAAAGCCGCCCGGCACCAGGATGGCGTCCAGATGCTTGAGCTTATCGGTGCCATTGGCTTCGATGTCTTCAGAATCGATGTACTCGATCTTGACCTTCGAACGCGTGTGGATACCGGCATGAACCAGCGCTTCGGTGAGCGACTTGTACGATTCGGTGAGGTCGACGTACTTGCCAACCATGCCAATCGTGAGTTCGTGCTCTGGATGTTCCAGGGCTTCGATCAGGTTGTCCCACATGGACAGGTCTGCTGGCGGCGGATTCAGAGCCAGCGCTTCGCAGACGATGTTGTCCACGCCTTGCTTGTGCAGCATGGCAGGAATTTTGTAGATGGAATCGGCATCCCAAACGGAAATGACGGCATCCAGAGGCACGTTCGAGAACATGGAGATCTTGGCGCGCTCGTCGTCCGGAATGGGACGGTCTGCACGGCACAACAAGGCATTCGGATAAATGCCTATCTCGCGCAGTTTCTGCACGGAATGCTGGGTGGGCTTGGTCTTGAGCTCGCCTGCCGAAGCAATGAACGGCACGAGCGTCAAATGCAGAAAGGCGGCGTTATTACGCCCCATGCGCAAGCTCATTTGCCGGGCAGCTTCCAGGAACGGCAGAGACTCGATGTCGCCAACGGTGCCACCGATTTCCACAATGGCGACGTCAGTGGCGCCACTCCAGCCTGCGGCAGCACCGCGGGCGATGAAGTCCTGGATTTCGTTCGTGATGTGCGGAATGACCTGGACGGTTTTGCCCAGATAATCGCCACGACGTTCCTTGCGCAGCACGGACTCATAAATCTGACCCGTGGTGAAGTTATTCACCTTGTGCATGCGCGTGGAGATGAAGCGCTCGTAGTGCCCAAGGTCGAGATCAGTCTCGGCCCCGTCTTCCGTCACGAACACCTCGCCGTGTTGGAACGGGCTCATGGTGCCGGGGTCGACGTTGATGTAGGGGTCGAGCTTCAGCATTGTGACCTTAAGGCCACGCGATTCGAGGATCGCGGCGAGAGACGCAGCGGCGATACCCTTACCTAGGGAAGACACCACGCCACCGGTGACGAATACGTATTTAGTCATCGTAATGAGCACCCGGGACGAGCGGGCGCGTGCGGGAAATTTGGATTATAGCCGTGTGGCGGAGCTCATATGGGTTTTCCCCTACGCAGGGTGCGTAACAATTCGCGCCCCTCTCACTTCAATTTCCGTATCAGCCAGCAAAGACGGGGCTTTGCGGCACTTGCATGCTATGTTGCCGGGATCTCTATTCGCAAGCCAGTCCATGTACAGCCCACAAAAATTGACGCTTTCTTTTCCATTGCGCCTGGCGCTATTGACCTTCTTCATGCGAGTGGCCTTCTGGGCGCTGATCACGACGCTCACCGTCACGCTCAGCGAGAATATGCGCGAGGTCTACTCCTCCATGTCGCTGATCATCCCGATGGCGGCACAGACGCTCTCCAGCGCCCTGCTTTGCGCCTTAGTGGTGTGGTGCATCTCGACCACCTGGTTGCATCAACACAACGCATCACGGGTAGCCGCGGCCCGCTTATTCCTGACAAGCTATGCGGCCCTGTTTTTGGTGTTCCTGGTCGCCGCCTCGTTTGGCTTAAGTGCCCTGAGCAATTGGCTATTCAGTGCGCCAGTGCGTACTGCCGTCTTTGAGAATGGCCTGAACATTCATCACCTCCGCTCTCAATATGCGTGGATGACAACGGCCGTGTCCTTGCTGAGCCTGCTGATTGAAGTGTTCGGATGCTGGCTGGTGTTTCGCATTGCGGCACGCTCCGCCAGAACGGTCGGCGCGGAGGCATTGCCCAACGTCGCGTTGCAGCGCAAGCAAACCGCGCTGGTGGCTGGCATCGTGCTGTATAGCTGGCAGATGTGGGTCGGCCGTGCGCTCAGCGGCTGGGTGCCGATTAGCGACACAGGCAATACCTTTCACTATTTACTGGCCTATTGGGTGGCACCGCTTATTTTGCTGGTGCTGGCGACCTGGGCATGCTGGTTGTCTTTGCCTGCCAAGCTCAATCGCCTGCGTTTGGGGCTTTGTGTGCTTCACGGCACGTTGGCCTTCTGGTTAATGCAGATCGCGGGCGTGGCAATCGCCTACCTGATACTGAGCGGCATGAGCGTCAGCGCGGTAAACCGTGGACTTGAGTCGGGAGCCCTGATTGGTTTCGGCATGGCTATTTATGCGGTTATCGCCGTCTTCTTCTGCTGGACAATTGGACGGATACTTCATCGCTTGAATATCGCGCAGCCATAAAAAAAGGTACTGCGTAGACAAGGTCTAGGCAGTACCTGATACCGCAGTATTAATGGCGTTGGAGAACGGCTTTGCGCCATCCTCCTTGCTACTCAAGTCAAATTGCCTGAGTGCGTTCGGTCAACCACTCAAGCGCACGACCTTCCACCAAGGGCGACAAGCGCGCGAATACGGTTTGGTGATAGTCGTTCAGCCAGGCCATTTCATCTTCACGCATCAGGGTGCGCTCAATGCAGCGTGTGTCGATCGGGCATAGCGTCAGGGTTTCAAAGCACAGGAACTCACCGAACTCCGAGGTCAACCAGCTGCGATTGGCCACCAGGTTTTCAATGCGCACGCCCCAACGGCCTGGACGATAAATACCAGGTTCGTTGGACGTGATCATGCCGGGCTCCATCGCCGTCTGAGGCGTGGGCATGGCACGATAGGCAATCACCTGCGGACCCTCATGCACATTCAGGAAGTAACCCACGCCATGACCGGTGCCGTGACCATATTCCGCACCGCCCTCCCAGATGGGCGCGCGTGCAATCGCGTCAAGCATCGGCGACGGCGTACCTCGGGGAAAGGAAGCGCGCGACAGCGCGATCATGCCCTTGAGCACGAGCGTGAAATCGACTTTTTGGTCTGCCGTGGGCGTACCGACGGCGACCACACGGGTGATGTCAGTGGTGCCGCCCAGATACTGGCCGCCTGAGTCGATCAAGAGCAAACCGTCGCCCTCGATGATGGCATGGGAGGCTTCGGTAGCCCGATAGTGCGGCATCGCCCCATTGGCGTTAAAGCCAGCAATGGTGGCAAAGCTCGGGCAGACGTAATTCGGCCGACGTGCCCGCGCAGCGGTGAGTTTTTCGTCAATGGTGAGCTCAGTGATGGTTTCACGACCGATGTGGTCTTCAAACCAGGCAAAGAACTCTGCCAGTGCCACGCCGTCTTGTGCCATGGCATCACGCACATGCGCCAACTCGGCGTCTGTCTTGCGTGATTTGAACAAGGTGGACGGATTGATGGCCTCGACACGTGGCACATCCGGATTCATGGCGTGAAACACGCCACACGTAACCCGGGCGGGATCAATCAACAATGTCTGGTCAAGCTCAAGCGAGCCCAGGGCATCAGCCGCATGGGCGTAGTCGGCCACTTCCACCCCGTCGGCCAGCAAGGCATCGCGAAGCGCGTCGTCCACTTTGCCTGCTGCCAGGAAAAGCGTGGCGTGATCCTGGCCGATCAAGGCGTGGGCTACAAAAACCGGGTTGTAATCGACATCTGCGCCGCGCAGATTGAAGATCCAGGCGATATCGTCCAAAGTGCTGACCAGATGCACATCGGCGGCCTGCGCACGCATCGCGTCTCGTACCTGCGCCAGCTTCTCAACGCGGCTCACACACGCATAGGGCGGCAGGTGTTCATAGATGCGCGCGTCCGGCAAGCCCGGGCGATCTTCCCAGATCTCGTCGAGCAGATCGGTGCTGATCTCAAGCGTGGCTCCAGCGCGACTTGCAGCAACTGACAGCGCACGAAACGCCGCCAGTCCTAGCACCTGACCATCGACACCGATGCTACCGCCAGCGGGTACATTCGCCGCCAACCAGTCAACGTGACCGGGGGCTGCTGCTACGGCAATTTTCATCAATTGCACGCAGGTGCCGGCCAATTGCGCCTCGGCCTGAACCCAATAACGGCTATCTACCCACAACCCGGCGAAATCAGGGGTCACTACCAACGTGCCGACCGATCCCGCAAAACCCGAGAGCCATCGGCGCCCCTGCCAACGACCGGGCAGATATTCCGACAAATGCGGATCGGACGACGGAACAAGGTAAGCGGAGAGGCTGCGGCGGCTCATGGCCTGCCGCAATTGGGCGATACGAGTATCGGTACTAGACATAGGAATCCTTAGCGCAACATAGATGACATGGCCGACAGACTGTTCAGCGTACGAACGGCCGCCTGCATGCTGTCAGTGGTAAACCGAAGCGTGACGCCGTCCACACGCTCCAGCGTGGGCCACATGCAGAACAGATCGGCGATTGCCGAACTTTGCGTCTGCAGTCGGCATTCTATAGGGGCCGCGATCTGGAACGGAACTGCGCCCTTGAAATTGCGCACCGCCGCCTGGGCAGCCGCCTCAATAGCCACGCACGATTGCTTGGGTGACAAGGTGATGCCACTGCCCTGCCCGTGGGCGACTTTAGTCTGAACCCATTGGGCGCCAGGAAAGATCTCAGTGGTTTCGGAGATGAATACATCGTCCCCGGTACCCAAAATAACGGGGACACCCATCTCACCAGCCAGCGCACCGTAAAGCCCGGCTTCGCCCAGCTCCATGCCATTGATCACGATGCGAGAAAAAGCAAAGCTATTGATTGTGTGGGCCAAAATGCCACGCCCCTGCGAGCGGGAGTGGTAGCCAATCATGAAAACCGCGTCACATTTTTCTTCCAGGCCGCCCATCATGCCCAGATAACGCGGCTTGCCCATTACCAGGCGAGCGCGCTCGTCGATGCCCGCCGGCAGAAGATTGCGGAACCCGCCGTGCGAATCATTGACCAGCACTTCCGTCGCGCCACCGGCAAATGCGCCTTGCACGGCCGCGTTGGCTTCTCCTGTCATCCAGGCGCGCGCACGCTCGTACTCGCCATTGCCCGCACGTACTTGTTCGGCATGGAATACGCCGGCTACGCCTTCGATATCGGTTGAAATCAGGATTTTCATGAGATGTTTTGAATCGCTATAGCACTGAAATATGAAGGAATCGGTGGGGGCTGCGCGTCAGATCAGAATGCCGTATCTGCCAACCATTGTCGCCAATCGGGAGCGACATCGCGAATGGCCTTGCGGGAATGCCCATCACGACCGGTAACACTTTCTGCACGCCACAACGCCGCCACAATAGCCTGCTCAACAGCCTCTGCGGCAGCTTCGAATAGTGGGTCGATACGTGCTTCATGCAACATCGCCACCGCAGGCATGCTGCGCTCAGGCAGATGCGGCACGGTGTAAGCGGTGGAAAATGCCAGTGCAATATCGCCACTGCCATGCCCATACACCGAACCCGTACGTGCAAGCCCGGCACCAGCACGCAGCGAAAGCCTGCGCAACTGACGCGAATCCAGTGGCGCGTCAGTGGCCAGAATCAAGATAATTGAACCCTTCTCGGGAGTGACCGCCGCGTGTTCCTCGGGTGGAACAAGGTTCTTCTCGTGCGCGATCTGATCGGCGAGGCGACGACCAAAGGGTCGGCCTGCGACCGTCAGATTCGGCAAGCGACCGAAGTTGGACAGTACGAGCGCACCCACCGTATAGCCATGGCCAGGTTGAATGCTTGCAATGCGTGACGCAGAGCCAATGCCACCTTTGAACGAGAATGACGACATGCCACGGCCCGCACCTACAGACCCTTGCGCGAACTGCATTCCTGCGCGGGCCAGCGCCTCTGTGTAATGCGCTTCTTGCACGGCAAGCGCCTGAATATCGTTCAAATAGCCATCGTTGCACTCGAACACCAACGGGTTGACGGTGGCAAGCGCGCGCCCTATCTCGGGATTCGCCGCCACGGCATGACGAATTTGTGCATTCGCCACCGTGCCCACGCCAAAGGTGTTGGTCAGCGCAATAGGAGTTTCCAGCAGGCCCAGCTCTTGCACCTGAATGAGGCCCGTACTCTTGCCAAAGCCATTGAGGATAGTGGCCGCAGCCGGCACTTTGTCCTGATATGGATCACCGCCATGCGGTCGCAATACGGTGACACCGGTTTGCAAAGCACCCTGGGCCAAGGTGCTGTGGCCCACGGTTACCCCTGGCACATCGCAGATCGAGTCCAGTTCACCTTCGGGCAGCACGCCGATACGCGGCATATCCAACGATTGTTTTTGCATGGCTCTACGGTTTGACGGGTTCAAATAGAAAACGCCGCCGTCCTCTTGCTTCCAGAGACACGCCACCAGGGCACGTCTCGTCGGCGAGGACGACGGCGAAAATTACTTGCGGTCGATCTTGGGGTCAAGCGCGTCGCGCAATCCATCACCAAGCAGGTTGAATGCCAGCACCGTCAAGAAAATGGCCAATGCCGGAAAAATCGCAACGTGCGGCGACATAACCATATCGGCGCGGGCTTCGCTGAGCATCGCACCCCACTCAGGCGTTGGCGGCTGCGCGCCCATACCCAGGAAGGACAAGCTGGCCGCTGTAATGATGGAGGTGCCAACACGCATCGTGCCGTACACCACGATCGGTGAAATCGTGCCAGGCAGGATGTGACGCATGATGATCGTCCAGTCAGACGCACCAACACTGCGCACAGCTTCCACATAGGTCATCTGCTTGATAGCCAAGGTGTTGCCGCGCACCAGACGGGCAAATGCAGGCACGCTGAATACAGCGACGGCCACGATCACGTTGATCATGTTCGAACCAAGAATGGCGACCACGCCGATAGCCAGCAACATACCCGGAAACGCCAGCAGCACGTCGGAAATACGCATCGTGATGCGTTCCCACCAGCCCTGGTAGTAACCGGCCATGAGGCCCATAAAGGTGCCGACAATGGCACCCATGGCAACCGACAGGAAGCCCGCCGCCAGGGAGATGCGCGCCCCCATCAGGATGCGACTGAAAATATCGCGACCCAGCGAATCGACCCCCAACCAGTGCGTGAGCGTCGGGGGAGAGTTCAAGGCGTCGTAGTCGAAGAAGTTCTCCGCATCGAACGGTGCGATCCAGGGTGCGAAGATCGCAGCCACGACCAGTAGCACCACAAACCAGCCAGCGGCAAGCGCCAGCTTTTGTTTTTTGAACTTGCGCCAGAATTCGGTGGCCGGCGTGCGGACATCGTTGTTGACTATGGCGGGAGCCGCAGTCGGGGCGGTGTTGATATTGCTCATGTCCGCCTCACTTGTAGCGAATGCTGGGATTAATCGCGCCATACAGAACGTCGACAATCAGGTTAATCAGGATGAACTCAAGCGAGAACAACAGCACCAGGCCCTGAATCACGGGATAGTCGCGTTGCGTCACCGCGTCCACCAACAGGCGGCCAAGGCCGGGCCAGTTGAATACGGTTTCGACCACGATCGAGCCGCCC
>JBEBWV010000084.1:0-23893 GCA_040391965.1 Achromobacter deleyi | reverse complement strand
AGAGGATTGAAAATCCTTGTGTCGGTGGTTCGATTCCGCCCCAGGCCACCAGAATACTAATTCACGAGCAATCGCGGATTATAAAAAGCCCCAAGTCCCAGAGACTTGGGGCTTTTTTCATGGCCGAAGAAGTTAGCAGCTCCGGCGTGCCCATCGCATACCCCCTCCCCCTCCCCCAAAACTGCGTCTCGTTCGCTCCGATTTGAATCGGCCAAAGAACGCCAGTTTTATTGATTACATCCAAATGTATCTAGTGTATTAATTTGTATATACTCGCCGCCTGATTTCACTATTTCAACCGTAGCTCGGCCAGGTATTGGTTGCTGGGCTGCCCGGAGAGAAGAATGTTGAACAAGGCAATAAAGGTGGGCGGGGTAGCGATCTTTTCCCTGATGGTTGCAGGCTGCGCCACGGAGCGGTCCCAGGCGCTGGCCGTGCCAGCCGTCGCGGCGGCCAGCAAGCCGTATCAGGGCGTGCGCAGTCCGATTTCGGTGGGCAAGTTCGATAACCGCACTAATTACTTGCGCGGTGTGTTCTCCGATGGCGTGGACCGTTTGGGCGGCCAGGCCAAGACCATTCTTGTCAGCCACCTCCAACGCAGCGGTCGTTTCCAAGTAATGGACCGCGAGAATCTCTCAGAAATCGCGCAAGAAGCGGCTTTCAACAAGAAGGCCAGCCAGATCAAGGGCGCGCGTTACGTCGTCACGGGCGATGTGACGGCGTTCGGCCGCAAGGTAACGGGCGACCAACAATTGTTCGGCATTCTGGGCCGTAGCAAGGAGCAAGTGGCCTACGCCAAGGTCGACCTCAACGTGGTCGACGTCACGACGTCCGAGGTGGTGTATTCCGCATCGGGCGCCGGCGAGTACAGCCTGTCCAACCGTGAAGTTATCGGTTTTGGTGGCACGGCCGGCTACGACTCCACGCTGAACGGCAAGGTTCTCGATCTGGCAATCCGCGAGGCCGTTGATCGTCTTGTCGATGGCATCGAGCAAGGTGCCTGGCAGCCTGCCAAAAACTGAAAGGAATGCTCATGTTGAACAATCTAGCGAAGCGTCGCCTGGATACGCTTGGGCGCGTCGGCCGCGTGCTGGCAGTTACCGCTTTGGTGGGTGTGCTGAGCGCGTGCGCGCAGCACAAGAATATGTACAGCTGGCAGTCGTATCAGCCCTCGGTCTATGCCTATCTCAAAGATGATGGCGCTGACCACGCGACGCAGACTCTGGCCATGGAAAAGAATATTGAGACCGCTAGGGCGACCAATGCGGAATTGCCTCCAGGTTTCCGTGCGCATCTCGGCATGCTGTACCTGAAGCTGGGCAACGGCGATAAGGGCGTGGAACAGCTGGAAGGCGAAAAGGCGGCTTTCCCGGAATCCAAGCCATTTATGGATTTCCTGTTGCGCAACGCCAGCAAGACGGCGCAGAACACGCCGCAGACTACTGAGCAACCCGCATCGTCCGCCAGCCAAGCTGCGCCCGCAGACGCGAAAGAATCCAAGAAGGGAGCCTGATCATGACCAGGACTATGCGAATCGCCGTGCTGGCGCTTGTTGCGCTGCTCGCGGGTTGTGTTGCTCCGCAACGCAACGTGGACTATGCCGCCTTCCGCGAGAGCCAGCCGGCCTCGATTCTTGTGCTGCCGCCGCTGAATACCTCGGTGGATGTGGCGGCAACCGCAGCGGTATTGTCGCAGGCGACCCTGCCATTGGCGGAGTCGGGCTATTACGTAATTCCCGTAGCCGTCATGGAGGAAACGTTCAAGCAAAATGGCCTGACGACCCCGGATGAGATCCACGAGCTGCCGGTCGCGAAACTGCGTGAGATCTTCGGCGCGGACGCTGTGTTGTATATGACGGTCAAGCAGTACGGGTCGAGCTACGCCGTTCTGGCCAGTTCCGTCACGGTGTCGATCGACGCCCATCTCGTGGATTTGCGCACTGGCGCCCAACTATGGGCGGGCAGCAAACAGGTGGTGCATGCCAGCAATGGCGGCGGCAGCCTGATCGGCATGCTGGTGCAGGCGATGGTCGACCAGATCGTCAATACGCTTTCCGACCGCAGCTATGGCGTCGCGGGCATGACGAACAACATGCTGCTCAGCGCTGGCACGCCCGGCGGCATTCTGTACGGCCCGCGTCACACGGCCAAGCCTTAAGTCCTGCTCGTCGTTACGCTGCCCTCCGTCCGTTGATTTCGGCCGGAGGGCAGCGTTGCGTTGGGCGGCCGCTACGGAGCGCGACGCCCGACGAATCGCAACTTCATTTCCTAAATGGTGTTGCGGTGCTTTATTCTTTTTGCCATCGGCACGTCCAATCACCCCCGCAACCTTGTCGTCTCTGCCATGATCGGGACGAACCCTGTAGTCCGTCAGTCCGCGACTTGCCAGCCGTACCTACCGGAGCACCAATATGCGTTGTGGCGTTTGGATATTGAGCCATCTGATTGGGCTATCAATAGGATTAGTGGGTGCCGCCCAGGCACAGAGCACAGCCCCCCCGCTCGCGCAGCCGGCCTCACATTCCCCGGACATCCAGATTGCAGATATTCCGATGCGTGCGGACACCGACCATCGGTTCGCCGAGGACGTGATCCAGCGCGTGGCGAGAACCGATCCCAGCGATGCACTGGAACCCCGGCTTGAAGCACTCGCCCAATCTGTGGATGAAAAACGGTATCAGTTCCTGCCCGCCCAATTGCGCACCCTGCCCATCATGCGCCTGGAGAGTCTGGAACGGCATTGGATTTTCGACGCACACCGTTTTGAGCGCTGGCAAACAGATATGCAACAGGCGACAGCCGCCTATACGAGCGATGCCGCCGAACTGGTGCGTCGACGTGCCAATTGGCAAGCCCTCAAGGATTCCCCTCAGGCCGATAGCCTGCCGCCCGCGCTGATGGCTCGCGTGGACACGGTCATCGCACAGCTGAAGCAGGCCGAACAGGCACTATCCGCCCCTCTTGCCCGCCAACTGGCGCTGGGCCAACGCGCCAATGCCGTCGATGAGCGAATTCGAAGCGGCCGACAGTCGGTGGTCGATGCCATCGACTATATCGATGGCCGTCTCATGCGTCTTGACTCGCCACCGTTGTGGGCGCTTGGCGAAACCCCAAACGCCCAGGGCGATGCCATGGCATTACTGCGCACCGGTCTGGGTATCGAAATTCGCTTTGCGCGTGAGTACGCCGCGGCCGACAGCGGAAACCAGCGCGCCCTGCACGTATTACAGGTGCTGTTGCTGCCATTACTGCTTTGGCTGGCCTGGCAAAACCGCAAGGTCATCCACGCGGGTGCGATGAGCCAGACGGCCGCGCGCGTATTGAGTCGACCCCTCTCCGCATGGTTACTGCTGGCCATGATGGGAGTGTTGGTACTGGAACCGGACGCGCCGCTCATCGTGCAACAGGTTGCGATGGTTTTGGCGGCCATACCCGTTTTGCGCCTGCTTCCTCGCATTAATCGACGGCAACTCGACCTATGGCCGTATGCCATCACAGCACTGTATCTGGTGGAGCGACTGGGTTTTCTGTTTCTTGTCAGCGGCATCTTGTACCGGATATACACCGTCGTGCTTACGGTGGTGGCCCTGCTCACGATACTTTGGCTGTTGACGCGTACCCGACGTTTGGCCGATACCGAACCGAGCACCCGGATATTCCGGGCGCTGCGCATCGTCGCCTGGGTTGCCGTGTCGCTGCTGGGAATCTCGGCTATTTCCAATGTATTCGGCAACGTGTCGCTGGCCGAAATGCTCACGAGCGCCACGCTCGGAAGCGCCTACTTTGGCCTGATGCTCTACGCCGGGGTAACCATCCTCATCACACTGCTCCACCTGCTCTTGGCACGCTCGGGCCTGGCGCGCTTGCGGCTCGCCCGCGAACATGCCCCGCCGCTGGTGCAATTGGTGATCCGTTTATTGACGCTCAGCGCCATTATCGGCTGGGCGGTCTACACGATGGATCGCTTTCGCATCTTGCGTGTCACCTATTCGGCGGTGACACAGGTGCTGTCGTACACCGTGGTGCTCGGCGAAATTTCCATCAGCCTGGGCAACATTCTCGTATTTGTCATCTCGGTGTTGATTGCGTTCTGGGCCGCCCGAACCATACGCGTGGTGTTGAACGACGAAGTGCTCACGCGGATGCCACTGCCACGCGGCGTGGGCAACAGCATCGCCTCGCTGACGTATTACTCAGTCTTGCTGTTTGGGCTGGGCGTCGCCCTGTCCGCGGCAGGCTTCAAGACGAGTCAGTTGGCCATCGTGTTCGGCGCATTGGGCGTCGGCATCGGTTTTGGCCTGCAAAACGTGGTCAATAACTTCGTTTCTGGCTTGATCCTGATGTTCGAGCGGCCGATACAACCGGGGGACGTCGTCGACATCGGTGACACGTCGGGGAGTGTGCGCGAGATTGGCATGCGCGCCACTCGGATAAAGACCTTCGACGGCGCAGACGTGATGGTTCCTAACGGCGCGCTGCTGTCAGAGAAACTCACCAATTGGACCTTGCTGGACCGCAACCGAAGAATCGAAATCAAGCTCGGGGTAGCCTACGGCACAGACCCGAAGAAGGTGATCGAGATCTTGGAGGCAGTAAGCCGCAAAACACTAGGCGTAGCCGCAGAGCCCAAACCCGTGGCGCTATTTATGGCTTTCGGTGACAGCTCACTGGATTTCAGTCTGCGTGCCTGGACACCGGATTTTGACGCGTGGATCAATATTCGCAGCGACATGCTGATTCAAATCAACGAAGCCATGGCGCAAGCCGGCATCGAAATCCCCTTCCCTCAGCGGGACCTGAATATACGCAGTGTGTCTGACGCGGTGAGCGCCGCACTAACGGCGGGCCGGCAACACACAAGCGATACCCCGGATATAGAACGCGAGGACGACATCAAAAGCACCGATATCGCACCCAAGCCCTAGCGTCGCGCGCCCGGAGGGAAACGCTTCGCTCATTGCCCAATCGGCAAGGGTACGGTCAGGCCGTATTTCACCTGGCTCATCACCACCAGGGTGCTAAAGCGCTTGATGTTGGCATTGCCCCAGAAATGCTGCTGGGCGAATACCTCATAGTCAGCCATGTCGCGCACCGTGAGGGTCAGCACGAAGTCCACCTCACCGGTCACGGAATGGCATTGCATGACTTCTGGCGCCGCCAGCATCGCGCGCTTGAAGTGATCCAGCATATCGGCGCGCTCACTTTCCAGGGTGACCAGCACAATCATCATGATGCCGCGCCCCACCGCTTGCGGGTCGATCACTGACACATCCTTGAGCACTACCTTGGACTCGCGCAAGCGCTTCATCCGGCGCAGACACGACACCGGGGACAAGTTCACGCGAGCAGCCACCTCCTGGCTGGTGCGCTGGTTATCCTCTTGCAGGCTTTTCAGAATCTGAAGGTCGAACTCGTCCAATTCCATCGCTGTCTCGCACCGGTTGCATCGTGGCTGATTTGCCATCTGGCCTGATTTTAAGCGGGCAAGCGGCAAGCCATGCCGACAAGCACCGATCATTCTGACGGGAACTTTCATCGCCGCCGTCGCTGGCGAAGAAAAAAATCATCACTCGTCTATACACTGGGAACCCACCCTGCGCGCGCGTATTGCGCCATTGCCTCACCGTCCCCCACTCCCATGCCGTCGCTTGAGCTGTTCCTGCTATTTCTGGTTGCCGATGCGGCACTCAAACTCACCCCCGGGCCGGATATGGCACTGACCCTGAGTCGAGGCATGACGCAGGGTTTCAGGCCCGCATTTCAAAGCGTCCTGGGCAACGTAGCTGCCGGCGTGGTGCAAGTGCCTGCCGTCGTGCTGGGCCTGGCCTCGGTGCTGCGCGCCGTGCCCTCGCTATTTACCGGCATCAAGGCAGCGGGCGGTTTGTATCTGGCTTATCTGGGCATCAAAGCAATCTGGCGCTGCGCCAAGGCGGTAGATATTTCCCTGGCCGCGCGGCCCGGTGACGCCCGAGATGCCTTTTGGCAGGGGTTCATGACCAATTTGCTCAACCCCAAAGTATTGCTGTTCATGGTGGCCTTCCTGCCCCAATTCACCAACCCCGATATCGGGCCCATCTGGATACAGATGCTGGTACTGGGCGTCACCATGAAGCTCTTGAGTTTGCCGTATGGCAGTTTCTTCGCGTACAGTGCGTCGCGCATTCGCGGCTGGGTAGGCCGCAACCCCTGGTTCTTACGCATGCAACAAGGCTTGTTGGGCGCAGCGATGCTGGGCCTGGCGATTTACGTGCTCATCTCCGCCGCCACCACCTGATTCCCTCGCAATGACCGCAGCTGCTTTGAAAGGCGGACAATCCGCCGCCCCATCCTCCACGCTTGTGCCCATCCTCGCCTTGATCGGGGCCATGGCCTCGCTGTGCATTGGCACGTCGTTCGCCAAATCCCTGTTCCCGCTGGTGGGCGCGCAAGGCACAACCGCCTATCGCCTCACCATTGGCGCGCTCATTTTGCTGGTGATATGGCGCCCGTGGCGTTTCCCACTGACCTTAAAAGACGCAGGCAAGATCGCACTCTACGGTGTCACGCTGGCCTGTCTGAATTTGTTGTTCTACATGGCGCTGCGCACCCTGCCGCTTGGCGTAGCGATTGCCATTGAATTCACCGGTCCGCTGACCCTCGCTGTGCTCTTGTCACGTCGCGCCATCGACTTTGTCTGGATTGCTTGCGTGATAGCCGGGCTGCTGATGCTCTTGCCCACGGGCATGTCCGTCAACGCGCTGGACCCGGTCGGTGCCATGTATGCATTAGCGGCAGCGTTCTGCTGGGCGCTCTACATCATCTTTGGCAAGATGGCGGGCAACGTGCACGGCGGCCAAGCCACGTCGCTCGGGCTGACCGTGGCCAGCCTGGTGGTCTTGCCGATCGGGGTGGTGCATGCAGGCACCACACTTCTGGATCCAAGCCTGATTCTGGCCGGCGTGGCCGTAGGCATCTTGTCCAGCGCACTACCTTATTCGCTAGAGATGGTGGCCCTTAAGCGCTTGCCGCAAAAGACCTTCGGCGTGCTTTTGAGCCTGGAACCTGCCATGGGCGCGATGGCAGGGGTCATCATCCTGAATGAACATTTGACGAGCACGCAATGGCTGGCTATCGCCAGCATCATCGTGGCATCCGCAGGCTGCGCGGTAACCGCCAGACGCCGCCGTTAACCAAAACCCGGCGTCCGATTCGGCGGTACAAGGGGGTCGAAGTCTTCCCAACGGCTGTTACGCCAATGGCCGTTGGCATGCTCCACATCACTTCCACCCGCCTGACGCAGCAGCGCACACGCCTGCGTCTCGTGCTGTGGACGAGTGCGCAATGCCAGCATGACGCCGGCAGGCCTCACTTCAGCATGTGCTTCCGGGTTGAGCTTGCCTCGCTCTACGGCACCATGTCCGGTCACCCAGAGTGCACCGAACAACGACCCCAGATAGGCCCCCACGCCAGCTGCCGCCAGCACCACGGCGATGGATTCGGTGAGGGTAGTCATGAGGTATCCGCCCAACAGGGCAAATACCGCCCCCACGCCCGCCGCCCCGAACACGGCGCCCCGGTCTGCTCGACCGGAATCAGGATCAGACCGACGATCGCCGCCATACGCATAACGCGCATGGCCACCAGCGGAATTCACGTAGAAAATGTGGACATCCCATTCCGGAAAGCCGGCATGGACTAAGCGTTGAACTGCGCTTTGGGCGGCATCAAAGCTCTCGAATCTGGCCGCAACAATGAGGGACATGGCAATCTCCCGTGCCCAGGAATCCAGGCAAGATTGACATGCATTTATCTTACGCCTTTGCCCTATGCTCCAGGTGCGTTACCTCACGGGCTCAAACCTTGCCCTGCCCCACCGGTTTGTGCCTCACAAACCGGTTCGCCACTTTAGTTTGGCTCCACGTTGGCCTGCTTCATCACGGCCAGCCATTTCGCGCTTTCCGTCAAGTTGAAGCGAGCAAACTCATCTGCGGTCATGGCGCTGGGGAGGATTCCGTTGGCGGCAAGACGCTCTTTGACGGCTGGCATGGCTGACGCCTCGCGAAGGGCTTGATTCAGCTTGGCCACTACTCCAGATGGCGTGTTCTTCGGAACCCAATAGCCATACCAGGAGGTCACGTTGAAATCTGGAATACCCGACTCGGCGATGGTTGGAACATCGGGCAACATTGGTATGCGTTCAGCAGAGGTAACGGCCAGTGCCCGCAGCTTGCCGCCTTTAATCAAAGGAATGGCACTCGCTACCGAGGCATAAAGAATGTCGACGTGTCCACCGGCAACATCCGTCGTGGCCTGCCCGGTGCCGTTGTAGGGCACATGTGTAATCTCGACCTTACTGCGCAGGTTCACCAGCTCACCCACCAAATGGGGCAACGAACCCAGCCCACCTGAGGCAAAAGACAAGTCTTTGGGTTTGGCTCGTGCCTTGTTGATCATGTCCTGGAAGCTGGTAATGGGAGACTTGGCGCCCACCACCACGACCATCGGTGCGAAGCCGAACACACCGACGGGGGTAAAGTCGTTGATCGGATCGAAATGCAGGGTTTTGAACATTCCCGGGTACATGACTTGAATAGAGGCGTTCATCAAGCCGGTATAGCCGTCTGGCTTGCTTATCGCGACATCACGCGCGCCGATAGTGCCTGCAGCACCGGGGCGCGATTCAATGACGATTGGCTGATGCAACAACTGACCCATTTCTGTCGTCAGCATGCGGCCAAAGGTCTCCGTGGTTGATCCGGCCTGATGAGGGACGATGATCCGAATAGGTTGCGAAGGGAAAGGGTCCGCCGCCTGAGTCAACGTAGGGATCGCGAGCAGGGTCGATGCGGTAAGAATAGATAGGTGCCACAGTTTCATTGTTGTCTCCGGTTTTCTCTAGGAACTTCCCTGCAACGATCGCTTTGTTTCGCGCCGCTTTAATTAACGACTTCGGACTGATCCACGACTCGACCCAACATCCCTCCTTTTTCCAGATGCGCGATAGCCTGCGCGCTGTAGCCAGCCTCACGCAGGACCTCATGGTTATGCTGCCCCTGCATCGGGGGCACGCTACGCAAAGCAGCGGGCGTTCGGCTCATCTTTATGGGAAACCCACAGCCTCGGTAATCCTCTTGGGAAATCACCATTTGTCGGTGGTGCGCATGCGGCGTGTTGATCGCGGCCGCGATGCCCAGGATCGGTGCAACCGGCACACCGGCAGATAACAAAGCATCGGCCAACAAAACCCCATCGTGAGGTTTCAATGCCAGTGTCAATGCCTCGCGCAGCGCGGCACGATGTGTGATGCGATCTACGTTACGGCGAAAGCGTGGATCGTTCGCCAGCTCGGGGCAGCTCAAATGCTCGCAGAGTGTGGCGAACTGCCGGTCGTTACCTACCGAGATATAAATTGAACAAGTGCCGGTATCAAACGCGTCGTAAGGCACGACATTGGGATGAGCGTTACCTGAACGCTGCGGCTCCTGACCGGTCCACAGATAGTTGGACAAATGAGGGTGGGCGATGCCCAATGCGCAATCGTGCAGTGACACATCACATAGCTGGCCGAATCCCGTGCGCTCGCGGGCCTGCAAAGCAGCTAGCACGGCGATAGTGGCTTGCATGCCGGTACTCAGATCCACGGCCGGAATACCAAGCCGCAGCGGTGGGCCTTCCGGCACGCCGTTGACGCTCATCAATCCGCAAGCGGCCTGCAAGGCCGCATCGTAGCCAGGCATGCCCCCTAACGGTCCGTCGTCGCCAAAACCGGTAATACGGCAATGCACCAGACGAGGATAACGCTCACAGATCTCGCCAGGAGACGCTATTCCCCAAGATTTCAACGTACTGGCCTTGAAATTCTCGATCAGCACATCCGCCGTTTCCAGCAAATGCCAGAACACCTCGCGGGCCTCTGCCAGATTCAGATCCAGCACGATGCCGCGCTTGTTCCGGTTCAGCGCCTGAAAATAGGCGGCGCCGCCCGCATTGACCGGCGGCCCGAACGTGCGGGTCTCGTCACCTGTCGGCGGTTCGATTTTGACGACATCGGCGCCGTAGTCACCCAAGGCTTGACCGCAGTAAGGGCCGGCTAGTACCCGAGACGCATCAATGACGCGCAGGCCGCTCAAACTTTGCGCCGCCATGTTCAGCCTTCCTGTAAGGACTGGGTGACCACGGCAAGCCGCAAGATGCGCCATTCGTATGCATCATCGCCTTGATCCAGACGTCGGATGAGTTTCAGATCCAGGCGCCGATTGTGAGCACTGAGCGCTCCCTCGAGCAGACCGTTCCATGCATCGAAGGCGGCACTGTGCAGGTCTTTCAGACCGGCCATCAGTTTCCAACTTGTCTGACGGACTCGGACACCCTGCGCATCCTCAATCAACTGCGCATCGTCTCCCTGGGCCTGCGCAAGCGCCACCATAAAGTGGCCGAAATCACGCGCATCTCCTTGGTCTGGCATCCCCATGGCGAGCGCCGTCTCGCTATAAAACTGCATGCCGATCAAGCGACCGGTGATACCTCCCAGCCACGCGCCTTCATGCGGGCCATGGAGGCCAATAAGCTCAGGAATCGCCGTGCGCACATACTCCATTGCATAGTTGCGCCGGGCCTTTTGCAAGCGCGGTTCGGGCCATGTGGCGGTGGGCAAGGTCGGCGCAAGTGCAGGGTCGAAGTCCGGCGCCTCTTCACCTCGCGCAAAGCGCACACGGTCTTCCACCGGAATATCGTGTTCGTATTCACAGTAGTAGCCTTCGAGGCCCGGCTGACCGTCCATAGTTTGCTTGGTGCACACAAAGCCTAATTTCTGAGTGCCCAACGACACACCATTGTGACCATGCCAGCCTTGCAATACGGCGCGCGACACTTCGCCTGGAATCGCGCAAATGGCGGTTCCTTGCCAAGCCCAACGCGGCGGCGGATAGCGCACCCAGACTTTCTTGGGCGAGGTCTCGATGTACTCGACCTTGACGCCACCGATTGCATTGGACAGGTAGTGATACCGAGCTGCCGCAACGGCAGGCGGCAGCCCCATCAAACCCAGCTTTTCCAAGCCGGGCAGGAAACGCTCGAGATGCTGGCGGCGAAAAATATGGAACACTAGCTCGGCAGCCTCGCGCGAACTGCGGCGTGTGACCATCGTCATCACCAAGCCTGTGAAGTAGGCGTGATACCACTGAGCTACGGCGGACCAGCGCTTGGTGTCCGTTGTCGACACCACGAGAGACGGGGAAGAAGCCATATTGAGCATCGTGTGACCTTGTCTATTCATTCAGCCTGCGATAGCGCAGCAGAGGGTGCCACCGGCAGGGCTTGGTAGGATTGGGTGAGACCCGACACAACAAAAGTGGCCAATTGTGCGGCGATGCGATCCCGGTCGACCTGTGTTTCATTAGGGCGCGGCTGATACCACATCGTCGTCCAGTTGATCGCGCCAAACAACGGCTTGACCGCAAGACGGGCACTTTGTTCGGGCAGTTGACCAGCGGCAATAGCTTCATTGATCGTCGTGACGAAAAGCTCTTCATAGCGATCACGCAAACTGATGACTTCAGCAAGCCGGGCGCGCTGCGCTTCATTAATACGGCCAAGCAAATTTGCCTCAAAACCCTGCACCGCCACCCGTTGATAAGACAGATGTTTCATTACCTGCAATGAATGCGCGTAGGCCATGCGATACAGGCGGTCTATAGCCGGAACCCCCGCCTGTGTGGCAATAGGCGTGATGGTCTCAATATTCATTTCCATCGCACGCCGGTAGACCGCAGCGAAGAGATCGGCCTTGCTCGGGTAGTGGTAATAGATGCTGCCTTTCGAGACCCCCAGAACCTCGCCAATCTGGTCCAGCGTGGCGTTGTCATAGCTTTGTTGAGTGAACGCGTCGGCGGCCGCATCCAGGATGTCTGCCACACGGTCTGTAGCATCGGTTGAACGTGCAGAAGAAGGCCGGGACATAGTTTGGGTGGCTCCTGGTGGAATCGCCGTTGAAAGTGACGTAGGAAGCCCCAGCGGGGCAAGACGGCTCGCCAGAAGCGTGGTCTGCGCCTGCGATGACTCAGCCAAGGGTTGATGAATCTGACGAGCTTGCAATACGGAGAGCAGGCCTATCGGCGCTGTCGCGCCGATGTCAGGCGCCGGGTTTCCATGCTTGAGTTCAACAAGCCGTGCCCTGTCATCAATCAGGCGCCGTGCGCAATCGTTCGCACTGATCAACGTCATGGCGCTGAGCAACCGAATATCCTGCCCGGCGTCGGCCGCACGCGCCGCCTCATAAAGCATCATGCGCGCGCCGGATAGGGCAGCCGCGCAGCTCGCCAGTGCAAGCGCATCGCGAGACGGCTCAGGCAACCCTGCTACCAGGCCCTGACATGCCATCCGATAGGCTGCCAAACTGGCCCCTAACGCAAGAGCGGCGGCGGCAATTCGTCCCAAGGCGGCGCATTCAGACACCACCGTATTGGCACCGCCCGGCGGACCAAGCATCAGACTCGCATCAATGCGCGCATCCGCATGCCAATGACCCCACAGCGTCGGCGCCCCCTCAGAGAACGGTACCCACCAAATGCCATCGGCACCGGCGGGTGCAACGAACGCCGACATTTTCGATGCTCCGCGCGCCGGCATCGGCGTCGCAAAGATCACGTTTGCGACGTCTGCCCCGGCCAATCGAACACCCGCGCCAGCACCAACCATACGCCAGCCCTGCGCTTCGGTGGTCACGGTAAAACGTGGCGGCTCGCCCGGGTTATCTGATTGCGCTAGCGCCAAAGGAGGCAGACTCAGCCCGGAACCCAACCATGCTTTCTTCTGGCCGGTGCCTGCCAATCGGGAGATGGCTACGGTACCAATCCAGGCAGAAGACAGGATGACCGATAGCGCCGCCGCAGGCGTTGCCAGGGTTTCAAGCACAGACACCATTGATACGGCAGATGTCGGGGTGCCACCTTGCCGTCGCGACGAAAAAATCTTTAGCAATCCACTATCCAGCAGATGGCGATCAGGCGTGTCGGCGGCGTTCACAACCAGCGAGCCCACCTGCGCAGCAACGGTTTGCCAGCGCATGGCAATGGGGTCCAGGGACGGGTCCCAGATGAGTTCCATTTACAGTTTTCCTGCTTTGAATATGAACATACCGATGCGTAGATTAGAGACCTAACAATCCACGGTCAATATCTATTGTTCATTGATATATATAGGAAAACCCTTGGGTATGTTCGTTTACATACGCATCGGTAACTAATAGACTTCACGTTCCAGAGCTTAAGTGAATCGAGATCATGGGCAGAACAGAATTCCCCCCGCTGTACCAGCGCGACTTCCTGAGTTGGCCGTTTTTTGACCCCGAACATGCTCAGTTCCTGCGTCGGGTGGAGGACTTTGCCGACGCTCACAGTTATGAGTCCGCCACACCGGAGAATGTGGACGCTGGCTGTCGGCGTCTGGTTGCTGATCTCGGGCGGGCGGGCCTGTTGCGGGCCTGCGTCGCAGGCGAGCATGGCGGTGACATGCCGCAGATTGAATCGCGCCGCTTGGCGCTTGCACGAGAAGCGTTGGCCTATCGACATGGTCTGGCTGATTTCGCCTTTGCCATGCAGGGACTAGGTAGCGGTGCGATCGGGCTGGCAGGTTCAGATACCCTGAAAGCCAACATTCTTCCCAAAGTGGCGAATGGAACGTTGATTCCGGCCTTTGCCTTATCGGAAAAAGACGCGGGTTCAGACGTAGGTGCCATGTCCTGCCATGCACGGCGGGACGGTTCGGATTACGTCATCAACGGCGAAAAAACCTGGATATCCAACGGCGGCATTGCCGATGTCTATACGCTGTTCGCGCGCAGCGAAGAGGCGCCTGGTACCCGAGGCATCTCTGCGTTCATCGTCTACCCGGATGACCCTGGTTTCTCGATAGCCGAACGAATCAATGTAATGGCGCCGCACCCCCTGGCGACGCTCCGATTCGACGACATGCGGATCCCTGCATCCAGAATGCTTGGCGCACCTGGAGAAGGCTTCAAACTTGCCATGCGCACCTTGGACATCTTTCGCGTGTCAGTCGCAGGTGCCGCACTTGGGTTTGCACGCCGGGCTCTGGATGAGGCCGTATCCCACGTACGCACCCGTCAGATGTTCGGTGCCACCCTGGGTGACATGCAACTGACTCAGGCCAGGGTGGGCGAGATGACGGCAATGGTCGATGCCTCTGCCCTGTTGACGTATCGAGCCGCATGGCGGCGTGACGTGCAGCAATTGCCTACTACACGCGAGGCTGCCATGGCTAAACTAAGCGCCACAGAAAATGCGCAAACTGTGGTGGACATGGCACTGCAACTGTTTGGGGCGCGTGGCGTTCAGACCGGCACCATCATGGAAAGCCTGTATCGCGAGATCAGGGCATTGCGCATCTACGAGGGAGCAAGTGAGGTGCAAAAACTCATCATCGCTCGAGATACCTTGCAAGCACCCAAGACCCCGTCGGCAAGCTGACACCAACAGACGCAAAAAAGCCGGCACCGCTTGCGCGATTACCGGCTCATTGCTGAAGATGCCGGGTGCACCTTCAAATGTTCGACCAAATTAATGGTCGGGGCGAGAGGATTCGAACCTCCGACTCCTGCGTCCCGAACGCAGTACTCTACCAGGCTGAGTTACGCCCCGACTTGCCTTTCTGCTATGAGAATTAGCGATGCACCCTAGTGCGACTACTAAAACTCAGCTACTTACACAGACTGACTTCTTCCGCAGCGCTCATTCGAAATTTTTGGCTTAAATCAATGTCATTCAGTGCCATTTAGCAGCGGGTTTAAACACGGGTTTAAAACGCTACCTAAACTCCACTTTTGCACCAATTTTCGCTATCGATCTCGGTTTACCGCGAAAGCGCAAAATTCTAACAGAGATTCCCGATAAAGGGAAACGGGGTAGGCGGACAGGGCTTCGCGTGCCAAGTCAGCCTCGACTTGTGCGGCCTGCATGGCATGCTCCAAAGCGTGTGTAGCCTGGATGGCAGCGGCTACGGCAGCGAAGTCTGCATCGCCGGTTTTGATGGCGTCGCGAATCAATTGCTGTTGTTCAGGCGTGCCCACTTCCATGACACGAATAAGCGGCAGCGTCGGTTTGCCTTCACGCAGGTCGTCGCCCACGTTCTTGCCAAGCGCTGCGGCGTCGCCACTGTAATCCAGCACGTCGTCGACCAACTGAAACGCGGTGCCCACATGGCGGCCATACGCGGCGGCCGCGATTTCCTGCTCTGGCGTGGCACCTGCCAGCACGGCACCCACCTGGGCTGCGGCTTCGAACAACTTGGCGGTTTTGTAGCGCACTACCTGCAGATAGCGCTCCTGCGAGACGTCCGGATCGTGCACGTTCAGCAGTTGCAGCACTTCCCCTTCGGCAATGACTGTCGTGGCTTCAGACAAAATGCCCATAATGCGCATTGAGCCTGCCTCGACCATCATTTCGAAAGACCGGGAATAAAGGTAATCGCCTACCAGCACGCTCGCCGCGTTGCCAAACACAGCATTCGCCGTGTCCCGGCCGCGACGCAAGTCTGACTCGTCGACCACGTCGTCATGAAGCAACGTGGCGGTATGAATGAATTCGACCACCGCAGCCAGCAACTGGTGATGTGTACCTTCATACCCCAATGCCCGCGCCACCATCAGCACCATGGCCGGGCGCATACGCTTGCCACCCGCCCCAATAATGTAGTCACCGATAGTACGGATAAGGACCACTTCAGAGTTCAGCCGGTCACGGATAACCGCGTCAACGGCTGTCATGTCAGCAGCAATAGGGGCAATGAGCGCGGGAAGATTCAAGACGTATCCGACAAGTGTGTAGCGAACTGCGCAAGGGCAGTTCTTACCGCTGGGCCCGCCGGCGCCCGGCGGGGGATTCGCTCGAATTATACGGGTTGCGCCACCCTCTGCGGGCGGCAACGCCAGAAACGATCGGCCTCTGCGCCCCCTTCCACCGTTCAGAATCAGCGAGCGACAAGCCGGGCCCGCCACAGCTAAGCCCTTAGTCTGCAAAGGCTTTTTGACATTCTGAAGCTCGCAGGCTAGAATTCTCGATTCGGTCAATAGCCGAAATGCGTTCGGATCGTCTGTAGCTTTAAAAAGAAAGCTCGCGGCACCCCCAGAGTTGGTAACTACTCTGGCACGGTAACTGCCAGCAGACCAGAAGCCCACGCCACCTACCCAAAGCCAGTTTTAGCGTACGCGCAGCCCTCGTGGTTTAAGCGTGCATTTGAAAGAATGACGATGGGCGGGTTCCAAGCCTCACAACTACCGACGAATCCTACTTACCTAATTAAGGAACACCCCATGTACGCGGTCATAAAAACCGGTGGCAAGCAATATCGTGTTGCTACTGGCCAAAAACTCAAGATAGAACAGATACCGGCAGACATTGGGCAAGAAATCAACCTGGACCAAATTTTGTCCGTGGGCGAAGGCGACCAACTGAAAGTTGGCACGCCCCTCGTTTCCGGCGCTGTGGTCACGGCAACGGTTCTTGCGCATGGTCGCCACGACAAGGTCAACATCTTCAAGATGCGCCGTCGTAAGCACTATCAGAAGCATCAGGGCCACCGTCAAAACTACACCGAAATCCGCATCGAAGTCATCACGGCTTAAGAAGCGACTCGGTACCAAATTAGCAGGAGCTAAACATGGCACAGAAAAAGGGCGGCGGCTCTACGCGAAACGGACGCGACTCAGAATCAAAGCGTCTGGGCGTCAAGACTTTCGGCGGTGAACTGATTCCCGCTGGTTCGATCATCGTGCGTCAGCGCGGTACTCGCTTCCACGCTGGCGTGAACGTCGGCATGGGCAAGGACCACACCCTGTTCGCGCTGATCGACGGCAAGGTTCAATTCGGCTTCAAGGGCGCATTGAACAAGCAGACCGTTTCGATCATCGCTGCCGAGTAATCGGACAAGCACGGTCAGGACACGCGGCTCTACGCGTGCCCGAACGGCAAAAGCCCTGTCGCATGCGGCAGGGCTTTTTTGTCGTCGGGCCGCCCCAAGACGAAAAGCGCCCCTCTGGGGGTAGCAAGCACACGAAGTGTGTGCAGCGCGGGCGGCTCTTTTTTGTTTTAAGGCACCAGGACGAGTAAGCTCTTCCTTGCCCCCTGGCAGCGCCCCATGACGGGCGGCTGCCCTATTTACCACTACACGCGCAGACACCATGAAATTCGTAGACGAAGCCACCATTGAAGTGGTCGCCGGCAAAGGCGGCAATGGCGTGGCGAGCTTTCGCCGCGAAAAGTTCATCCCCAAGGGCGGCCCGGACGGCGGCGACGGCGGACGCGGCGGCACCATCTTCGCGGTGGCCGATCGCAACATCAACACGCTGATCGACTTCCGCTACGCGCGCCTGCACCGCGCCAAGGGCGGCGAAAACGGCCGCGGCTCTGACCAATACGGCGCAGCCGCCCCCGACATCACCTTGCGCGTGCCCGTGGGCACGGTCATCCATGACGCCGAAACCGGCGAAGTCCTGTTCGACCTGGACACGCACGAGCAGAAGGTCGTGCTGGCCGCTGGCGGCCAGGGCGGCATGGGCAACATCCATTTCAAGTCCAGCTTGAACCGTGCACCAAAACAATGGACGCCGGGCAAAGAAGGCGAGCAACGCCGTCTGCGCATGGAACTGAAGATTTTGGCCGACGTCGGCTTGTTGGGCCTGCCAAACGCTGGCAAGTCCACGCTGATCAGCCGTATCTCCAATGCTCGCCCGAAAATTGCCGACTACCCCTTCACTACGTTGCACCCGAACCTGGGTGTGGTGCGCACGTCGCCGTCGCGCAGCTTTGTCGTGGCCGACATTCCCGGCCTGATCGAAGGTGCCTCCGAAGGCGCAGGTTTGGGCCATCTGTTCTTGCGCCACCTGGCACGCACCCGCGTGCTGCTGCATCTGGTGGATGTCTCCTCGCCGGACCCGGAAACGGACCCGATCGAGCAGGCCGTCATCAATGCCCGCGCCATCGTGGAAGAGCTTCGCCGCTACGACCCTGAGCTTGCCGACAAGCCGCGTTGGCTGGTTCTGAACAAGCTCGACATGGTGGCCGACCACGAAGACACCAAGAAGCGCTTTTGCAAGCTCTACAAATGGAAAGGCCCGGTATATGGCATTTCCGGTTTGACGGGCGAAGGCACGCAAGACCTGATTTGGGCATTGCAAGACTACCTCGATGCCGAACGCGTCAAGGAACAGATCGCCGATGACCGTGCTGCTGGCACCTACGTGGAAGATCCGCGCTTTGACCAAAAGCGTTCAGACGCCGACAAGCCGGCCCCCGCGCCCGCTACCGATGACGAATAAGCGATAATCGCGTTCCGCTACCCTTTCCGCCGCGCGCAAGCGCGGCAGTTTGCGCCACACCGCCTGTCATCGTCATGACTGCCGAAACTACCGCTGTCTCAGTGGTCGCCAGCGCCCAGCGCCTGGTGGCCAAAGTTGGATCCTCCCTCGTCACTAACGAAGGGCGCGGCCTTGATCGCCCCGCCGTTGCGCACTGGGCCGCCCAGATTGCCGCCTTGCACAAGCAAGGCAAGCAAGTGGTGCTGGTGTCCAGTGGTGCCATTGCTGAAGGCATGGCGCGCCTGGGTTGGCGCAAACGCCCTTCTGTCATGCATGAGCTGCAAGCCGCTGCCGCCGTCGGTCAGATGGGCTTGTGCCAGGCGTACGAAGCTGCTTTCGCCGAGTTCGGCCTGCGCACTGCGCAAATTCTGCTTACCCATGAAGACTTGGCGGACCGCCATCGTTACCTGAACGCCCGCAGCACTATTTTTGCCCTGCTGCGTTTGGGCGTCGTACCCATCGTGAACGAAAACGACACGGTGGTCACCGATGAAATCCGCCTTGGCGACAATGACACGCTCGGGGCGCTAGTCACGAATTTGATCGAAGCCGACACGCTGGTCATCCTGACCGATCAGCGCGGCCTGTATGACTCCGATCCACGCAAGAACCCCGACGCCAAGTTCATCTCGCATGCGCAAGCAGGCGACACCGCGCTGGACGCCATGGCGGGCGGCGCGGGCAGCGGCATTGGCACAGGCGGCATGTTGACCAAGGTATTAGCCGCCAAACGCGCTGCGCATAGTGGCGCGCACACGGTCATTGCCTCCGGCCATGAACGCAACGTGCTCACACGCCTGGCCCAAGGCGAGTGCATTGGCACCGAATTGCGTGCCGTGCTGCCCGTGTGGTCTGCTCGCAAGCAATGGCTCGCAGACCACCTGCGTCTGCGCGGTCACGTGGTGCTTGACGATGGCGCCTTGCGTGCACTGCTGCATGAAGGCAAGAGCTTGTTGGCCATTGGCGTCAGTGCAGTAGAAGGCGACTTCGAACGCGGGGACGTCGTGGCGTGTCTCGATACCAAGGGACAAGAATGCGCACGCGGGCTGATCAACTATTCGTCGGCCGACACGCGTCGCATCATGCGCCAACCCTCCTCGCAGATTGAGCGCATTCTTGGCAGCATGACAGACACCGAGCTCATGCACCGAGACAACTTGGTGATTATCTGATCTGCCACGTTGTGGCGCTGACGTTTACGTATTTTCACGCTTCGTCAGCAAGATATACCCCCATCCTCTTACGGCCAGCACAGGCAAGGCGAAACCTAATCGTCTTGCCTTGCTGCGCATCCGCGACACCAGCACATCCACATGCCTGGCGGCTGAGCCAGTAGTGACGAGCTGCTTCGGGAATATCAGCTCCCGCGGCAAACAATTACCGGGTGCCGACAACAAGCGTGCAAAAAACGCGCGCTCAGATGCCGTGAGCGGCAGGCGTTCGCCATCAGGCCCGGCTAGCTCACGCGCTGCAGCGTCCACACGCCACGTGGCACGCCGTGGCGGCCATTGCAACAACATGGGTACACCCTTTCGATGCTGCGCGCGAATCACGGCATCTAGTTCGCAAATATCGATGTCTGGTGGACAACATATATCTGCGCCCGCATGCAGAGCGGCAATGCGCGAGGTCGTGGTGGCGTCATCCGCCAGCAAGACCACCGCCGCATCCGGGGCACCGGCACGCACGGTGGTGGTGGCACCGCATAACGTGTCGATAGGCCCTGCCAAAACATAGGCGTCTGCCACGGGTCCGTGCATCAGTGCGAGCAACTGCCGCGGACTGCGGCAGCCCCTTACGTTCCAACCTTGTTGACGTAAACTTCGCACCAAGTTATCACCAGTGGTTTCATGCGATTGCATGACGATCGCGCTGGATTCCTCCAACATTTCTTTCCTTGTTTGGCTAAATCACTAACGTGTTTTTTATAACCACCAAGGTAATCGATTCGCAAGCTTCAATCGACTCGTGAAGACATTTTCAGACCGATTGAGGCATGCAAGACTTCTGCGTGGTCACACGCAGAAGGAGCTCGCACGTATAGCGCGCCTGTCTCAGAGCGCTATTGGCAGTTATGAAAGTGGCCAACGCCAATCGAGCCGTTCGTTACGCAGGATTGCGCTTTCGCTAAAAATTGAGCCCGAATGGTTGGAAACCGGCAAGGGTTCAATGGAACCGTCGCTTGATGTCTATGACATTCGTGATAATCGAACGCCATCACTGCTTGCCGAACCGTCGCTTCGTCCAGGCACCAAACCGCGATTTCTCACGGCACACTGGCCCTACCCTTCTGTGCCACCTGCGCTCTTCGACACGTTGAACCGCGGCGACAAACTCAAGTTGGAAGCCATGACGCTCGCATTCATCCAGACATGTCATGCGCAATACGGCAGCACGAAAACCAAGCCTCGCCGAGGCGGTTAACCGCGATGCAAAGAGCATAAAAAAATCCTCTCGTGCTTGATGCTCGAGAGGATTTTGTCTTGCAGTGCCATGCGCAACCGCGCATGGCACCAGGACGAATTACTTGGCAGCGGGTGCAGGGGCTTGAGCACCTGGTGCGGCGGCACCTGGAACCGGAGCACCTTCACCACGAATCTTGGCGGCGATCTCGGTAGCAGCTTGTGCAGACGGCACGCCGAAAGCCAATACGCCACGATCCAGGGGCTCACCAATACGGGGGGCTGCGACCAGTTCGCGGTCAATCACCAGCGCGAGCATATTGCCCACGTTCTTGCTGCTGACTTCATTCAACTTACGCGCACCACCTTCGGTAAAACGCAGGCCCACGAAGTTCTGGCCCTGACGATCCACCAGTGCTGCCGCTTCGGTGAGGTCGGCACGCGTCAGCACGGCCTTTTGCTGCATGTAGAGCGTGCCATCAGGCAGCTTTACTTCGACCAGGCCTGGGCCGGGTTTGGCTTGTGCAACAAAGAACTCCACAATCGCCGACGTGGCCGGTTGCGTGGACTGTTGGCCAGCAGCTGGCGTGGTGGGTGTGGCACCAGTCTTAGTCGGGGCGGTCTTGCAACCCGCGAGCGCCAAAGTCATAACTACCATGGCGGGCGCCAATTTGCGTAAATTCAGTTGCATGGTCGATTCCTTCTAAAGTGGACAATCAAGCCGAATCCGACAGGCATTCGGCAGTTACAAAAAGTGTACAGGGCAAGCCTCATGGCAGGAAGTCCACTCTGCTTCAAAATGTAAACCAGCACTACCTTTTTTCCGCTTTATACTCGCCAACGTGCAGGGGTACTCGTCGGTTAAGCAGCAAGCCACCGACGTGTTGAGAGAGTCCCTTCGTACCAGTACGGATAATGCCGATGCTGGGAGCCGTCTTTAGCCAACTTGCGCCCGCAAGGTGGCCGGAATGCATCCCGATCGGCTCCAACCCATCTTGTTTGGAGCTTCCCATGAATGCCAACCCCAAATTCCTGGCCGCAACGGCCGAGGTCGATTCTGCAGCGGTAGCACCGTTGCCCAAATCCCGAAAAGTCTATGAAACCGGTTCCCGCGCGGACATCCGGGTGCCTTTTCGTGAGATCGAGCAAGACGATACGCCGACGATGTTTGGCGGTGAGAAGAACCCTCCCCTGACGGTCTATGACACCAGCGGCCCTTACACCGACCCGCAAGTTGCCATCGACATCCGGCGCGGTCTGCCAGAGGTGCGTCGCATCTGGATTGAAGAGCGCGGCGACACGGACGTTCTGACGGGCCCGTCCAGCGAATACGGCAAAGAGCGCCTGACGGACCCGAAACTCACGGCCATGCGGTTTGACCTGCAGCGCCCGCCCCGCCGTGCCCGGGCAGGTGCCAACGTTTCGCAAATGCACTATGCGCGACGCGGCATCATTACTCCGGAAATGGAGTACGTGGCGATCCGTGAGAGTCTGCGTCGCGAACATTATCTGGAAACGCTGCGTGCCAGCGGGCCGGATGGCGAGAAGATGGTGAAGCGACTGCTGCGCCAACATCCTGGCCAATCGTTTGCTGCGGCTATTCCCGCGATCATCACCCCTGAATTCGTGCGCGCGGAAATCGCACGGGGTCGCGCCATTATTCCGGCCAACATTAATCACCCTGAAGTCGAGCCCATGGCTATCGGGCGCAATTTCCTGGTGAAGATCAACGCCAATATTGGCAATTCGGCGGTCAGTTCCGGCATTGGCGAGGAGGTCGAGAAGATGACCTGGGCCATTCGTTGGGGAGGCGACACGGTGATGGATTTGTCTACCGGCAAACACATTCACGAGACGCGCGAGTGGATCATCCGCAACTCGCCGGTGCCTATTGGCACGGTGCCGATTTACCAGGCACTGGAAAAGGTGGATGGCAAGGCTGAAGACCTGACGTGGGAGATTTTCCGCGACACCTTGATTGAGCAGGCAGAGCAAGGGGTGGATTACTTCACTATCCACGCGGGCGTGCGCCTGCCGTTCATTCCCATGACGGCCGACCGCATGACTGGCATTGTCTCGCGCGGCGGCTCCATCATGGCAAAGTGGTGTCTGGCTCACCACAAGGAGAGCTTCCTCTATGAACGCTTTGAGGATATCTGCGAGATCATGAAGGCGTATGACGTCAGCTTCTCGCTCGGTGACGGTCTGCGTCCCGGTTCTGCCTACGACGCCAATGACGAAGCGCAATTCGCCGAACTCAAGACGCTGGGTGAGTTGACGCAAGTGGCGTGGAAGCACGATGTGCAGGTCATGATCGAAGGCCCCGGGCATGTGCCGATGCAGATGATCAAAGAAAATATGGATCTGCAGCTTGAGCACTGTCATGAAGCTCCTTTCTATACCCTGGGACCGCTGACGACGGATATCGCGCCGGGATATGACCACATTACGTCAGGCATTGGCGCGGCCATCATCGGTTGGTATGGCACGGCCATGCTCTGTTATGTCACGCCTAAAGAACACTTGGGTCTGCCGAACAAAAAGGATGTGAAGGACGGCATCATTACTTACAAGATCGCTGCACACGCGGCCGATTTGGCCAAGGGCCATCCGGGCTCCGCCATTCGCGACAATGCCTTATCCAAGGCCCGCTTCGAATTCCGTTGGGATGATCAGTTCAATCTCGGCCTGGATCCGGACACGGCGAAGGACTTTCATGACGAGACCTTGCCTAAGGATTCGATGAAGGTCGCGCATTTTTGCTCCATGTGTGGGCCGCACTTTTGCAGCATGAAGATTACGCAAGATGTGCGTGACTATGCCGCCGCCCAAGGGGTTGCTGCTAAAGATGCGTTGGCCAAGGGCATGCAGGAGAAAGCGGTGGAGTTCGTGAAGAAGGGTTCGGAGATTTATCACCAGACTTGATTGATCTTTTTGGTGAAGTGGGACGAAGGCAAGTGCGTAGGCGCTTGCTTTTTTCTTGGGCGTCGTGGATTGCGTGGAGGCGTTCTTATGACGCAGGGTCGCTCATCTTTCTTGCGCTTCGTCGTATGCAGTGGGGCAAGTACAGAAGATCTTGCCGTGTTGCCAATGCCGGCGGCGCGGGCCGCGCGACATTGGCGTATCAATCGTTAAAAAATGAC
>JBEBWV010000083.1:0-23970 GCA_040391965.1 Achromobacter deleyi | reverse complement strand
ACCAGCTGCTGCGCCAATCCGGCACCTTCCGCGAAAACCAGGCGCTGACCGAACGAGTCATGGACTCGAACGATATCGAAAAAGAACGTGGCATCACGATTCTTGCGAAGAACTGTGCCGTGGAATACGAAGGCACGCACATCAACATCGTTGATACCCCGGGCCACGCCGACTTCGGTGGTGAGGTCGAGCGCGTGTTGTCCATGGTGGACGGCGTGCTCTTGCTGGTGGATGCTGTTGAAGGCCCCATGCCCCAAACGATTTTCGTCACGCGTAAGGCGTTGGCCTTGGGCTTGAAGCCAATCGTTGTGGTCAACAAAGTTGACCGCCCCGGTGCCCGTACCGATTTCGTTATTAACGCCACGTTCGACTTGTTCGACAAGCTTGGCGCAACGGAAGAGCAGTTGGACTTCCCGGTGGTGTACGCCTCGGGCCTGTCTGGTTACGCTGGCTTGAGCTCGGATGTACGCGAAGGCGATATGCGTCCGCTGTTTGACGCCATTCTGGAACACGTGCCACAACGTGACGATGATCCCAATGGTCCGCTGCAAATGCAGATCATCTCGTTGGATTACAACAGCTACGTCGGCAAGATTGGCGTGGGCCGTATCAATCGTGGCCGTATCCGCGCTGGTATGGAAATTGTTCACAAGTTCGGTCCTGATGGTGCATCCGGCCGCGGCCGCGTGAACCAGGTGCTGAAGTTCCATGGCCTGGAACGCGTCGTGGTGGAAGAAGCCGAAGCTGGCGACATCGTGCTGATCAACGGTATCGAAGAGCTGGGTATCGGCACGACGGTGTGTGATCCTGCAACGCCGGAAGCACTGCCTGTTCTGCGTATCGACGAGCCGACCCTGACCATGAACTTCATGGTCAATACGTCGCCGTTGGCTGGCCGTGAAGGCAAGTTCGTCACGAGCCGTCAGTTGCGTGATCGCCTTGATCGTGAATTGAAGTCCAACGTGGCACTGCGTGTTCGTGACACGGGCGACGACACCGTTTTTGAAGTGTCGGGCCGTGGTGAACTTCACCTGACGATTTTGCTGGAAACGATGCGTCGCGAAGGCTTCGAGCTGGCTGTGTCGCGTCCTCGCGTGGTGTTCAAAGATATCGACGGCGTGAAGTGCGAGCCGTTTGAGTCCTTGACCGTCGATGTGGAAGATCAGCATCAAGGCGGCGTGATGGAAGAGCTGGGTCGTCGTAAGGGCGATCTGCAAGACATGCAGCCGGATGGCCGTGGTCGCACACGTTTGGAATATCTGATCCCGGCCCGTGGCCTGATTGGTTTCCAGAACGAGTTCCTGACGCTGACGCGCGGCACGGGCTTGGTAAGCCATATTTTCTACGAATACGCCCCCGTGCGCGAAGGTTCGATTGGCGAGCGCCGTAATGGCGTGCTGATCAGCCAGGACCAGGGCGACGCCGTGGCTTACGCATTGTGGAAGCTGCAGGATCGTGGTCGTATGTTCGTCAGCCCCGGCGACGCACTGTACGAAGGCATGATCATCGGTATCCATAGCCGTGACAACGACTTGGTTGTGAACCCCATCAAGGGCAAGCAACTGACCAACGTTCGTGCTTCGGGTACTGACGAAGCCGTTCGCCTCGTTCCGCCGATCCAGATGTCGCTGGAATACGCCGTCGAATTCATCGATGACGACGAATTGGTCGAAATTACGCCCAAGTCGATTCGTTTGCGTAAGCGCTTCTTGCTCGAAAACGAACGTCGTCGCGCAGCGCGCGAAGGCTAAATCTCATCAGAGTCGGTCTTCCGACTCTGACCAGATTTATACGAAAAAGGCTACAAACCGAGAGGTTTGTAGCCTTTTTCTATGGTTTTTCGCGTCAAACGATTCGGATCAACCCGCGTGCTGATGCCGATACTCCTGAGTTTTCCCCCCATAGCCATAGGCCGCGGCACGGGCATCGATGACATGGACATAGGAGCATTCGTGCAGCTCGCCAAGAATGTGCTGGAACGCGGCGTAGATGTCTTTGATGAACTGCGCTTTCTCGGCTTTGGTGTTGGTTTCGTCGGTAACGCTGATGTCTAGATGAAAGGCATTTCGACCTTGTTCAGCTAGCGAGCGTCCGCCAATGAACCACTGTTCATGAGGAATGAATTGCAGGGTGTTCGCGATAACGGCGAGCTTTTTGCCCAGTACAGATTGAGTCAACTGGTTGACCTGCTTGATGACTTGCTGAGCGATGGCAGCGTCGGGCTGACCGGACAGGTGAATGACGATGTGTGGCATGCTGAGACTCCAAGGTTGAACTGAGTGTGTTCAGTCTAAAAGTCTCTTTGACATCGGAAAAGCGGGAAGATACGATTCAACGTATTGGAATAATCGATGGATAAGGCATGGCCGGATTCGATCTGGAGCAATTGCGCACGCTGGTCGTGGTGGCAGAAACGGGAAGTTTGACGGCCGCCGCACCCAAGGTCTTCTTGTCGCAATCATCCGTCAGCGAGCAGATGCGCAAACTTGAGGAGCGGGCAGGCCAAGCACTGCTCAGCCGCTCTAAGAGCGGCGTGAAGGCGACGCCAGCGGGGGAGCGCTTGCTGGCCTATGCCAGGCAGATACTCGCGTTAAGCGATGAGGCCTGGCGTGATCTGCACGGAGTGAACCTGCATGGCGAGCTACGTTTGGCCATCACGGATTATTTTCGACCCGCGGATCTGGCTGTGCTGCTTCGTCGGCTGAATGAGCGCTACCCGAAGCTCAGGCTTCACGTAACGATTATGAAAAGTGGTGCCATCGAAGAGGCCTACGCGAAGGACGAAATCGACATTGGCTTGTCGATGCGTATTCCAGGCAAAGGGCAGGATGCGGCGCAAGGGCGCAAGCTGACTCACCGCATCTTGTTGCGACGCGAAGCTCTCCTTTGGATGGGGGCCGAGGGCATGCCGATGGTGTCGACAGAGGCATTACGATTGCTCGTGCTGCCCGAAACCTGCTCTTTGAGGCAGTTCACAGAGCGTCTGCTTAAGCGCTCTGGAGTGCCGTATGTTATTGCTCACGTAGCGTCTGGCGTGGCAGGGCTGCAATTGGCGCTGGCGGCCGGCATTGGTGTGGCCTGCCTGAATGAGTCAGCGCTCGCGCCCGGAGTAACTCGCCTGGCCAACCCGGATTTACCGACCTTGCCGGACGTGGAATTTTGCTTACTGGCGCCTCGCCCCCGAGAGAGCGAATTTGTTGGGCGTGTGCGTGAGGTGATTGCGCAGTCCCTGATGTAGCAGGGGCAGGTCAGTGCTGGCCAACCGCATTGAATTTGAGGTTGGCCGAGCCCGTTTTATGCAGGTAGGATAGGCGCGTAGTCTGATTGCTGACGCATCTTTTCGTGGAATTCCACAACGCGACGCACGACTTTGCGAGGATCGTCTTCGATGATGAATAAATCGAGGTCGTGTGCGCCAATCATGCCGTTGGAAAGCACTTGTCCACCAAGCCATTCGACCAGGCCGTGCCAATATTCGCTTCCAACAAGCACAATGGGGGCAGCAGGAACTTTACCGGTCTGGATGAGCGTGAGGGCTTCGAAGAGTTCATCCAGGGTGCCAAAGCCACCAGGCATTGATACATAGGCGAAACTATGCATGAAGAAGGTTGCTTTGCGTGAGAAGAAATACTCGAATGAAAGACTGATGGTTTGATATTCGTTGTTGTGCGCCTCATGCGGCAGGCTGATATTCAGCCCGACGCTCGTGCCGCCTACCTCGAAGGCGCCTTTGTTGGCGGCTTCCATGATGCCCGGGCCACCGCCAGCAATGATGGCGAATCCGGCTTCGGCAAGTGCTGCCGAAATGGCAACGCAAGTTTCATAGTGAGGGGAGTTGCGGCTGATGCGCGCGCTTCCAAATACGCTGACGGCTGGCCCGATGTTCGCGAGCTTGTCTGCCGCCGTCTTTATCTCTGACATAATCAGAGGAATCTGTTTGTCGGCGGGTGTTTCCATATCTGCCTTTGTAACCATGAAAAAAACGCTATTACTGGTCGACGGTTCAAGCTATTTGTACCGCGCTTTCCACGCTATGCCCGATTTGCGCAACGCGCAAGGCGAACCTACAGGTGCGCTCTACGGCGTGGTCAATATGCTGCGCAAGCTCGTATCGGATCATAAAGCAGAGTACGCCGCATGTATTTTTGATGCGCGCGGAAAAACTTTCCGGGATGATATTTACCCCGAGTACAAATCGCATCGACCTTCGATGCCGGAAGACTTGGCGGCGCAAATTGAGCCTATCCATCGTGCGGTGCGTGCCTTGGGTTGGCCTGTGCTGACGATCGAAGGCGTTGAGGCTGACGATATCATCGGTACGCTGGCGCAGCTTGCTACGGCGCAGGACGTGCACACCATCGTATCGACGGGTGATAAAGATCTTGCGCAGTTGGTCGATAGCCACGTCACTCTGGTCAACACCATGAGCGGTGAGGTGCTTGACGAAGCCGGGGTCTTGAATAAATTTGGCGTGCCGCCTAATCGCATCGTCGATTATCTGATGCTGGTGGGCGACACCGTGGACAACGTGCCGGGTGTGACCAAGGTCGGGCCCAAGACAGCCGCGAAGTGGATCAGCGAATTCGGCTCTATTGAAAAGCTGATCGAAAATGCCGATTCCATCAAGGGTGTGGCAGGGAACAATCTTCGTGAAGCCATTCCCAATTTCCCGCTTACCCGGGAGTTGCTGACGGTTAAATGCGACTGCGATCTGACGGGGCACGTGGCCAGTATGGCCGATCTTGAGCCACGTGCGCGTGACGTTGCCACGCTGACCGAACTCTACGAGCGCTACGGGTTTCGTACCTGGTTGCGCGACTTGACCGGTGACGTTGAACGGGTCCCTACGGGTGACTCCCGTGTGGCGCCTGAAGCCGTTGCGGCACCTGTCGAGATCAACTATCAGATCATCTCCGATTGGCCTGCGTTTGACGCCTGGCTTGAGAAGTTAGCGGTCGCCCCGTTAGTGGCATTGGACACAGAGACAACGTCGCTGGATGAGATGCAGGCGCGGATGGTCGGCTTGTCGATGGCTGTGGCTCCCGGTGTTGCCTGCTATATCCCGGTGGCGCACCGTGGCCCCGACGGCGCGACGCAGTTGCCCAAGGACGAGGTGTTGGCACGTTTGCGACCCTGGTTGGAAGACGCTGGGCGCGCCAAGCTGTTGCATCACGCCAAATACGATGCGCATGTTTTTGCGAATGAAGGCATTGCATTGGCAGGCATTGCGGAAGATACGATGCTGCAAGCCTATGTGCTGGAGTCGCATCACGGTGTTGGCCTGAGCGATTTGGCACAGCGATATCTGGGTCGAAGCGGCGTGTCGTATGAGTCACTATGTGGCAAGGGTGCAAAGCAGATTGGCTTTGATGAAGTGGCCGTTGATGTGGCGGGACATTACGCTGCTGAAGATGCAGATTTTACGTTGCAGCTTCACCAGATACTGCGTCCACGCGTGGCTGCCGAGCCGGGCTTGAATCGCATTTATCTTCTGGAATTGCAGGTGTCGCGTGTGCTCACTGTTATTGAGCGCAATGGCGTAAAAGTTGACGCTGCCGAACTGGGACGCCAGAGTCATAAACTGGGCCAGGAGATGCTTGTCCTGGAGCAAAAAGCCTATGAGCTGGCTGGCCAGCCGTTCAATTTGAATTCACCCAAGCAGCTAGGTGAAATTTTGTTCGGCCGCATGCAATTGCCGGTGGTACGCAAGACGGCTGGTGGCGCGCCATCTACCGATGAGGAAGTGCTGAGCAAGCTTGCACTCGATTATCCGTTGCCAAAGGTATTGCTCGAGTACCGAAGCTTGTCCAAGCTGAAGTCCACTTATACCGACAAGCTGCCGCGCATGATTAATCCGCAAACGGGTCGTGTGCATACGCGCTATTCGCAAGCGGCGGTTATTACTGGGCGCCTCGCCTCGTCTGATCCCAATTTGCAGAATATTCCGGTTCGAACAGAGGCCGGGCGCCGCGTTCGCGAGGCGTTTATTGCCGATGCGGGTTTGTTGGTGTCGGCTGACTATTCGCAGATTGAATTGCGCATCATGGCGCACGTGTCCGATGACGCCAATTTGCAGCAGGCGTTCGCAGCGGGTGCCGACATTCACCGTGCAACCGCCTCTGAGGTGTTTGGTGTCAAGCTTGAAGATGTGTCGGTTGATCAACGTCGTGCTGCCAAGGCGATTAATTTCGGGCTGATTTACGGGATGGGCGTGTTTGGCCTGGCCTCTAATCTGGGCATTACACGAGATGCTGCGCAAGCCTATATCGATCGATATTTCGCGCGCTATCCTGGCGTGGCCATGTATATGGAGAACACGCGCAAGCTTGCGCGCGAACAAGGCTATGTCGAGACGGTGTTTGGACGTCGCTTGCAGTTGCCCGAAATTAGAGGGGCTTCTGGTCCGCGTCGCCAAGGTGCTGAGAGAGCGGCGATTAACGCGCCGATGCAAGGGACTGCAGCGGATCTGATCAAGATGGCGATGGTGGCTGTGCAAGACTGGCTTGATGCAGAAAAGCTCGAAACTCGCATGATCATGCAAGTGCACGATGAACTGGTGCTCGAAACACCGGAATCGGAACTTGAAGTGGTCAAGGCGATGTTGCCGCGTTTGATGTGCGAGGTGGCAACGTTGCGCGTGCCGCTGCTGGCTGAGGTTGGCGTTGGCAAGAATTGGGAGCAGGCGCACTGATGATCGGAGTGCAACGCTTGTGACCTATTGAATGGGCTGTCTTTGGGCAGCCCATTTTTTTGGACGAATACTTGGCTCGTGTCTGCATCGCGCGGCGTTGCTGCGGTGTCGTGTTTCGACCGGTCCAAGCCTGTGCAAGCAATCAGAAGGAGGTGGCGAAGGTAGGTGAATTTCTGAGGTGCAAGCCGGCAGACTTGACCAACGCTTCCATCGCGCCAAAAGCAGGGTTCCCGTAAATTTGTGGAAGCCATTTCTTTTTTCAGGAATGAAACAATATAATGTTTCGCTTTCCTGCCTCGAATGCGTCCCCCAAATGCTGCTCTTATGGGTATTGCTAGCCACCACGACCGGTGGCCTCATTGCTGTAGGTATTGCCAGTTGGCTGGCCTACCGGGTTTTCGCCCAATATTTGCACCATATGGTGAGCCTGTCGGTGGGCGTTTTGCTCTCTGTGGCGCTCCTGCACTTGCTGCCAGAGGCTTTTGAAACAGGCGTGGGCGATGCCCATGTGTTGTTTGGCTTGATGTTGGCGTCGTTGATCGGGTTCTTCGCGCTGGAAAAAATTGCCCTGCTGCGTCATAGTCATCATCACGAAGGCGACGGCCATCATCATCACAAAGGGCACGATAGACATGAGGCCGGACGTGGCGGCGCGCTGATCCTGATCGGGAGCTCGCTGCACAATCTTTGCGACGGGGTGTTGGTGGCAGCGGCTTTCCTGACGGATCCCTTGCTGGGTGTTTTGACGGCAGCGTCGATCATCGTGCATGAGGTGCCCCACAAGCTGGGCGACTTCGTCGTGCTGATCAACGCTGGCCTGGCGCGCCGTCGGGCAGTCTCGTTAATTCTCTTTACCAGCTTGTGTTCAGCCGTGGGCGGGATAATAGGGTACTTCGTGTTGCAGCAGGCACAAGCCTGGCTGCCGTATGTGCTGGTGGTTGCGGCAAGCAGCTTTCTGTACATCTCGGTAGCAGATTTGATGCCGCAAATGCACGAGCGAGTATCGCCTTCTGACGCCATTCCGCAGCTATTGCTGGTGGGTGTCGGGGTGGCGTTGATCTACGTCGTTACAAGCTTCATGCACCATGGGCACGAGCATACCGACCAAGCGCAGCTTGGGTCGGGCAGCGCCGTCACCGATGCGACGCATAGGCACTGATCGCTAGCCGCTTCAGAGGCGTCCTCGTGTGCGGTTGGCGGTCCTTGAAACCGGTTTTGGTCTATAGGAGTTCGCCATGAGTTTTTCCGCCGCTGCCGGCAATATTGCCGCCACAGTTATTCATACCGACACCCAAGGTCTCGACTGCGGGGATTTCGATTTGCCCGTGAGCGATGGCGTGATTGCCGCCTATTACGCGGCGCCTGCTGGTGGGCAGAATCTGCCTATTGTGCTGGTGGTGCAGGAAATTTTCGGTGTGCATGAGCACATTAAAGATATTTGCCGACGTGTCGCGCATGCTGGTTATCTGGCAGTAGCTGCGAATCTGTATCAGCGTGAGGGTGACGCCTCGACCTATACCGATATTCCGAAACTGGTGGCTGATATTGTCAGCAAAGTCTCGGATGAGCAGGTTTTCAGCGATTTGGATGCCAGCGTGGCGTGGGCGGCAAAAAAGGGTGGAGATCCGGAGCGTGTGGCCATTACCGGTTTCTGCTGGGGCGGTCGTATTACGTGGATGTACGCCGCGCACAATCCGAATGTGAAGGCCGCCGTAGCCTGGTATGGCAAGCTGAGCACGGGTCACGGTCCGCTCATCAAGCGCTACGCGTTTGACATCGTCAACGAGCTGTACGCGCCAGTGCTGGGGCTTTATGCCGGTCGCGATGCGAGCATTCCCCTGGCGGACGTGCAGATCATGAAAGAAAAGCTCGCACAGGGCAACGAAAACGCGCGTGCGTCGGAATTCGTGGTGTATCCCGAGGCGGATCATGCGTTCATGGCCGATTATCGGGCAAATTATCGGGCAGACGCGGCGCAAGACGGCTGGCGTCGCATGCTAGCCTGGTTTGAACGCTATTTGAATTAACTCGCAGCTCAAGTGAAAAGGGGTTTCGCAGCATGGCTGCGAAACCCCTTTTTTGCGCTTGCGGGCCTTAGTTGCCTGCCTCGCGCAATCGGCTGGGCAAGAGTTCGCCGTGTCGTGCGAGGAGGGGGTAGGCAGCGGCACCGACCAAATGCGAGTTGATGCCTTTCAGGTCGCGCAAAATGTCGAGATAAAGCGAGCCTACTTCTGCCGCATCGACTTCGCCCGCTTTAATTTTCTGCAAGTGCGTATCTGCAGCCTGCATTTCAATTGTGCGGAATCGCGACTTCTCTTCTGCCAATGCGCGTGCTTGACGCAGGTCGTCATTGACGAACAAGGCAGCCGCCTGGCGCTGATTGCTGATCAGGTGAGCCAGCGTTTCGTCAAGGCTGGTACGCTGCTCTGCAGACAAGACCCAGCCTTGCTTACGCAGTCTGGACACGTGTCCCAACAGACCGTGATAGGCAATGTCGCCGGCATGACCGATGTTGCTGGTGAATGCCAGGATGTCGTCCATTCGCTGGATGTCGTCGCGCGTCATGTTTTCCTGGTCAAGGGTGACCAAGTAGGTCGTGATGGCGTTTTCGAGCTTGTCCAGCGCGGCATCTAGTTGACGAGCTTGCACCATGCGATGGCGGTTATCGCGTTTAAAGCCTGCCCGCGCATACAGCAGCAGCGTTTGCAGCATGTCAGCCATCCGCAGCGCTTCGCGCGAGGCATTGCCCAAGGCGACGGCAGGAACGTCATGCGCCCATTCGTCCAGGTATTGCGGTCGCGACGGATCGTTGGGATCAGCCCGCTTGGGGAGCCAGCGGGTCAGCAGGGCGCCATAGGGCGCGAGGATCGGCAGGAAAGCCAAGGCGACGATGACATTGAATAGCGTGTGGTAATTCGCGACAGCGCGTGCAGGGCTCTCCGCCATTTCGCTGATATAGGGCTGAACCCAAGGCAGGATGACCAAGCCGATGACCACGCCGATCACGCGCGTGAGCAGGTTGCCAAGCGGTAGGCGCCGTGCGGCCGGATCATCACCCGTGACACCTTCGATCATCGGATTGATGGCTGTGCCAAGGTTGGCGCCCAACACCAGTGCGAACGCGCTTTCCGGCGACACCATGCCGTGGCTGGCGAGGGACATGATCAGTACGACCACCGCCACGCTGGAATGGGCAGCCCACGTCAGCAAGGCCGACAACAAGACTGCAGCAACTGGCTGATTCGCGAGAGCGCCAAGCACAATTCCCAGCATAGGGGCAGATTGGATCGGCTCAAACAGCTCAACCAATTGATGCAACGACAGCAACAGCAGCCCTAAACCGATGAAAACGCGGCCCAAGTCGCGCGTACGTCCCGGCGGGTACCGGCGAAACATCCAGACGCCAGCAAGGATCAGGATCGGGGCGGCCGATGTCAGATCGAAAGACAGCAATTGAACGATTAACGTAGTGCCCACGTTGGCACCCAGCATTGCGGCCAAGGCAGGCACCAGGGCAACGACGCCGCCGGCAGCGAAGCCGGTGATCATCAAACCCGTGGCGGTACTGCTCTGGAGGGCGGCGGTTATGGCCAATCCGGCGGCAAAAGCCCGCAATCGGGTGCCCAGCGCGCGGCCGAGGGCCGCGCCTAGTGCGGCACCGAATGCACGCTGGACGCCGGTTTGCACCATATGCACGCCCCATAGCAACAGGGCGACGTATCCGGCGAAGTCGAGCAGAGTGAAAATTCCTGACATGCTTTAGGGGCTCCGACTCATTTATGACATGAAATAATTTTGTAATGATCTCATGGCGCGGCGCAACAGGCTAAATCAGCCCAGGCAGGGCGACGATATTGGCCCTGCTTTGTGGCAGCGAGTTTGGGTTGCCCGCCGCGCCCGCGTATCATTGCTTGATCATCCCGTTGTATTTGGAGTTTCTGGTGGCTGTTTCCGTCTTCGACCTTTTCAAAATCGGCATTGGGCCCTCAAGTTCCCATACGGTAGGGCCCATGAGAGCGGCTTTGTTGTTCGCCCAGGGTCTTGAGCGTGATGGCCTCTTGCCGCGCGTGGCGACCGTGCGCGCCGAGTTGTATGGCTCGTTGGGTGCTACCGGCAAAGGCCATGGCACAGACAAAGGCGTGATGCTGGGTCTGATGGGGGAAACGCCTGACACGGTTGATCCGTCGGCCATCTCCGGTATGTTGCAGTCGGTTCGCACGAACCGCAGCTTGCCGCTGTTGGGGCATTATCCCGTACCCTTCGTGGAAAAAGAACATTTGTTGTTCTACCGACGCGAAGCGATGGCAGAGCATCCTAACGGAATGAAGTTTCACGCATTTGACGCCGCTGGCGAGCATCTGCGAGAAGCAAAATATTTGTCGGTTGGCGGCGGATTCGTCGTCTCGACGGGGGCGTCGAATAGCCAGGTCATCGCGGCACATGATCAATTACCCCATCCTTTCCGCACCGGGCGTCAGCTATTGGAAATGTGCCGCGAGAGCGGGCTTTCAATTGCACAGCTCATGCGTGAAAACGAATTGACCTGGCGCGAGCCCGGCGAAGTGGCTTCTGGCCTGGATCGCATCTGGCAAGTGATGCAGGATTGCGTGGCCCGAGGCTGTGGCATTAATCATCCTGAATCCGATGGCGAATTGCCCGGTCCCTTGCGCGTACGTCGTCGGGCACCTGAGCTGTATCGCAGCCTGACCCAGCGTGCCGAGCGTAGTTTGTCCGATCCCTTGTCGGTGATGGATTGGATCAATCTATACGCCATGGCCGTAAATGAAGAAAACGCCATGGGCGGTCGTGTTGTGACCGCACCCACCAATGGGGCGGCCGGCATTATTCCCGCCGTATTGCACTACTACGACCGATTCGTGCCTGGTGCCAATCGGGAGGGTGTACGCGATTTTCTGCTGACGGCAGCGGCAATTGGCCTGCTTTATAAGTACAACGCCTCGTTGTCTGGCGCTGAAGTGGGCTGCCAGGGCGAGGTCGGCGTGGCCTGCTCCATGGCGGCGGGCGGTTTGGCCGCCGTGCTTGGTGGCACCGTAGAACAGGTCGAAAATGCGGCCGAAATCGGTATGGAGCACAACCTGGGCCTGACATGCGACCCGGTGGGTGGTCTGGTCCAGATTCCCTGTATTGAGCGCAATGCCATGGCGTCGGTCAAGGCGGTTAACGCCGCGCGAATGGCCATGCGTGGTGATGGTCAGCATTATGTTTCGCTGGATTCCGTGATTAAAACCATGCGCGAAACAGGTGCCGACATGAAGACGAAGTACAAGGAAACCTCGCGAGGCGGCCTGGCGGTGAATATCGTCGAGTGCTGATTTTCAGATAGTGCAAAGACATCGGGCCCAGTGATCGCCGTTGCGGTCAATGGGCCCGATGTTTATCGCCGCCGTTCAGACGGCGATAACTGTGTGGCGACTTACTTGATCACCACATGCTGCAGCGCTGCAATGCGTGCGGGAATCGGGGGGTGCGAAGCCAGAATGGCAGCCAGACCACCCTTGCCAGCAATGCCCGATGCTTCGAACGACTTGGGCAATTCACCCGGGGCCAGACCACCCAGGCGGGCAAGTGCACGCATCATGGGCTCACGCGAGCCCATCAAGTGGGCGGCACCTGCATCGGCGCGGTATTCGCGTTGACGTGAGAACCAGGCCACGATGATCGAAGCGAGAATGCCGAACAGAATCTCACAGGCAATCACGGTCACGAAATAGCCGATGCCCAGGCCTCGTTCGTTCTTCAGCACAACACGATCAACAAAGTAGCCAACGACACGGGCCAGGAACACGACAAACGTGTTCACCACGCCTTGAATAAGCGTCAAGGTGACCATGTCGCCGTTGGCGATGTGAGCGACTTCGTGGCCCAGCACTGCCGCCACTTCTTCTTCAGTCATGCTGTCGAGCAGGCCGGTCGAGACCGCGACGAGCGAGTCATTCTTGAACGCACCTGTGGCGAACGCGTTGGGTGCACCTTCGTAGATGGCCACCTCAGGGCGGCCAATACCTGCGCGATCAGCCAATTGATGCACCGTATCGAGCAGCCAGGCTTCACGTTGGCTGCGTGGCGCGTTAGGGTCAAGTACCTGGGCGCCCGTGCTCCATTTCGCCATGCGCTTACTGATCAGCAGCGAAATGATGGCGCCACCAAAACCAATCACCAGGGAGAAAATCAGCAAAGCCTGGATGTTCAAGCCGTTTGCGGTAAGAAAGCGGTCTACGCCGAGAATGCGTAGCGTGGCCGACAGCACGAGCATGACGGCCAAGTTGGTAACGAGAAAAAGAATGACGCGTTTCATCTTTGTTATGTTCCTCTGCGAGCTGGAAATTTCAGGCTTGGACTGACATGGATGCCTTCGAGTTCCCCGACTTTTAGACATCCACTGCCTATGACGCAGAGTATAGTATCGCTTTCCCTTATCGCTTTACTTTTACCTAGCACAGGTCCCCATGCAGGCACTTTGGATGTTGCTGGCGTCCGCCATGTTCGCCGTCATGGGATCGTTCGTGAAGCTCGCTACCGAGCACGGCGCTTCTTTACCGCAAGTGGTGTTATTTCGCGGCGTACCGTCAGTCATTTTGCTGCTGATCTGGGCCCGTGCCGGACGACAGTCCATTGTGCCCACCAGCTGGAAATTGCATCTTTGGCGTAATTTGTCCGGCGTCACCTCGATGTGGCTCGGCTTTTTCGCCATCGCCCACCTTCCGTTGGCAACCGCCACCAGCCTGAATTACACGGCACCCTTGTTCATCGCGTGCTGGATGCTCGGCTGGGGGGGCGCGCAGCGTGACCCAATGCGAATTGCCGCCGTGGCCCTCGGGTTTATGGGCGTCATCGCGGTATTGCGCCCCAGTATTACGGAAGACCAGTGGATTGCCGCCTTGATGGGGTTGTGTGCAGGGGGGATGGCTGCCGTTGCCATGATGCAAATTCGGGAGCTTGGTCGCTTGCGTGAGCCTGAGTGGCGCACGGTGCTATTTTTCTCGGTGGCGGTCAGTGTCACCAGTCTGGGTGGTTTGGCCTTCGAAGGGTGGGGGCATGCAGACTGGATGGGCTATGCCGCCCTGGTTGGTATTGGCGTGGCCGGTCTGTTTGGGCAATTGGCCATGACGCGGGCGTTCGGGATGGGGTCCGCCTTGCTCACTGCCGCATTGCAATACAGCACCATTATCTTTGCTGCCTTGATCGGTATGGGATTCTGGGGAGACCACCTTGACTCTTGGGCCTGGGCCGGGATGGGGCTGATCATCACCGCTGGCTTGCTGTCCGTGTGGCGCACAATGGGTGACCCAAAACCGTCGTAACCCGCGTCACGGGTTCGGTGAACGATTTGCTTGCCGGGCTATCTGGCAATCTGTGCCCGACAGCGCTGCGCCTGCCGGGTGAGACTCACGATATGAGGAGTGCACGTAAGTGACCATGACGTTGATTTCCGCTGCTGAACTGGCAGCCAAGCTGAATGCGCCTGATGTGCGCCTATTCGATGTCCGCCACGACTTGATGGATCATGCGGCAGGCCTGCGTGCCTACGAGCACGGTCATATCCCCGGCGCCCGCTTTCTTGATCACGAAACGCAATTGGCTGCGGCGCGTACCGGCAAGAACGGGCGCCACCCTTTGCCCGAGCGCGCCGCATTTGGCGCACTGATGGCTGCGCAGGGCGTGACACCACAAACCCTGGTGGTAGCGTATGACGCCAGTGGTGGCATGTATGCCGCCCATATCTGGTGGATGCTGCGTTGGTTGGGCCATGAACGTGTCGTGGTGCTTGATGGTGGTTGGCAAGCCTGGATGGCGGCCCAACTGCCGGTAAACACGAAAATTGAGCCGGCAATGCCTGCCGGCGCTCCAGTGGTGCCGGGGGCGTCTTTGGCGCAAACCGTCGATGCCCAAGCTGTTCTTGAAAACATCGATACGCGAGCGTTCACCGTAATCGACGCGCGTGCCGCTAATCGTTATCGCGGTGAAGTCGAACCCATGGATCCGGTGGCCGGGCATATTCCGGGGGCGTTGAATCGCCCTAACGGCGAAAACCTGCAGGCTAACGGGCAGTTCAAACCCGCCGAGCAATTGCGTGGGGAATTCACGGTTTTGCTAGCCGGACGTGATCCCAGCACCATCGTGCATCAGTGCGGTTCGGGTATTACCGCGTGCCATAACCTGCTGTCGATGGAAGTGGCCGGCCTGACGGGTTCGCGCTTGTATCCTGGCTCCTGGAGCGAGTGGTGCAGTGACACGACTCGCCCGGTGGCCAAAGGCGCGTAATGCACGTGGCGAGCAAACGAGCCGCCATCGAGATCAATCGAAAGCGGCCAGTTTGATTCGGGTAGACACACTTTCGGCCACGTCCAGAAAATGATGTAGTGACGGCGTGGCCAGACCCGGCACCTTGGCCGCATCGTCCCAACGACGCAAACGAATAGCGTCTGGTGCACCGGGCAAGGCGGCAAAGTCCATTGCCTGTCCTGCGTCAAAACTGCCTCCCTGCAGTGAAAGACTGCGGCGTGAGTCAACAGACAGGGCGCTTTCGTATGCAGAATCCATATAGCAGAGATACCGTTTGGCTTCTACGTGCAGCCGGATCGGATCAAGCACCGCGGCGCTGAACAGCCCGCGCAAAAACGGAAGCACGAAATACTGGTGCTTGTCGTCTATGCCACGAAGCGTGGGAGTATTGGGTTCGTCAGCAATCAGATGCCCCAAATCATGTAATAGACATGCCGTAACGAGGTGAGCGCCTGCCCCGGCGCGTTCTGCCAGTGCAGCAGTTTGCAAGGCGTGGCGTAGATGGCTGACCGATTCGCCATGATAGGACCGGTGTCCCCGTTCCAGAAAGAGATGTTCGATATCTTGCAAGCTTAAGGCCATGGTTGTCTCCTGGGTGGCCGAAAATTGGAATGGTGTGCGCAGTGGTAATCACGCTGCCGCGGGTGCCATTTCCAGAAATCGCGCGATCAACTGCACCGGTTGGCGCTCGCGCAGGCAATACAGGTACTCGTGCATCAGCATGTCGCTGTCCTCAATACGCAGCGCCACAAGATCAGGGTGTGAAGGGATTTCTCGGGAAGGAATCAGGCTGATACCCAGGTCACACAAAATGGCCTGTCGTATGGATTCACGGCTGCCTATTTCCAGAGTGCGGCGCAGGGTTACGCCAGCAGCCTGAAGCGCCTGCTCGGTCAACTGGCGTGTCATAGAACCCGGTTCGCGCAACAGCAATGGAAATTGCGCCAAGTCGGCCAGGGTGGCACTTGAACGACGCGCCAGCGGATGATCCCGGTGTGCCACGATGCGTATCGGGTCCGCAGCAATTTGGCGCCGGTATAGGTGCTTGTCCTCCATCAAATAAGAGGAAGTGGCGATTTCGATTCGGTAATCGTGAAGCGCCTGCAGCATGGATTGCGAATTACCGATAGTGATGGCCAGCTCGATCGCCGGGTAACGCTGGTTATAGCGGCGTACGGTGTCCATGATGTAGAACGGCCCGGTGGCACCGATACGCAGATTTCCTTCACGCAAGTCGCTGGCGTCTCTCAGGCGGAAATCAATCTCGGTTTCCTGCTGCACAAGCTTCTCGACCATGGGCATTAAATTCTGCCCGGCGTCGGATAAGCGCATGCCTCGACCTTGCCGGTGGAACAGTTCGATGCCATAACGCGATTCAAGCTGGCGCAGTTGACCCGTCACGGTGGGCTGGCTGACGCCCAGTTGGGCCGCCGCTTTGGTGACGGTGCCGCAGCGCGCGACGGCATAGAAAGATTTGAGTTCAGCAACCAGCACGATTTGGGGGACAGAAAATAGGCGCAATGCGCAAGACCGCTAGTACACCAAAAGTATTTGATGTTTTTATTACTGCATTTGCGCGAAGTGTCATAAACGCTAAATACGCGGCCCGCATACTTGCCTCCATTCCTTAACCCGGAGGCTTTATGCCCCATAGCGACAACGCCTTTCTGTCGGTGCGCAATCTGGTCAAGCGCTTTGGCGCTTACACGGCACTGGCCGACGTGTCGCTGGACATCCGCGCTGGAGAACTGGTGTGCCTGTTAGGGCCGTCTGGCTGCGGCAAGACCACACTCCTGCGGGCTATTGCTGGGCTTGAGCATCAAGATAGTGGTGCCATTGTGTTGAGCGGACGCGACATTTCCCATGCGCCTGCCCAAGCGCGCGACTACGGCATCTTGTTTCAGTCCTATGCGCTTTTTCCTAACCTGACCGTCGCAGAGAACGTCGCTTACGGGTTGAGCGGCAAGCGCGCACACCGGCCGCATGTTGCGGCGCGCGTCGAAGAAATGCTGGCTCTGGTAGGGCTGACGGGCGCTGAAAATAAATTCCCCGGCCAGATATCGGGGGGTCAGCAGCAGCGCGTGGCGCTGGCGCGTGCCTTGGCGCCGTCGCCGTCGCTGTTGTTGCTGGACGAACCCATGTCTGCGCTGGATGCGCGAGTGCGCGAGCATTTACGCATTGAGTTGCGTGCGCTGCAAAAGCGTTTGTCGATCACGACATTGATGGTGACGCACGATCAGGAAGAAGCGATGGTCATGGCAGACCGAATTGCGGTGATGAATGGTGGCGTGATTGAACAGTACGGCACGCCTCGCGAGCTTTATCGCACCCCCGCATCAGCCTTTATTGCTGACTTTGTTGGCGAAGCCAACTGGCTGCCTTATGAGCGTGTTGATGCGCATCGCGCGCGAATTGGGCGTCAAGAGCTTGTGGTCGATCAGTCTCTGGACGCTGACAAGGGGAAATTGTTTGTACGCCCCGAGGCAGTGTGTGTCAGTGCCGCCCGTCCACATGAGCAGGCCAATGCCATGCTGGCGGAAGTGTTGGATGGCGTGTTCCTGGGGCGAGGGTATCGGCTGGCTCTGAGGCTGGACGGCGTGCCAGGCACCACCGTGCACTCTATCGTTTCTCCTGAAATCGGGGACTCCCTTTTGGGGCCTCACGCTGCCAGCCGATGCTGGGTGGAGTTGCCGCGTCATGCGTTACGCGCCTACGCTTGAGTCATCGGTGCCAAACACCACAACAACAATTACCCGTCCTGTTGCTGCGGCAGCTGGCGTCTCAATCGGCCGTCGCCCATTGGCAGCCTGGATCGGTACCGCGGGCTTGCTGGCAGGGCAGGGCATCTTTGCTGCGGGCTTGATTGTTTTTCTGGCCTTGCCCTTATTGGCGATGCTGACCAAGGCCTTTTTCGACGACACGGGCAGCGTCGGTTTGTCGGTTCTGACAAACGTGCTGGGTGCTCAAGGCTTTATGCCGATGGTGGGCCGCAGTCTGGCAGTGGGTGTCGTCACGATGATGATTGTCGTGCCTGCTGCATACGCGTTTGCCTATGGTCTGACCCGCACGCATCTGCGTGGGAAGGCCATGTTGCGCACGGCGGCCTTGCTGCCGCTGCTGGCCCCATCCTTGCTTCCCGGTATTGCGCTGGTCTATTTGCTGGGTAATCAAGGGCTCCTGAAGGGCTTGACCGGTGGCACCACCATTTATGGTTTCTGGGGCATTGTGGTGGGTGAGGCGTTCTACACCTTTCCCCACGCGCTCATGATTTTGCTGACCGGGTTGACACTGGCAGATGGCCGCCTTTATGACGCAGCGCGCGCCATGGGGGCTGGACCGTGGCGTACCTTCATGACAGTTACTTTGCCCGGCACGCGCTATGCCGTGTTCTCGGCCTGCTGCGTGGTCTTTACGCTGACCATCACGGACTTCGGTGTGCCAAAGGTAGTTGGCGGCGATTACAACGTGCTGGCCATGGAAGCGTACAAGGCGGTGGTGGGACAGCAGAACTTCCCCAAAGGCGCGGCCATTGGTATTTTGCTGCTGTTGCCTGCCGTGCTGACTTTCTTTCTGGACCGACGCCTGCGTGCGCGCCAAGGCGCGCAGCTTAGTGGGCGCGCGCAAGCCTACGTGGCAAGTCCTCACAAGACGCGTGACGCGGTATTCCTGAGCGTGTCATCTGCCATATGTGCCGTCATCGTCGTCATCGTGGCGGTGGCTGTCTGGGCCTCGTTCGTGAAAATGTGGCCGTACAACTTGTCCATGTCCTTGCGCTCTTACGACTTCGACAATATGGACGGTGGCGGATGGTTGGCCTGGAGAAACAGTCTGCAACTGGCGTTCTATACGGCAGTAATCGGCACCTCGGTCGTGTTCGTCGGCGCGTGGATGATGGAAAAAGTGCCAGCCCGACATGGCATTGAGCGGGGTTTGCGCGGCGTATTGGGCATGCTCGCACTCATGCCGATGGCCGTGCCTGGTCTGGTGCTGGGCTTGGGCTACATCTTCTTTTTCAATAGCCCCGCCAATCCGCTGGGGTGGCTGTACGGCACCTTGCCCCTGTTGGTGCTGTGTACGGTGGTGCATTTCTACACCAGCGCCCACCTGACAGCGGCTACGGCTCTCAATGCTCTAGACCCCGAGTTCGAAGCCGCGTCGGCCTCGCTCAAGGTGCCGCGTTTGACGACATTTCTGCGCGTCACCTTACCTATGTGTCTGCCTGCTGCGTTGGATGTGGCGCGCTATCTCTTCGTGTCTTCGATGACAACCGTTTCTGCGGTCGTGTTTCTGTACAGCCCATCGTCGGTGCTCGCCGCTGTGGCGGTGCTGAATATGGACGACGCTGGATTCATCGGCCCTGCGGCCGCGATGTGCACCGTGATCATGGGCAGTTCCGCCGTCGCGGCCTTGACGCTGTACTTGGCCAGCCGTGCCTTGGTGGCACGCAGTCAGGCCTGGCGCCGTCCTGTTGCTCAATAAGTCTATTGCCAAGGATCACTCTCATGACAGTCTCGCCATTGCCTGTAAGCCTGGAAGCCGTAATTTTTGATTGGGCCGGTACTTTGGTTGATTTCGGCTCCTTTGCACCGACCAAAGTATTCGTAGATGCCTTCTCGCAGTTCGGTATGGAAGTCACGCTGACGCAGGCTCGCGGTCCTATGGGGGTGGGTAAATGGGACCACATTCGTGCCCTGTGTGATGAGCCGCTTATTGCCGAGCAGTACCGGGCTCAGTTTTCCCGCCTGCCCACCGATGAAGATGTGACTCGCATCTACGAGCGTTTTTTGCCCATGCAATTGGAAAAGGTTGCACAGTATTCGGCTGCCATTCCCGGGGCCGTGGAGTTGCTGCGCAGCTTGCGTTCCCAAGGTCTGAAGATAGGCTCTTGCTCGGGCTATCCGGATAGCGTGATGCGGCGCGTTATTGAGCGTGCAGCAGCAGAAGGGCTTGCGCCTGATTGCATTGTGGCCAGTGATGATGTGCCGCGTTCGCGCCCGAGTCCGGCAATGGCATTGAAGAACGTGGTTGATCTCGGTATTTCAGATGTAGCCGCGTGCATCAAAGTTGACGATACGGCACCGGGCATTGAAGAAGGGCGTCGTGCCGGTATGTGGACGGTTGGTCTGCTTCTTTCTGGAAACGCCGCTGGCCTGACCTTAGACGAATACCTGAGTCTGGATGATGTCGGTCGTGAGGCGGCCCGCCATATTGCTCGCCGCGAACTGGAGCCTTCCGGTCCTCATTTTCTGATCGACACCGTTGCCGATTTGCCTGGTGTTGTCGCCGAAATTCAATCGCTTTTATCCGCCGGACGACGCCCTTAACCCTTTCGCGTTGAACATTTCTTGCGACCGCCAATGTGTCGGTCGTGGGGACGGCTTTACTTTTTTTTCCGCTAACCACAACGGAGTGACCACATGAATCGATTCAAGCTGCTTACATTGGCTGCCGCGTTGACGGGTGCCATGGGCACCGCCTCAGCCGACACCACACTAACGGTCTATACCGCGCTGGAAGCCGATCAGATCAAAGCCTACCAGGCGGCCTTCGAAAAGGCTTACCCGGACATCAAGATCCAATGGGTTCGGGACTCCACAGGCATCATCGCAGCCAAGCTTTTGGCCGAGAAGAATAATCCCAAGGCCGATGTCATCTGGGGCCTCGCCGGGACGGCGCTGGGCTTGATGGACAAGGAAGGCATGTTGCAGGCGTATGCCCCCAAGGGTCTGGATCAGATCTCGGCCAATATGCGTGATGGCAAGGCTGTGCCTGCGTGGGTGGGCATGGACGCTTTTGCCGCGGCCATCTGCTTTAACACCATTGAAGCCGAGAAGCAGAAGTTGCCGACGCCAACGTCTTGGCAAGACCTGACCAAGCCCGTTTACGCTGGCAAAATTGTGATGCCAAATCCAGCCTCGTCGGGCACGGGGTTTTTGGATGTGAGTGCCTGGCTGCAGATGTTCGGCGAGGAAAAGGGCTGGGCCTTCATGGATGGCCTGCATAAGAACATTGGCTCTTACACGCACTCCGGTTCCAAGCCTTGCAGCATGGCGGCGGCTGGAGAGTTCCCCATTGGCGTGTCGTTTGATTACCGCGCTGCCAAGCTGAAGGCTGACGGCGCACCGGTGATTGCGGTATTCCCCTCCGAAGGTTTGGGTTGGGAAGTGGAAGCGACGGCCATCATGAAGGGCACGAAAAATCTGGATGCCGCGAAGAAATTGGCCGACTTTTCTGCCAGTCGCGAAGCGAACGAGTTGTACAAGGCGAACTTCGCTGTGCTCGCTATCCCGTCGATCGCTACTGTGAATCCGAACCTTCCCGCGGATTTGAGTCAGCGCATGATCAAGAACGACTTTACGTGGGCTGCCACGAATCGTGACCGCATTATTGCCGAGTGGACCAACCGCTACGACGGGAAGTCCGAGCCGAAGAAGAAGTAGGCCAGACAAGACGTCGATCCCATTGACGTAAAACCATAAGACCGGCGTGGCGACGATTGCTACGCAGGTCTTGTTTCGACGAAACCCCGATTTCTTTGCGGCGGGTGGTGTGACTCAAATGAAAAATTACGATGTCGTGGTGGTCGGTGCGGGCATGCTTGGCATTGCCCATGCGTGGGCCGCAGCCAAGCGGGGACTTTCGGTTGCCGTGATCGAGCGCAGTCGACAGGCGCACGGCGCGACTATCCGCAATTTTGGACAGGTGATCGTGACGGGGCAGCCGCCAGGCATGATGCTGTCACATGCGCAACAGGCAAGGGAACTCTGGTTGGAGCTTGCCGCACGGGCCCGATTTCATGTGCGTGCCAACGGCAGTTTGGTGCTGGCGCGTAACGCACAAGAGCGCGACGTGTTGGAGGAGTTTGCGACGACACGTTTGCAAGCTGAGGGCTACCGTGCCGAGCTGCTTTCAGCTCGCCAGGTGTCAGAGTTCTTCGACGGGCGTTTAGCGCACCATTGCGCCGCCATTCAAGGTCTGGATGATTTGCAGATCTACTCGCGTGAAGCGCTGCCTGCCATCACGCGTTATCTGACCGAAGCGTTGGGTGTCGCGTTCATTACCGGCACGTTGGCACGCGCCGCACAAGAGGGTGAGGTGCACACTACAGCGGGTGCGTTTCGTGGTCAGCAGGTGTTTGTTTGCCCGGGGCATGACTACCTGACGCTGTTTCCCGAATTGTTCGCGCCGCTCAACCTGGAGGTGACTCGTCTGCAGATGCTGCGCGCGGAATTTGAGAGCCGCCCCTTTGCGCTGGACCGACCACTTTTGACGGGCCTGTCCTGCGTCCACTACGGCGCGTTTTCTGACTTGCCGTCCGCACAGGCCTTGCGCGAGACCATTCGGGAGCAAACACCAATGCTGCTGGATAACGGGATTCATTTGCTCATCAGTCCCACGCCGTATGGTGAACTGATAATCGGTGATTCGCATCGTTACGGTGAAGATGCGCTGCCGTTCAATGAAGAGGCTGTTGATGACGCCATGCTGGACCTGGCCTCGCAGGCGCTAGGCTGCCGATTGAAAGTGCGAGAGCGTTGGCAAGGGGTATATGGCACGCAAGGGCCCGCGCCATTTTCCGTCTTGCCGGTAGATCCATCCACGACGGTAGCCGTGATGCATTCAGGGGTGGGTATGACGGTAGGCTTGGCAATCGGTGAGCGTTCCGTGTCGGCTGTTTTTGATAACGTGAAAGCTTAATTCCAGCCTTCGACCTGTCCTTAAGAACTCAAGGATTCGTCAAAAGAAAACACCCCAAAAGTTGGGTGCCGATCCAACGTTTGGGGTGCAGTTCTGGACTGACCGTTTTTCCAATCAACATCTGTGGCCAAGCTCAGGTGCCAGACTCCGACATGACGCGTCGGTACCACTCATGGAAATGCTGCATGCCGTCTTCCATAGGCGATTGGTACGGCCCGGTTTCGTTTACGCCGCGCAGCATCAATGCTCGGCGACCGGCATCCATGCGTTCGGCGATTTCATCGTCCTCAATAGCTGTTTCCATGTAGGCCGCGCGTTGGGCCTCCACGAATTCGCGTTCAAAAGAGGCAATTTCTTCTGGGTAGTAAAACTCCACCACGTTTATCGTTTCTTGCGGGCTCTTTGGGTACAAAGTCGACAACACCAACACATGTGGATAAAGCTCAATCATGTGCGTGGGGAAGTACGTGACCCAGACCGCACCGAAATCGGGGGCGTCGCCTTCGCGGAACGACAGCAAGCGGTCATGCCATTCTTTGTAAACATCTGACCCGGGTTGCGCCAGGGCATTGTGCACGCCCACTTTTTGCAGGCTGTACCAGTCGTTGAACTCCCAACTGAGGTCGTCGCAGGTGACGAAACGGCCCAGGCCAGGGTGAAACGGGCCGACGTGATAGTCCTCGAGGTAGACCTCGATAAAGGTCTTCCAGTTGTAGTTGCACTGATGCACTTCAACATGGTCGAGCACATAGTCGCCGAAGTCGAATTCCGGGCGAGTAAAAAGCGGCGCCATATCGGCGGCCGGATCACGCGGGCCTTCAAACAGCAAGCCATGACAATCGCGCAAGCGGAAGCGCTCGAGGTTCATGCAAGGCGTGGTTTCGAACTGGGGCGCACCCAACAGTTGGCCACGATTGTCGTAGGTCCAGCGATGAAGGGGGCAGACGATGTTGCCACCGGTGCCCTTCAGATTGCCGTGTGTATTGACATTGCCGGCCACGTTACCGGTTTCGCCGCCCAGCATTAATGCCTGCCGATGACGGCAGACATTGGAAATGAGTTCAACGCCTTGCTGGTTACGCACCAGCGCGCGCCCTCCGCTTTCTTGAAGCAGAGTTCGCCAATCCCCAACTTCGGGCACCAATTTTTGGTGGCCGACGTACAAAGAGGATTGCTTGAAAATGAGTTCTTGCTCGCGAGCAAAGCGGGCTTCGTCAAAATATGCGCTGACGGGTAGCTGGGTGCGAGCTGGCACTACATGTGCCATCCGACCGATG
>JBEBWV010000082.1:0-24887 GCA_040391965.1 Achromobacter deleyi | reverse complement strand
AAAGAGGCTTCCCGGATTGCCGCCGCTGACTTGACTGGCGAGGGTAAGCCCGCCGTCACCGGCCGCGCCCTGGCCGTGCCCGACCTGGAACCGCTGACACAACGCGCGGAAGCGCTCATGGGCCAGACGGCTCGTGCCATCGTCGTCAACAATCCGGGCGATGCCTCCATGCGCATTGGTATCTATGGCTGGAATGAATCCGATGATAAGTACTACAACCTGAGCAGCACGTCTGGCATGGTCGAGTTCGCGGCAGACACCGGAGACATCGTTCGCATGCGCCGCGCCGGTGGCGTCGACGGGGGAACCCCCAGCTTGGTACGTCAAGTCATGGGTGATCTGCACATGGTGAAATTCGGCGGCCTCACGATGAAGTGGCTTTACTTTATTTGCGGCCTGGCCGGTGCGGCCATGATGGCAACAGGTGGCATTCTTTTCATCGTCAAGCGCCGTGCCAAACATCTTGGCGAATTTGGCTCGGCAACGGCAACGGTGTATCGCCTCATTGAGAGCTTGAACGTCGCCGCCATCGCTGGGCTAGGCATCTCCTGCGTGGCCTACCTTTGGGCGAATCGCCTGATCCCTGTGACACTGGCCCATCGGGACGACTGGGAAATCGGCAGCTTCTTTGCCATCTGGTTGCTCGCGCTGGCCCATGCCCTGATACGACCCGCTCGCCGTGCGTGGGTAGAACAACTAAGCACCCTCGCCGCGCTTTGCCTGCTGCTGCCCCTGATGTCGTACCTAAGCGTCAACGAACACCTGCTCACCCACGTCTTGCGTAATGACTGGGAAAGCGCTGGGGTAGAAATTACTGCCGTGATAGTGGGCATCCTCAGTGCGTGGGCAGCCATTAAAACAGCCACCAAGGGACGCCCGGCCCCTAAGCCTGGACGCCGATCGCCTCAACCGGAGCAGACGGCATGAGCGCCGGTTTCACCACAGCGCTGCTCCTGACACTGGGGCTTAGCTATGCGGGCATGGCGGCGCTTTGCCTTTCCATGGCACGGCACTATGCCCAGCTCAAAGACCGCGACCCCACGGCCCTCGCCGCTTGGACGCTACGCGTGGCAGGTTATTTACTCCTGATGCTCGCCGTCTGGCCAGCGGTGCACGCCTGGGGAACGAGCGTGGGCATCGTGGCCTGGCTGGGATTTATTTCCGCTGCGGCCCTGCTCTGGGTTTCGCTTTGGGCCTGGTCACCTCGACTGGCCGTCATCAGCGCGGCGGTCACCGCTGTGCTCATCATAGGATGCGCACTCAGCGGGTGGCTTCCCTTCACCCAGCTCGGGCGCGTTTCCTAGGCGCCAGGGTTTGCTGACAACGCGACGGCTGGACCGTCGCGCAAGCCCGTATCAGCCCGCCGTAACTGCTAGACAAGATTGGATTTCAAGGATACAACGATGCGCAACACCCCAGACCCCCTCGCCCCTAAAGGCCGACGGCGCACACGCCGTTACGTAGTTGCGACTGCGGGTCTGATTGTCATTGCCGTGGCTTGCACCCTGTGGTGGCAAGGGCCCACCCAAGCTCGTTTTGACACGGTGCCAGTCGGCCGCTCGCATATTGAATCCAGCGTAACCGCCATTGGCACCTTGCAACCGCATCGATATGTGGACGTGGGTGCGCAGGTCTCTGGCCAGATCCTCAAGCTGCATGTGGAACCCGGCGCACAGATCCACAAAGGCCAGTTGCTGGTGGAAATTGACCCAAGTGTGCAACAGGCCACCGTGGATGCCAGTCGCGCGGGGCTGGCCGGATTGCACGCGCAACTTGCCGACAGCCAAGCCCAATACAAACTGGCTCGACAACAATTTGCCCGCCAGCAGCTAATGGCCAAAGAAGGCGCCACCCGACTGGAGGATCTGCAAATCGCGGAGGCTGCCCAACAGTCTGGCGCCGCCAAGATTGACCATCTGAAAGCACAGATAAACCAGACGCAGGCCACACTGAAGGCGGACGAAGCCCGCCTGGGCTACACCAGCATCTACGGTTCCATGGCGGGCACGGTGGTATCGGTGGAAGCGCGTGAAGGCCAAACGCTGAACGCCACCTACCAAACCCCAAACATATTGCGCATTGCCGACTTATCCGTAATGACCGTATGGACGGAAGTTTCGGAAGCGGACGTGCGCCGCGTCAAACCCGGCATGCCGGTGTACTTCACCACGTTGGGCGCCGATCAGCGCCGCTGGGAAGGCACGGTGCGTCAGGTGTTGCCCGCGCCCCCAGTGCCTGAAGGCAAAAGCGCAGGCACTCCCCTGGCACCGTCCACCAGCAAGGTCATTCTCTACACGGTACTGTTCGATGTTGACAACCCCGACGCTGAGCTGATGTCGCAAATGACGGCACAAGTTTCGTTTGTGACGGCGGCGGCACCCAACTCATTGGCAGTTCCTTTACCCGCACTGACTGCCCGGCCCGAACAACCCGGTTGGTACACGGCAAGAGTGCTGCGCGATGACGGCCACGCCGAAGAGCGTGCGGTGCGCGTAGGCGTAAAGAACCGGTTGCTGGCGCAAGTGCTTGAAGGCTTAAGCGAAGGCGAGCAGCTCGTAACGGGCGAACGACATACCGCCCGAGGCGTGCGCAGGTTCCAGCTATGAGCGCAGACGGCGCCCCATTGATTGAGCTGGTCGACATCCGCAAGCAATACGGCGGTCAACATGGTGCACCTGCCGTAACCGTGCTGCAAGGCATCTCTCTGAAGATTCATGCGGGCGAATTCGTGGCCATCGTCGGCGCATCAGGGTCGGGAAAATCCACCCTCATGCATCTGCTGGGTTGCCTGGACAAGCCCACAGCGGGTGTCTATCGATTTGCCGGACAAGATGTTTCCACCTTCGATGCCGATGAGTTGGCCTGGCTTCGGCGTGAGGCGTTTGGGTTTGTGTTTCAGGGCTATCACCTGATCGCCACCGAATCCGCCTGCGAAAACGTTGAAGTGCCCGCCATCTACGCGGGCTTGCCACAGGCCGAACGGCGGGCCCGCGCCGAGTCATTGTTGCAGCGTCTAGGGCTGGGCGAGCGCCTGGACTACCGACCAAATCAGCTCTCGGGAGGCCAGCAACAGCGCGTCTCTATTGCGCGCGCCCTGATGAATGGCGGTCGCATCATTTTGGCCGACGAGCCGACGGGTGCACTGGACTCCAGGAGTGGCACCGAAGTCATGGCGCTGCTCAATGAACTGGCCGATGCCGGTCACACGATCATCTTGATTACTCACGACCGAACCGTTGCGGCCCAGGCGAGACGCGTCGTCGAGATCCGCGACGGTGCCATCGTCTCCGACTTGCCGACAGCTCAGCTCAGCAACGACACGTCTGAGGGCACTTCTACGCCGCTGGCCCCTCTCGATATGCGCGACGCAGGACGGCGTCAAGGTGCGTCGTGGTGGGCAGATCTGAATGAAGCCACCCGCGCGGCGTGGCGGGTGATGTGGATCAATCGTTTTCGCACGGGCCTGACCTTGCTGGGCATTGTGATTGGCGTGGCCTCGGTCATCGTCATGCTCGCGATCGGCCTTGGCACGCGCCAGCAGGTAGTGGCCCAGTTGGGTGCTTTCGGCTCGAATCTGCTTTATATGGCTTCCGTGGGTGAGAGTTCACGTATCCCCGGGCGCAGCATTACGCTGGCTGACCTGGAAGCGGTGGCCGAAATTCCAGGCATTACCCACGTACTGCCAAACGTCACAGGCAATAAAGTGGTGCGCCACGGCAACCGAGACGTCCAGACATATGTGCGCGGCACGGGTGCTGCGATGCCCATCATTCAAACCTGGCCCGTGGCCAAGGGTGGGTTTTTCAGTGAAGCAGACGAGCGCGAGATGGCCACCGTTGCCGTCCTTGGCCACCGCCTGGCTCGTGACTTAATGCCAGATGTGCCCAATCCGGTTGGCGAGAACATCCTGATTGGCAATGTGATGTTCCAGGTCATTGGCGTCATGAGTGAAAAAGGTGCCCTCACCGGCGACAAAGACGAAGATAGCTTGCTGATGCTGCCCTTCAGTACGGCGGGTATTCGTGTGTTCGGCCAGCGAGAACCCACGTACACCGTCATGGCAGCGGCGGACGTCGGGCGTATTGCGCAAACCGAAGCCGCCGTAGACGCCGTCATGCTTGAACGCCATCGGATCCGGGATTTCCGCATCGGCAATGCCGCGGCATCTATTGCGGCGGAAGCCAAAACACGCGACACCATGACCATGCTGCTCAGCCTGATCGCCGCCGTGTCACTGATGGTGGGTGGCATCGGCGTCATGAACGTGATGCTGATGACAGTGCGAGAGCGCACCCGCGAAATTGGCATTCGTATGGCCACAGGGGCGCGTCAGCGCGACATCTTGCGTCAGTTTCTGACCGAAGCGGTTTGGGTGTCCTTGGTGGGCGGAGCCATTGGTGTGCTTTTGGGTCTGCTCATTGGCGCCACGCTCATTCTCTGGGATGTTCCCGTCATTTTCTCGGTAAGCGCCATCGCAGGCGCCTTCGGCTGCGCCGTCGCCACAGGCTTGATTTTCGGCTACATGCCGGCCAGACAGGCTGCCCGACTCGACCCCGTGACGGCATTGGCCAGTGAATAAGCATTTAAGGTTTTTTCGACGATGACATTCCAACCGAGCGCACTGGTTTTGTGCAGCGCATTGCTCTCTGGCTGCGCCCTCACCCCAACGGACTCCGCGCAAACGCCAGATGTGCCGACCGCCTGGAAGTATCCGCGGCAACGCCAACTGCCCCCGGCAGAGGCCGCACAAACTGTAGTATCCACACAATGGTGGAGCGAATTTGGCAGCGCGGAACTCGATGCCGTCGTCGCCACGGCACACGCTCAAAGCGTGGACATTGCAACGTCTGTGGCGCGTGTTCAACAGGCGCGAGCGCAAGCCCGCATCGCCGGGTCAGCCCTCTTGCCCGAGGTATCTGCAAGCACCCGAGTGAACCGAGACGGGCGCATCAGCGGACGTTCAGGCCAGTCCGATGCGGCCGGCACACATTATGCGCTCGGCGTAAACACCAGCTACGAAATCGATTTCTGGGGCAAGAACGCCGCCATTCGCGACGCGGCTCTCGCCGACGTTCACGCGGCAGCCTTTGATCGTGACGCCTTGCGCTTGACGGTCACCGCCGCCGCTGCCTCGCAGTGGCTGCTCGCCGTTGGCCTGCGGGAACGTCTGGCCATTGCGCACTTGAATCTGAACACCGCGCAGCAAGTCTTGCAGACCATCGTCACGCGTGAACGTGCCGGAGTCGCCACTGCCTTAGATCTGGCACAACAACGCAGTCTGGTCGCGGCACAAGCACGCCAGCTTGCTGCCTTGCGCCAACAGGCAGACAACGCTCAGATCACGCTGGCAGTCCTGCTGGGCATTGCACCAAGCGACCCGCGGGCCACGGTTCGAGCAAACTCACTGACCACGCTGACAGCACCCAGTATTGCCGAGGGTTTGCCTGCGAATCTGCTTACGCGACGGCCCGATATCTCACGTGCCGAAGCGCGTTTGACGGCTGCGGAGGCAAATGTGCTGGCCGCCCGCGCCGCCATGCTCCCCAGTTTGACGCTCACGGCGGCCCTTGGCACGAACGCCGCGCATCTCAGCACACTCGTGGACCACCCGATCTATAGCGTGGCCGCCGGTTTAGCTGCGCCCATCTTCAATGCCGGAAAATTAGCCGCAGGGCGAGATTTTGCGCGTGCGCAGCAGGACGCGCTTATTGCGGAGTATCGAGGCACCATCGTGGCCGCATTGGGCGATGTGGAAACGGCGCTCACCACGCAGACTGGTACCGACGCACAACGCCAGGCGCAAGGCGAAGAACTCAAGCAAGCCGAGCTCGCGTATCAATTGGCGCAAACACGCTATCGCGCGGGAGCCGAAAGCATGCTGACCTTGCTTGATGCGCAACGCACCCTGTACGGTTCACAGGATGCGGCGGTCGCGTTGCACCAGGAATATTTGCAAGCCCATGTGGCGCTTTTCAAAGCGCTGGGCGGCGGTTGGTCGCTCCCCTAGGGCCGTTTGCACCGACCGACCTGCTTGCCTTTCTCATACTTGCAGTCTTCGTCCAGGCTGCCATCATCGCGCCAGCGGACCACGCGGCCTTGCTCATGGCCATCGACAAAATCGATGCTGCTTTGCAACTGACCGTTTTCATACCAGTGCCTGGCCGTGCCCTGCCGCTTGCCATTGACATAAGGTTGCAGCGCTTTCGGGCGGCCATTTTCGTACCACTCCTTGAAATCGCCCACTTCCCGGTGGCTCTGATCCCACTGCTGCTCCAGTGTCTTGATACCCTTCTCATTCCACACAAGCTGGCTGCGTTGCACTCCGTCGCTGTATTGCTCTTTCTGTGCCACGCTGCCATTCGGGTAGTACTCAGTGGCCTCACCCACGGGACGGTTGTTGGCAAACTCCAGCGTGCTGCGTACGCGACCATTTTCGTCGTAGTTCACCACCGGGCCATGCTGATCGCCATTCAGAAACGGACCGGAATGCTTGAGCTTTCCACTGGGAAAGTACTCGGTGTAAGGGCCGCTTAATACGCCGTTCTTGTACGTTGAACGCGTGGCCACCCGTCCGGCTTCGTCGTAGCTTGCGTACTCGCCATCCACCACATGATCATTGGCATACGTGATGGACTCCAGAACCTGACCATTATCGTGATAGCGCACTTGTGGGCCCGACTGGACGTCATTTTTGTACGAAGCGCGCCGCTGCACTTTGCCATTTTCGTAATAGCTGACCGTGTCACCTTCGCGTCTGCCCTTGGCATCTAACGCACTTTCCAGGCCCAGCGCTCCGTCTTCAAGGTAGACCTTGTACCCAAGCACCATTTTTCCGCTGACATAGTCAGCCGCGTTTACATAGCCATCGAGCCGCAGTTTGCCGCCATCCAGGTAATAGGCCTGCACCCGCCACGCTTTGCCTGCGGGATCTGCGGGCAAGGGCATGGCCAACACATAGACGCCTTGATTCGGCAGGGTTGGCGCGTATTCATCATCCAGATAGAGCTTGCCGTCTACCGGTTTGACACACTGCCCGGCGGCGCAAGTCGCCGTCTTGCCGGCTTGCGTCGGCACGCTTTCCACATGTGCCACGCCTGGCCACCATAGCGCCAGACCCAACCCCCAACTTGCCAGAATATTTTGATACTTCATCGAAGTTTCACGTCACCTTGATTGCCACAAGCTTCGAATCATATACAACCCGCAACTTTACAGGACTATGCAGCACGTAAGTGTCTGATTTTTCAGCGTTCCTGATCGGACGTGCCGTTAAACGCGGATCGTTCGAGGTACCACGCCGCTCCCCCGCAAGCCAAGACGGAAACACGGGCGCAGGCGCGAAACCACGAGGAGACGCAATGAGAAACAGAAACCAAAAAGCCGCAAGAACGGCTTTATTCCTGAGTCTGGCTGCCTGCATGGGCATGGGCACTCACAGCCAGGCATTCGCCACCACGGCGCAAGACGAGTCTGAAGCCAGAACGGGTCTGATCAAGGGTAGCCGTGCAGGCATGCTCATACGCAGCTACAACCATACGCAAACCAGCCCGGGCAGCCCAACGTCTAAAGCCTCCATGCTGGGCGCCGAGACATGGCTCGAATCGGGCTTCACACCGGGTTTTCTGGGTTTGGGATTCGACGCGGCATACTTTTCGGCGCTCAAGATCAGCGCCAATCAACACGCCGGCAATATGGCTCGCGTTCGTCAAGATGGCAGCGGTTGGAAAGAACGAGGGTGGGCCTACTTTGGTGGTGCCAACATCAAGGCTCGTCTTCCCGGCACCGAAGTGCGCTACGGTATTTTCAAGCCGGACATCGATTACATCGTTGCACTCGAAAACCGAGCTTTACCCTCATCCTATCGAGGCGGCACGTTTCTCAACGAAAGCGTGCCCGGCCTGAAAATCCAGGCTGCCACCTTTGACCGAACCATTCCCCGCGGCCACACCAGCATGCGGAAAATTCGAAGTGCAATGGGTGGCGTGCCATTTGACCGGCTCACATCGGTCAGCGCGGGATATGACTTCAACCGAAATACCCACGCGTCCCTGAGTACTGCTCACACCACCAACTTATGGAACAAATTCCATCTGGTCGCGCAACACAGTCTGGGCGATGCCGACACCTTCAAGCTGACGGGGCGTTTGGATTTTTACAATCTGAGAAGCACCGGACGCGAACTGGGCGGCCCGATGAACAACAACACCATCGGCGTGCAATTTACCGGACAACACAAAGCCCATCGGGTGCTCCTGTCCTATCAGGTGGTGGCCAGTAACCAGTACTTCGATTACATCGGCGAAAGTGCTGGCGTCTACACCGCCACCAGCTACTACGCTCCAAAAGAGCAATCGTTACAGCTCTACTATGCGCTCGACATGGGACGTTACGGCATCCCCGGACTGTCCCTGCGAGGTTGGGGCGCGGTGGGCTGGGGCGCAGACGGTAGTGCCATGGCCAAACGCTATGGTGCTGACACACGCCTGGGCAGACGCTATATGGCCAACGGTAAACCTATACACGGTGGCCATTACGAGTATGCGTTCTCACCCGCTTACACGGTTCAAAGCGGCAAGCTCAAGAACACGAAGGTCACCGTGTCTCTGCTTCGTCACGTGGGAAGCAAGTACTACCCGGACGACACAGCGAATTTGGCACGCGTCATCGTCAATATCCCGATCACCTTTCTCTAAATCATTGCTACAGGCAAGGCTCAGCGCACGTCAGTCTGAGCCGCGACTGGCGACCATCTAGCCGCGCGTTCACGAACACCTCCTAAAAATGGCTCGTGAACGCCTCCCAACACCCTTTAGCAGGCCCATTTCCGGCTACTTGATAGCGACTTGATCCCGCGCAAGGCGGAGCCAACCAGGTTCCCCTAGCCTGTTCAATACTTGACTCCAACAGGCGGTATCTTCATGGCTCAGAAATTACTCACATTGGCCGGACGCGACGTTCTGCCTATTGTTCAAGGGGGCATGGGCGTGGGCGTATCCGCCCACCGTCTGGCGGGCGCCGTAGCGCGGCAAAACGCGGTGGGCACTATTGCCAGCGTCGATCTGCGCCACCACCACCCAGATCTCATGGAACAGACCCACAAATGCCGCGACCGGCTCATGATTGATCAAGCCAACTTGACGGCGCTAGATCGTGAAATTCGTGCTGCAAAAGACATCGCCCAAGGTCAGGGCCTCATTGCGGTCAACGTGATGAAAGCCGTACGCGACCACCCCGGTCTGGTGAGGCAGGCTTGCGAAAGCGGCGCAGACGCCATTGTGATGGGCGCAGGTCTGCCCATGGATCTGCCCGACATGACGGCTGATTTCCCGAAAGTGGCCCTGATCCCGATTCTCTCTGAGGCACGCGGCGTCGCCGTAGTACTCAAGAAATGGATGAAAAAAGGCCGCAAGGCAGACGCCATCGTCATTGAACATCCCGGCTATGCAGGCGGACATCTGGGGGCATCATCCATTGAAGGCCTGCATGATGCGCGCTTCGATTTCGGCAAAGTGCTGAACGACTGCCACGCATTGTTTGCTGAGCTTGGGCTAGGCGACGATGCGCCCAAGCTTATCGTCGCCGGTGGTGTGGGCAGTCATGAACAGGTCTTGCATTGGCTCGCCAACGGCGCAGATGCCGTGCAAGTGGGAACCGCGTTCGCCGTCACAGAGGAAGGCGACGCCCATCTGAATTTCAAACAAGTGTTGATGAACGCAGACCCCGCTCAGTTGACGGAGTTCATCAGCGTGGCTGGACTGCCGGCAAGAGCGGTGGCCACCCCGTGGCTCACCCGTTACCTGGGCCAGGAGAAAGCGCTACAAGCCAGCAGTCGTTGCGACGAGCGCCGCTGCACGCAGCGGATGGACTGCCTGACACAATGCGGTCTGCGTGATGGCATTGCACGCGTGGGGCAGTTCTGCATTGACCTGAAACTTGCCGCCGCCCTTCGTGGAGAAGTCAGCCGTGGGCTATTTTTCCGAGGCGCCTCCAAACTGCCATTCGGCCAAACCATGCGACCGGTGCGCGAACTGATTGACTACCTGCTGAGTGGCGCAGTACCCGCAACACCCGCCGGACAAGCTATCTAAACCCGCCGACGTCATCGCTCCGCGCAACACCTACCTTACCCTACCCGGCGTAGCGTGGGTGGAGCGCGACCAAACACCAAGAAAAACGCCATTATCAAGCGCGCGTAACCCGCGATGCATCCGCTGCAACACCACAGAATTCAACAAGAAGGTAGCGCGCCCCCACCAAACGATGCATCCCCTGCAACACCACAGAATTCAACAAAAAGGTTACGCCCCCCCACCAAAGTCAGTAGCCATCGAAAACAAACCCAAACTCACGCGTTCCTCTGCCCCAACGGCAAGCCAGAATGCCTGCGCTCGCGTGTTATCTCGAAAAACCATGAGATGACACTTTTGGATACCCGCTGAACGCAACCCGCGCAATCCGTGACGCACAAGAATCGTGCCCACTTTCTGGTGCCGACTATCAGGGTGTACGGCCAGATGATGAATCAGGCCTCGACGCCCATCGTGGCCGCAGAGAATAGTGCCAACCAGGCATCCTTCGCTGAAGGCAACCCAACTCAAGTCCGGGTTGCGCGCCAAAAAAACGGCAATGTTCTCTGCACTGTCGGCGTCGCTAAGACCCACGCCCTCAGTGTTGGACCAGAGTGCCACGGCGGCGCTATGGTCATCAATGTGAAAAGGTCGAATCTCCATCGGCATGTTTCCCACGCATGTGTGCTTGCATATCGCGCGACGCCCTGCCGGATCAACCCGGCCTGCACATCAGCGCGCCGTCGAAAGATGAAACTGAAACGCTGCACCTGGCTCTTGCCTGTCCAGCAGTCGGATCTCGCTGTGATGCAGCTGCAATATACGCTGGACGATGATGAGGCCCAGGCCGCCACCATCACGCGGACCATGGCTCAGCGCGCTGGCTCGGGTGAAGAGATCAGCGCGTAGCGCGTCGGGAATGCCCGGACCACTATCGCTCACCTGAACGTTCACGGCGTTCTGGTCACGCGCTAAGCGCACTTCAATCTTGCTACCCGGCGGACTGTGCCGGATGGCGTTATCCAGCAGATTCGTCAGCACCCGTTCAATCATGCCCAAATCCGCCTTCACGGCGGGCAAGTCCTGTTCAATATGCGCACTCAATTGTTGACGCCTCGCCTCAGCCGCCAATTCGAATTTCTGAAACACATCTTGCACCAGCTCCGGCAAGGAAAAACTCTCGGGTTCCAGGCGTACTAAACCGGACTCCAGCCTGGCGAGCTCAAACAACTCCTGGGCTAACCGACCCACCTTGCGACTCTGTGCCAGGGCAATGTCCAGATATCTGCGCCGCTCGCCCGCGCTGAGCGACTCGTCCTTCAAACGCAACGTTTCCAGATAGCCATGCAAGGACGTCAACGGCGTGCGCAGGTCATGCGAAATATTCGCCACCAGATCGCGCCGCTGCTGATCTTGCCGGGTAAGTTCTTGCCATTGTTCGGAAATGCGCCGACCCATTTGTGCGAAGGCGCGCCGCAATACCGCAATCTCGTCGCCCCGGCTGTCCATGGCCGTATCGACCTGGGCCAATGCTGCGGCAGCAGCCCGGTCGTCGCCGTCGAATGCCTTCACCGTGCGCGTCAACGCCCGCAATGGCCTGGTGATGAGCGCAAATGCCGTCAGCCCCGCCACCAAACCCAACAAGGCCACCAGCGCAATCGACCACAATGTCGTTCGCAACACGGAACTGGCCGACACCGCGGAAGCCAGCGCATCGTGCGCCTGGCCTTGCAGCACCACATAGACATAGCCCATATTGCGACCATTCATACTCAGTGGCGCAACGCTAAACACCTTTCGCGCACTTTCGTTGCGTGGGTCGTCACCCACGATAGGCAACATCGCACCGCTCAGAAATTGATGAACAGGCGTCAGGTCAATACGCTCACGCTTGATTTGGCCAGGCGCGGCGGCATCGCCCACAATACGACCGCTGTCGTCCAGCAGATACAGCTCGACAGCCGGGTTGACGGCCATCAGTTTGTCAAACAATGAACGCACGGCGTCGGGCTTCCAACCCTTGCTATCCATCAGTTCGTTGGCACCTGCTATGTGTTGAGCGAGATCGCTCGACAAGCGTTGCACTACCTCTTGCTCATACCGGGCGTTCGCCGCAATCTGCAACCAGGCTGAAGCGCCGCAGCAGGCCAGCAAAAGCATGGCAAAGACGGCGGAAAGACGTTGCGTCAAGGTCAAGCGACGAAACAAGCTTTTCATGACGCGCCTCCGGAGCCTTCCGGCGCGGCCGCAAACTTGTAGCCCCGCCCCCAGACTGTCAACACGCGGCGAGGGTCTGACGGGTCAAGCTCTATCTTCATGCGCAACCGGTTGATGTGGGTATTAACGGTGTGCTCGTAGCCCTCGTGCTGATAACCCCAGACCTGATTGAGCAGGTCCATGCGCGAGAACACTTTATCGGGGTGACGAGCGAAGAAATACAGCAAATCGAATTCGCGCGGGGTGAGGTCGAGCTTGCGCTCATCGACATAGGCCGTACGAGCGACGGGGTCAATAGAGACGCCGTGCAGTTCCAGGCGTCCGGCGTCAATACGTGCATTGCGCTCCAAGGCGTCCGTTCGCCTCAACAAGGCCTTCACGCGCGCCACCAGTTCAAGCATGGAAAAAGGCTTGGCCAGATAATCGTCCGCCCCCAATTCCAAACCCAGAATTCGATGCACCTCACTGGATCGGGCGCTCGTAATAATGATGGGCGTATAGCGGGCCATCGCACGCGCCCGTTTGCAAATTTCCAGGCCATCGACACCCGGCAACATCAAATCAAGCACCAGCGCGTCCCAACTACCCGACTCAAGCAGCCGAACGCCAACATTACCGTCGGGCGCGTGCTCGACGGCATAGCCTTCGTCTTTCAGGTGCATTCGCAACAATTCGGCGATGTGGACGTCGTCTTCCACAATCAGCACGCGTTTGGGTGTGTCCATAGTTCGCTCGGGGCTGAATGCCAATAACGCTATTGTCGTCAATTCGACGACTCCAGTTATCACATTTAATTTAAGTTTGCGTGAGGACTTCGGTATCGGCTCGGGGCAAGAATGGCGCCATCGACTCACCGAACCCAGAAAGGCTCGCCATGCAGCTTTCACCGACCACCCAGGATAGCGCCCCGGCTGTTACGCCCCCCGCGCCAATCCACCCCGCCTGGTTGCGCGTCGTGCACTGGTTTAACGCGCTCGCCGTCATCGTGATGGTGGCGAGCGGCTGGCGCATCTATAACGCCTCACCCCTCTTTGATTTCCGCTTCCCCAACGGAGCCACATTGGGCGGCTGGCTCGGTGGCGCCTTGCAATGGCATTTTGCGGGAATGTGGCTACTGCTGGTCAACGGTCTGATCTACCTGGGCATCAACATCACCACCGGCCGCCTGCGGCGCAAGTTCTTCCCCGTGTCCCCGCGCGGGATCGCGACGGATCTGGGTGCTGCCCTGCACGGCAAACTCGCTCACGCTGACCCGCGCCGCTACAACCATGTGCAGCGCCTGGCCTACCTATTCGTAATGCTGGACACCACGGTGTTGGTGCTGTCGGGCCTGGTGCTCTGGAAATCCGTGCAATTCAATCACTTGCGCGACTTGCTTGGCGGCTATGAAACCGCGCGTCTCATCCACTTCACGGCAATGGCGTTATTAGTGGCTTTCATTGTGATTCATCTGATCATGGTAGCGCTGGTGCCTCGCACCCTCGTTGCAATGATCCGCGGCAAATAAGGAGCCCGGCATGAGTGAAAAGAGACGCCTGTCACTGCTCGGCATCGATGGCGCCGCCATTCTGAAAGAAGCCCGCAAACTGTTGGGTCAGCGCGTCGAACAGCCTGCTCGTCGTGCTTTCCTGCAGCGCACCCTGACGCTCGGTGGCCTGGTCATGTTGTCGGGCTGCAGTTTGAGTGACGACGAAAACGTCGAAAAGGCACTCGCGTCGGTATCACGCTTTAACGACCGCGTTCAAGGCTGGATCTTTGACCCGACCAAATTGGCACCGACGTATCCAGAGTCGATGATGACCCGTCCGTTTCCCTTTAACGCCTATTACGGCATTGAGGACGTTCGCCACGTCGAAGAAGAGGGATTTCGCCTGGAAGTGACCGGTTTAGTGGCCGACAAACGTCAGTGGCGTCTGGCTGAACTGCGCGAAATGGCGCAAATAGACCAGGTTACCCGCCACATCTGCGTGGAAGGCTGGAGTGCAATCGGTAAATGGGGCGGTGTGCCGTTCTCCGCTTTTCTCAAGCGCGTAGGAGCCGATCTGAACGCGAAATATGTGGGTTTCAAGTGCGCGGACGATTACTACACGAGTATCGACATGCCTACTGCGCTGCATCCGCAAACCATCTTGGCACTCACCTATGACGGCAAGACCTTGCCCCCCGAATACGGTTTTCCGATGAAGCTGCGCATGCCCACCAAGCTTGGCTACAAAAATCCCAAACACATTCAGGCCATTTTCGTCACCAACACCTACCCCGGCGGTTACTGGGAAGACCAGGGATACAACTGGTTCGGCGGTAGTTAGGCTTTTCTCCCCCCCCTGTCATTCAAGGATCACATCATGAAGAAACTCTCTACCGCCGTTCTGTCTTTTGCCATGGTATTCGCTGCGGCGGGTGTCTATGCCGCCGATTCCGCTATTCCCGACAGCATGTCCAAAGGCGACATGACTAAGGACCAGACGGACAAAGGCGCGATGTCCAAAGGCTCCAGCTCCATGAGCAAAGACTCCATGAGTAAAGACAGTATGAGCAAAGGCTCGATGTCGAAAGACTCCATGGGCAAAGACTCCATGTCAAAAGGCATGGGGAAAGACACCATGCCAAAAAGTCCAATGTCTAAAGACTCGATGGCAAAGGATCAGATGCCCAAGAATCCCATGAGCCAAGACGATATGAAGAAGTGAACTCGTCAGTGATTCGGCAAGCGGGTGGGCGCGCACGACTGTGATCGTCGTGCCCACATCGCGACCCGCACCTGACCCCGCAAAGAGGCAAGACATGGCACTTAACAGACGACAGTTTCTTTGGGCGGGCGGTACATCGGCCGTCGCCTTCGGACTATTTAGCGCCCTGGGCAACCAGCGTCAGGCTACTGCTGCAGCGACGGTTTTTCCATATACGCGTACCGACGCCGAATGGCGCAAGCAGTTGTCCCCGGCGCAATATGAGGTATTACGCGAGGAAGGCACTGAGCGCCCCTATTCAAGCCCTCTTAATAATGAACATCGCAAAGGCACCTTTCTGTGTGCAGGCTGCGAACTGCCTCTGTTTTCTTCGGACACCAAGTTCGAAAGTGGCACGGGATGGCCAAGCTTCTGGGAACCGCTGCCCCAAGGCATTGGCACCACTAGCGACAGGACGTTCGGCATGTTGCGCACGGCCGTACATTGCGCGCGCTGCGGCGGACACATTGGCCACGTATTCGATGACGGCCCAAAACCGACCGGACTGCGCTACTGCATGAATGGCATCGCCATGACTTTCAAGCCGGCGTAAACGTGCGCCCGCTTACTTGACCCAGGATTTCCTTATGTCTCGCGTTCTCACTTCTCGCCCCAAAGCCATTCGGCACACCCTTAGTGTGGCGGCCACTTGTCTGGGCGCTCTGCTTTTCTTGACCATTCCACGGCTAGCCCCCGCCGCCGACGTGGTGCCCGCCATTGCAGCACCGGCAATGGATGAACCGTCTCGTGGCGCCACGACTGAAAAAGCGGTGTTCGCCGGTGGTTGCTTTTGGGGTGTGCAGGCCGTGTTTCAGCACGTCAATGGTGTGACCGAGGCGGTATCAGGATACGCCGGCGGTCAAGCTGGAACAGCAAACTATGACACCGTCAGCGGCGGCAGTACGGGTCACGCTGAAGCGGTTGAAATTACGTACGACCCATCTAAAGTCAGCTACGGAAAACTCCTGCAAATCTACTTTTCCGTGGCCCACGATCCAACCCAACTGAACCGGCAAGGCCCTGACAGCGGCACACAATATCGTTCCACCGTCTTCCCGCGCGATGATACCCAGCGCAAAGTCGTTGAAGCCTATATTGCGCAACTGAACCAATCAGGCGCATACACCAAGCCATTGGCCACCACCGTAGAAAATGCCAAGACTTTCTATCCGGCAGAGGCTTATCACCAAGACTATCTGGTCCGCCATCCGTACAGCATGTACATCATGGTCAACGATATCCCGAAGGTCGAAAATTTGGCCAAGGCCTATCCCACTGACTACCGTGCGAAGCCTGTTTTGGTTAATCCGTGAGCCCACCTTAAAGAGCAGAATAAAAACCCCGCCTGGCGCATGTACACCAGACGGGGTTTTAGGTATTTAGCGTGTCAGCCAAAGGCTGACCACGCTGTCAATCAGTGGCCGGACGTGTCGCCTGAGCGGCTGGCCTCGAACAAGAACCAGGTGCGACGCTCGGTTTCGTCAATCCAGTTTTCCAGCAAGCTGGAACTGGCGATGTCGCGATGCTCATCCGTGACGTTATGCGCTTCGCGTAACGCCGCCGCCAATGCCTTGTTGTCGTCACGCAGCTCTGCCAGCATATCGAGCGGCTCAACATAGTCAGCATCGTTGTCCAGCACACGTTGCGTGCGCGCAATGTGACCAATCGAACGCAACGTGGTGCCGCCAATCTTGCGAACGCGCTCGGCCAAGGGGTCTGTCATGGCAAATAGTTGATCGCCGTGTTCGTCAAGCATCAAGTGATAGTCGCGAAAGTGCGGACCGCTCACGTGCCAGTGAAAATTCTTGGTTTTTAAGTAGAGGGCGAATACATCGGCCAGAAGCTGATTGAGCGCCGCTGAAATATCGCGCGTCGCGATTTGCGCAAGGTCTGTCGGCGTAGCGAGCGGACGCTTGCGGCGTGCCGTCAATTCCTTCGTGGTCTTCGTGTCCAGTTTCTTAGCCATAGAGAACTACTCCTGTCTGTAAGTCGGGATGCACAAATACATACGCAACACTTAAGTCACCGAGTCGGCGACCCGTGCTTTCTCAAGCGTAATGCCCAAAGCAGGCTTTGCCAAATGGTTTTGGCTCAAAGCGGATAGGCCCATGTATGTGCTGCCCATGGCAAGTGCCATAGCTTGCGCTATCGTGTCTTGTCGAATTACGGTATCAGCACACCGAAGCGCGGTGTTCGAGCACCGCACTGAATAGGGCAAGGGAAATGACAAATTCCAGCATGAGCGCAAGCGTTTCATCGCCTCCGGCCGCAACACCTTCGCATTGGGATGGGCCACGAGAGAGCTTCGTGGCAGGCTTTTCCGACACCCTGGGCTACATCGCCATCTTCGGGCTATTCACCGCGCACGTCACAGGTAACTTTGTGGTGCTGGGCAGCACCTTGGTGAACCACGACGCTGGGGTAGCGCTAAAGCTAATTGCTTTTCCAGTCTTCGTTGCGGGCGTAGCCCTATCGCGGCAATTCACGTTGTGGGCAAAAAAACGTCAGCTTGTAGTTAACCGCAAGCTTATCTTCCTGCAGGTGGCGCTGATGCTGTTATTCATGTTCCTGGGGCTGTACAGCAACCCGGCAGCCGGACCTGACTCTACAGGCGCCATGCTGACCGGTATGGCTGGCGTCTTGGCCATGTCGGTGCAAAACACCCGAAGTCGGCAGTCGTCCGCCACCGCGAATACGGTCATGACGGGGAATGTCACGCAGTTGGTCATCGATCTGATAGATCGTCTGCAAGAGCCGGAACCTGCAGCACGCGCGAAGCTGAATGCTCGCATTGCCACGATTGGCAGCCATGTCCTCGGGTTCGCCGTCGGCGCGATGGGGGCCGCAGCAGGCTACTTGGCGCTGGGCTACTGGGCACTTGTGATACCCGTCGCTATCCTGTTATGTTGCGCACGCCAAGAACCGTAACGCGGCGCAGGCTTAACTGGCAGGCGCTTCTGCGGGTGCCATAGGCAGGGCTTGCCCGGCTGGTTTTTTGTAGCGGTTGTAACCCCACAGATACTGTTCCGGCACCAAGCGGATATACCGTTCCATATGAGCGTTGATCTGCGTCACCGCCTCAATAGGGTCAGTCGGCAGGGGTTCTTCCAACACCTTGGTATGGATGTGATAGCCCTTACCCGATGCAAGCCTTTGCGCAAACACCAGCACAATGGGCGCGCCCGTCAGGCTCTGCAATCGTTGCACCAAAGTCATGGTGTAGGCATTTTTGCCGAAGAACGGCGCCCACTCTCCTTCTCCAGCCGGCGGACACTGATCCGGCAAGATGCCGATCGTCTCGCCGCGCTTAAGGGCTTTAAGCAACATACGCACGCCGCGCACATTCGCGGGTGCCATACTCAGATTTGGTCCGCCCCGATGTTTTTCGACCCATTCGCGCAAGGCGGGTCGGTTGGGCGGTTTGAACAAGACCGTGCAGCGCGAGCGTTTCGCAAACAAGGGCCCGAGCAACTCGAACCCGCCCAGATGGGGCGACAGCAAGATCATGCCTTTGCCGCGCGCAATCACCGCATCCGTTTCCACATGGAAGTCGGCGGGTGAAATCGGCAGATTCTTCAGCGGGTCGCGACGCATCCAGAAGAAAGGAATTTCCATCATCATTCGACCGGCAGCTTTGGAAGCGTCGCGAATCTGCATTGGCGTGACATCAGGGTACGCCTGGCGATAGTTCGCTTGCAGGCGACGTCCGTAACGGCCCGGCAGGCGAGAAATAAGAACGCCTACCTTTGCGCCAAAGCCCTGCAACCATGCCAGCGGAAACCTGGACACAAGCCAAAACAGAAAAGTCATTCCATGCCTTCGATGAAAGCGTCTGACCATAAGAAAAGCGCGAACAGCTCTAAGCTGGACGCGCCTTCCAAGATCCGAACCCGAATAGCAAATTGCTTATAGGGGTTCTTCTCGCGATACGCAGGCATTGATGCCTGCGCTCGCTACCGTTCCTTTACAGGGGACGGATGTCCGTAGCTTGGGGGCCCTTGGCACCCTCGCCGGCGGTGTAGCTCACGCGCTGGTTTTCTTGCAGCGCTTTGAAGCCGTCGCCTTGAATTTGGCTGAAGTGTGCAAACAGATCTTTACCGCCCGAATCGGGGGTGATGAAGCCGAAGCCTTTGTCTGCGTTGAACCACTTAACGATACCGGTTTCCATATTTCTATCCTTGTACAAGTGGGCAAGATGCCCGGGTTACAAGATGCTCAAGGAAGGGACTGTTGAACAATATAGGGACCGGTAATTTGGACTCTGAACTGGACGAAAATCTCGATACTTGAATATCAAGTCTCAACACTATGGGGCCAGAGCCCGTCCAGGTCAACCTATTCTTTGCAATATTCGTAAATAGTTGGAAGACTTGAGCGCCCTCCCTCCGGCAAACGTGTGAATATCGCGCCAACTTACCGCGTTGTATGAGATGTTAGATAAATAGGGTCACCGACTGTACCGTTCGTAGATAAAAAAAGTCCATGCCCCGAGTTCCGCAGGTATGCTTCGTCCCTTCTTTATGTTGAGTCAGTGAATTCGTCATGCGCGGGAATCCGAGCGCCGTCCAAGGCGCCGTTGCGTTACACGGTTTTTATTTTCTGTTCTATGGCCTGCAAGGGATCAGCATCCCTTTTCTGCCGCTATGGTTCGCTAGCCGAGGCCTGGATTCCGCGACGATCGGCTTGATCGTCGCGACCTCATTCCTGCCGAAGATCCTCTCCACGCCACTTTTTGCCCATGCTGCTGACCGTACAGGTCATGCGCACGCCATGATTATTGGCGCTTTGCTGGCGTCACTGCTGCTGTTCGCCTGCTATCCGCTCACAAGCGATGCCATCTGGCTACTAGTTATTACTCTAGCCATCAATGCGCTCTTCCCGGCCGTGCAACCCTTGCTGGACCGCATGGCCATTGCCGGTGGTCATGGCCAGGGCAACGCCTATACCGTCATTCGCGCTTGCGGCTCGCTCGGGTTCGCCGTGTTGACTGTCGCTGGCGGCTACTTGATCAAAACCTTCAGCACGGACTGGGTGATGTGGCTATCCATGGGGTTGTTGCTTGCCTGCGTGGCTTGCGTACGCCTTTTGCCACAGGCAGCGCGCCCACAAGCGGAGGCGGAGCCTGCCGCTCTGCCCCAAAGCGACACCACGCCTCGCGAAACGCCTATCGGTGCACCTCGAGTACCGATGATGCAGGTGCTACGGGATCGACCGTTGCTGCTATGTATTGCTGCCGCGGGCCTGGTGCAATCGAGCAATGGCTTTCTTTACTCGTACTCAACACTGTATTGGACAGAACGCGGACTCTCGACGGCGCAGGTCTCTTTGCTTTGGGCCGTCGGTGTGAGTAGTGAAGTGCTGTTCTTTTTTCTCGCGCCCCGGGTGCTCGCCCGCACCGGCGCGCAGTGGCTGATTCTGATTTCTGCCGTGATGTCTGCGATTCGATGGCTCGGCTTATCGGCCACCATGGATCCGCAGGCGATGGCGGCCCTGCAACTCTTGCAGTGCTTCACCCTGGCAGGCAATAACGCGGCCATCATGTGGTACATCGCCAGGCACGTACCCGCCGAATGCAAAACCTCGGCCATCGCGCTCTACGCGATACTGTCTGGCGGGGTGTTCATGTTCGCCAGCATCCAGGCGGCAGGCTCTGCATACCGGGCGTTCGCGTCAGGAGGGTTTCTGGTGATGGCAGGCTTGGCCGCATTGGCGGTGCCTGCCGTCTTGCTGTCGGAGCGGTTTCGCAAAACCTCAACCAAGCAGTGAGCTTGCTTACCCGTTGCGCAGTGGGAGCAATAGCTGCCACCAAACGGCTCACCAAGCCTTCATCTGCCAAGCTAGATACTCGGTATGCTCTGTCAAATCTGGACAGCCCCCTTTTGATCCCTCAACGAATCAGGCTCAGGAACTCTGCCCGTGTTGATGGGTTTTCGTGAAATTCGCCGAGCATGACTGACGTGACCATGGAGGAGTTCTGCTTCTCCACGCCGCGCATCATCATGCACATGTGCTGGGCTTCAATAACTACCGCTACACCCGCCGCGTTCGTGACCGACTGAACCGCTTCGGCCACTTGACGGCTCAGGTTCTCCTGAATCTGCAAACGCCTTGCGTACATTTCCACAATGCGCGCCACTTTGGACAAGCCAAGCACTTTTCCATTGGGCAAATAGGCGACATGAGCCTTGCCAATGAACGGCAGCATATGGTGCTCACACAGCGAATACAGCTCGATGTTCTTGACCAGCACGATCTCGCGCGTATCGGACGTGAACAGAGCACCATTCACGACTTCGTCCAGGCTCTGGTCGTAGCCACGACAGAGATGCCGCATGGCTTTGGCTGCTCGCGCTGGCGTGTCGGCCAGCCCTTCTCGGGACGGGTCTTCCCCAAGCGATTCCAAAATTGATTTGTAGTGTTTTTCCAATGACATAAAAGTTCCCTGCGCTACTGGGCGACGCCGCCGCTTGCAAGTCTACACGCAAGGCCAGGGGCAACGCTTGCCACGCCAGCGTCAAGAAGGGTTAAGCCACGCTTGTTACCTGCCAATTGGACGACTTGTTGTCGGCATCTAGCTACGCCCTCCTCCATATTGCGTATTGCCCCTGCTGTTCCTGCGCGTATAACCGACAGGGTCCCCGTGCTCAGGCGCCCTGCCTTGCCTTGGCTCCTACATATCTCAGCATCTGGCCCTAGCGTTTCCCTCGCATCCGGGCACACTGGTTTCCAGGCCGCACTGGCAGGTAGCCGGTAGCGTCGGGGCGCGGCCCATTCTCTTCTGGAGACCACCATGAACGCGATATTCCGCCTCATCCGTCGCTGTACCGTAGCCGGCGTGTTTGCCGCTACGGTTGCCGCGCCGGCGTTTGCCCAAACCAAACTTGTCGTCGGTTACCAACTCATTGTCGGACCCTTTATTTCCGCTATCGCGGATGGCAGCTTTGATAAAGCGCTGAAAGAAGCAGGCTACGCCGTAGATTGGCGGCAGTTCACATCAGGTGGCGACATTTCCACCGCCATCGCCTCGGGTAACGTGCCGGTCGGCGTGCTCGGCTCGACAGGTATCACGTCGGCCGTCACACGCGGTGTGGACATTGAGTTGTTCTGGATCCTGGACAACATTGGGCGCTCAGAGGCGCTGGTGGCCCGCAATGGCTCCGGCATCAATAGCCCGCAGGACTTGAAGGGCAAGCGCGTGGCGACGCCGTTTGTATCCACCTCGCACTTTCACTTGCTGGTCGGCCTGGAAAAAGTCTGGAAAATCAACCCGCGTGATGTACGTATCCTGAACATGCAACCGCCGCAAATCGTCGCGGCCTGGCAACGAGGTGATATAGACGCCGCTTACGTTTGGCCGCCCGCTCTGACGGAAATTGAAAAGACGGGCAAGGTCATTGCAGACTCGGAGCAAATCGGCCGCGCCAGCGTGCCTACCTTTGACGGACTGGTTGTCGACAAAGCCTGGGCCCAAAAAAATCCGAAGTTCATGGCGGCGTTCACCCAGGTGATGGCCAAGTCGTATGCGGACTACAAGGCTAACGGCGCCAACTGGACGGTCGACACACCTCAAGTCAAAGGCATCGTCAAACTGCTGGGTGGTAAACCTGAGGACGTGCTCAGTGCGCTCAAGTTGCTGGTGTTCCCCACTGCGCAAGAGCAGGCGTCTAAAGAATGGCTGGGCGGTGGCAAAGAATCGGGTGCGGCCCGGGCCTTTGCAGCCAGCGCCGAGTTCCTCAAAGAGCAAAAGCAGATCGATCGAGTCTTGCCGGATTACGGTCCATTCGTGACGGATCGCTACGCCAAGGCTGCAGCCCAGTAAGCACAATCAGTACCGTAGACCGCTACGACCGAGGCGCCTGCACCCGTGCAGGCGACCTCGAAAGATCAGCACGGGTCGGCGACATCGGCGACCCCCATGCACCAGGAGCCGCCTGACCATGTCGTCAACGACCATCGCTCAGACGTTGCGAGCGCAACAGGTAAGTGTCACTTACCCCGGGCTGCATGAGAGCGGGCCTGTCATTGCGCTGCACGATGTCAACCTGACCATCGAGCCCGGTGAATTCATCGTTGCACTGGGTGCTTCCGGCTGCGGCAAAACCACATTACTCAGCCTTCTGGCCGGGTTCTTGTCTCCGTCAGAAGGGGAAATCACGCTGGCAGGACGCCCCATTGTGGGCCCTGGCGCCGACCGTGGTGTCGTCTTCCAAAAGCATGCGCTACTGCCCTGGCTTAATGTGGTGGACAACACCGAGTTCGGTTTGAAGCTTCAGGGCGTGCCGCGCGACATCCGGCGTGCACGTGCCGTGAAAAATCTGGAGTTGGTTGGTCTTCAAGACTTTCAGCGCCACATGATTTACCAGCTCTCGGGGGGTATGCAGCAACGCGTCGGCATCGCCCGCGCCTTGACCTGCGATCCCGCCATGCTCTTGATGGATGAGCCCATGGCGGCTCTGGATGCGCTCACCCGGGAGACCATCCAGGAACTCTTGCTGCATATCTGGCAAAAAACCAACAAGATGTTCTTCTTCATCACCCATAGCGTAGAAGAAGCCTTGTTTCTGGGATCGCGACTGATCGTGATGTCGCCACGCCCAGGCCGCATTACGGACACCTTTGAATTGGACTTCAATCGACGCTTTCTGGAGACAGGTGATGGACGTGCGATCAAATCCAGTCCCGAATTTATCGGGATGCGAGAAAAAGTCCTCAGCATCATCTACGGCGACGAGCGACAAGCCGGGCCGGCGGGTGTCTTACATGCGTAAACCGTTGTTTGGCTTCAAACCTGCACAACCGGGCAAAGTTTATGGCGCGCCTGGCGCGGGCTATAGCGGCCACATCAGCCTGATTACCAGTTTGACCCTCATAGGCTTATGGTTCTTGATTACAGGCATGGGCTGGGTCAGGCCTTTATTTCTGCCCTCACCCTTCGCCGTTTTCGACAAGTTCATCAGTGCCATGACCGACGGGGTGGCAAATTCCACACTATGGGAACACGCGCTCGCCAGCCTGACCCGCGTCTTCAGCGCCTTCTTTCTGGCCTGCGCTACCGCTATCCCAGTGGGCATCATGATGGGCGTCAACCGAATTGCGCGCGGCATCTTCGACCCGCCCATTGAGTTCTACCGTCCATTGCCACCTTTGGCCTACTTGCCTCTCATCATCATCTGGTTTGGCATTGGCGAATTCCCAAAGGTATTCCTGATCTACCTTGCCATCTTCGCGCCAATGGCGATTGCGGCACGCTCAGGCGTGCGCTCGGTCTCTATTGAACAGATCCACGCCGCCTACGCCATGGGTGCAAGCCCGATGCAGATTGTGTGGCACGTGATCCTGAAAGCAGCCATGCCGGAGATTTTCACCGGAATGCGCATCGGCATTGGCGTGGGTTGGACCACGTTGGTGGCCGCTGAAATGGTGGCTGCAGATCGGGGGCTGGGCTTCATGGTGCTCAACGCGGCTCAATTCCTGGCCAGCGACACCGTCATCATGGGCATCATCGTAATCGGCGTCTTCGCCTTCGCGTTCGATCTCCTGGTGCGCCACATAGAGGAAATAGTGATCCCCTGGAAGGGACGAATGTAGGGCGAATGGCGCAGAGCGGCGTTCGTCCGCCCTGCGCCATTGAGGTCTTCGGGCGTTGCATCACGCCACGTCACAACGCAAGCGCTCAAAAACGGAACGCCACGCACGACTTACAGGGGCAATCCCCCATTTCGGATAGGAACGCCCTCCTCTATGCTGGGTAATCCGAGGTTGCACAACCTGTGCGCCTCGAAAAACCGTCGCGACAGCATAAGGAGACCCCATGTCCAGCCAGGCCTCGATGCTCAAGCCTGTGTTGTGGGAACGTCTTTTCGAGCGTGAAAGC
>JBEBWV010000081.1:0-25309 GCA_040391965.1 Achromobacter deleyi | reverse complement strand
AGGAGCACGACATGGCCAAAGGTATCCGCGAAAAAATCAAGCTCGAGTCCACTGCAGGCACGGGCCATTTTTACACGACCACCAAGAACAAACGCACTATGCCCGAGAAGATGCTGATCAAGAAATTTGATCCCGTCGCTCGTAAGCACGTGGACTATAAAGAAATCAAGCTGAAGTAATTCAGCCGGTTTTCGGTATAGTTATACGGCCCTGCATTGCAGGGCCGTTTTCATTGGCGCAACGAGCTCGTGTTTCAATGGCTCGCACCGCTCTACGGGCGTAGTGGCTATCAGATCGCGCGCCCATCACCTTTGACGCACCGCCTGCCATGCTCAGCTCCTGCTTGTCTTTGATTCGTCGTGCCGCCGCCCCCGTTGCGCTGGCTGTTGCCTTGACCCCTGTGGCCCATGGCCAGGAACGCAAAGATCCCATCCGCATCGGTGAGATCAATAGCTACAAGGCTATTCCCGCTTTCCTTGGCCCCTACAAAAAGGGCTGGCAGTTAGCGGTCGAAGAAGTGAACGCGCAAGGCGGCGTCCTTGGTCGCAAGCTGGAAGTCATCTCGCGAGATGACAACGGCAACCCGGGTGATGCCGTTCGGGCCGCGCAAGAACTCATTGCACGCGAAAAGGTCGATCTGATTTTCGGTGGTTTTCTCTCGAACACCGGCTTGGCACTCACCGACTTCGCCAAACAACAGAAAGTGTTTTTCCTGGCGGCCGAACCCCTGACCGACAAGATCACCTGGCAAGACGGCAACCGCTATACCTATCGCTTGCGCCCCTCGACCTGGATGCATGTGGCCGCCCTCGCCCCCAAAGCACTGGCGTTGCACAAGAAGCGCTGGGCCATCGTCTACCCGAACTACGAATACGGACAATCCGCCGTGGCCACCTTCAAGGCCATGATGAAGTCCTTCCAATCCGATATTGAGTTCGTCGCTGAGCAGGCTGTGCCGCTTGGCAAAGTCGATGCGGGTGCTGTCGTGCAAGCGCTGGCCGATGCAAAACCAGACGCTATTTTCAACGTGCTGTTCGCTGCCGATCTCACCCGTTTTGTGCGCGAAGGCAATACGCGAGGTCTGTTTGAAAATCGGGCTGTGGTGTCCGTGCTGTCAGGTGAGCCGGAATATCTGGAGCCGCTTGGCGCTGACACCCCTACTGGCTGGATCGTAACGGGCTACCCTTGGTATGCCATCGACACGCCTGACAACAAGGCGTTCGTCGAGGCCTACCGCAAGCGCTACAACGAAACACCCAAAGTTGGCTCGGTGGTGGGCTATGCCTCGCTGAAATCCATTGCCGAAGGCCTGAAAGCGGCGGGTGCCGTCGACACGGAGAAGCTGGTAGACGCGTTTGCCGGGCTGAAGGTCAATACGCCTTATGGCCCCATCCAATACCGAAAAATCGATCATCAATCGACGATGGGTGTGTATGTAGGCACTACTGCTGTGGAAGACGGCAAGGGCATCATGAAAGACATTGTTTACATCGACGGCGCACGTTTGCAGCCGCCTGACGAGCAAGTCCGCAAGATGCGCCCTGCCCCTTGATGTCGTTCTCGGGACTGTTGTCGCAGCTGCTCAACGGCGCTGCGGATGCGAGTGCGCTTTTCCTGGTCGCCGCCGGGCTGTCGCTGATATTCGGCGTGACCCGAGTGGTCAACTTCGCGCACGGCTCGTTCTATATGCTGGGCGTGTATCTGGCCTGGACCTTCACTCAGTGGTTCGGTAACGGCCCGGGCTACTGGGCCGGTTTAGTACTGGCCGCGTTGGTCACCGGGCTCGTGGGCACCGTGGCCGAGTTCGCCATTTTGCGACGCATTTATCGTGCGCCCGAGCTCTTTCAATTGCTGGCTACCTTCGCGTTGGTCTTGATCATTGGCGACGCCACGTTGGCCATCTGGGGCCCGGAAGATTTGTTCGCGGCACGCGCGCCTGGCCTCTCTGGTGCGGCGAATATTCTTGGCCGACGTTTCCCTGAATATGACTTGCTGCTGATTGCCATCGGCCCCATCGTGCTCGGCTTGCTGTGGCTGTTGCTGATGCGCACGCGCTGGGGACGACTGCTACGCGCGGCCTCAGAGAACCGCGACATGTTGGCGGCACTTGGCGTGAACCAGGCCTGGCTCTTCACCTCAGCGTTCACACTGGGCGCATTCCTGGCTGGCCTGGGTGGCGCAATGGCAGCACCACGCGTGCCCGCCACTTTGGGCCTGGACCTCGAAATCATTGCAAGCGCCTTTGTTGTCGTCGTGGTGGGCGGCCTGGGCTCCATACCTGGCGCGTTTCTGGCTGCCCTGCTCATCTGTTCCGTCAAGGCGGTGTTCGTCTTCCTCGGTCAGGTCGACATTGGCCCCTGGACCTTCAATTTGTCCAAACTAACGCTCGTCGCCGAGTTCGCCGTTATGGCGGTTGTGTTGGTGTTGCGACCCTGGGGCCTGCTTGGCAAACCGCAGGAAAATATCGGACACGCCACCGTCCCTGCGCGTGCACTCGCCCCGGCATCAAGCCGCCTGCGCGTGGCCTATGGCGTACTGATCCTGCTCCTGGCCTTGGTTCCGGTTGCCAATGAGTATTGGCCTTATCTCACCATTTTGCTCACTGAAGTCTTGATTGCCGCCATTTTCGCGGCCAGTCTGCATTTCCTGACCGGCATTGGCGGCATGGTGTCGTTTGGTCACGCGGCATGGTTCGGTTTGGGGGCCTATGGTGCCGCATTACTGCTCAAAATGGCGGCGTTGCCCATGGAGGCTGCCTTACTGCTAGGCCCGTTGGTGGCAGGGCTTGGCGCCCTTTTGTTCGGCTGGTTCTGCGTGCGTCTGTCCGGCGTCTACCTTGCGATGCTGACTCTGGCTTGCGCACAGATTCTTTGGGCGCTTGCCTATCAATGGGATGCGGTGACCGGTGGCAGTAACGGCATGATTGGCCTCTGGCCTGCCGACTGGATGGCCAGCGGCCCCGCGTTCTACTACGTGAGTCTGGTACTAACCGTGTTCGGCGTCTGGTGGCTGCGCCGCCTGACGTTTTCACCGCTGGGTTTTGCCTTGCGCGGTGCAAGAGACTCCGCGTTACGTGCGCAAGCACTGGGTATGAATGTCAGGCGTGTTCAATGGGCCGGCTTCGTGGCTGCGTCTATGGTTGCAGGGCTGGCCGGGTCTCTCTATGCGTTTTCGAAGGGCAGCATTGCACCCGATGTTTTGAGCGTGAGCCGCTCGGTCGATGGCCTGGTGATGATGCTGCTAGGCGGGGTGCAATCGCTCGCCGGCCCATTGCTTGGCGCAGCCGCCTATACGTGGCTCCAGGATAGTGCTGCCCGAGTCACCGAGTACTGGCATGCGGTGCTTGGTGTAGCAATACTTGCCTTGGTGCTGCTGTTTCCCAATGGCCTTGCGGGCGCGGCGGCCCCTTTGTATCGCAAATCATCATGAGCACTCTTCCGCTTCTACGCGTTCAAGGTCTGACCCAATCTTTTGGCGGCATTCAAGCGCTGCGCGACGTGTCGTTCTCGCTTGAAGCGGGCACGATGCTCGCGCTCATCGGCCCCAATGGGGCGGGCAAGTCTACGTGTTTCAATGCGTTGGGGGGTCAGTTACGACCCGATGCGGGCTCTATTTTGCTCGATGGCCAAGAGCTGGCAGGCCTGCCACCAGAGCGTATTTGCAAGTTGGGCGTTGGACGAACTTTCCAGACGGCCGCCACGTTTCGCTCGATGAGTGCGCTGGAAAATGTGCAGACTGCGCTGATGGCGCGCGATGGCCAAATTTTCAACGCTTGGCGTGAAGCCACACACTATGGTGCCGACGAAGCCCTGGCTCTGCTGTCTCAAGTGCGCATGGCACACATGGCGCACCACGCCTGCGGTGCCTTGGCTTATGGCGACATCAAGCGTGTTGAGTTGGCAATGGCACTAGCGCATGAGCCACGCCTGCTTCTGATGGATGAGCCGACGGCAGGGATGGCGCCCAATGAGCGGCACGCTTTGATGAGTTTGACGCGCGAGCTGGCCGATACGCGTCGTATGGGGGTGCTCTTCACTGAGCACAGTCTGGATGTCGTTTTCAAACACGCCAATCAGATTGCCGTACTGGTGCGCGGACAATTGCTGGCGCTGGGAGATCCCACCAGCATTGCCGCTGACAAGCGGGTTCAAGCGGCTTATCTCGGCACGGAGCCGCTGGACGCCTGATCGATCGGTGTGAATGGCATCCCAAACGTCGGACAGGTGTTATTCCCTGTAGGCGTTGCGGCAGCCGATGTTGCGGCAGCCGGTGCTGCGGCAGCCGGTGCTGCGTTAGACATTGTTTAATGCAACGGCTGTTGTTCTTTTGACGCTGTGCGAGGGGAGGCGTTGCCGTGCTCGCTCCGTCGGCCGGTTGGGGCCCTTCGGCCCCAACACCGCGTCCGCTTCCTCGTTGGCTTCGCCTGCCTTCGGAAGCCGTCGCTCGGCCTCCAAGTCGCGAGCACGGCAACGCCTCCCCTCGCACATCTCACAATGGTTTTGGTATCACCATCGCTGGCACGGGTGGGATTCTTGCGCTTCGAATGGCGCGGCATTGATGTTCGGAAGACCTTGGCGGGTCGCCATTATCGGCGGCGCGGGCCGCGCGATAGTGGCATAGGAGCGTCGCTGGCGGTAGGCTATTGCAGGCGAGTCAGGGTGCCTGTTACGGATTCAATCGACCACCTCGGCGTCGCGTCGACCTTACGGCGGGTCCGCGTCACCGGCACTGGCAATATGCGCAGCTCGTCTGAATCACGGTGATTACGTCCCACGAAGCACAAAAACACCACCGCGCCCCGGAAATCGTAGCGTGGGTGGAGCGCGCAATGGCTTTCATCGTATAGACAGTGACAAGCGCGCGTAACCCGCGATCCTAATCCCGCGCATTGGCTTTCATCGTAAAGACAGTGACAAGCGCGCATAACCCGCGATCCTAATCCCGCGCAATGGCTTTCACCGTAAAGACAGTGACAAGCGCGCATAACCCGCGATCTTAATCCCGCGCAATGGCTGTTTAAACATCGCGGCTTATGCGCATTTAACGGTGGTTGTCTTGCCCCAGTTTGCTCTCGCGCCACCCACGCGAGCGAGCGAGCGGGCAGACAACCTACTATCGAAGCGAAGAGCTTAAGCCCTGCAATGTCTGAACCGAACAATCCAGGCCACCATTTGGATGCGTGACAGCCCCCCCCTTCGATCTGCGACGTTAGAACTCAATATTCCCACAACCCTATGCATCGCCCGTCTTGCACTCCCGGAAAATCCGAACCGTGCATCCGGCACAAACATCTCGATTCAATCGGCCATAGATAACATGCAATGCCGTGTGCTTGTCCGGGAAGATATGGTCTTCACCCAATCGGGCGAGAAATCCCGTGCGCTGCCACATCTGCAATACCTCTGGGCGTGGTCGGTGAAAATACAAATCGCCACCCATAGCACGACGTTTTTGCAATTCTTCCTCCCAAACTTGCGCACCCGCATGATCAATAAAGTTCATGCTCTTGGCCATGATCAGCAAGTGCTTTGGTGCATTAATTTCTGCACGCAAAGCTTGCAGACGCTCTGCCACGTGAGCAGCAGCGCCAAAATACACAGACCCTTCCATACGCAAGAGCTTTAACTGTGGGCACTCCGGGAAACCATCACTGCGCCCGTCAAGCACTACGAACTGTCTTGCCGCGTCAGTGCTGTCAAACCCCATCGTTCGCATCGCCGGGCGCGATGTCCGGTGTAAATACGCCATCAACGACAGAATAGTGCCCACCAGAATCGCCACCTCCATGCGAATAGTGACGGTGGCTGCCAACGTGGCGGCGGCGATGATGCACTCGCTACGTTGAGTGCGAGCCAGCATGACCCAGTGTGGCCAGTCGAACAAAGTCCAGGCAACCAATACCAACAAGCCTGCAATGGCAGCATAAGGAATTTGTGCCAATAGCGGCGCGGTGAGCGCCACCAACAAAACCAGCAGCAAGGCCGAAAATACCGCGGACAACGGTGTTTTTGCACCGGCCTCGTAATTCGGAATAGAACGATTCAACGAACCACAAGACAAGTAGGAGGAAAAGAAACCGCCCACGATGTTCGACAACCCCTGGCCAATGAACTCACGATTCGCATCAATCTGCTGACCCGAACGTGACGCCACGGCCTTGGCTATCGAGATAGATTGCGCCAGCGCCACGATTGTTAGTGCAAACGCCAAGCTCAGCAAATCGGGCAACATTCGCCAATCAATACTTGGCACATGAAATGGCGGCCAGGGCTGCGCAATGGCGCCCATCACTGGTATTGGCTGACCGCCCCACACCTTCAAACCCGCATTCAGACCCGCCGCCAGCAAGGAGCCGGCAATCAGGCCAACCAGCATGTGCGGTTTTCTGCGATCAAAGCGACGCACCAAGGCTGCCACCACGACCGTCGCCACGGCTACGGCCAGCGCGCCCCAATGCAAATCGTTCAAGCGAGACGCCACCTCAGCCAACAGCGCCCCTGCCCGATGCGCCTGCACACCCACCAATCCAAATGCGTCTTTTAAAGCATGTACGGCAATTAACAATGCCGCACCACTAGTAAACCCAAACAGTGCAGCAGGAGATATGAAATGGGCGAGCGAACCCAGGCGCAGCATGCCGACGCCCCATTGCATCAAACCCACCAGCACCGTCGCCGCCAGCGCCAGCTCTATATAGCCTTGACTGCCAACCACGGCGAGTGGTGTCAGCACCGCAAACAACGCTAAGGAATTTGCATTGGTCGGCCCGGACATTACATGTCGGCTGGAGCCAAACAAGGCGGCCACAATACAGGGGACGATGGCCGAGTACAGCCCAAACTCTGGTGGCAAACCTGCCAATTGCGCAAATGCCACCCCTTGCGGCAAGACAAGCAATGCACCCAACAAGCCCGCAGTGACATCTGCCCGCAAGGTGACCCGGCTGACTTCAGTCACCCAACTACCGAATACCCGACTGAGCCAGGCCTCCATACCCTGCATGATTTCCCCTGGTTATTTTTGTTTGATGTGTAGAGACAGCCTAGCAGCGCCGTGCCGCGTTATCGCAGATAGCGACGTTCGAGTTCGCGCATGTGGGCGTCGCCTTGCAATTCAATCACAGCTTTGACGGTGGGTAGTGTGGCATCCAGATGATGAATACCACCGTCGCGGCGAATTTGTGCAAAAGCCTGGCGCATCGCCCCCATCGCGGCGCGAATGGCATGATTGCCATAGATGACCAAGCCGACTTTACCCAAGGCGGCAATGTCGACTTCGCGCAATTGCGGGTACGCTGTCGGCACCAGTACCAACGGTACTCGCCCATCCCAGGCGTCAACGAACGCCAGCACCTCATCAGGTGTGGTCTGCTTTGAGTGAATCAGAATGGCATCTGCGCCGGCTTGCTCGTAGGCTCGCGCCCGGGCCAGAGCTTCTGACAGACCCAAGCCTGCAATCAATGCCTCCGTGCGGGCAATTACGCAAAAGGCGCGGTCACGCCGGGCAGCGCAAGCCGCCTCAATTTTTCCTTGAAACTCAGCAATACGAACCAACTCTTGGCGTCCTTGTGCTCTCAGACTCGTATCCTTGGGAAAGGTCTTGTCCTCCATCACCACAGCCGACACCCCTGCCGCCTCGTATTGCGGCACCACATAGGACACGTTGATTGCGTTGCCGAAGCCGGTATCAATATCGGCAATGACAGGTACTGTCACCGACGTGCAGATGGCGCGCATCATGTCCAGATGGAGCGAGGGCGACAGAATATTGGCATCAGGAACGGCATAGCTTGCCGAAAGCTCGAAACCGCTGCCCCAAATTGCATCGAAACCAGCCTCTTCGGCTAGCTTCGCCGACAAGGGGTTGTGCGATGACATCGCGTGCATCAACGCGGGCGCAAGCAGTTTCTGGCGAAATTGATCATTACGATTCATGGGGTGTCCCGTCGGCCATGCCAACGCGACGAACGTCAGCTAGCCGCATCGTAGCGCCATCAGCGCACTCATGCATCGCTGCGGTAATACCGCGGCCAGGCACTCGTGCTCAGCCAGAAACCATCTCGTCAGCCGGCATCGCCCCCACGCCGACCACGCATCGCCTGCCCAATATGTGCGATGGCCTCATCGCTCAGCAGTCGGGCAGCCATCGGCAGCAACTCCTCTTCTTCGCGCTGAATATGTGCGGCATAGGCAGCACAGAATGCGTCTAGCGAACTCGTCTCCAGTGAGGCGGGCGCGCCGGACGCGATGGCGTGCAAAGCGGGCGACAACTCCGCCCAATAGGCCTCAAGTTGTCGATGCTCAGTGGCCAAACCTTCCACCAACGCATGCAGACAATGCGCGTCTGATCCCGCCATAGAGTCGATCAGGGCCGGAAAAAGATCGTCTTCTTCGTCGTGGTGATGATCGATCGCAGCGGTTTGAAAATAGCGCAAGACGCTGGCCGCCGCCGTTTGCGCAGCCTCATCGCTGCCGTGCACAGCGTAATGTTTCGCAAGACGTTGCAACGTGCGGCATTGCCGCAAAATACGTTCATGACAGGCAGAGAGCATTTCCAGCGGCCCGTGCGGCACTGGTGCAATCGCAAGACTTGTTGGAAATTTTCCTGCCATGTCATTCCTGTCAGCTTGTGTATTCCTTGAACCACAGGCGCACCGTATCCCAGGTGCGCCCGGCAATCCCGGCAGACTCAAGAGGCTCCAATGCCACCACCGGCAACTGCATCATGGGTTTTCCATCAACCATTACCTGCAATGTGCCAACAGCAGCTTGGGCGGCAATCGGTGCGACCAGCAGCTCATGCGTCGATAGCAGCGGCTCCACCTTGGCACCGATAGGTACCGTCACGTAGGTGTCTCGTGCGAACCCGATTTTCAGGGTGTCGTTCACGCCTTTCCAGACCTCTGGGGTGGCGACCACCTGATTCTTGCCGTAAAGCTTGATGGTATTGAAGCTTTGAAACCCCCAATCCAGGAGTGCCCGACTTTCCTGCGTACGCAAACGATCCGATGCGGTGCCCACGACAACGGTGATCAGCCGCCGCTGATCTGCGCCATTCGGGCGCCGTGCCGTCGCAATAATGCAGTACCCGGCCGCCTCGGTATGACCGGTTTTCATGCCGTCCACGCTGGGATCCAGCCACAGCAAACGATTGCGATTTGGCTGCGTGATCTTGTTATAGGTGAATTGCTTGGTCGAATCGTAGGCTTTGTATAGCTCAGGATAGTCCCGTATCAAGCGCGTTGCCAATATAGAGAGATCACTTGCCGTGGAATACGTGCCGGGGTCCGGTAGACCATGCGGGCTGGCAAAGTGTGTGCCACGCAAACCCATATTTGCTGCCGTTTCATTCATCCGCTGAACAAACGCTTCTACGCTGCCCGATGTCGCCTCCGCCAAGGCAATCGCGGCATCGTTGCCGGACTGCACCAGCAAGCCGGCCAACAAATCATTGACGGTGACGCTGGACCCTGGCTCAAGAAACATCTTGGAGCTGCCGGCCGGCACCTTCCAGGCGCGGGTAGAAACGGTGATCTTCTGATTCAACGACAACTGTTTGTCATGGATGGCACCAAACACGACATAGGCCGTCATGACTTTCGTCAGTGACGCAGGCTCAATGCGCGTGCCGGCCTCATGCGAAGCAATAACCTGCCCGCTTGTCTCGTCCAACAGCAGCCATGCTTTAGCGGAAAGCGGCGGTTCAACCGGGGTTTGCGCGTAAGCGCCAGACCAACAAACAACGGCAACAACAAGCGCTGCCACATACTTTTTCATCAACATATCCTGCATCACGTCTAAAGGGGTCCTTGCGGAGCACGATTGGAACATGCCACGCCTCGCGTGCGTTTCGACTCCGCACCCGCAAGAACGTTCCAGTCCTTGTGCAGACACGGTCAGTGAGCTACCTCGCTTGCTCGCCAAGACCTCTTGCAGGCAGCATTATTTACGCGAAAGCCTTGCGAAAAATTGTGGCGGTGTTTTGCGCATTTCATCGATAAACACATCCAGGAAGTGTTCAACGGCCTATTCTTTCTCGTGAAAACAACAAGAATTCATTGCAGAACGCGTAGAAAGCAGCATTAGGGGCAACAGTTCCGCTATCATCGGGCGCGTAGCGTTAAACGCCGATATTCGGCGCCGCGCTGCCCCATGTCACCAACATACGGATTTTGACCATGGCCACCAAAGCAAAAGTTCCTGCCAAGAAAGTCACCAAAACTGCCGTCAAGGCACCTGCAAAGAAGGTTGTCGCTGCGAAACCCGCAGTGAAACCCGCTGCCAAGAAAGTCGCAGTGAAGGCTGTTAAGCCAGCTGTGAAGGCGCCTGCGAAGTCGGCTGCAAAGCCTGCTGCAAAACCGGCCGCCAAGCCTGCTGCGAAGAAAGTCGCAACAGCGCCCAAGGTCCTCAAGGCCGCACTGAACAAGACCCAACTGATCGCCCACCTGGTCGAGCACACGGGTATCGAAGCCAAGTCGGTCAAGGCCGTTTTGGCTGGCCTGGAATCGTCCGTGCTGGGTTCGGTCGACAAGAAGGGCATCGGCGAATTCACGTTGCCGGGCTTGTTCAAGGTCGCCGTGCAAAAGGTTGCTGCCAAGGCCAAGCGCTTCGGCAAAGATCCTTTCACGGGCGTAGAGCGTTGGTTCCCCGCCAAGCCGGCTTCGGTCAAGGTGAAGGTTCGCCCGCTCAAGAAGCTGAAGGACGCCGCGCAGTAATTTCTGCGTAGTTTCCGGTCAAACCGGAAAGGGCCCACCTCAAAAGAGGCGGGCCCTTTTTTTTCGCTCGTAAATCTGATCGCCACGAACCTACTTCACTCGGTGCTCGCAAATAGTGTTGCTTGCGTCCCTGGCAATCGGTGACTTAAACGTTCACATTGGTGCAAAACGGATCTCTGCTAAAATTTATCTTTACGTGAAGATACTTCAGGCAAAGATATTTATGAACGACCGCGTCGATTTCGTCATTGGACAGTGGAAAGAGGAGTGCCCGGAACTGGATGTTTCCGGCATGGCCGTCATCAGCCGATTGTTCCGCTGGAGCACACTCGCGTCTCGCGAAGTGGAGCGCGCGTTTCAGAACTATGGTCTACATCACGGCGAGTTCGATGTGCTGGCCACCTTGTACCGCTCAGGCGCGCCCTATGCGCTAAATCCGCAAAAGCTTGTCGAGGCATTGCTGCTTTCTTCCGGTGCCATGACCAACCGTCTGGATCGGCTTGAGAAAGCCGGTCTGTTGGCACGCAGCCCAAATCCTGAAGACCGTCGTGGCGTCATTGTTGCGCTGACGGCCGAAGGGCTGCGCACAATCAAACTCGTGCTCAATGACTATCTGGTTGAGCTGAATCAGCTCCTGGCACCGCTCTCGGCCGCTGATCGACGGCAAATGGCCACCTTGTTGAAACGATTGCTCATCAGCCATGACGAGCAATCGCCGGGAGGGCTTGCACCATGACGTCGCGCTTCTCTCGCAACACACTTGCCACTCTCGCCGCGCTCGCCATTGTGCTGGTCGGCTTGAATCTGCGCCCCTCACTTGCCGCCATTGGTCCACTGCTTGATGACATTCGCAGTGCTACCGGTCTGTCGTATCAAGGCGCAGGCCTCGCCACCAGCCTTCCCATCATGGCCATGGGCGTTTTGGCGCTCTGCGGAGGCGCCGTCTATCGCCTGGGCATGCGCCGTGGAATTGTGATCGGGCTGGCGTTGGTGCTTGTAGCAAGCCTGACCCGGTTCTTCCTGAGTAGCGGCCTGAGTCTGCTTGCGACGGCACTTGCTGCAGGTGCCGGCATCGGTCTCGTACAAACCTTGATGCCGGGCTTCATCAAAAAACACTTTCCTGCACAGGTAGATCGCCTGATGGGGCTTTACATTACAGCGATCATGGGTGGGGCCGCCTTAGCCGCCATGACGGCGCCAGCGCTGCTGCCGGCTGTAGGCTGGCAAAGCGCCCTGGCCATTTGGGCGCTGCCAGCGGCCTTGGCCCTGGTGCTTTGGTGGCTGGCGACTCGGCACGCGCCAGATATGCCGTTGGTCTCTGGGCAGCGCAGCCCGGGCGTCAGCGGTCAGCGTCGCGCCTGGACCCTGGCCGCCGTATTCGGTGTTGAGACCGGTTGCTACACCCTGCTGCTGGCTTGGCTCGCCCCCTACTATCTTCAATTAGGTTGGAGTGCCCAGCAAGCTGGCATTCTATTGGCTGGCCTCACGGCGTTCGAAGTCGTCGCCGGACTCGGGGTCGCCGCCTTTGCGTCGCGTTGGCCTGACCGCCGCGGGCCGCTCGTGCTCTGTATTGCCCTTGGCGTGGCCGGGTTCATCTGCCTGCTGTCAGCGCCCATCACTCTGGCCTGGTTGGCGGTTGCCTTGTTAGGTCTGGGCATCGGAGCACTCTTTCCCTTGACCCTCATTCTTACGCTCGATCACTCCAGCGACTCGCGCCGGGCAGGTGTTCTCGCTGCCTTTGTCCAGGGTGTGGGCTATCTCATTGCGGGCACGATGCCCTTTCTGGCGGGCATGTTGCGCGATCAGTTTGGTTCCTTTGACCTTGCCTGGGCTGCTATCGCCGTGGCACTCGCATTCACCATCCCTGCCGTGCTGCGCCTTTCACCTTCCAGCACTGCACATTTTGACCTGAGGCACGCAGCACCATGAGCACATCAAAGCCGAACACGAGCCACCCCACGCCCCCCGCGCTAACCGCTCCAATTGTCTTGCTGATGTCAGTGGCTTCCGGTTTGGCGGTGGCCAGCAACTATTACGCTCAGCCCCTGTTGCATACCATCAGCCAACAGTTCTCACTGTCAACGGCGACCGCAGGCAGCATCGTCACAGTCGCACAGCTCAGCTATGCGCTGGGCCTGGTGCTACTGGTGCCCTTAGGCGACATGCTGGAGCGGCGCAGCCTGATTGTCCTCATGACTCTGCTATCGGCCGGGGGCCTTCTCATCTCTGCGTTTGCCCCGAGCATCGCTTTTCTCATGATCGGCACGGCGGTGACCGGGATGCTGTCGGTCGTAGCCCAAGTCCTCGTGCCCTTTGCCGCCACGATGGCCGCGCCACATGAGCGCGGGCGCGTCGTAGGCACGGTAATGAGTGGATTACTGCTAGGTATTTTGCTTGCGCGCACGGTGGCGGGTGCCCTGGCCGACATCGGCAGTTGGCGCACCGTCTATTGGGTCGCCGCCATTCTGATGCTGATGATGTCAGGGGTGCTGTGGCGCGTATTGCCTCGTTATAAGAGCCCGACAGGGTTGAGCTACCTGCAACTGCTCGGGTCCATTGTGCATCTCTATAGAGAAGAGCCGCTGTTTCGTGCCCGCTCCCTGATTGGCGCGGCGTTGTTCGGCTCATTCAGTATGTTGTGGACGCCGCTGACCTTTCTGCTGTCCAGTCCGGCTTACGGCTATTCCAACACGACCATTGGCCTCTTTGGCCTGGCTGGCGCAGCAGGTGCCTTTGCCGCCAACCGGGTAGGACGCCTCACCGATAGGGGGCTAGGCAATATGGCCACGCTCGCAGGATTATTGCTATTGCTGGGCTCGTGGGGGTTTATTGCGTTTGGCCAAGTCTCCGTGCTGGCACTTTTAGTGGGAATTCTGATACAAGATCTGGCCATCCAGGGCGTTCATGTCACCAACCAGAGCGCCATCTATCGTTTGAAACCTGAAGCGCGTAGCCGTCTTACAGCGGGATATATGACGTCATATTTCATTGGTGGAGCCGCTGGATCGCTCTTGTCGTCCTATATTTATGCCCATTCCGGATGGTCCGGCGTGGTCTGGGCAGGTGCCATAGTGGGGGGCATTGGCTTGCTATATGGGGCCTTTGCCAAGGGCGCACGCATCCCTGAAATCACTGCGTCCCCTATCCGCGCCTAGCACCTCCTATAATCAACGGTTTTGACCGTCTACACGCACCGCGTGCAAAGGCGGCTCACCCTCTTTTTGAAGATTGCGCACGAGCCCATGCAGGAACGCTACCTCCCCACTACCGTCGAAGCGGCCGCCCATCAAGACTGGCAGGCCCGCGATGCCTATCTAGTCCACGAACATGCGAAGAACCCCGACGGCTCGGAGAAGCCCAAGTTCTACGCTTGCTCCATGTTGCCCTACCCCAGCGGGAAACTGCACATGGGTCATGTGCGCAACTACACCATCAACGACATGATGGCGCGCCAACTGCGCATGCGCGGGTTCAACGTGCTCATGCCCATGGGCTGGGACGCTTTCGGCATGCCTGCCGAGAATGCCGCCATCAAGTCAAAAGTGCCGCCAGCCGAGTGGACGTACGACAACATCGCTTATATGAAGAAGCAGATGAAGTCGATGGGCCTGGCAATCGACTGGTCGCGCGAAATGTGCGCCTGCGACCCGCAGTATTACAAGTGGAACCAGTGGCTGTTCCTGAAGATGCTGGAAAAAGGCGTTGCCTACCGCAAAACCCAGACGGTGAATTGGGACCCGGTCGACCAGACCGTGCTCGCCAATGAACAGGTTATTGACGGCCGCGGCTGGCGCTCCGGCGCTCCCATCGAAAAAAGGGAAATCCCCGGTTACTACCTGCGCATCACCGAATACGCAGACGAATTGCTTGAGCAAGTGCAAACCGGCTTGCCCGGCTGGCCTGAGCGCGTGCGCCTCATGCAGGAAAACTGGATTGGCAAGTCAGAAGGCTTGCGTTTTGCCTTTCCGCACCATATTGCAGACCAAAGCGGCCAACTGATACAGGATGGCAAGCTCTACGTGTTCACCACGCGCGCCGACACCATCATGGGCGTCACGTTCTGCGCGGTAGCACCGGAACACCCGCTGGCAACGCACGCCGCGCAATCGAATCCGCAGTTGGCGGCCTTCATCGAGCAGTGCAAGCTCGGCGGCACCACTGAGGCCGAAATGGCCACGCGTGAAAAAGAAGGCATGCCGACTGGCCTGCAGGTCACCCATCCGCTGACGGGCGCCCAAATCGACGTCTGGGTGGGCAACTACGTGCTCATGACCTACGGCGATGGTGCTGTCATGGGCGTGCCTGCGCACGACGAACGCGACTTCGCCTTTGCCAAAAAATACAATCTGCCGATTGAACAAGTGGTTGCGGTGGAAGGCAAAACCTACAGCCTGGACGCCTGGCAAGAGTGGTATGGCGACAAGCAAACCGGTCGTACCATCAACTCCGGCAAGTACGACGGCCTGTCTGCCAAAGAAGCGGTCGACGTCATTGCAGAAGATCTGGGCAAACAAGGCCTGGGCGAGAAACAAACCACGTGGCGCCTGCGCGACTGGGGCATTTCGCGCCAACGCTATTGGGGCACCCCGATCCCGATCATTCATTGCGAAGATTGCGGCGCAGTTCCCGTACCCGAGAAAGACCTGCCGGTTATCCTGCCGGTTGACCTGATTCCCGATGGCAGCGGTAACCCGCTGGCAAAGAACGAAGCCTTCCTGTCTTGCGCCTGCCCCAGTTGTGGCAAGCCCGCGCGTCGTGAAACCGACACCATGGACACGTTTGTCGATTCATCCTGGTATTTCATGCGCTACACATCTGCCGGCAACGACCTTGCCATGGTGGACAAGCGCAATGACTACTGGATGCCGATGGACCAGTACATCGGCGGCATCGAACACGCCGTTCTGCACTTGCTGTATGCACGTTTCTGGACCAAGGTCATGCGTGACATGGGCCTGTTGAATTTCGACGAGCCCTTCACCAAACTGCTGTGCCAGGGCATGGTGCTGAACCATATCTATTCGCGCAAGAATGCCAAGGGCGGGGTTGAGTACTTCTGGCCCGAAGAAGTTGAGAACATCTATGACGCCAAAGGCGCCATCATCGGCGCCAAGCTGAAAGCCGATGGTTCCGACATCACCTACGGCGGCGTGGGCACCATGTCCAAGTCCAAGAACAATGGCGTGGACCCACAATCCCTGATCGACACCTTGGGTGCCGACACCGCGCGCCTGTTCGTCATGTTCGCCAGCCCACCTGAACAGACCCTTGAGTGGTCAGACTCCGGCGTTGAAGGCTCCAACCGCTTCTTGCGCCGTCTGTGGTCCATCTCTTACGCCCAGCGCGAAGCCGTGGCCCGTGGTTTGGCCAAGGGTACCGACTGGACGCAAGCGGCACGCCCCATCAAGGATTTGCGCCGCGAGGTCTATTCCTTGCTCAAGCAGGCCGATTACGACTATCAACGCATTCAATACAACACGGTGGTGTCGGCGTGCATGAAAATGCTCAACGCCATTGACGACGCCTCGTTGCCTGAGGGCGGCGCCACGGACGCGGCGTATGCCGAAACCATTGGCGTGCTGCTGCGTGTGCTCTACCCAATCGTGCCGCACATTACGTGGCATCTCTGGCAAGACCTCGGCTACGCCGCTGAACTGGGCGATCTGCTCGATGCGCCATGGCCACACGTAGACGAAGCCGCCCTGGTTTCAGACGAAATCGAACTCATGCTTCAGGTCAACGGCAAATTGCGTGGCGCGATCCGCGTCGCGGCCAAGGCCACCAAAGAAGAGATCGAACAACTTGCCGCCAGCCAGGAAGAAGTGACTCGCTTTCTTGAGGGCCGCGCGCCCAAGCGTGTCATTGTGGTTCCGGGCAAACTGGTCAACGTCGTAGGCTGATGAGGTAACGCATGAACTTCGCCGGGCAACAACCGCTCTCCCCTCGCCTGTCATGGCTGCTGCGCAGCGCATGCTGCCTGGCGCTGGTCACGCTACTAACCGCCTGCGGTTTCGCAATGCGTGGGGTCACTCCCATGCCATTCGACACACTGTATGTCGGTCTTCCCAGCAACACGCAGTTTGGTGCTGATGTGCGCCGCGCGCTTCGTGCGGCGTCGCCGAATACGGAGCTTGTCGATGCGCCCAAGAAAGCGCAGGCCATTCTTCAGCAGGTCAACGAGGAACGCACGCTGCGTGAAGTATCTTTGAACGCGCAAGGTCGCGTTGAAGAATACGAACTGGGTATCAACTTCACGTTCCGCCTCATCGACGCACAAGGCCGTGCACTGATCCCGGACACAACGCTGTCGATCTTCCGAGAAATGCCGTACGACAACTCGGTGGTCCAGGCCAAGGAAGGGCAAATCGATACCCTGTTCCGCTCAATGCAGCGTGACCTGGTGTCGCGACTACTTCGCCGCTTGACTGCACCTGACGTCAAACGCGCCATGGAAGAGGCCAAAACAGCCCCAACGCCGGACACGCCGCTCTTTGACCCGACCAAGGTCACGCCGCAGCGCCAGGACAGCCCGACGCCCTGGCAGACGCCGACGACCACTGGCCCGGCGATCTTCAGGTAAGCATGGCACAGGCTCTGGACGCAGATCGACTAGCGGAACACTTACAGCGCGCCGGCAATCGCCTGGCACCGTTATATACGGTGTCGGGCGACGAGCCCCTACTCGTCACGGAAGCCGTCGATACGCTGCGCGCCTCAGCGCGTGCGGCGGGCTATACCGACCGCACATCGCTGCTGATGGATGCTCGCAGCGACTGGAGCGCTATTACAGCGGCCACCCAAAGCGTTTCTCTCTTTGGCGATCGTCGGATCCTGGAAATCAAGATCCCGACAGGCAAGCCCGGCAAGGCAGGGGCAGACACTCTGACCAAGCTCGCCGAGCAAGCCGAAAAACAACCCGACCCCGACACCCTCGTACTTATTGCCCTTCCCCGCCTGGATAAAGCCACGCGAGAAGGTCGATGGGTGCAAGCGCTTGCGCGCGGCGGGGTCATGGTGGACGTGCCCTCTATCGAGCGGGGCCGTTTGCCTGCCTGGGTTGGTGCTCGCCTTGCCCGCCAGAACCAGCGCGCCGACGCGGCTACCCTGCAATGGATAGCCGACAAAGTCGAAGGCAATTTGTTGGCAGCGCATCAAGAAATTCAGAAACTTGGCCTGCTCTATCCGGAAGGCCAATTGGCTGCCGAAGATGTCGAACGAGCGGTGCTCAACGTGGCACGCTACGACGTATTCGGCTTACGCGATGCCATGCTCGCGGGTGATTCCGCTCGCACCATCCGCATGATCGATGGGCTGCGCGCCGAAGGGGAAGCCTTGCCCTTGGTGCTGTGGGCGGTCGGAGAAGAAATCCGTCTGCTTGCTCGGGTATCAGAAGCCCGCACATTGGGCCAGGATGCCAACGGCCTCATGCGAAAGTTACGCATCTTTGGGGCGCACGAACGCTTGGCACTGCAAGCATTAGGCCGCGTGCAGCCCAATGTCTGGCCCGCCGCCGTACAACATGCCCATGAAGTCGATCGGCTCATCAAGGGCCTGTCGGTCCCGGGCCGCTTATCTGACCCCTGGGAAGAAATGACGCGACTGGCACTGCGCGTAGCAGCGGCCGGCACGCGACCGTGAAGGCGGCCTGGCCGCCACATTTGTCCCAGCGCGTGGTTTCCTGGCCTCCCGGGCCGGATATACACTTTACTTCTATGCTGGCGGCGCCCAAGCCGCCTTATCTCTAATGACTGACGCCATCATGTCCTCGTCCTCTATTGAACACGCCATGCTTGTCCTGGGCGAAAACGCCCGCCAAGCCTCTCGCGCCATGGCGCGCGCCACGGGTGCCACCAAGAACCAGGCGCTGCTGGCCATGGCTGACGCACTTGCCGCCAACCACGACGAGCTCAAGGCCGCCAATGCCAAAGACCTGGCTTCCGCCCGCGCCAATGGCCTGGAGCCAGCCTTGCTTGACCGCTTGACGCTGTCTGACAAAACCCTCGCGCAAATGGCCGAAGGGCTGCGCCAGGTCGCCGCATTGCCTGATCCTATTGGTAGCGTTTCCGCCACTAGCGTTCGTCCTAACGGTATGCGTGTGGCGCAAATGCGCGTGCCGCTGGGTGTCATTGGCATCATTTACGAATCCCGCCCCAACGTCACCATTGATGCGGCTGCCTTGTGCTTGAAATCCGGCAATGCCTCGATTCTTCGGGGCGGTAGCGAAGCGCTGCACTCCAACGTGGCCCTGGGTCGCATCGTACAACTGGGCTTGAGCGCAGCGGGCCTGCCGCCTGAAGCCGTGCAAGTGGTCGCCACCGCAGACCGCGCTGCCGTGGGCGCACTCATCACCATGACAGAACATATCGACGTCATCGTGCCGCGTGGCGGCAAGGGCTTGATCGCGCGCCTGGCAAAAGAAGCTCGAGTGCCGCTCATCAAACACCTGCATGGCAACTGCCATGTCTACATTGATGCCGCAGCAGATCCGGAAAAAGCGCACGACATCGCGTTCAATGCCAAGACCTATCGTTACGGCATTTGCGGCGCCATGGAAACCTTGCTGGTGGATGCGGTTGCTGCCGTTTCGATTCTTCCGAGTCTGGCCGCGGCATTCACCGCACACGGTGTCGAACTCCGAGGCTGCCCCCGCAGCCTGGCGCTTTTGCCTAATGCAGTGCCCGCTACGGAAGAAGACTGGGACACGGAATACCTCGGCCCAATTCTCGCTATTCGCATCGTAGACAATCTCGATGAAGCCATCGAACATATCGCCCGCTGGGGCTCGGGTCATACTGACGCCATCGTCACAGAAGACTTGTCGGCGGCACAGCGTTTTCAACGCGAAGTCGACTCAAGCTCTGTCTACGTCAACTTGCCAACCTGCTTTGCAGATGGCTTTGAATATGGTCTGGGCGCCGAAATCGGCATTTCCACCAACCGTCTGCATGCGCGCGGTCCAGTCGGTCTGGAAGGTTTGACCACTCAAAAATGGGTGCTCAACGGTGAAGGACAAACGCGCGGCTAATATCCGCGTCATCCACGCCCTTTTTCAATTCGCGCGAGGCTTGCCCGCCGCTACTCACGAGTACTCCCATGCTTTCTCACGCCATGGCTCTGGCCTTCAGTCTTTTCGTTCTTTGCTTTATTACCTGCTCCATTAGTGGCGTCGTGCTTTTCTTCGTCAAAATCAAGCGTATTAACGCGGTGCTCAAGCACCCCTTTCTCCAGCACCGCCCCTTCAAGGCGTATCCCCTGGCCATTCAGTCGTGCATCTTGCTCGATTACTTTTTCCGCTTGATGTTTCCACACACGCGTTTCTGGTTGATTGGCAACGCCAACGACTTGCTGAGTCACGTCGACCCGAAAGAAACCCCGCTGGACGTCAAATGGCCCATCGTGGGTTTCTGGGGATCATGCTGGGTAGGCTTGATCGCCATGATCACGCTCTGGATTCTGCTCTTCCTGTCGAAGTAACACCATGCAAGTGCTGATTGAACCCTATGCAGGCAGCGAAGACGCCGCGCGTTACCTGATCGCTGCACGCCACTCCGGCGTGGCGGGCCCGCGCCTGCCTGCCGGCTGCCGTCCACAAACCCTCGGACAAGCCTTTGCCGTGCAGCAATGCACTGCAAAGCTACTCGAACAAACAGATCAGAATCCGATAGCAGCCTGGAAAAGCGCACTGCCCACGCCGGAAAAAACCGTCGTCGCGCCCATCTACGCCCGCAGTGTTTTCGAGCTGAATGGCACATCTGTGCCAGCACACTCAAACACCGTGCGCGTCGAACCGGAAATCGCATTCGAACTCGCTCAAGATTTACCCGCACGCGCCGCCGTCTACAGCCACGCAGAAATCGATGCGGCTATTGGCAGTGCCCGCCTGGCCCTGGAAATTCTCGGTTGCCGCTATGCAGCGCCCGAACACGCCAGCCTGCCAGAATTGCTGGCCGATCACATGTTTAATCAGGGTTTGGTGCTTGGCCCGCGCATTTCCTCACCTACCGCTGCTCCAACCCATATGACGATAACGCTGGCCATCGAAGGCCAGGAGCTCGACGTGCACGACGGCGTTCACCCCAATGACCAACCCAAATCCGGGCTCTATTGGTTAGTGAACTTTCTGCGTGAACAAGGCCTGGGTTTGAGCGCCGGACAGCACGTTATCACCGGTTCCTACGCAGGTTTTCTGGACGTACCGGTCGATCGCGACCTCCTGATTACCTACGGCAATTTGGGCACCATGCCCCTGCGCTTTAGCATCAAACCCTGAGTCCCAAGCCCGCGTAAAAATCCCATGCTGACACTGAGCCCCTTCACATCTGCCCATTTTTCAGTGCTTGCCGATTGGTTCCAAACCCATCCTCAAGTCGTGCAATGGGGAGGCTCACTGGTCTCCTTTCCGCTCAACGACAAGCACTTTCTCAGCATGTTGGAGGACACGCAAAGCACACCGCCCAAACGGCTGTGCTGGATGGTCTTGCAAAATGGAATACCGGTAGGTCACGCTCAACTCGCCTTTGAATGGAATGACGGCAACGCTCGGCTGGGCCGCGTGGTCATCGCGCCGTCAGAACGCGGCAAAGGACTTGCGCGCCCCATGGTGAGCATGCTCATCGAGCAAGCGTTCGCCATGCCAGGCATCGAGCGTCTGGAATTAAACGTCTATACCTTCAACGTGGGCGCCATACACATCTATAAATCTCTTGGCTTCACGCTTGAGGGGGTTCGACGCTCATCGACACGCGCTGGCGATGAGCGCTGGGATACCGGCATGATGGGGCTCCTGCGCTCAGAGTGGGCAGCGTCAGCTTGACGCTGCCTTAGTTGCGGACGACACCTCAAAACAACAACGACCGGAGCCGTCGAGCAAAGAGCTTCACGGCTGGCGCAGCGGTTGCGCAATCTGCACCGGTGCGCCACCCGCTTCTATAATCTCCCCGGCCGCGAAGCAGAGATCCTCGCGATATCGACCCGCCACAATCTGCACACCAATAGGCGCGTCAGCTACCGATCCCATCGCAACCGACAACGCTGGCAAACCCATGAAGGGCACGCCGATCTGCGTCATCTGCGCGCGCCACACCCGCGCATAGGCCTCGCCACCCTGCAGATCCAGTCCATCTGCAAACGGCAACTCCGCCGACACGGGTAACAGCAGTACCGGATACTGCTCCAGGAACAAGGCCCACTGCCGCAGCAGCGTCGCACGACGTGTCAAGAGAGCCGAATAAGTCTCAAGATTCATTGCCGCCGCGACCTCCCGTTGACCGCGCAACGCCGTCAATGCCCCTGCGTCTCCTTCTTTTTCTGCGGCAGCCAGCATGGCCTCGTAGCCATCCGCCAGCCAAAGCTTGATTTGCAGGTCAGCCGCTTCCTGCAAGGGTGGCAAGGTCTCAACCGTGTCAACGGTCCACCCGGCTTCGCTCAAGCGTTTCGCTGCCTCTTGCAGCGACTTAACTACAGCCGGCACCGTGTCCATGCCATCCGGGTTCAAGCACAGCGCGACGCGCCGTGCCACGGGTGGGCCAATCAACGGCGCCGGCACCCACCACGGATCACGTGCATCCGGGGCCGCCATAGCGGCCAGCCCAAGGCGTAGATCAGCAATGCTTCTCCCCAACGGACCAGACACAGCCGTAATCTGCCCTCCAAGCGAGCGCTCTGGCAACGCCGCGTTAAACGCCGCCACACGACCCAGGGTTGGCCGCAAGCCATGCACGCCGCAGGCATAGGCCGGATACCGAATGGAGCCTGCGATGTCCGTACCGTGCGCCAGATGGCCGATGCCTGCGGCCACGGCTGCCGCCGCGCCGCCGGATGATCCACCCGGCGTCAACGCCGCGTTGCGCGGATTGCGTGTAGCGCCGTGAATCTGATTACTGGTGAACCAACGAAGGGAAAATGCGGGCGTATTCGTGCGTCCGATGATGACGGCACCAGCGCGCAGCAAATTGTCGACGACCGGATTATTCTCGCGGGCAATCACGTCTTTGTTCAGCCGCACGCCGTTGGTCGTCGCAAATCCTGCCTGATCCACGTTTACCTTGACCGTGACCGGCACTCCGGCCAAGACACCAGGGTCTTCCCCTCTGGCCAGGGCGGCATCAATGTCGGCCGCACGCGCCAGAACCGCCTCAGGACGATGGTCCACTACCGCGTTAATCGCCGGATTCACCGCGTCAAGCCGTGCCAGCGCCGCTTTCGCAGCCTCCAGCGCGCTTACCTCGCGATTGCGAATACGTGCAGCAAGCTCACTGGCGGACAAACGCCAAAGATCAGTCACAAGCGAACCCCTTTTGTCTGTAGTTGCTGATGTCATGTTCCGATTGGAACACTGCCCGGAGACGAGCAGGCCGATCAACCATAGCGCCTTGCATGACGTTTACACAAGCACAGGCATGCCGCAATGTGATCAGCACTGCCACAGGCCAAGTCACAAATGGGCCGATACGCTGGCCGACCTAACGCTGACATGGCGCACACTTGCAGATTGACCGACAATTCCCGGGATTGCTTACAACAACGGAGATGAACGTGGCTCAAGGTTCAGTGAATTCGCAAGTCATCAAACAAGTGACCATCGTCGGCGCGGGAACCATCGGCGCAAGTTGGGCAGCACTTTTTCTCGCCCAAGGCTTGGACGTGGTGGTGAGCGACCCCTCACCCGATGCGCCTGCGCAAACACAGCGACGCATTGATGCAGCCTGGCCTGTGCTCAAAGAGCTTGGCCATATGCTGCCCAATGCTTCCACAAAGAGCCTGCGCTTTGAGCCGGATCTTGAGCAGGCACTCAAGAATGCCGATTTCGTGCAAGAAAACGCGCCAGAGCGAGAAGATTTCAAGATCGCCCTCTTCGCGCGTATCGACGCCGCACTTGCCCCTCACGTCATCGTCGCCTCAAGTTCATCCGGGCTGATCATGAGCCGCTTGCAAGCGCAATGCCAACATCCAGAACGATTCGTCATCGGGCATCCGTTCAACCCGCCGCACCTTATTCCTTTAGTCGAAGTCGTGGGCGGCGAAAAAACATCTGCCGACACCATTGAGCGCGCTATCAGTTTCTACCGCAGCATCGGAAAATATCCCATCCGTCTGAATAAGGAAGTGCCCGGCCATATTGCCAATCGATTGCAAGCAGCACTTTGGAGAGAAGCCATTCACCTTGCCGCTGAAAACGTGGCCAGCGTGGCTGATATTGATGCCGCAGTCTCTCAAGGGCCGGGTTTGCGTTGGGCGATATTCGGCCCGCACATGACCTTTAATCTGGGTGGTGGAGACGGGGGCTTGCGTCAGTTCATGGACCACCTCAAAGCTCCCATCCAAACCTGGTGGGACGACCTGGGCTCGCCCAGTCTGACTCCTGCGCTTGAGCAGGAACTAGTCAAAGGCGTAAATGATGAAGCTCATGGCCGATCCATCGCTGAACTCGCCGAAGAGCGCGACATCCACCTGACTGCGTTATTGAAAATCCTGAAACGCTGAGGCGTGACGGCATTGATTGAGCCTTAATGTGGCTCCTAATTTGGCACTAACATTTCACCTGATTTGGTACCGTTAGACAGATACGCCTACAGTGCCAACCAACGACTAAGCATCAGGTGCAAGCTTTCAGCTCCCAGCATTCATTTGTCTGCGTTCACTTACCTGTAACTTCCTGTCCGTGCCTACCTGAATTAAGTAATAAAACCCGCTATACAAGGAGTCATCAAGCCATGATTCATGTCGAACACGACATAGAGCAAGCCCGTTTCACGGCAACCGTTGAAGAAAACCTATGCGTGCTGGACTACCAGTTGCGCTCGGACACGATGGCTATCGTGCACACAGGTGTACCGCCCGAGCTCGCAGGTCGGGGAATTGCTGCAGAACTCACCCGCGTAGCCCTTGATACCGCTCGCGCTGAGGGATGGAAAGTGCAGCCCTTGTGCTCCTACGCCGCCATCTATATGCGTCGCCACCCTCAATACAACGACCTTCTGGCCTGAGCGCCTCAGGTTTCTAGATTCAACCGACCTTCTATTCGTATTTGTCGTGACCAAGAAATCTAAAGACGCCATCACTTCTTGCCCTTGTGGCAGTGGCAACAACTACACCAAATGCTGCGCGCGCTGGCATCAAGGCTCGATGCATCTGCAAGCACCCGATGCAGAAGCGCTTATGCGGTCACGTTACAGCGCCTTTGTGCTGGATCAATTGCAGTATTTGCTAGACACCTGGCATTCCAGCACGCGCCCGCCATCGCTTGAGCCCAATCCTTCCGATCTGAAATGGTTAGGTCTGGACGTCAAGGACTACGTCCGACAGGACGACACGCACGCCACGGTAGAGTTCGTCGCTCGCCATCGCCAAGCCGGCCAGGCCAGCCGCCTTCACGAATTGAGCCGCTTCGTATGCGAAGACGGCCGGTGGTATTACATAGACGGTATAAAACCGTAAATTACATACCGCAGTTGGCAATATGAAACGTAGCGTGGGTGGAGCGCGAGCAAATCAACGCAAGAACATGAGTATTAAGCGCGCGTAACCCGCGATTCTTGACACGCAACGGTGCAAGTTTCAAGACGCGGGTTACGCGCGTCCATCAACATCTCAATG
>JBEBWV010000080.1:0-26097 GCA_040391965.1 Achromobacter deleyi | reverse complement strand
TCTACGTGTGGTTCTACGCCAAGCGCAACAACCTGGGCAAGCGCGACGGCGAAGGTCGCCTGCCGCTGTGGCCCTCCTTCAAGAACGCATGGCTGGCGTTAATGATGCCCGTCATTATTCTGGGTGGCATCTATGGCGGCGTCTTCACGCCAACCGAAGCATCGGTCGTGGCGGTGATGTACGCCGTTGTCGTAGGCAAGTTTGTTTACCGCAGACTCAGTTTCAAGCAATTGTCCGTGACGCTGCACAAGTCAGTCACGTCCACCGCCGTGATTATGTTCGTCATTGCCAACGCGGGCGTTTTCAGCTTCTTGCTCAACCGCGCCGGTATCCCTGATGCATTGGGCGTTTGGTTGAGCCAGTTGTTCGACAGTCAGCTCACGTTCCTGTTGGGCGTCAATTTGGCGCTGTTTGTGATTGGTATGTTCATTGAGACCTCGGCGTCTATCGTGGTGCTCGCTCCCTTGCTGCTGCCCGTTGCGCTGAAGTTCGGTGTTGATCCAGTCCACTTTGGCATCATCATGGTGGTGAACCTGGCGCTGGGCATGATCACACCTCCATTCGGGGTGAACCTGTTTGCGGCGTGCGCGGTGGCCAAACTGCCACTCGAGAAGCTGATAAAACCGCTCGTGCCATTTGTAGGGGTGGTCATCTTGTGCTTATTGATCATTACTTACTGGCCAGGGCTGTCGCTTGGTTTGCGCGACTTGGTATACGCCAAGTAGCAGACCGCACAGTGGGCAAACGCCCCTGTCTTGGGATGATCAATTTCGTGATCACCCTGAGGCAGGGGTTTTTACTTTTCAGACGATGGCGGCAATATGGCTGGCTCAACGCTGGCCAAGCACTGAAGCCATGACTACAAACGAAATGCCTCTGCCGACACCGTGCGCACGCGATTGCCAAAACTGCCAATATTCGTGAGCGTGTGGTTGTGGTGCGCAATGATTTGAGCGGCCGAGAAATGTGGCCCGTCTTCCGTCGTGTGCCCATCTTCAATCAGGACGATGGGAAAGCCCAGGGCAAGTGCCCGGCGCGTGCTCGTGTCCACGCAAAACTGGGTTTGCATGCCGCAGATGACCAGTTGACGCACGCCAAGACGCGCAAGCGTGTCAGCCAGGTCTGTGCGTAAAAAAGAATCTGACGTGGTCTTACGAATAGTGATGTCGTCGGGATGACGTAGCAGGCCGTCCGCCAACTGCCAGGAATCAGTGCCGAACTGCAGATTACCGGTGGGCGACTCATGCTGAATAAAAATGACAGGTACGCCGGCATCCCGACACGTCGCGGCCACGGTATTAATTCTGGCAATCGTCTCACGATGCGCAAAACACGCCGTCGCGCCCTCGCAAAGACCTTGTTGGACATCGATAATGATGAGTGCTGTGCTCACGAATGTTCCTGGTGGATCAGGGTTGAGAATGACGGCCTGTGGGCACCATCGCCAACAACAGGCTGAGCGCCCATCATACGATTGCTGCCACAAAAAATAAAAAGCCCCTCGGTGCCCATACCGAGAGGCTTAACGGCTGTTGGATTCGAGACTATCCGCGAGCCGCACACAAAGGAACTATCTACTCCTTACTTCGCTGGCGACGTGCCAGCGTGGTCTGCTTTGGCTACCTGCCCGGCATGACTCGCCTTGGCGGAAGACTTATCCGCCTTCTGATGCTTAGGCTGTGTCTGCATCTTGCCCTCACCCACCTTGGTGGTGGCATCAGCGCCTGCGGCAAATGCCGAGGGTGCCGCTACCAATCCCAGGCACAACGCCGAGGTGGAAAGGAATGCTGCAATACGGGAGTGAGTCGTCATGTCAAGACCTCCTTGATACATAAGGCCTTTCGGCCTTATTAAAACCGGGTGCAGCAGTATTGCCACATAGCCCGTATCCCCTTGGAGCAACACCTGCCATGAAGGTTCACCCTTGAACCATAAACTTTCTCGCGCTAACGCTTGGTCATGACATCGTGACAATCATGCTTCGACAATCAGAAGCGCCACGGTGGCCAGCAACATGGCAGCAAAACTTAGTCGCAGTTTGCGCTCGGGTAATTTATAGGCCAGGCGCACACCTACCGGTACGAAGACCAAACTGCCAGCTGCCAGCGCTACACCCACCCACCAGTTCGCTTGCCCAGCCCACGAATAGGTCATCAATGCAATCGCGGAGCCTGGTATCACCATACTGAGCGCCAGAGCCTGTGCAGTGGTCTGCGGCAAACGGAACACGGACGTGAGGATAGGCACCGCCAACACGGCGCCGCCGACACCAAAAAAACCACCGAGCGTGCCGCACACCACGCCCAGCAGGCTGGCGCGAGTCTGTGTGAAAACGGGTGCCGCACGGCGCTTGGCGACGGACACCTGGTGTGCCGGACGGCCGACGCGCCAGGTCTGCCAGAAATAAAAGAGGGCAATGAAAAAGAGAAAGACGGCGAAGCTGAGCCGCAGGGTGCGCGAGTCGATGCCCAAGGCCAATTGCGCACCCACCCACGTGAAGACCACTGCCCCGCCGGCACCCGCCAATGCCACGCGGCGATCAATGCGCACTTTCTGGTTGTACTTGCGCACGGCCATCACAATCGTGGGCAACACCATGATGAGTGCCGTGCCCTGAGCGAGCTGCTGCGACATGCCCATCAAAAGCGCCAGTGCTGGAATGGCGATCAAGCCGCCGCCTATGCCCAGCACGCCACCCAAAAACCCAATCATTGCGCCGCTGAACAGACAGGCGACGAGGACTAGCACGCTCACGTAATGCTCCTGCACTCAAGGGCATCTGGCCCGAGATGATGTAAAGACTCAAGCTGGGTCGGCACGCCTCAGCGCAACTTGTCCAGCGCACCGTCCAACCGATCGACCGCCCAGATTTCCAGCCCTTCAATAGGCTGGCGCGGCGCATTGGCCTTCGGAATGAGCGCAATGCTGAAACCCAGCTTGGCCGCTTCGCGCAAACGTTCCTGGCCGCGCGGTGCAGGTCGAATTTCCCCAGCCAGACCCACTTCACCAAACGCAAACAGACCGCGTGGCAAAGGACGGTCTCGCAGGGAAGACATAATGGCCAACAGCACCGGCAGATCGGCCGCAGGTTCGGTGATGCGCACCCCACCCACGGCATTGACGAATACATCTTGATCGAAAGTGGATACGCCCGCATGGCGGTGCAGGACGGCCAACAGCATGGCTAGCCGGTTTCCCTCAAGCCCTACGGTCAATCGCTTCGGGTTCGGCGCGTGTGAGGTGTCGACCAGAGCCTGGATCTCGACCAGCAGCGGTCGCGTGCCTTCCTGCGTAGCCATCACGCAAGACCCGGCGACTTGATGCTCATGCTGCGACAAAAATAGTGCCGAAGGGTTGGCCACCCCGCGCAAGCCCCGATCCGTCATGGCGAACACGCCCAACTCATTGACCGCGCCAAAGCGGTTCTTGAATGCGCGGACCAAACGAAATGACGAGTGCGTGTCACCTTCGAAATACAAGACGGTGTCAACGATGTGCTCAAGCACGCGGGGGCCAGCCAGCGACCCATCTTTCGTGACGTGGCCAATCATGACAATACCAATGCCGGTTTGCTTGGCCAGACGCGTAAGTTGCGCCGCACATTCGCGCACCTGCGACACCGAACCGGGTGCCGCGCTTAGTTCGCTGCTGTAAAGCGTTTGAATTGAGTCAATCACAGCTACCGTCGGCTTTTGCGCCTTCAAGGCAGCCTGAATGGATTCGAGCCTGATCTCCGCCAGCAGGTTCACGCGCCCGGTCTGCAACTCCAGGCGCTTGGCGCGCAAGGCCACTTGCTCGGCCGACTCTTCCCCGGTGACATACAACACATTGGCCGTTTCGGACATCGAGGCCAGGGCCTGCAGCAACAAAGTGGACTTGCCAATGCCCGGGTCGCCACCAATCAGTACCACCGCGCCCGTCACCAATCCGCCGCCGAGCACGCGGTCGAACTCGTCCAGGCCCGTAGGCATGCGCGGCGTCTCACGCGCTTCAATTTCAGACAAACTGCGTACCGGACTGGTCGCGGCCAGCGGTGCGTATCGATGTGCACCCGCAGCAGGCGCAGACGACTCTACGGTTTCTTCAAGCGTGTTCCAGGCGTTGCAATGAGGGCATTTGCCCAGCCACTTCGGGCTGGTGCCGCCGCAATCGGCGCAGACATAGACGGTTCGGGATTTAGCCATTTGCGAGAGTTTACCGGCAACAATCGTAGTCGGCAGCGCAAGGTCGTGGCGTGCTGCGGCCAAACCTTCGCTATTTATGTTGCGCTGCATGCATCGCAGTCGCCAATCGGCGTTCCGGGCACCCGGGATTACGCTATGCAGATCACCGTATTGGCACCAAAGAAGAGCATCAGGCTGACAATCTGCTTTCAAAAACAGCGATCTGTCCGTTACATGGTCCGATTGCACAAAATTAATAACTCCTTTACGCCAAATCGCGCATAATCACCGGGTGAGTGCCTATTGGCCAACGCATTCATTTACACCAGAACACGATCCCAAACTTGAATGAGACCGCCGGAGAAGTCCCGACGCGGCCCAAGTGAAAGATCAAATCGCAGATACGTTTACGCCACCAAACGTATAGGCGAGGAGCAACGCGCATGAGCACGACCTATCGCCCCCCTTACGACGAAGACGACGAACTGGATCTGCGCGGTCTGTATCGAAAGCTGCCCAGACAGGAAGCCTCTGTTGAGAACGATGGCCGAGCGCGTCGCGCCTGGCGAGACTATCGGGGCCCGCGCAGTGCCGGACAAAGCTGGCATCCTGGCTGGAGCGTTGCGGCATGCCTGAGCATGGTTGTCATTCTGTTTGTCTGGACCGACATGCGGGAAGGCATCGAAGAACCCGTGCGCGTCGTAGAGCCTGGCAACGCCCCCAGAATGGCCGCCGACACCCAGGCCCCCGTTCCCGCACCAGTCGCCGCCTCTATTAGCTCATCGAGCAAGGCCACAGCTAGTGCGCCCGTTGCCCTAATCAGCATTTCCCCCGCCAAATTGACGCCTGCGACTCCCCCCGTAGAGGCCGTGCTTGCCAAACAGGCCGCGCCTGCTGAAACCGCCACCACAGCTGAGGCCACGACGACTACGTCTGATCAAGCCGCTACCCCCACCGAGGCCACCGCGCTCAGCGAAGAAGATATTGACACTCGCGTGGCGCACATCCGGCAATTACTACAAGACGATCACCAGGATGACGCTCGGCAAGCATTAGTTGAATTGCAGCAAGCTGCACCGGACTTCACCTTGCCCGACGACCTGGAAGAACTGGCACAAAAGACGCCGGCGTAAATTGAAAATTTGTCGTCAAACACCTGACAGGCAGCTTGCCTGCCAGGTGTCCACACACCGGACAAATCTTTGCAAGCTGGCACTAGGGTTCTTGCTAAGATAGCCGTCATGAGCTCCTCTTTCCACCATCGCAACCTGCCGCACTTGCTGCTGTACGCACGCGAAACCCTGATGTCCCATTTTCGGCCCATCCTGCATGGAGCTGGCGTCACTGAACAACAATGGCGGGTTCTGCGAACGCTGAGCGAGGTTACGTCACTGGAGCCCAATCAGATTGCGCGCACTTGCCAGATTCTGTCGCCAAGCCTCACCCGCATGTTGGCAGGAATGGAACAACAAGGCTTGATTACGCGTGTGCGTTCCAGCGCCGATCAGCGGCGCCAGGAAGTCTCATTAACGCCAAAAAGTGAAAGGCTTATTGAGCAGATGCGACCTTCCATTGACGCCAAGTACCAAGAGCTTGAGGCGCGAATCGGAAAAGAGCTGCTCGACCGTATCTATCGCGATCTCGACACCGCTGTTGCACTGGTAAAGCAAGAAATTCCGCCAAGCTGAACGGCCATCACCGGATGCCTGTCATGCTCCGGCGACACATGACGTGTCGAGCTCGGCCCGCCAGATTCCGTCAATTGCCACCTTGCCTAGGCGCTACGCCCCCCATCCCATGGACATTCTGACCAATACTTTCAAACGTGCCCTGGCCCAGCGCCAACCTCAAATTGGCCTGTGGGCTGGCCTTGCCAGTGCTTACACCGCCGAGATCTGTGCCGGCGCCGGATTTGACTGGTTGTTGGTCGATGGCGAACACGCTCCCAACACCTTGCAGACCATGCTCGCGCAGTTGCAATCGGTGGCAGCCTATCCCGTAGCGACTGTGGTGCGTCCATCCTGGAACGACCCGGTGCAGATCAAGCAGATTCTGGACACCGGAGCGCAGACTCTGTTGGTGCCGATGGTTCAGTCGGCCGAAGAGGCTGCCGCGGCCGTAGCCGCCGTGCGTTACCCCCCGCAAGGTATTCGTGGGGTAGGCAGCGCGTTGGCCAGATCCTCGCGATGGAATCGCATCCCGAATTACCTGGAGCGTGCCAACGATGAGATGTGCGTGCTGGTGCAGATCGAGACGCCACGCGGCATCGACGCTCTTGATGCCATCCTGGCGGTTGACGGCGTAGATGGCGCTTTCATCGGACCGGCAGACTTGTCGGCAGGTATGGGTTATTTGGGTCAGCCAGATCACCCCGAGGTGATCGCCACCATTAACCGCGCGATCACGAGCATCGTCCAATCTGGCAAAGCCGCTGGCATCCTGGACAGCAATATTACGCAAGCCAAGCAGTACCTGAAGCTTGGGGCCACCTTTGTGGCCGTGGGAGTCGATACCTTATTGCTGGCACGCGCAGCCGAAAAGCTCGCCAGCGAATTCAAGACACCACTTACGTCAACACCTGCCGCAAACGGGCCTTACTAGGGGCCAATGTGTCGGTAGCGCGGGTGGAGCGCGTAATTGGCCTGAGCATGGGGACATTGTCGAACGCGCGTAACCCGCGACCCGCCCCTTAAGAACACAACAACTCGCCAAAAGAAAAATGCCGCTCACCAAAAAATGAACGGCATTTCACAAAGCATATATACCAAGAAAACCGGAGTTAACGCCCAGCCAGACTCCCACCACCATCTACGCCCAGCACTTGGCCGGTAATAAACCCAGCATCGTCAGACAACAAGAATGCAATGGCGGCGGCCACTTCGGCCGGGGTGCCAAGACGCCGCATAGGCACAGAGGCCAGCGCACGTTTTTCAGCGTCGCTGCCTGCAGGGCGTGACAAGCGGAACATCTCGGTTTCGATCGGGCCTGGCGCCACGGCATTGACCGTTACGCCGTACTCTGCCAACTCGAGTGCCCAGGTTCGGGTACAACCTACCAGCGCGCTTTTCGCTGCGGAATACGCGGTGCGATCATAGCCACCATGAATGGCACGGCTGCAAACATTGACGATGCGGCCGGCGCGGCGCACTTTCATGGATTCCACGAAAGCCTGTGTCACTTGCACCGCCACGCGAACGTTCAAGTCCATGACGTTATAAAGCGTGGCCAGATCGATTTCGCCCAATGGCTGCGGCGAGGCAATGCCCACGTTATTGACGATGGCGTCCACCGGGAATTTATCGCGGATTTCTCGCAAAACTTCCTCAGTGCGACCGGCATCCGCCAAGTCACAAGCATATAAATAGCCGGGAAAATCTACGTCATTGGTATTACGAGCAATGCCGACCACATGGCAGCCCAAATCCGTCAGGCGTTGCGTCAGGGCCCAGCCGATGCCCTTTGTGGCGCCCGTCACAAGCACGCATTTGTCCTTCATGGATCAAACCCTCTCTCAATTTTTAACAAACCAAAGACGGGCGCTCGGGGCGCCTGAATATTCAAGTAGACACCATCCCGAAGCGCCTGTCTTGTAAATTGCGCGTCAATATTTAGCGGGTGGACGCAAGGGCAAAGTGTGCCTGGTAAATTGCCGCAACGCAGCAATTTCGTCCTAGACTTCTCGTGTGACTGGCACGCGTGGGGCCAGCGCGCAAAGCAGCTCATAGCCGATAGTGCCAGCGGCCTGCGCCACTTCGTCGACCGAAGGGCCGTCTTCGCCCCAAAGCGACACAGGGGTACCCACACCCGCCACGGGCACCGGATCGAGATCAACGGCCAACATGTCCATCGAGACACGGCCGACCAGTCTGGTGCGAACCCCTGCCACCACGACCGGTGTACCTGTCGTAGCGTGCCGCGGATACCCATCGGCATAACCGCAAGCAACAATACCGACACGCATTGGGCCTTCCGCGCGGAACAACGCGCCATAGCCAACGGTGTCTCCAGCCTTCAAATCTTGCACAGCCAGAATTTCGGATCGCAAGGACATCGCCGGTTTCAGACCGAAAGACGATGCCTCGGCATCCGCGAATGGCGAGGCACCATAAAGGCAGATGCCCGGGCGGACCCAGCTTGCCTGCGTTTCAGACGCCAGAGCAATGTTGGCAAAACGCAAAGTGGCTGCCGAATTACAAACACTGACCGCACCCGGTAAATTGCGCGTAGTGGCATTGAACACATTCAGTTGCTCACTAACCCCCTCGGGGCCGTCTGCGCAGGCAAAGTGGGTCATTTTGCCGATAGCGCCCACCACCCCTTGCTGATGCAGGTCAACGGCACGCTCATAGGCGGCGCGATAGGTTCCGGGGGTAAATCCAAGGCGATTCATGCCGCTATTGAGCTTGAGCATGATGTCCACTCGACGCGTCAACCGAGCCCGCGCCAGCATGTCGAACTGCTCTCGCGAATGCACGGTGGTGCTCAAATGGTAGCGATCAATGATGTCGAGATCAGCCGGCTGGAAAAACCCTTCCAACAGCAGGATTGGGCCGCCCCACCCTGCTTCGCGCGCGCGGACCGCTTCATTCAGATCAAGCATGGCCAAGCCTTGAGCGGCAGAAAACCCGCTGACCGCCTGCTCGATGCCATGACCGTAGGCGTTGGCCTTAATGACCGCCCATATAGAAGGCGACAGACCGGACGACGCCAGAGCGGTTTGATCTAGATGACGCCTCACAACGGCTAAATTGTGGGTCAAGGCAGAAACGGAGATAGAGACGGATATTGGACGCGGCATGGTATGAGATCCTGTGGCGCTCAAGTCTACCCGATCAGATACTTCATGCTGATTGCACGCCGCAGACAAAGGGCTACTAAAATAGTCACAACGCAGGTCCATGCAGCATCAGGCACTCTTTCCCTATGGCAGTTGATCACTACGAAAATTTCCCCGTTGCCTCGCTGCTCTTGCCGCGCAGGCTACGAACGGCTGTGACCGACATTTACCGATTTGCGCGCGCAGCCGACGATATTGCCGACGAAGGCGCAGCCACTGACGAGCAACGCTTGGCAGATCTCGCCATGTTTCGCACGCAATTGCACCGTATTGGGGCCGAACCGGGCACCACACCGCCCCCGGCATCCGAAGGGCTGGCTGATATTTTTGTCCCGCTGGCGGCAACAATTGCCCGCCATCAATTACCGATCACCCCGTTTTACGATTTGCTTTCGGCGTTTGAACAGGACGTCACCGTCAAGCGCTACGAAGATTACGCCTCGCTGGCCGAATACTGCACACGCTCCGCTAACCCCGTGGGTCGACTGATGCTCCATTTATTCGAGGCAACCAATCCCGAAAACGTACGAGAGTCTGACGCCATCTGCACAGGCTTGCAGCTCGTGAACTTCTGGCAAGATGTGCGAATCGATTGGCACAAGCAACGTGTGTACTTGCCTGCCGAAGATTTGCGCCGCTTCGGCATCACCGAAGAAGATCTGGCCGCCTGCCGTTTAACACCAGCATGGCGTGACATGATGGCCATGCAAGTGGAGCGGACTCGCGCACTGCTACACTTTGGCGCTCCGCTGACTCGCCGTCTGCCGGGCCGAGTCGGCCTGGAGCTGCGCTTGGTGGTTCAAGGCGGCTTACGTATCCTGGAGCGCATTGAACGCAGCGGATACGATGTATTCATGAATCGCCCCGAACTGGGCGCTAAAGACTGGGCCACTATGTTGTGGCGCGCACTGACCTGATATGAGCCCTGACGAATATTGCCAGGAGAAAGCCGCCAAGAGCGGTTCCAGCTTCTACTACTCCTTTCTCTTTCTACCCCCAGAACGTCGTCGCGCCATTACGGCGCTGTATGCGTTTTGTCGCGAAGTCGATGATGTTGTGGATGAAAGTTCCGAGTCATCCATCGCTCGCATCAAGCTGGCATGGTGGCGTACCCAAATCGACGAAATGTTCAAGGGCAAGCCTGATCACCCGGTTACGCGTGCCTTGCAACCTCATTTGCAAACGTGCTCGATCACACGTGAGCGCTTGCTGGCTGTTATTGACGGCATGGAAATGGATCTGGATCAGACCCGCTACCTCGATTGGCCCGGGTTGCGCAAATACTGCTGGCATGCCGCAGGCGTCGTGGGTGAGCTGTCTGCTGGCGTATTTGGCTACGGCGATCCCAAGACGCTGGTGTATGCCGAAAAGCTGGGTCTGGCATTCCAGATGACCAACATCATTCGGGACGTGGGCGATGATGCCCGCCGCGGACGCATCTACATTCCGGTCAACGACATGCAAAAATTCGAGGTTAAGGCCTCGGACATTCTTAATGGCGAGTACTCGGACCGATTCAGCGCGCTGATGAAGTTTCAGACGGACCGTGCCCGCACGCTGTATCGCGAAGCCATGGAAAATCTGCCGGAAAGTGATCGACGCGCGCAGCGCCCCGGTCTGATGATGGCCGCTATCTACTACGCCTTGCTCGATGAAATTGAGCGCGACAATTGGCAAGTACTGCATCAACGAATCTCTCTTACGCCTGTTCGCAAACTTTGGCTGGCGTGGAAAGTCTGGGTAGGCGGCGGACGCGGTCTCGTGCGCCGGTTGGCACGTTGAAGGCCGCGGTTATCGGGGCCGGCTGGGCCGGTCTGGCCGCTGCCGTCTCGCTACGCGAGGCGGGTGCGAAAGTCACCGTCTTCGAAGCCGGGCACACCCCGGGTGGCCGAGCACGCCGCGTTTCTCATACCGACTTCGACACCCCGCTAGATAACGGCCAGCACATTCTTTTAGGCGCATACACCCACACGCTGGATCTGATGCGCAAGCTGGGTCGCGACCCGGATGCGCTCCTTCTGCGTCAGCCATTGCGCCTGGCCAGCCTGGATGGCGAGTTTCGCTTGTCCGCTCCGCGCCTGCCTGCACCCTGGCATATGGCCGTGGCGTGGCTTACCGTAAAGGGTCTGCGCTGGCGCGATCGTCTGGCGGCCATTCGCCTCATGCGCGGATTGAAGGCCATGTCGTGGGCGGCACCACGCGAATGGACAGTCACCCATTTGCTGCACTATTACGGCCAGTCGGACGACTTGATCCAGCAGATCTGGGAGCCCTTATGTCTGGCTGCGCTGAACACGCCCCCCGCTCTGGCAAGTGCCTCTTTATTTGCCCGCGTATTAAAAGACAGCCTGGCGGGACCCGCCCATGCCAGCGACACACTGATGCCACGCATCGACCTGTCCGCGCTATGGCCGGACGCCGCCGCCATGCAAGTCACCATGCGTTATGGCAGCACTGTGCGCCAACTGTGCCCGTCAAATGACGGGGTGGATGTCAACCAGGAGCGCTTTGATGTAGCCGTGCTCGCCGTGCCCCCCACATTCGCCGCGCGCCTGCTCGAAACACATCTGATTGATGCCGGGGCACAAGGCCTTCTCGGCGCATTGAAAGCATTCGAGTATCTGCCCATTGCCACGTTGAATTTGCGCCTGGCCACGCCCTGGGCCTTGCCCGAGCCCATGATGCAGCTACGTGAAGACCCAGAAAGGGGGCATGACGGCCAATGGGTATTCGACCGTTCACAACTTCTGGGGAACCGGGCAAGCGGCGAACTGGCCATTGTTGCTAGTGCGGCCCGCAATTTGGCCGCACGTGATCGGGCTGAAGTGATTACTGCGTTGACAGCGCAGGTCGCTCAGCAGGCGGCTCGACACCCGTCGCACCTGCCGCCCATGCCCGCCGTGACAGCCGCTGAATTATTTGTGGAAAAGCGCGCAACCTTCGCCGCCGTGCCTGGGCTAATACGCCCATTGAATACGACGCCTTGGCCAGCGCTCACCCTCGCAGGCGACTGGACCGATACCGGTTACCCCGGTGTGCTTGAGGGAGCAGTCATTAGCGGTCAACGTGCGGCGCGGGCCTTGCACCCGCGCGCAGACTAAGTTCAGAAGATGTACGTGGCGGTGTTCGCACGCACCGCCACGGACTTTTCTCGTCAACGAAAGAGTTGCGCTGTCGCCAACCCGAGCGCGGTAAGCGCCAGAGAACCCACCAAGCTCGCAGCCGCATAGCCAAAAGCCGAACCGTAAGCGCCCCGCTCCAGCATCGCCACGGTTTCCGCTGAAAAAGTGGAAAACGTCGTCAACCCACCCATGAACCCCGTAATGGCGCCCAGGCGAATCCAGGCGGGCCATTCGGGATGCGCACTGATGACGGCCAAGACCAAGCCAACCATATACCCCCCCGCCAGATTGACGGTGAGGGTGCCCCAAGGCCAACTATTGACGTTCCAGCAAATACTGATCAGCCAGCGTGCCCAGGCACCAAGCATGGCGCCCAGACCCACGGCTAGAAAGTTAAGCGGGACGAGGGTCTGGTAGACCGACATGAATCAGTGTTCTGCCTTGCGCAGACGAAACGAGAACATAAGCACCAGCACGCCAAAAAACACGGCGTAAATGCCAATCACCCAAACCAGTGCCAGCGCGCCGGGACCGGGGTTCATCATCAGCATTGCACCAAAGATGACCGATACCAGGCCGGACAAGCCATGGAACCATTCATTTTTGATTTCACGACGGAACCGAATGGCGGCCACAATCTGGAACACACCGGAAACCAACGCCCAAGCTGCAATGATGTAGAGCAGTATCAGCGCGGTCAGGCCGGGCCAGAAGAGGGTCGCCAAACCCGCGGCAATGCCCAGCACGCCGATGATCTCCATCGACCACAATGGTTTGCCATGATCACGAATGCGAAAGCCGGCAATCAAGGCGATAACGCCGTCGACCAAAGCGAACGCGCCGAACACCATCACCAAAGCTGACAAGGTGATTGCCGGCATGAACATCGCCATCAGCCCAAACAAAATGGCAACGACGCCGCGCAATGCAATCCAGCCCCACTGACGGCCGATTCGGTCCATTACATCTTGACTAAGCATTACGATCTCCGGGTTTGTTACAGGTGTTGCTATGTTATCGCCTGCCCTGTTTACACGCCATGACGAGATGCACAACGTTGTTGCACATGTGCACACTCTCACCATCTGGGTAGCCCAAGGCGCATGCCAGCCATAATCGAAACGGATTGAAACGGCACCGGATTACTGATGCGACCTTTTTTAAGATTCATTCTCATTAAATGTTAGAATCCGGGCCTTCGCTTCGTAACATGTTATGGACAGCCCCTCTCCCCCCCAGCGCCGCGCCTATTGGCTCAAAACTCTGCATCAGTGGCACTGGATCAGTTCAGCGCTCTGTCTGCTGGGGCTGCTGCTTTTTGCCATAACCGGACTGACGCTGAATAACGCGTCCCATATCGAATCCAAAGCGCGCGTCACCACGCACCAGCTTCAGTTGCCGGCAGCCTTGCTGGCCGAGCTGACCACCCCACCAAAAAATAAGAAAGCGCCCTTGCCGATCTCGGTCACGCAATGGCTCGACCACGAGCTTGATGCCGGCGCCGCTCAGCGGCCAGCCGAGTGGTCACCTGATGAAATTTATCTATCCCTGCCTCGCGCCGGTGGCGATGCCTGGCTATCTATTGACCTGGCAGGTGGCGACGTGGAATACGAACGCACCGACCGGGGCTGGATCGCCTATCTGAACGATCTTCACAAAGGCCGCAATACTGGCCTGGCCTGGAGCTGGTTCCTGGATGTGTTCGCCGTAGCCTGTTTGATCTTCGCACTAACGGGACTTGTCTTGCTCAAGATGCATGCGGGCAATCGAAGTGCCACCTGGCCCATGGTGGGGCTTGGCCTGGTAATCCCGCTCGTGCTCGCTTTGTTATTCATTCACTGATTCCCTGCTACTTCAGCCCAGGAGATGTCATGCGCAAGTTATTGTTGTCGGCCATGTTGGCCGGTCTTATTGCCAGAACGGCAAGTGCCGCCGACCTGGGCCTGAATATCGAAATTCCGCGCCTTGATGTCGCCGAATATCACCGTCCGTATGTTGCCATCTGGATCGAAAACCCGGATCAAAGCGTCGCCACCGACCTCGCCGTCTGGTACGACGTCGCCAAGAAAAACAACGAAGGCACGGAATGGCTCAAAGACATGCGCCAATGGTGGCGTCGTAGTGGGCGCAATCAGCAATTTCCAGTCGATGGCGTGAGCGGCGCAACCAAGCCCGTTGGCAAGCACGCAATCAGCTTTAACAGTGCAGCAACGCCACTTGCTGCTCTCAAGCCTGGCCAATACGCCGTTGTCGTAGAAGCCGCAAGAGAAGTCGGGGGACGCGAACTCGTACGCATCCCGTTCCAATGGCCACCCCAGAAAGCCGAGCAATTGGCTGCCACGGGTGACCACGAACTGGGCGCCATTGCCCTTGATCTCAAGCCTTGACCACCATCAATCAGCACGAAGGAGCCAAACGATGAAATCAACCAAAAAATTCGCCGCCGCATTGGCGTTGTGCCTGCCTTTTGCTGTGCAGGCCCACGATGCCTGGATCTTGCCCTCCTCGACCGTGCTTTCCGGCACAGACAGCTGGGTCACCGTCGACGCCTCCATCGGCAACGATAAGTTCTACTTCAACCATGCGCCGATGCGTCTGGATGACCTGATCATTCTCGCGCCCGACGGTTCGGTGGCCAAGGCCGAGAACCTGAACCGTGGCAAGTTGCGCAGCAGCTTTGACCTGCAACTCAAAGCCCCCGGCACGTACCGCATTGCGGTCGTAAACGACGGCATCTTTGCGCGCTGGAAAGAAGATGGCAAGCCCAAGCGTTATTTCGGCAAGCTCGAAGGTATGGCGCAAGCCGTACCCGCCAATGCCGAAGGCCTGGAAGTCGCGGAACGCCTGGGTCGCGTTGAAACCTTCGTGACCGCTGGCAAACCCAGCACGGTCAAGCCGGTGGGACGAGGCCTTGAGTTGGCACCCATCACGCATCCGAACGATCTGGTCAGCGGCGAAACTGCTAGCTTCCAGATGCTGCTCGATGGCAAACCCGTGCCCGATCTCGACGTGATGATTGTCCCCGGTGGCAGCCGCTACCGCGACAAGGTAGGTGAAATCAAGGTCAGCACCGACAAAGAAGGCAAGTTCAGCGTGAAGTGGCCACAGCCCGGTATGTACTGGGTAGAAGGCGCGATGGAAGACAACAAAGTCACCGTGCCAAACGCCAAGCGCCGCAACCTGTCGTATGCAGTCACGGTTGAAGTCATGCAGCCGGAATCGCGCAAGCTGTCGTGAATCAACTCGACGTAAATCACCTCCACGTAAAGTAACCATAAGTCAGCAAGCGCCACCTTCGGGTGGCGCGCTTTCCATGCCAGCAGCCCCCTCCTATTCCCAGCGTGGCCTCGCGCCGTCTTCCCATGTTGTGCGCGTAAGCTATGGCGCGCTGCCCTTGCATGCTGCCGCGCTCGCCGGTGCCACCATGGGCACAACCTGGTCAGCGCGCATGTCGCTGCGTCCTGGGCAGGAAGCTGAAGCCAGAAAAGCTATTGAAGCCGCGTTGGACGACGTGGTCGCCCAGATGAGCACGTGGGAACCCGACTCGGATATCACACGATTCAACCAGGCAGATTCCGGCTGGCTTGTGCTACCTGATGCGTTTTTTCATGTCTTGCAGTATGGCGTGGCACTTGCCCGCGACACCGATGGAGCCTACGACCCAACCATTGGGCCCTTGGTAAACGCCTGGGGATTCGGCCCGCATCAAAGCGGGTTCGAACCGCCCGCGCCCGCCGCCATTGAGGCGGCGCGTCAGCGCTGTGGCTGGCAACATGTGCCGCTGCAAGACGCTGGCAAACACGCTTGGCAAGCCGGTGGCACGTACCTCGACTTGTCATCCATTGCCAAGGGCTACGGCGTCGACTGTGCAGCAATCGCACTAGACGCATTAGGCATTACGAATTATCTGGTCGAAGTGGGTGGAGAGTTGCGTGCACGCGGCGCACGCCCGGACGGGCAGCCTTGGCGAGTTGCCGTGGAGCTACCCGACGCAAGCGGCGATCATGCTCTTGCCCTACCCCTGCAGAATTTAAGCATTGCGACTTCCGGCGACTACCGCCGGTTCAGTTTGCATGCGCAAGACCGCTACGCACACACCATCGACCCTCGCACCGGTTATCCCGTACGCAATGGCGTGGCCTCCGTCACCGTGCTTCACGCGGGCTGCATGCAGGCCGATGCCCTGGCCACCGCGCTCACGGTGCTCGGCGAGGCAAAGGGCCTGGCGTACGCGCAAGCACTGAATCTGGCTGCCTTGTTCATCATGCGCGATAGCGACGACTATCGTGTCAGCGCCAGCACCGCGTTCGTCGCGCTGGCCGACGCGAGTTAGCCCGTCATTGTCTATGACTGCACGCCTGATCGCTGTCTGCTGTGTCATTGCCTGCTGGCTGCTGCTGTGCTTTTGGGCGTGGCGTCATGCGCGATCGCGCGCGCAGGCACAAGCTCACGCCATGCATGCCCTCCGCGCACCCGCGCCCGCACAGACCTTGCTGATCGCCTATGCCAGTCAGACCGGCACCGCCGAAGGTTTGGCACAACAAACGGCCGAGTCATTACGCGCTGGCAATATTGATGTGCGTGTGGCTGAACTGGGTCAGCTCGACCTCACCCATCTTGCCGCCTATACCCGAGTTCTTTTTATTGTCAGCACCTATGGCGAGGGCGATCCGCCGGACTCTGCGGCAGCTTTTGCCAGCGGCGCCATGCAGACAGCACCCGCCTTGAACGCCGCCGACAAGCCTGCTCTGCAGGGCTTGCAGTACGCCGTGTTGGCACTGGGTGATAGCGAGTACGTGCATTTCTGCGGATTCGGCCATCGCTTGAATGATTGGCTTCACGGACAAGGGGCCACGCCACTCTTTGATATGGTCGACGTGGACAACGGCGATGCGGCCGCGTTGCGGCATTGGCAACATCATCTCGGATTGCTTTCCGGATGCTCGGATTTGCCCGATTGGCAGGCGCCAAGCTATCAGTCATGGCACCTCACCCAGCGCCGGTTATTGAACCCTGGCAGTCAGGGCGGCCCCTGCTATCAGCTTGAACTCACGCCCCTCGCCGACCAAGCCCTTACCTGGCAAGCCGGTGACATTGCAGAAATTGGCCCTCGCCTCAGCCGTGACGGTGAACTGCATGCACACCGTGAATACTCTATAGCCTCCATTCCGGCTGACGGTAGCGTGCACTTGCTCGTACGTCAGATGCGCAGTGCAGAAGGCGTGCTGGGTCTGGGCAGCGGTTGGCTTACCAACACCGCGCAAATCGGCGACCTCATTGATCTGCGCATTCGCAGCAACAAGAATTTCCATCTCCCAGAGAGCGAGCCCCCTCTGATTCTGGTGGGCAATGGCACCGGTCTGGCAGGACTACGTGCCCTGATCAAAGCCCGTGTGGCGCAAGGGGCGCACCGCAACTGGTTGATTTTCGGTGAACGCAACGCCGCACACGACTGGTTTTGCCACGAAGAGATTGCCGCATGGCAGAAACGTGGCGAGCTGGAACGCGTTGATGCCGTTTTCTCACGCGATCAATCAGAGCGCCGCTATGTGCAGCACCACTTGCTTGACCACGCACAGCAAGTGCGCCAGTGGGTGCAAGCGGGTGCCGCTATTTACGTCTGTGGCAGTCTGCAAGGCATGGCAAGTGGCGTGGATCAAGCGCTGCACCACATCCTGGGTGAAGAGTTGATGCAAAATATGCTGCATCAAGGACGACTGCGGCGAGACGTTTACTGAGTTGAGTCGTCAATCGTCAGTGCCGTCTTGTATCTGCGAGTGGGTTCCGAGCCGAATCGCTCGGCACCCGTCTCGACACGTTCGATGCCTATGCCCTCAGGAGCCCCGATGAAGTCGATAAGTCCGCTAGCCGCCGCCATTCTTTTGATGATTTCCAATGGGGCCCACGCGGCTGAACCCGTGCTGCCTCAGTTGAAAGCATATCTAACCGAAGAAAGCTGGCGACAACCCATACCGCCGTTCGCGCTCGGTGAGCACAGCTGGTATATCGGCACAGCGGCGCTGAGTGCCGTGCTGATAAAGACACCGCAGGGCGCCGTACTGATCGACGGAGGCCTGCCACAGGCCGCGGGCATGTTGCTGGCGCGCATGCAGGATCTGGGCGTGCAGCCCGGTGATCTCAAGCTGATCGTGCTAAGCCATGCTCACATCGACCATGCGGGCCCTATAGCGGAACTTAAACGGCGCACTGGCGCGCAGGTCGTCGCGAATGCCGAATCGGCCATATTGCTGGCGCGTGGCGACAGCGACGATATCCATTACGGAGATGGCCTAGCCTTCCCTCCCGTCATCGTCGACCGCATCATCATGGACGGCGAAGTGGTCGAGCTAGGCGGCGTGCGCCTCTCGGCGCACTTTACCCCTGGCCACACGCCGGGCAGCACCAGTTGGACCTGGGACGACCAACGTGACGGAAAGACACTGCGTATTGCGTATGTCGATAGCCTCAGTGCACCCGGCTACAAATTAATCAATAACCCACGCTATCCCCGCATTGCGGAAGACTATCGACGCTCTGTAGCGGTAGTTCGGGATTTACCGTGCGACCTGCTACTAACGCCCCATCCCGAAACCAGTGGTTGGAAGCCAGCCGAGACGAAGCTGCCGCATCCCAATCCAATGAGTTGCCAAGCATACGCCGACAGTGTCGGGAAAAAATTTGAAGCGCAGCTAGCTCAGCAGCTTGCCGCGGCGCGTTGATATCGAGACGCGCCGCGCGAGTGCTTGCCATGTCACGCATACAGACGATGTCTGCCATCGTCCGCATGCGTCCTGTTACTGCGTGGACCCGCTACGCTTATTGCAGCTTGAGCTGAGCGCGATCAATCACCGTTTTCCAACGGTCTTTCTCTGCGCGGATTTGCTCGGCAAATTCATCCGGGGTGTTGCCTAACGGGAATGCTCCGGTTTCCTCCATCTTCGCGGCCGTGCCGGGGTCGCGCACAGCCTGCGCAAAGGCACTAGCCAATTTGTCGCGCACGTCTTTGGGCATGTCTGCAGGACCCACCACGCCATACCAGGCGGTCACGTCGTAATCTTTGAAACCCTGCTCAGCAAAGGTTGGCACCTCAGGCAAGCGTGGGTTACGCGCCTCGCCGGTAATGGCCAAGGCGCGCAAGTGATTGCTCTTCACGTAGGGCAATGACGATGGGAAATTATCGATAATGACTGGCACTACACCACCTACCGCGTCTGTCAACGCAGGGGCGGAACCCCGATAGGAAATGCTATTCATCTTGCCGCCGATGATCTGCAAGAACCAGATCATTGCCAGATCATTGATACCGCCCGCACCGGCATTCGCGTAGCCATCTTTATTGGGATTGGCCTTCACGTGCGTCACGAACGCGTCGAGGGTTTTGGCCGGAAATGCCGGATTCACGCTCAAGATGATCGGGCTGGTTACCAAGTTGCTGATGGGCGTGAAATCTTTGACAGGGTCATAGCCCAGGGTGGGATACAGGTGCGGCGCGGTGCCATGCGTGCTGACCGTGGCCAAGCCCACCGTGTAACCGTCCGGCTTGGCACGTGCGGTAGCGGCCATGCCAATGGTGCCTGCTGCTCCCGTGCGGTTCTCGACCACAATCTGCTGGCCCAGAATTTCTCCTGCCTTGGCCGCCGCCAGGCGCCCCACGATGTCGGTCGGGCCACCTGCCGGGAAGGGCACAATCAAGGTGATCTGACGCTCAGGAAAAGCGGCGTATGCGCTGGGCAGGGCTGCCGCCAGCACCAGCAAAGCAAACGTTTTACGCAAGGGATGTTGTCTCATAGTTTTAATCGTCAATAAAAATTCTGGTTGGCGAACAGGAGTTGGAAATCGAAGCGAACCGGCTAGGTCGCCGTTCGTTGCAAGATGCGCCCGGGTCGTATCGACGCCTCGGCGGGAAAGACTTCTGTGCCATTAACCAGCACGGTATGAATGCCTTGCGAGGGCTGGGTCGGATCAGACCACGTCGCACAGTCCGCCACGGTGTCGGCATCGAACACCACAATGTCGGCCATGGCGCCTACGCGCAATTGCCCTCGATCTTCCAGACCAAACACGCGAGCAGGCAAGGAGGTCATTTTTGAAATGGCTTGTTCCAGCGTCATGATTTGCGCCTCTCGCACGTAGCGGCCCAGCACTCGGGTGAAGCTGCCCCACAACCGGGGATGCGGCTGCACGTCGTTTGGTAGTCCGTCAGAGCCCACCATGCAGCACTCGTGCTGGAAAATGCGCTGGACTTCTGCCTCATCCATCGCGAAGTAGATTGCACCCGCAGGGCTTAGCCGATGCGCGGCAGTCGTTTTGTCGCAGCCCCAACGCTCAGCGATATCGCTGAGCAATTCGCCGCTGCACTCGGGATGCGGTGTTGACCAGGTGATCTGGATGTCGTCGATAATCTCGGCACGCTCTGGAATCAGAATGGTGGAACTGCCAGGATAGGGATAAATATCGAGCGCGACGGCGACGCCCTCTGCACGCGCACGGTCAATGTTGCCCAAGGTAGCCTGGCTTTTGCCCCAATTGCGCGGCAGCATGCATTTGTGGTGCGACAACACCGTGGCACAGCCTGTGTTGCGTCCGATGGCCAGCACCTCATCAACGGCAGCCTCGACCTCGTCCGCTTCATTTCGAATATGACTGGTATGCAAGCGCCCCATGTTCGCTGCCACGCGCGCCAGCCCTTCCAGCTCTTCCTGGCCCGCATTGCCACCCGGGTCATAAGCAAGCCCAGTGCTAAAGCCCACTGCGCCCGCGGCAAGCGCCTGTTGCAGCAAGTCTTCCATGGCGGCCTGTTCGGCCGACGTTGGCTGTGCCGTCGGATCTTGCATGACGGCCAGGCGAAGATTGGCGTGACCCACAAGTGCCGCCACGTTAATCATGGGATGCAGGCTTCGCACCGTGTCGAAATACGCCTGCATGTCCGGAAATAAGGGCGTATCACCCAGCAATGCCAGGGCAGCCGCCGTGTTGCCGGGTAATGGCGCGGGTGCACCGCTCACGCCGCAGTTGCCCACTACCACCGTCGTAATACCCTGGCTGGTCTTCCATTGCAGGCCAGGTTTCTCGACAAACATCAGGTCGTCATGACCATGCACATCGATAAAGCCAGGCGCCACAATCTGGCCGCTGGCGTTTAAGCGACGCGCAGCGGCACGGTCGGACAAGTCGCCCAACGCCGCAATCCGGTCTCCCTCAATGCCCACGTCCGTAACTCTGCGCGGTCCGCCCAGGCCGTCAATGACCCAGCCGCCTTCGATGATCAGATCCAACATGTCTCGCCTCTCACCTGTCTTGACAAGCTTGCTAGTATCCTAGGATCGATCAATCAGTAAAAATTCTTTTACTTGATCTATTAATCTGATTTTGAAATGAATCGACTGCCCAAACATGTGACGCTAAAGCACCTGACCGCCTTTGTGGCTGTCGCACAGGAGGCGAGTTTTACGCATGCTGCGAAACGGCTGTTTCAGACCCAGTCTTCGGTCACCAGTCTGGTGCGTCAGCTTGAAGATGCCTTGGGCACTCAACTATTTGCCCGCACCAGCCGGCGGGTGGCGTTAACGTCCGTGGGTCAGGAATTCCTGCCAAAAGTTATGCGCCTGCTCGCAGATTTCGATGGTGCCATTGAAGATGTAGTGCGCTACGGGGCGCTTGAGCGTGGTCGGGTTGGTGTGGCCGCGGCCCCTTCCGCTATTACGCAAATCATCGCACCCGCCGCCGCCGCATTCGCCTCGCAGTACCCGGCCGTGCGGCTCTACCTGAGCGACGACAACTCCGGGCACATTCAGCGCAAAGTGGCCGCTCGTGAGGTGGATTTTGGGCTGACGAGTCGCTGGGCTGACGCGCCGGGGCTACAGTTTGACGCCGTACTTGAAGACCGTTTCGGTGTGTTGTATCGCGAGACCGACGGTGAATTCAAACCAGGCCGTGACGGATATCTGCGATGGTCGGATCTGGTGGATCGCAAGCTGGTCGGTGTCGTCGATGAGACCGGCATCATGGCACTATTACGGGCGCGGGCTGACTTGCCGGTCGAGGCCGCCGCTCCGTTTTATGAAGCGTCCAGCACGACTTCGCAAGCGGCATTAGTAAAGGCAGGCATGGGCGTGGCCGTTTTACCTGCCCTGGCGGCAGAGCGTGTCCTGGAACCCGGCTTGCGGTTTACGCTGCTTGCTCGCCCCACCGTCGTTCGCACCATGTGCATCATTCGCCATAAGGAATATCCGCTTAGTCCAGCATCGCAGGCGCTTATTCAAGCCATTCATGCCTACTTGCGTATGGCCGAATTACCTGCGGGCTGCAAACTGATCCGACCGCACTAGGCGGCCGGTTCATTAACGAAAAGCGGCCAAGCTTAGGCTTTGAGCTTTTCGTTCAAGGCGGCCAACCCTGCAGCAAATACGCCCTTGCCCACAGCGGCAGCCACGTCTTGCAAGGTGACGCCCGCATCCACATCAAAGTCGGCCCACCACTGCACAAAGGTGGTGTCGTCTTGCGTAACGCGATGCATGGCCACACCGGCTACGTAATTACGCATGGGAAGATCGGTTTCAATAATGGAGTAACGCAGGGCGTGCTCGGTATCGTCGATCATCAAGAGTTGTTCGCGCACAAAGCCTGTGGGCGCAAGCGTCAGATAGCGCACGCTACCCAGTACATCCCCGCGCCCATCGCCTTCGATGACACTCTTGGCGATGCCAGGATGCCAAGCGGGCATGCCGTTGAAATCGCGAAAGTGTGGCCACACTTTTTCGAGCGGTGCCTGGATGACGGCACTGATATAAACGGTATGTTGCATGAAGTCTCCTCCTCGGGGCTTTGTTTTTTAAAACGCCAGCTTCTTGAAGGCTCGCGTAGTGGCAGTCAAGGCTTGTTCGGTTGGCAATCTTTCCATTGAACTTGCCCCATAAAAACCATGGCAATGCTTGCAATCGCGCAAGATTTTGGCGGCGTCTTCAGGTGTGGCAATCGGCCCACCGTGACACAACACCAGCACATCCGGCCTGACTGCCAGTGCCGCATGCGCAATGCGATCAATGGCAGCTACGCAATCGTCCAGCGTCAAGGCGGTTTCTGCGCCTATCGCACCGCCCGTCGTCAGCCCCATGTGGGCCACGATAATGTCTGCACCGGCTTCGGTCATGGCGCGTGCCTCGTCTTCATTGAAAACGTAGGGCGTGGTGAACATGCCCTTGGCGTGGGCCAGACGGATCATCTCGACTTCCAGGCCGTAGCCCATGCCGGTTTCTTCCAGATTGGCCCGGAAGTTGCCGTCGATCAGGCCGACTGTCGGAAAATTCTGCACACCCGAAAAACCCTGGCGAATCAGGTCATCCAGGAACAGATCGAAATTGCAGAACGGGTCTGTGCCGTTCACCCCCGCCAGGACCGGTGTGTGCTTGACCACCGGCAGCACTTCACGCCCCATATCCACCACAATGTCGTTCGCATTGCCGTAGGCCAGCAGACCCGCCAGCGACCCACGACCCGCCATGCGATAGCGCCCCGAGTTGTAGATGACGATCAAGTCGATGCCACCGGCTTCTTCGCACTTGGCCGACAACCCGGTACCAGCCCCGCCGCCCACGATTGGCTGGCGTGCGCGCACCATGGACTGGAACTTGTCAATCAAAGCGCTACGCTCAAAACGGGGCATGGCAAACATCCTTAATAGTGAAGCAATGGGTAGTGAAGCAATAGATTGTGAAGCTTGGGGTACTCAACCGACGGCTTAAACAATGTCGAGAAAATGCTCAACCGCGGTCTTGGCGAACAAGGGACCATTGATGTGGCAAGGCACGCGGATCAAACGACGTTTTTTGGTTTGAATCACATGTTTCTCCAGTGCGGCAAAAAGTGCGGCATCAGCCTGCGGATCCCAGAAGGCCTGATCCGGAGCATCCAGCGCTGACACTCCGCCCTCGGGAATCAGGAATCGCACTTCACCTTCGCAACGGTTCAAGCGCTCAGCGATCCAGGCACCTTGCTCAGCGTTTTCTTGCACCGTGGTACGCATCAACGTGACCTGCGGATTGTGAGGATAAAACTGGCGATCTTTATAGCGCTCCGGCACTGTATCCAGACCACCGAAATTCACCATATCCAGCGCGCCGCAGGAACCAACATATGGTGCACCCGTGCGCGCCACGGCACCGAAACGATCTTCCGTGCAGGCAAGCACACCACCGAAAAGAAAATCGCAGACTTCCGTGGTGGTCAAGTCCAGCACGCCGGTCAGCAGGCGGCTATCGAGCAGCTTCTCCATCGATTGCCCGCCCGTTCCCGTGGCATGAAACACCAGGCAATCATAGGCAGACTCCAGCATGGGCGTCACCTGTTGCACGCAGGCGGTCGTCACGCCGAACATGGTGATGCCGATGGCAGGCCGTTGGTCGCCGTCAATCTCAATGAGCGATTGACGATAAGCGCCGCCGATTGCGCCTGCCGCATTGGCCAGAACGCGGCGCGATATGCGATTCAAACCCGCGACGTCGGTCACTGAGTACAGCATGGCGATATCAGAGGGCCCGACATAAGGCGCCACGTTGCCCGAGGCCATGGTCGACACCATGATTTTGGGCACACCAATAGCCAGCTCTCGCATGCCAGGTGCAATTAAGGCTGTGCCGCCCGAGCCCCCAAGACCCAACATGGCACCGATGTCGTTTTGACGTGCAACATAGTGTGTGAAGGCCACGGCCATGGCGGCAATGGCACTGCCGCGATCGCCGGAAAATACCGCAGCTTCGCCGCCAGGATGACACTTCGCGACGTGCCGCGCCTGCACGTCAGCCTGCGAAGACTCCCCTGAGGTCGAGACGTCGACAGACACCACGGGCACGCCGTCGCGTCGAAGCAAATCAACCAGATATTCAGCCTCCTGGCCTTTCGTATCGTAGGTTGCCGCGACGACAACTCGCCGTTGAGTTTGATTCATGACGCCTCCGTGGGCACGCTACACTTGGGCGCGCGCCTCGATGTGTGGGGTTCGGTTAAGTCTGAGAACAAGCAAATGAGACGAAAGAATCATACTGAGACACCCGTCTCACGTCAAACAAACAAGGCCCCGGCAAAACGCGCAAAGCCGTCAGGCACGCGCGCGCCTGAGGGCAAACTTATTGCCCCAGCCAGCCGCCAAGCCATTGACAGCGGCGAGCCCCCTCACGGCCCTCGGGCACGCATGCGCAAGACGCTGCTGGACGCGGCGCAACACCTGATGGGACAAGGCATTACGCCATCGGTGGCCGAGCTGGCCGAACACGCCAAGGTCTCTCGCGCGACGGCATATCGGTATTTTCCAAGCCAAAGCGCCTTAATTGCGGCCGTTGTGGATGAGAGCTTGGGGCCTATTCTGGACTGGCGCTCCGACGAGCCTGATGCCGCCACCCGAGTCGATGCCTTGCTGCAGTTCGCGTATCCGCGCCTGGAAGCCCAAGAGCCCACACTGCGTGCAGCCATCATGGTGTCTCTGCAGCAGCACGCACAAGCCAGCGCAGGCAAACTTGGCAACGAACCTCGATTGGTACGGGGCCATCGGGTGGATATCCTCAACCACGCCGTCGAACCACTAAACACGAAAATCAGTCCTGCCTCCCACGCCCGTGTCACGCAAGCGCTTTCATTGATTTACGGCACGGAAGTGTTTTTGGTACTCAAAGACATCTGGCACCTGGAACTGCCCGCGCTCACCGATGTAGTTCGCTGGACCGCCAAAGCGATAGTGAACCAGGCTTTGGCCGATGCGAAAGCGCAGGCGAAAACAACGGTATCGAAACGCAGCGTCAAAAAAAGCAACTGACAAAAATGAACTGCACCTCAAAGCTTGAATGCCGATCCAAGCTAGTAGGTGTTTCTATATTTCACGATTCATTGAGTTCTGAAGGGCAGGGATCGCGGGTTACGCGCGCTCGCCAATATTTCTACGATGAAGGCAATCGCGCGCTCCACCCACGCTACGATTTCCATGGCC
>JBEBWV010000079.1:0-26175 GCA_040391965.1 Achromobacter deleyi | reverse complement strand
ACCCTCCTCCTTTGGTGGATTTAGCCCGAGATCTTACGATCTCGGGCTTTTTTTTGAGCATTTTTAATGCGTCCCCTTTTTTTGTAAAACTGCGTCTCGATGTTAAATCGATGCCGTGGCTACCCAGTGCAAGAGCGGAAAATTGGCGCTGTCACGTTTTGAGATTTATCGCGTCTGCCAAGCTAGCGTTTTCCCTTGATTTTCCACGTGTGCCGAGGCGGAAAGCTCTACAATTGTTTTCTGAACAACGTATACCCAATTCGCGCTTATGTTGCGTCGCGGTCGTCGGTGAGGCGAATGCCAAACTGGATACTTCGATCCAATTTAATTAACAGGCGGCGTTACGTTTCGTCCCTCGGGATTGCACTTCCTTATCTGTCCCATATATGGTCGTTACACCTGCCTCTCATAATGGCGGTCTTGTCTCTTTAAACCAATTTAAGGTGATCCTGTGACCTGGCTGTACATTTGCGTGGTCGCGTTCACGGTGGGGGGACTCATCGTTGCGTCGGAACGTTGGCATGGCGCGTTTACGGGCGACAGTGACCTGAACAAGCCTCAGGCCAATCATTCTCGTGCCACGCCGCGCGTGGGCGGCTTGGCGGTTCTTGCCGGCACACTGGCTGGACTGTTAGTGCTGGGTCCCAGCAACATGACGCTTACCTGGCTCTGGCCGGCCCTTTTTGTGGCCGCCATGCCGGTGTTCGTCGCGGGCCTGCTCGAAGATATTACGAAGGACATTGGCGCGAGCAAACGTTTGCTTGCGGCATTTGCGTCTGCGGCTATCGCCTGGTGGTTGCTAGGCGGCGTGAGCCGTGTGGGCATTGGCCCCGTCGACTGGGTGCTGTCGTTCTGGCCGGTGTCGCTGCTCTTCACTATGTTTGCCGTAGGCGGCTGTACGCACGCGTTGAATATTGTGGACGGCATGAATGGCCTGGCGGGCATGGTTGCAACACTGATGGCCGTGTCTATCAGTCTGGTTGCCCTGCAAGTTGGCGACATGCCGATTTTCATGATTTCAGGCGCGCTGGCCTCGGCCACCTTGGGCTTCCTGGTGTGGAACTTCCCCTTCGGGCGGGTGTTTCTCGGCGACGGCGGTGCCTATTTCTTAGGTTTCATGTTGGCTGAATTGGCCCTGCTGCTCGTGGTGCGCAATCCGTCGGTGTCGCCGTTCTACGCCTTGGCAGTGCTGTTTTACCCCGTGTTTGAAACGGGATTCTCCATTTGGCGCCGACGCTTTAAACGTGGTGTGCCCGTCGATCAACCTGATGCGCTGCATTTGCATCAGTTGGTCTTCCGTCGTCTGGTTCGTGTCACGTTCAGCCGCGGCCGACGTCATGCAGTGCCAGCATTGTGTAACGCATTGGCATCGCCTTATATGTGGGTGCTTGCTTTGATCGGCCTGGTTCCTGCCACCATCTGGTGGGACAACGCTTGGGCCTTGTGCGCCAGTCTGGTCGTTTTTGCGAGTGTCTACATCTGGCTTTATTCACGCCTGGTGTCTTGGCGTCGCCCCGGATGGTTGTTGCTACCGTCGGTACTGCGGGCGGATTAAGTCATGCAATACCCTCGGCGCTGTGCCGCCGAGGGTCAAATTAGCCGTTGCCCCGACAATATTTGAAATGCCGTAAACGTTCTACGGTTAAGGGAGAGTTATGTTGCGTATTCAGGATGTGAAGCTCGCGGTTGTCGGGCTCGGTTACGTCGGTCTGCCGCTAGCAGTTGAGTTTGGCAAGAAGCGCTCTGTCATCGGTTTCGATATCAATGTGCGTCGTATTGATGCCTTGAAGGCCGGTCACGACCATACGCTGGAAGTGAGTGATGAAGAGCTGGCCGAAGCCCGTCATTTGAGTTTCAGCTCAGACCGTTCGGAACTGGGCCGTGCCAATGTGTTCATCGTGACCGTGCCTACGCCGATCGACGAATACAAGCAGCCTGACCTGACACCGCTGATCAAGGCCAGTGAGACGATTGGCGCCGTGCTCAAGCGTGGCGACATCGTTATTTACGAGTCAACCGTTTATCCCGGCGCGACCGAAGAAGACTGCGTGCCCGTACTCGAACGAGTGTCGGGTTTGAAATTTAATGTGGATTTCTATGCAGGCTATAGCCCCGAGCGGATTAACCCGGGTGACAAGGCGCACCGCGTCAGCACGATTAAAAAAGTGACATCGGGTTCTACGCCGGAAGTCGCTGAACTGGTCGACACGCTTTATAAAGAAATCATCACCGCAGGCACGCACAAGGCATCGAGCATTCGTGTCGCCGAAGCTGCCAAAGTTATTGAAAATACCCAGCGCGATGTGAATATTGCGCTCATCAATGAGTTGGCGCTGATCTTCAACAAGATGGGCATCGATACTGAAGCCGTCCTGGAAGCAGCAGGCACGAAATGGAATTTCTTGCCCTTCCGTCCGGGTTTGGTAGGTGGGCATTGCATTGGCGTAGATCCCTACTACCTGACGCACAAAGCGCAGTCAATTGGCTACCACCCCGAGATCATCCTGGCGGGGCGTCGTTTAAATGACTCCATGGGTGGCTACGTGGTGTCGCAGTTGGTCAAAGCCATGACCAAGCGTCGCATTCATGTGGAAGGCGCTCGCGTGCTGGTGATGGGGCTGGCATTCAAAGAAAACTGCCCCGATCTGCGTAACACGCGCATTGTGGATATCGTCAAGGAATTGGGCGACTACAACGTTAATGTTGATGTGTACGACCCTTGGGTTGACCCGGAAGAAGCCATGCACGAGTACAAGCTCACGCCTGTTCCCGAGCTGGAAGAAGGCAAGTACGACGCGATTATTCTCGCCGTTGCACATAAGCAGTTTGTTGAAATGGGTGCGGAGAAAATTCGCAAGCTTGGCAAGGCCGAGCACATTCTCTACGACTTGAAGTATGTGTTGACGTCCGCCGAAGCCGATCTTCGCCTTTAATACCAAGAGAGGCTTTCATGAATAATCGTTATCAAACCGTTACCCAGGACTTGACGTCGCAGCCGCGCAAGTGGCTCGTTACCGGTTGTGCCGGGTTCATCGGATCGAACTTGCTGGAGACGCTGCTGAAGTTGGGCCAGACCGTGACCGGTCTGGACAGCTTTGCGACGGGGCATCAGCGCAATCTCGACGAAGTGCGCGATACGGTGTCACCTGAGCAATGGGCTCGCTTCACGTTCATCAAAGGCGATATTCGCGATCTGGACGCCTGCCGCCAGGCGGTAGACGGCGTGGACTTCGTGCTTCATCAGGCTGCATTGGGTTCGGTACCCCGTTCCCTGAAAGACCCGATCACCACTAACGAGGTGAACATCGGTGGCTTTCTGAATATGCTGGTTGCCGCCCGCGATGCCAACGTGCAGTCGTTTGTCTATGCGGCTTCCAGCTCCACGTATGGAGATCATCCGGCCTTGCCCAAGGTCGAAGACACCATCGGCAAGCCTTTGTCGCCATACGCCGTCACGAAGTACGTCAACGAGTTGTACGCCGACGTGTTTGCGCGCTCTTATGGCTTCACCACGATTGGACTGCGTTACTTCAACGTGTTTGGCAAACGTCAGGATCCGGACGGTGCTTATGCTGCCGTGATCCCGAAATGGACCGCTGCGATGATTCGCGGCGACGACGTGGCTATTAACGGTGACGGTGAAACCAGCCGAGATTTCTGCTTTGTGGACAATGCGGTGCAGGCAAATATCCTGGCAGCCATGGCTCCAGCCGAGGCGAGAAATCACGTTTATAACGTGGCAGTGAGTGGTCGCACGACGTTGAACCAACTGTACGGTTATCTGGCGCAGCAGTTGGGTACGCAAGGCGTGCAGTACGACAAGAAACCGGTCTACCAGGAGTTCCGAGCAGGCGACGTGCGCCACTCGCAGGCTGACATCAGCAAGGCGGGCAAGCTCTTGGGCTATCACCCCTTGCATGATGTATTGCAAGGGCTGGAAGTCGCCATGCCTTGGTACACGCAATTCCTGCGTTGATTTGAAAGCACTCATCCGCAAACTCAACGCCATCCACCCGGATCATCAGCGCATATTCAAAGGCGCGTTCCGGGTGGCGATGTTCCTGGTCCTGGGCAAAGCTGCCGGCGCGATCAAGGAAATGGCCGTTGCCTACCGATATGGCGTCAGCGACGCGGTAGATGCCTACCAATTCACGATGACAATGGCGACCTGGTTGCCGGTCACTATCGTGGGCGTGCTGTCGGTTGTATTGATCCCTGTGTTGGTGCGCTTGCGTCGCACCGGGGGTGGCGAGCGCGACGTGTTCATTCGCGAGTTGCAAGGGTGGATACTTCTTAGTGGGCTATTGCTCGCTGCGTTGACCTGGTTCGCCTGGCCCTATGTCTTGCAGTGGTTGGGCCGGGGCCTGTCGTCGCAAGTTACCGATATGACGGGCGAACTGCTCGTGGGCTTTGCGCCGGTTGCCACCTTGTTGCTTATTGCCGGCATTAGTGCTGCCCGCTTGCGCGCGCACGAGCGCCACGTGAATACGCTGCTCGATAGCGTGCCTGCTGTTACCACGCTGGCATGGGTGATGCTGGCAGCCAGCACCAAGGATGTCGGGCCCTTGCTCTGGGGCACCCTGGTTGGCTATCTGATTCAAACCGTTTGGCTGGCCTGGCTCGCAGCGCGTGCTGATCACGGCTTCTGGGGTTCGCCGCGCCTAAGTTTGCAATCGCCGCACTGGCCTGCCTTAATGAGTGCTGCGGGCGTGATGCTGATCGGTCAAGTGGCCATGAGTTTCGTCGGGCCTTTGGATCAGTATGCTGCCGCGAATCTGGGTGCGAACGCCAACGCTACCTTAGGCTACGCGAGCCGATTGCTGTCATTGCTGCTTGGCATCGGTGCGGTTTCCGTCGGGCGTGCGGCATTGCCCGTACTGGCTGACGTGCAAGCGCGCGGTGATGCTGCGCGCGCACGTGCCATGGCGTTGAAATGGTCTGCCCTGATGGTCGCCGCCGGTGCTGTGGCCGTTGCAGTGGGTTGGGTCTTGGCACCATGGGGCGTATCGGTGCTGTTTCAACGTGGTGCATTTACCGCAGAGAATACGCAAGCCGTGGCGCATGTCTTGCGCTGGGGCCTGCTGCAGTTACCCTTTTATTTTGGCGTTCTCATTCTGGTGCAACTCTTGGCCAGCCAGAATCGCTATCGTCTGATGGCCATTATTGCCGTGGCAAACTTTGCGCTCAAAGCCGTATTGAATACTGTGTTGGCGCCGCAAATGGGGGCTGCGGGCATTATGTTGGCGACGAGCCTGATGTATGCCTTATCTTTTGTTTGTTACGCCGTCGCCGCTGGACGAGCCCTGCCTGCCGAGGAGACCGCTTGATGCCCGCTGTTATGCAATCGCAGCCTGATACCCGGTCGGATAAGGGGCGTCAACAGCGTGTGCTGATCTTCATTCACTCGTTGCACGGCGGTGGCGCTGAGCGCGTGGCGGCCGACTTGAGCGCCCATTGGGCACAGGCAGGTCAGGATGTCATGCTTGTCACGCAGGCAAGTGCCGAGCATGACGCTTATACCTTACACCCGAAAGTGCGGCGTGAAGTACTGAATACCGCGGGCGAGGGTGGTGGTCTAAAAGGGATTCTGAGCAATATTCAACGAGTGCGCGCTTTGCGGCGTGTGATCAAAGCATTTGCTCCCGATATCGTGCTCGGGATGATGACGACGGCATCTGTGCTTGCCGTGTTGGCGTCGCGGGGGCTTGATTGCCGCGTTATCGCCACGGAACATACCCATCCTCCATCTCAAACGCTGTCAGGCTTATGGCAGCGTCTTCGCCGATTTGCCTATCCGCGCGCTGCGCGTGTGGTGGCCCTGACGCAAGGCACGGCGCAATGGCTTGAGCAGCATGTGCCCGGTTGCAAACTGGCCGTCATCCCCAACCCGGTGCACTGGCCTTTGCCCAGGGCAGAGCCTGTCCTGATGCCGCCCAACAAGGGCGAGCGACTACGCTTGTTGGCGGTGGGGCGTTTGCATCCGGACAAGGGCTTTGATCTGTTGCTGCAGGCTTATACACGCCTGGCCGCTACCCATCCACGGTGGGATCTGGTTATTCTGGGTGAGGGCGATGAACGCGCGGCCCTGGAGCAACAGGTGCGCGAGGCGGGGCTAGAGGCTCGTGTGCTGCTGCCGGGTCGTGCTGGCAATGTGGCAGATTGGTATGAAAGCGCCGATCTGTATGTGCTTACGTCACGTTTTGAAGGCTTGTCCAATACCTTGCTTGAGGCGATGGCCAGTGGTTTGGCACCCGTGTGCTTTGATTGCGACACCGGGCCGCGTGCCATTGTGCGCGAGGGTGTGGATGGTGTGCTGGTGCGTCCGAATGGCGATGTGTCCGCGTTGGTCAACGCGCTGGATGCCGTCTGGCGCGATGACGCGGCCCGTCAGCGAATGGCCGCTCAGGCGACCCAGGTACGCGAACGTTTTTCGGCCCAGCATGTGCTGGACCTATGGCAGAAACTTTTCGACGACGCGAGCGCAACAAGGCGTTAGCCTTGCGTCGCGCGTCGAGACTACGGTGACCACGAGAACCTAATCATGTGTGGAATAGTCGGAATTTGGGGCCCCCAGGAAGGCAAGGCGCAACTGATGGCAGAAAGCTGCCGTCGTATCCGCCACCGTGGGCCCGACAGCAATGGATATTGGGAAGATGCCGACGCGGAGTTGGCGCTTGCCCACGTCCGTCTGGCCATTCTTGACCTGACGGAGGCCGGGCATCAGCCCATGGTCTCGCCCTGCGGGCGCTATGTGCTCATTTTTAATGGCGAGATCTATAACCACCTGGACATGCGCAAGCAGCTGGAACAGTCGGGGTTGGCGCGCGATTGGCGTGGTCATTCCGATACGGAAACCATTCTGGTGAGTCTGGCGTCCTTGGGTGTTGAGGCTACGCTACAGGCCGCTGTTGGCATGTTCGCCATTGCGCTGTGGGATCGGGCGTCGCGCAAGCTGATCCTGGCGCGCGATCGCATGGGCGAGAAACCTCTTTATTACGGCTATGCGGGCGCGAATTTCGTGTTTGCCTCTGAGCTCAAAGGCTTGATGCCAATTCCGGGGTTTGGCAAAGACCTGGATCGCAACGCGTTGGCCTCGTACATGCGGCACAACTACATTCCGTCGCCGCAGTCTATCTACCAAGGCATTGCCAAATTGCCCCCGGGCACGTGGGTAGAGTTCACAGCCGACGATACGCGAAGCCGCCACATGCCGGAGCCACGTGTTTATTGGTCGGCACGCGAAGCGGCCGAAACCGCATCGAATTCCTTGCTGTCATTTGATTCTGATGAGAAAGCGACTGACGCCCTGGAAGCCGTGCTGTCCAAGGCCGTGGGAGCCCAGATGCTCTCCGATGTGAGTTTGGGCGCATTCTTGTCCGGCGGCATCGACTCATCCACCATCGTGGCATTGATGCAGGCGCAGAGTGCCCAACCGGTGCGCACGTTTGCTATTGGCTTTCACGAAAAAGGCTATGACGAGGCCCAGCATGCCAAAGCCGTCGCGACACACCTGGGCACGGATCACACCGAGCTCTATGTGACGGCGGACGATGCACTGGCCGTGGTGCCGCATCTGGCTGATATGTATGACGAGCCCTTCGCCGATTCTTCGCAAATCCCCACTTCACTGGTGACGCGCATGGCGCGCCAGCACGTAACCGTGGCGCTGTCGGGTGATGGCGGCGATGAGCTGTTTGGTGGCTATTCGCGTTATTTTCGAGTGAATAACTGGTGGAATAAATGCGAGCAAGTGCCGGCGTTTCTGCGCCACCCGGCGGGTGCGCTGTTGGGCGCTTCCACCCATTTGCCAGGCAAGGGCGCATGGCGCGGAAAAGTCGGCAAGCTGGGTGAACTATTGCGTGCCGATACGCAAGGCGATTTTTATCGCCTGTTCGTGTCTTATTGGTCTGATCCAGCCCGCGTCGTGAAGGGAGGTGTGGAGCCTCCGTCCGTTTTCTCGCAGCCAATAAGCGGGTCTACGTTTGAAGCCATGATGAAGCTGGATGCCATGACGTATCTGCCGGACGATATTCTCGTCAAGGTGGATCGTGCGGCGATGGCGGTCAGTCTGGAAACACGTGTCCCGCTCATTGATCATCGAGTCTTCGAGTTTGCCTGGAGCTTGCCGCATCAGTACAAGGTTCGCGGCGACACCGGGAAATGGTTGTTGCGTCGAGTGTTGCACCGGCATGTGCCTCAGGCCATGGTGGATCGTCCGAAACGTGGTTTTGCCGTGCCGCTGGCATCGTGGTTACGCGGCCCGTTGCGTGACTGGGCCGAAGCGTTGCTTGACCCCACGCGGTTGCGCCAGGAAGGCTGGTTCGAGCCGGAGCCCATCTTGCGCAAGTGGCGCGAGCATCTTTCCGGTCATCGCAACTGGGATAGTCATTTGTGGGGCGTGCTCATGATGCAGGCTTGGCTCGATCAATACCGTAGCGGCGCTTTGGCCGGAGGGTCGGCCTTGGGCCGTTAACGAATGAAAATATTGATGTTGGTCAGTTCGATGCACGCGGGTGGTGCTGAGCGTGTCGCCGCAACCTTGGTCAACGCATGGACCGAGCGCGGGGATGACGTCACGTTGGTGCCGACCTACTCGGGCAAGGGGACGTGTTTTTATCCGCTGTCCGACCAGGTGAAGCTGATCTGGCTGGCTGATATTACCGGCAAGTTATCGGGGGTGTTGGGCGCGTTCAAGCGCCTGATGGCCATGCGCAAGCTCATCCGCGACACCGCGCCGGATGTCGTGGTGTCTTTTCTGACGAACGTCAACGTGGCGGCGATTCTCGCGACTCGTGGTTTGAAAATTCCCGTCATCGTGTGTGAGCGCACCAACCCTGTTGCGGACACGACAACGAGCGGTGTATGGCGCAGCTTGCGTCGTCTGTTGTACCCGCGCGCCGACATGGTAACCGTGCAAGCGGAGGCCACAGCGGGACCTTTTGCGCGTCAGGTGCCCGGTATTAAACGGCTTGCCGTTATACCCAACCCGCTACCTGCGCCGTTGCTGGATGCGCCTCGGATACTGCTGGCGGATGATGCACCGCTACCGCGCCGGCTGCTTGCGATGGGTCGACTCGTGCCTGATAAGCAATTTGATCTGCTTATCGATGTGTTTGCGGAACTGGCGGTGGACTTTCCGGAATGGGAACTCTGCATATGGGGCGAGGGGCCGCAACGCGCAGCATTGCAGTCTCGCGTTGCCGCGTTGGGCATGGAGAGCCGGGTGAGTTTGCCCGGTCGCACGGAGCGTCCGTGGGATGAGTTGGCGGCGGGGCAGGCTTTCGTGCTGAGTTCGGCAGTGGAAGGATTTCCCAACGTGCTGCTTGAAGCGATGGCGCTGGGCCTTCCTTGTGTGGCCTTTGATTGTCCTAGCGGCCCACGCGAAATGACACGCGATGGGCAAGACGCACTCTTGGTACCCGTCGGCGATCGTGTGGCATTGCGTGATGCCTTGCGCCGATTGCTTGGTGATCTGGCCCTGCGGCGCGAATTGGGTGGTCGTGCTGCCAGCGCTGTTCGACATCGTTACGCACTCTCTAGCGTGCTGGGCGAGTGGGACGAACTTTTCGACGCGGTGCGGGGCCATCCATGACGACAGAAGCGCCGCTGCGTGTCGTGCACGTCATTTCCGGATTGGGTCAGGGAGGCGCTGAGTCGGTGCTGTTGCGCCTTGCGACGTATCCCGATCAAACGGTCGAGCATACGGTCGTGTCGCTGACCGACGAAGGCATCTATGGTGAGCGTCTGCGCGCCGCAGGGGTGCCTGTACACACCATGGGGATGGCGCGGGGGCGTGTCAGTCTGGGCGCCGTCATGGCGTTGAAACGCCTGCTCGTGACGTTGCGACCGCAAGTGGTGCAAACCTGGATGTATCACGCAGATCTCATCGGCGGTGTCGCGGCGCGTCTGGCAGGTATTCGCGCCATTGCCTGGGGCATACGCAATTCGGGCGCGCACCTTGAGCGCAGTAGTCGATCTGCCCGAATTGTCCTCAAACTTTGCGCAGCGTTATCGGGCCGATTGCCTGCGGCCATTGTGTGCGCCGCGCAAGATGCCGCCGAGCGTCATGCGAAAAAGGGCTATCGCCGTGATCGTATGGTGGTGATCTCCAACGGCTACGACCTGTCGCGCTATGCCCCGGATGCCGAGGCGCGAAAGCGTGTTCGTGCGCAATGGGGGGTGGACGAATCCGCTCCACTGATTGGTAGCGTGGCACGCTGGGATCCACTTAAAGACCATGCCAATTTGTTGCGTGCTGTGGCGGCGTTAGTGCGGGATGGCCGCGATGCCGGCTTGCGCTGCGCGTTGATCGGGCGAGGCATGACGCCGGAGAATGCCGAACTAGGCGCGTTGATCGACAAGCTGAATTTGCGTGAACGCGTGATTCTGGCCGGGCCAAGCGATGACGTACCTGCTGTCATGAACGCCCTGGACCTGCATGTGCTGTCGAGTTGTGCGGAAGGCTTTCCAAATGTCGTGGCGGAAGCGATGGCTTGCGGCGTTTTTTGCGTAGTAACTGATGTAGGTGACGCCGCTTTTATCGTGGGCGACACCGGCATTGTGGTGCCGCCTGAACAGGCTGAGGCCTTGGCAAGAGGCATCGAAAGCGCCTTGCTGGAAGTGGCGGCACGCGGCCGGCCGCGCGTTGGGCAGGTGGCACGCGAGCGCGTGTTGGCTAATTTTGATTTGGCGCGCATGGTGCAAGCCTATGCAGCAGTCTGGCGTCGTATTGCTGGAGTAAATGAATGAGTGGTGCACGTCGCTTGATGTTTGTCGTCAATAATCCTGCGTTTTTCCTGTCGCATCGGCTGCCGGTGGCGCAGGCGGCGCAGCAAGCGGGTTATGACGTGCATGTTGCGACGATGGACGGCGAGGCCGTGGCCGATATTCGTGCGCTCGGCATGACCCACCATGTTATTCCGATGACGCGCAGTGGCAAGCATCCGTTGCAGGAGCTTGGCACACTGTGGGCGCTGGTCAAACTGTTTCGTCGTGTTCGACCCTGCGTGGTGCATCTGGTGACGATCAAGCCGGTGCTCTATGGCGGCATCGCCGCGCGCATCGCTCGCGTACCGGGCATGGTTGCTGCCATATCTGGCCTGGGGTTCGTGTTTTTGTCGAACACGATCAAAATGCGCCTCGTGCGATTCGTGGTGTCGCGTTTGTATCGGGTGGCGCTGGGTCATCCTAATAGTCGCGTTATCTTTCAGAATGAAAATGACCGGGACTTGTTGAAGTCGCTTGGTGCCGTGAAAGACGAGCAGGTCGTCATGATTCGTGGTGCAGGTGTTGATCTCAATGAGTACCGTGTGGCGCCTGAATCAGAGCCGCCAGTGACTGCCATGATGGTCGCGCGCTTGTTGCGCGACAAAGGGGTCATGGAGTTTGTTGATGCCGCCAAACTCTTGCACGCGCAAGGCGTGCCGGTGCGTATGCGCCTGGTGGGTGGTGTGGATTCCGGCAACCCGGCTTCTGCCACGCAGGATCAGGTAGATGCCTGGCAACGTGCCGGTGATGTCGAGGCGCTCGGAGAGCGCAACGATATCGCTGCGTTATATGCCGACGCGCATATTGCCGTTTTGCCGTCTTATCGGGAAGGCTTGCCCAAGGCTCTGATTGAAGCGGCCGCGTGTGGTCGGGCAGTGGTGACCACCGATGTGCCCGGTTGCCGGGACGCGATTGTTCCCGATAAAACGGGCCTGCTGGTACCTGTGCGAGATGCCCGCGCATTGGCCGATGCCATTGCGCGCCTGGCAGGCGATGCGCAACTGCGCCGCTCGATGGGCCAGGCGGGGCGGGCGTGGGCAGAACGTGAGTTCAATATCGAAGACGTGCAACGCACGCACATCGCGCTCTACGACGCCTTAAGCAAACACGCCTAGCCGCCTTAGAAACCCAGCGCAGCCCCATCGCGGCGCGGGTCGGCTGCGCCTTGCACACCTTGAGGTTCCACGCGAATTGCCGCAGCGCCACTGCGCATTTTGACGTGCTCCAGCTTATGACCACGGGCGGTCAACTGATCTATGACGTCTGTTGATACCTTGCCTTTTTCAACTTGGCTGCGTCCGGTATTGCCCGCCACATGTGGCAGTGACAAGGCATCAATGGGGGAAAGACCCCACGCCAAGGTGCCGACGATGGCTTGCGTGATGTAGTCGATGATGAATCCGCCACCGGCTGAACCGACCACCAGAACCAGTTTATTGTTTCGATCGAACACCAGGGTAGGTGCCATGGAGCTCACGGGACGTTTGCCCGGTGCCATCGCATTGGGTGAGGGCGTCACGCCCAACGGACTGGAGAAGTTCGTCATCGCGTTGTTCAGGAAAAAGCCATGCGGCATTAACCAAGAACCAAATGTCAGATTGATAGTGGTGGTCATGGACAAGGCGTTTCCTTGTGCATCCACGATGGCGATTTGGCTGGTTTGCGTGGTGCCAGGTGCCTCGCTGCCTTTTGGCGCGGCCCAACCCGGAAATTCGCCCGGCCGGATATGCTGCGCTGCCCGTTCGGAGATGAGCGCCGAACGGGTACGCAGATAGCTCGGGTTGATCAGCTGGCGCACCGGCACTCGTACTTGATCCGGGTCACCCAGGTAGGCGCGGCGATCTGCATGGGCAATGCGTGCTGAGTCGATCAATAAGTGTTCGGCTGCGCTGGATGCTGGCGCCAGCGTGTCGATTTTGTGCTGCTCAAGCATGCTGAGTTGCTGAAGCACGGCGACACCGCCCGAACTTGGTGGCGGAAACGTACAGACGCGCCAAATCATGAACCCGGCACAAAGCGGACTGCGCTCAACGGCTTGGTACTGCGCCAGGTCTTCTCGACGGATCAAGCTGGGATACTTGCCCGCAGCGGTGGCGGCCAGGATATCAGCCGTTAACGCGCCTTGGTTGATGGCTTGTGGATCGGCTGCGACCTGGCGTAACGCATCCGCCAGTTGTGGATTGCGCAGCGTGGCACCGACTGGCAAAACGTGACCTTCCGCATCGAAGAAGACGGCGCGTATGGCCGGGTCATGGGCCAGGTTGGGCATCAGTGTCAGACTGTCGTGCAAGTACGGCGACATCGGAAAGCCCTTCTCGGCCGCCGCAATGCCTGCTTCAAAGAGTGTTTCCCAAGGTAATCGGCCAAAGCGTTGATGGGCCAAGGCTAATACGCGCACCGTGCCCGGCACCGCGACCGATCGACCCATACGCGCGACATCTTTCAAGGGAAGTAGTTGGCCATTGGTGTCTGTGCGCAGGCTTGCCGTGGTGTGAGCCGGTGCGCTCGACAGACCGTCAAGCGCCGACAGCGAGGCGTCTTGTTGATTCCAGATGAGCAGGAGAGAACCGCCGCCCAAGCCCGAGGCTTGTGGCTCCACGACCGTTAATACCATTTGCGTGGCGATAGCTGCGTCGACCACGCTGCCGCCGCGTTGGAGTATGTTGCGTCCGGCGGCTGCAGCCAGTGGGTTGGCGGCTGCGACCATTGCCTGCGGGGCCTGCAATGGCGATGGTGCCGCGCTGACCGACACAGGCGCGGTAGCCAGCGCGGTCACAAGAAGGCTCAAGCTGGCAGAGACACGAGACACACGAGGCACGTCAGACTCCCGGGAAAGGATTGTGCATTATTCGCGGGCTTGGCAGGCCTGTCTATATGCACCGAGTCACGGGGTCGGGCAAGGCTTCTCTATGTCTGGGAGTTTTGACCGGAGATGGTGTCGATCCAGAATCGAGTCGATGGATCTTGTTTGCTGCTTTGACCGACAGGTGCGTCGAGGTCGCGCGCGATACCTTTCGCCAAAGCCTTGCCGAATTCCACGCCCCACTGGTCAAACGGATTAATACCCCAGATGACCCCTTGCGTGAAGACTTTGTGTTCGTACATGGCAAGCAGGGCGCCGAGCGAATACGCGTTCAGACGCGGCAGCACGATAAGGTTGGAGGGGCGTCCGCCAGGATGCACGAGATGCTGTGCCAGTGTCTTCGCCCGCTCGGGGTTGGGTTCAATCGCTGTGGCCTCCTGTAAGGCCTCGTTCCAGGGTTTACCGCGTAGTAGTGCCGCGCGTTGTCCCAGACAATTCGCAATCAGAAGTTTGTGATGTCGCGCATAACTGTGATCAGGTTGCTCGCAGATGATGAAATCGACAGGAGCGCCAATCGCGTCTTGATGCAACCACTGGAAAAATGTGTGCTGGCAATCCGTGCCAACCATGCCCCAGACCGCCGGGCTCGTGGCAATGCCTGCCGGTGCGCCGCTCGCGGTACTGACTTTGCCCAGCGATTCCATTTCCAACTGCTGCGCCCAAGGCACGAACTGCGACAGACGGGAGTCGTAGGGCGCAATGACTTGGGAAGCGTAGCCAAGCGCACTGCGGTTGACGACGCCAGCCAACGCCATTTGTACCGGCGCGTTCTCCGCCGCGGGCGCACGTCGGAAGTGTTCGTCCATGGCGCTGGCACCCGCCAGTAATTGATCAAAGGCATCGTTGCCTAATGCCAGCGCAATGGGCAAGCCAATGGCAGACCACAACGAGTAACGGCCGCCCACCCAATCCCAAAACTGAAAAATATGATCAGGTGAAATGCCGAAATTCAGCGCTGCTTCCACGTTGGCGGTGATGGCCACGACTTGCCGTACGGGATCCGCCACTCCGGCGTCACGTAGCCAGTTCATGGCGATTTGAGCGTTGGCCAGCGGTTCAGTTGTGCTGAATGACTTGGAGGCAATAATGACCAGAGTGTTGTGCGGATCCAGGCCGGCGACAGCGTCGTTGACTGAGTGCGCATCTACGTTAGAGACGAATCGCACATCACGATGCAACCCGTCACCTCGCAGAGCGCTCGTCACCATGCGGGGGCCCCAGTCGCTGCCACCGATGCCCAGGTGCAACACGCAGCGGTAGCGCTCGGCGCGGTCTGCTTGCAGCACGAAGTCGCGTACGCGTTCGCGCTCGTTCAAGACAGCGTTTGCGACGTTGGCAGGGGGCTGATTGGCCCGTAGCGCAGTGTGCCAGGCGGGTCGGTTCTCCGTCCAGTTGGCATTGCCACCATCAAACAGCTGCGCGCGGGCGGCTTCGAATTGCTGCTGCGCAAGGAGTGCCAGCGCCGCCGAGTGCAGCACTGGTGAGTGCGCCTGAGCACTCAAGTCGAGCCGTAACCCCGGTGCTTGAATGATGCGGACAGGCTCGCCGCCTTTTGGGGCGGCGCGTGCTGCATCGAGAAAGGGTTGCCAGGCAGGACTTGAGGGTAAGGACATAGATGCTTAAAAAGGCAGCGTGACGTTGGGCGCCAGCTTGAGGAGTTGGCGACGGAAGTCGTCTTGGATACGGGCAAGCGCCGCCTCGGTTTCTGCTTCGAAACGCAGGACCACCACGGGAGTGGTGTTCGACGGACGGGCGAGTCCGAAACCATCGGCGTACTCGGCGCGCACGCCGTCGATGGTAATGATGCGCACGGCATCCGGAAATTCGCCTTGCTCTTGCAGGGCCTTGACCAGCGTGAACGGTTGGCCTTCTTCCATTTCCAACTTGAGCTCAGGAGTGGAAATGTCTTGTGGCAACGACTCCAGGGGTTCTGACGGATCCGCAAAGCGCGACACGATTTCAAGCAGACGCGCGCCGGTATACAGCCCATCGTCAAAACCGAACCAGCGTTCTTTGAAGAAAATGTGGCCGCTCATTTCACCGGCCAGTGGTGCACCTGTCTCGGCCAGTTTTGCTTTGACAAGCGAATGCCCCGTTTTCCACATCAAGGGCTTGCCACCGGCTTCCTGAACCGACAGACCCACGTGGCGGCTGCATTTGACGTCATAAATAATGGTCTCGCCGGGGTTGCGGCTGAGTACATCACGTGCGAACAAAACCAGTTGGCGATCAGGCCAGATAATTTCGCCTGATTTGGTCACAACGCCCAGGCGGTCACCGTCACCGTCGAATGCCAGGCCAATTTCGCAATCGGTGTTGGCGAGGCAATCGATCAGGTCACGCAGATTCGCCGGTTCGGCCGGGTCTGGATGGTGGTTCGGGAACGTGCCATCCACTTCGCAAAACAGTTCGGTGACGTCGCAGCCGAGTGCGCGGAACAATTGAGGAGCGATCGCACCCGCAACGCCGTTGCCACAATCAATTGCAATTTTCATCGGGCGTGCGAGCTTCACGTCCGAAACAATGCGGGAGATGTAATCGGCGACCAGGTCCATTTGGCGGCGCACGCCCGGCTCTGTGGCGGGTGCCAGACCGGGCCCGTTCATCACGGCAGCCAGCTCTTGCACTTCATCGCCATAAAGGGCTTTGCCGCCCATCATCATCTTGAAGCCGTTGTACTTCGGGGGGTTGTGGCTACCTGTAATAGCCACACCAGAACCCGTCTTCTGCGTATAGGCCGCGTAGTACACCAACGGGGTCGGCACCTCGCCGATATCCAGGGTGTCCACGCCGCCTTCGAGCATGCCTTCTTGCAAGGCCACGGACAACATTTCACTGCTCAAACGACCATCGCGCCCTACGACCAGGGTCTTCACGCCTTGCGAACGGGCGCGGGCGGCCAGTGTGGCACCCAGCGCACGCGCAAATTTGGCGTCGATCAGATCCGGTACCGTGCCACGAATATCGTAGGCTTTGAAGACGGAGGCGGGAAATTGCGTGTTGTCGCCCACGAAGATTCCTTGTCGAAGAAGAAGGGAGTTGCGCAAGACGGGTTGTCCTGGCTGGAATGCATGCTAAGCCGTGAATTATCCCCGATTGCGGGTCCTCACGCAGTGCGGCGGCGGATTACGCCCAGATTTGGTGCAAATTGCGCCCATTGATGCATTGCTGCGTCGCGGCGAAAGCTGTATTTAGGGGTCTTGGCGGGAGGGGGATATTGGCACGAATATTGCTGGTCATCTTAAGGTGATACGCTTGTCACGCGAGTAAAAAGACCGGGAGGTAGCTCATGGGCGCCAAAGTTTCTACTGTTTTACGCGGATCCGGGTCCGCCAGGATTCGCCGTGGACCCCCGACCAACGATGTCGGACCTGCCGCTGGGCGTGAACGGCGATTGGATATTCACATATTCGTTTCTGATCCAAATCACATTGTGGCGGGCCGCGCCTGGGAGCGCTGTGTTTGGCGTGATGCCCGTGTGCTCATCGCCGAAAGCCCGGCGCCACAGTTGCCGAGTGCCATCGAGGCTGCCCTGCAAAAAGTAGCCTGCACCATCGCCGGTGATCGGGGATGGGAGGGTATGGGTACCGTTTCTTTTTCCCTTGATGATCGAAGTGGCGTGTTTCGCGTGATAAGCGCGCAGCCACAATCCGGTTTTGGTGAGCACGCGTTCAATACCGAGCCTGTTGCAGGCCATGCTCTGGAACTTCGTATTGATCATTGCGGCTTGCGCCTGACCCCGTCGACGCATCTGCTGGTGTATGGGGTCACTCGTGGTGACGCGCTGCGACGTGCCTTCCGTGCCTTGTCCGAAATGCCCGGCCCGGCTGGCACAGATCTGGCTATTCTCATGAACCGCATTGCATCCCGGGCCTTTTGTTCAGGCATGACAGGCACGCGTCTCGATCAAACGGAGGAGTAAGAGGCACTGCAGGTTCTACAATAGATCGCATCTATTTTGGATGACTCCCGGCTTGCTCGAGCCCTTCAACCTGCGGTGCTTATGAACTTGCTCAGTGAATTGCAATCCCTGGTGGGATCTTCCCATGTGTTAACCGGCGAGGCTGCCGACGCTTATGTCTACGACTGGCGCCGCCGTTATCAGGGGAAAGCACTCGCGGTAGTGCGCCCGGCCACTACGCAAGAGGTCGCTCAAGTGGTGCAACGTTGCGCGCACCACGGCGTGCCCATCGTGGCGCAGGGCGGTAACACGAGCCTGTGCGGCGGAGCGACACCCGACACGTCGGGCCAGGCCATCGTTCTCAGTACGGGGCGTCTGACGCGTGTGCGCGCCATCGACACCGACAATGACACGATCACGGTAGAGGCAGGCTGCATTCTGCAGGCGGTTCAAGAGGCTGCTGCGCAGGCAGGGCGCTTATTTCCACTGAGTCTGGCTGCCGAAGGCAGTTGCACCATTGGCGGGAATCTGGCCACCAATGCTGGTGGCACGCAGGTACTGCGCTATGGCAACACGCGCGACCTTACGCTTGGCCTTGAAGTGGTGACGGCTGAGGGCGAGATCTGGAACGGGTTGCGCGGATTGCGCAAGGACAATACCGGATACGACTTAAGAGACTTGTATATCGGTAGCGAAGGCACGCTTGGCATTATTACCGCCGCGACGCTCAAGCTCTATCCACGGCCGGTAGCCTCTTGCACCGCATTGCTCACGCTCGACACTATCGATGCGGCGGTTGAGTTCCTGTCCCGTGCACGCACCGGCTTTGGGGCGTCGCTCACTGGCTTTGAATTGATGAGCGGGCATTGTCTTCAGGCGGTGGTGCGTCTGTTCCCTCAGCAGCGTCTGCCCTTTGACGGCGATTCAGCGGCCTCGCCATGGTTCGCCTTGCTGGAGTTATCCGATAGCGAAAGCGAAACGCATGCTCGCGAGCGCTTCGAAGCGGTGCTGGGTGAGGCGATAGAGGCGGGCCTGGTCAAAGATGCCGCCATTGCGGCCAACATGGCGCAAAGCAAGGCGCTGTGGCATCTGCGGGAAAGCATCCCTTTGGCCGAGGCCGAATTGGGTAAGTCGGTCAAGCATGATGTGTCTATTCCTATTTCATCGATTGCGGCGTTCGTGCACAAAACAAATGCTCTGCTGCAAACGAATTTTCCGGGGGTGCGCCACGTCATTTTTGGCCACCTGGGCGACGGCAATCTGCATTACAACGTCGCCAATGCGGCGGGGCAGACAGAGCAAGAGCTGCTCGCACTGCAAAACCAGGTGTATCGCGTCGTGCATGACAGTGTTTTTGCGTTCAACGGATCCATCAGTGCTGAGCACGGTGTGGGTCAATTGAAGCGAGATGAATTGCCGCGATATAAAAGCGAAATTGAGCTTGCCCTTATGAAACGCATCAAGACCGCACTCGACCCGCAGGGCATCATGAATCCCGGGAAGCTTCTTCAGTCCTGAGTGTGTGTGGATCTTCTCGGGAGACGGATAAAAATGGTAGCCAGTACGACAGCAAAATCGAATCTGCGGGTGTTGATCGTCGAAGACGACCTCACCATTGCGGGCAATTTATATAGCTTTCTTGAGGTTCGGGGGTTTGTGCCAGACGTCGCCTACGATGGCCGTGCTGCCTTGGCCATGCTCCGTGCACAACGCTTTGATGCGGTCGTGCTGGATATCGGACTTCCCGGACTGGATGGCAATGCGGTCTTGCATGCCTTGCGCACGGAACAACGTTCGGCAGTGCCTGTGCTGGTCTTGACGGCACGCGATAGCCTGGACGATAAGCTCACGGGTTTTTCGCATGGCGCAGACGATTACCTCACCAAGCCATTTGCCTTGCTTGAGGTCGAAGCTCGATTGCTCGCGTTGATTCAGCGTTCGCGGGGCGTCACGGTAGAGGCAGTACGTAGTTACGGGCCGCTTTCTATGGATACCCGAACACGAGATATCACGGTAAATGGACAGAAGGTCCATTTGACTCGCAAAGCCAGTCTGATTATGGAATCGCTCATGCGCGACCCGGGACGCGTCGTGTCTCGTGAGGAGCTTGAATCCACGTTATGGGGTACTGAACCGCCCTCGTCGGACGCCTTGCGCAGCCAGGTCCATTTATTGCGTCGCGCTTTGGCAGAGGCGGGTTTCGATGGCGTCGAAACGATGCACGGGACGGGGTGGCGGCTTGCGGCAGTGGCGCCCTCGGAGCCTGGCGCATGACGAGTGGCACACTCACGCAGCGCGTTGTCTGGGCTCTGACGGGCACTGTTGCTGTCTTTGTGACCGCGTTGGCGTTGTTGGCCTACATGACGTTTGACGAGATGGAAGATGATCTGGTCAACGACATGTTGTCGACGGAAATGGATCGTCTGGTGGAACACGCGCGCCAGAAAGACAGCTTTCCTCCGGGCAGGGGTCCGCGAGAGCTGGGGGGCGCCATGCGGGCCTGGTTGCAAGCGGATGCCAGGCCACCGGTAGGCATGCCGGAAGAACTTGTAGGCTTGAGTAGTGGCCTGCACCTGCTGGAACCGGGGGCCTTTACCTGGCATGTGATGGTGGCCGATACCGAGCAAGGCAAGATTTTTCTCATGTACGACGCCACGGAAAACGAAGAGCGAGTGCATGACTTCGGCCTGATTGTGCTCAGTGTTGGAGCGATGTGTATCGTGGCGGCCTACGCGTTGTCTCGACGCGTGGCCGGGGTGGCGGTGGGTCCTATTGTGACGCTGACGGATCAGTTGGCCACTTGGGCACCGGGCGCACCCGACCTTGCCGTTACGAGTGACGACGAGGCGGGCCGTCTCATCGAGGCATTCAACCGAGTGCAGAATCAGGTCGATCAGTCTATTGCTCGTGAACGGGAGTTCGCCTCCAATCTCAGCCATGAAGTTCGTACGCCTTTGGCCGCCATCCGCTCAGACAGTGAACTGATGTTGCTGACCCAGGCACATTCGCTGACGCGAGATCAGCAGGTACGGCTGGCGCGCATTGTGGACAACGTCGACGATGTGATCGCGTCCTTAGAGAGTGCACGGGCGACGTCCCGAGATCAATTACGTGAACCTGAGCAGGCGGATCTTTCCTCCTGCATGCAGGATGCTTGGCGTGGATATGAAGCGAATGCGGCAGTGGCGGGCCTGACGTTGGACAATCAGATCCCCGAGCGCGCCACCAAAATGCTGGATCGTTATGCCCTGCTGACGGTGTTGCGCAATTTGGTGCGCAATGCGGTTGAGCACGCCGCACCCGCCACGCTCACCGTGCGCTTGGGTGACGATGGCGCGTTGCATTTACGCGACAATGGTCGCGGCATAGCGGAAGAAGATTTGCCCTTTCTTTTTCGCCGCTATTACAGCGGGCGATTGCGCGACTCCCGAGATCCGGCGGTAAACGAACAATCGCGTGGACTCGGCTTGGCCATTGCCAAGCGAGTGTGTGATTTACAAGGCTGGACGCTTAGCGTGAGTTCCTCACGTACGGGCGAAGGCGCCGAACGAGGCACCGAGTTCGTGCTGCGTTTTACGCCGGAGCAAAGCGCTGCAACGATCACGCAGACGTAAACAATGGGCTTGGCTCGACTGAGATACGGCTAGTTACGTTTAAAGGGTAGGCCACGTGGCGGATAGAAAAGGCGAAATTTGACGATTTTTCGACCTTCTATTTACTAGGCTATGCACCTTCACGCCATTTGTCTCCCCATGCCACAACTTATGAACGCGGCGACCGCGCATAGTCGCCTGTCCTATCTGCTGGTCCACGTCGTGGGCGTGACGCTGTTCCTGGCAGGACTGGCCTGGTGGGCGCATGCCTCAGACTTTGATTTCGACCTGGCCGGGTATTTCTACGACTCGACGTTGGGTGATTTCCCCTTTCGCACGCTACGCTGGCTCGAAGTACTGGGGCATCGCGTATTGCTTGCCTTGCCCGTTGGTATGGCGTTGGTGGCGCTTGCGGTGGCTCTGCTGAGCTACCGGATCGCAGCGTGGCGAAGTGTTCGAGGTATTGCATGGGCCACGGTGCTGACCTGTGCGGTGGGGCAGGTCGCGATTAATCAACTCAAACACATGACGGCACTGCCGCGGCCCTCTGACCTGAGTCTATTTGGTGGCTATGCGGCCCTCCCGTCGACGTGGTGGGCGGCCACTCGTGCCCAAGCTGGCGGAGCCTTGCCTAGTGGTCATGCGGGGGCTGGTTTTGCCATGTGTGTACTCTATTTTGTGGGCTGGGCCTCGGGTCACCCTATGTGGCGATGGGGCGGCCTGGTGTTGGGGATGGGTGCTGGCTTGGTGTTCTCGCTGGTACGGATCATGCAAGGTGCGCATTTTGCTAGCCAAACACTTTGGTCAGGCGCGCTGATGTGGTTTCTGGCCAGCGTATTCTTTTTCCCGGTCATTACGGGGCGCCGACCTTCGGACGCCGTGCAGTCGGGCGCAGGGCAGCAACGTAACGATGCTTACCCTCAGCAATAGGTAATACGTTATCGTATAACTATCGTCCGTATAATCTGCGATTCTCCATCTACCTACTGTTTTGCAGTCCACGCTGCTTCGGAACCTCCCCTGTCAATGACTGCCCCCCTCGACTCGCCAACGCTCGTGCCGCGTCGCCCACGTAATCTGGCTCAAGGTTTGGTCGAGCGCCTTTCCGAACAGATTCGGGGAGGGCTGATCCGACCTGGCGAAAAATTGCCGACTGAGTCGGAGTTGATGCGTTTGTTTGGCGTGAGCCGTACGGTTGTTCGCGAAGCCTTGTCACGCCTGCAAGCCAATGGCTTGGTGGAAACTCACCACGGCGTCGGCACGTATGCATTGGAACCCAGTGGGGGTACAGATTTTCGGATTGATCCGGCAGATCTTGCAACGGTGCGAGATGTCCTGGTCTTGCTGGAACTGCGTATTTGCCTGGAAAGCGAGGCGGCGGGGCTTGCGGCGCTGCGCCGCAGTGACGCGCAATTGCTGGAGATGCGGACGGCCTTGGATAGCTTCAAGGCCAATCTGAAAGACGGTGGAGACACCATAACGCCGGATTTTCAGTTCCATCTGGCCGTTGCACAGTCTACGGATAATCGCTATTTCACCGAGCTCATGTCGCACCTGGGTTCGGCCATTATTCCTCGCACTCGAATCAATTCCGCCAAGCTTGTTCAGGAGGATCGTGGCCAGTATCTGGCCCGAGTCAATCAGGAACATGAAGACATTTACGACGCTATCGTGCGCCAGGATGCGGATTCTGCACGCGCTGCCATGCGCACGCACCTAAGCAACAGTCGGGAACGCCTGCGCCGTATTCAATAAGCTTGGGTCTTACGAAAAAGCCGTAGATCAGGCTTGCGCCTACCTAGCTTTAGAAATACGATGTCGTACAACTTAGGGTGCTGAAGTCACCAGCGACCTAGTAGTGAATTGTTTACTTCTCAGGAATCTATTCATGTACTTCGATCACGATACGCTCAAGACTCGGCTGGGTAACGGCTTGCTTTCGTTTCCGGTTACTGACTTCCACCCCGATTTGAGCTTTAACGCCGCGAGTTATCGCAAGCGCCTGGAATGGCTGATGCCTCACGGTGCCTCAGTGTTGTTTGCGGCTGGTGGCACGGGAGAGTTCTTCTCGCTTGATCACGCCGAATATGCCGATATTGTTCACACAGCGGTCGACACGTGCCGCGATGACACGCCTATCGTGGCAGGCGTGGGCTGCGGCACGCGTAGCGCCATTGCCTACGCGCGCGCCGCTGAGGCGGCGGGCGCCAGCGGCTTGCTGCTGTTGCCGCACTATCTCACCGAGGCTAGCCAGGACGGCATCGTTGCCCACGTAGAAGCCGTGTGCAAGAGCACCTCGTTGGGCGTCATTGTCTATAACCGCGCCGTGTCGCAACTAACGGCTGACTCGATGGAGCGCCTGGTTGAGCGTTGCCCGAACCTGGTCGGATTTAAAGATGGTGTGGGCAATATCGAACTGATGATGTCGATTCGCCACCGTATTGGGGATCGCCTGGTTTATCTGGGTGGCTTGCCAACCGCTGAGGTCTTTGCGCCCGCTTATCTGGCCATGGGGGTCAACACGTATTCGTCGGCGGTTTTCAATTTTATTCCCGCCACGGCAATGCGTTTCTATCGCGCATGCCGCAGCGGAGATACCGCCACGATCGATGACTTGCTGCGTCGTTTCTATCTTCCGCTGATCGCCCTGCGTAACCGCAAGGCAGGTTACGCCGTCAGCATGATCAAAGCGGGCGCGACCTTGGTGGGGCGTTCTGCCGGACCCGTGCGCACACCTTTGACAGAGCTTAAGGCTGAGGAAGTGCAGATGTTGGCCGATTTGATACGCGACGTCGAAGGTGAGGACGCGCTCGTGCGCGGCTAAACCCCAGTTCTGTGCGCTCGTGGCGAGTCCACAGCGCACAGGCAGCTATAGCAAACCGTACTTTTGCTGGATATTTCGCGATAATCTCGACCGTTCAATTCTCTCGACGGCGGGACTCCATGCAGTGGCGGCACATCTTTTCCCCTCTTGCTTCCCGTTTGTCGGGTGAGCGCGCAAGCATCGTGGCTCTCAGCTCACGCGAGTGGCGTCAGGCGGAGGCTCTGTGCGCCATCTGACTCTGAGATTTATCGTCGCTGTGCTGGCGTTGCTTACGCTGAGCCGTCTGGCCTTGTCATTTTGGCTTTGGGATCGCGTGCAGGCAGCCGGTGGGCTCTGGCCTGTGTTGTTTGGTGGCTTGCGCATTGATCTCTGCCTTTTGGCGATGGTTAGCGCGCTGCCTGCCGTGTTGTCGCCCTGGTTCGGGCATCGGGCATGGGGCGCACGTATCACCGCGTGGTGGTTTCGAATCTGGTGGATGCTCTACGCGTTGCTGGAGGTGTCGACACCGCAATTCATCGCTGAGTATGACACCCGGCCCAATCGGCTGTACTTCATCTATCTGTTGAACCCACGTGAAGTGGGGTCGATGCTATGGCATGGGTACAAAGGCGTGTTGCTGGGGGCGTTTGTTGCGCTGGTGTTTGCCGCATGGGTATCGATCAAGTTGTTTCCGGTGGGGCTGCGCGATGCCTCGATGCGATGGTGGAAGCGGCCCATCGCTTGTTTCCTGATTCTGGCGGTGAGCGTGCTGGCCGCGAGAGGCACGCTGGAGCATCGCCCAATCAATCCGTCAAAGGTGGCGTTTAGCAGCGATTCTCTGGTCAATTCCCTGGCCTTGAATTCACTCTACAGCGTGTTTGACGCGGCTTATCGCATGAAAGACGAGCGTTCGTCGGCCGCGGTGTATCCCAATATGCCGACTTCCGAGATGAATGAGATCGTGCGCGCCACGGCCGGGTTCTCGGGGGCAGCGCTTGATGAGAAGTACCCTAGCCTGCATAAGCAACAGGCGACCGTGCGGCGTGATCGGCCCTTGAATCTGGTCATTATTTTGCAAGAGAGCCTGGGTGCGCAATATGTGGGCAGCTTGGGTGGGCGTGATTTGACACCGAATCTGGACCGCCTTGGCCGGGAAGGCTGGATGTTCAAACGGGCGTACGCCACCGGCACGCGATCTGTACGCGGCATTGAAGCCGTCAGCGCAGGCTTTCTACCGACGGTTGCAGAGTCCACCGTGAAATTGCCGCGCTCACAAAAGGACTTTTTCACATTGGCCCAATTGCTTGGACGCCACGGCTATCACTCGCGTTTTGTGTATGGTGGCGAATCGCATTTTGACAATATGCGTGGTTTCTTCCTGGGCAACGGATTCAATGAAATTGTGGATCGCAATTCCTTTGTTGATCCCGTATTTGAAGGGTCTTGGGGCGCGTCCGACGAAGACATGTTCACTCAGGTTGACCGGCTGTTGCGCGCGGATGGCGACAAGCCGGTGTTCACGTTTGCTTTTTCCGTGAGCAACCACTCTCCGTGGGAATATCCTGCCGGTCGTATCGATCCTGTGGGCGATCCCGCCACTGTCGAGAATACGGTGCGTTATGCCGATTGGGCCTTAGGCCAATTCTTCGATAAGGCACGCAAAGCACCCTATTGGGAAAATACGGTTTTTCTGGTCATTGCGGATCACGACTCTCGTGTTGGCGGCGCCAATCTGGTGCCTGTGCGCCATTTTCACATCCCGGCTTTGATTCTCGGCGCAGGTGTGACGCCTCGCGAGGATCTGCGCTTGGTGAGTCAGGTTGATATGGCGCCTACGCTGTTGTCCTTGATGGGGCTGGATAACGTGAATCCGATGTTGGGTGCAGATTTGACCCAGCGCGATCCCAACCGCGCCATCATGCAATATGGCGATAACTTTGGGTATCTCAAAGGCGATGCGTTGACGGTGCTTGAGCCATTTAAAACACCACGCGCTTACCGTTATGGCGCAGCACCTGTTGGCCAGGTTGAGCAATTTAATCCGATCGATATGGACCCAGCATTGATGCGTGAGGCGCTGGCCCATGCGTTGTGGCCAAGCTGGGCTTATCGGGAAGAGCGTTATCGCTAGTAGCGTGGGTGGAGCGCGAGGAAACGGCGGTTAGAAAACCACCCTTAAGCGCGCGTAACCCGCGATGCTTGAACAGCCATTGCCGTTCAAGAGGCGCGGGGTAAGCGCCCCCCACTG
>JBEBWV010000078.1:0-26824 GCA_040391965.1 Achromobacter deleyi | reverse complement strand
TGGCTAAAGACTCTGTTCACGCGTCGGTGACGACCACGGACGTTGCAGGCAACACGGCCACCGCCCAGGCAGATCGCGGCTACACGGTAGATACCGAGATCAACGCCACGATCACCATCAACAAAATTGCTGGCGACGACGTCATCAATGCCACCGAATCAAACCAGCCCAAGACTACTATCACCGGCACCGTCGGTGGTGACGTCAAGGCAGGCGACACGGTTACGCTGACGATAAACGGTCACACCTATACCGGGGCCGTCACCTCAACGGGTGGAGTGCTGGGTTACAGCATCGCGGTCAATACGCCTGACCTGTTGGCCAAAGACTCTGTCCATGCTTCAGTCACGACGACCGATGTCGCAGGCAACACCGCGACCGCGGTCAGCGATCGTCCTTACACGATCGACGCCGCTCCTACTTCATTGAGCGGCACGATCACCGGCACTGAAGACACGCCGCTTGGCATTACGTGGGCTGACTTCAAAGTTACCGATGACTCCGCCGCCGCCAAACTTGGCGTGATCATTACTGGCCTTCCTACCAGCGGATCACTTCAGTACAAAGATGGTTCAGGAAACTGGGTGTCGGTCACCCAGGGTCAAACGCTTAGCAAAACCGACATCGATGCCGGCAATGTGCGGTTCGTACCTGCCGCCAACGAGTCGGGTGCTGACGGCTATCACAGCCCTGGCGTAGGCAACATGAAGGACGACTACGCACAGATCAAGTTCCAGCCGGTTGACGGCCAGAACACCGGGACGACGTCGACATTGACTGTGGACATCAATCCCCTCGCCGACGCGCCGACGCTTACGCTAAGTCTGGGCAAACCGGTGCATACCGAGACAGGCACGACGATCGTCGTTGACGGCGGTGCGAGCGGTCATGGGTTCACTGTGGGTAGCTCCGTCACGGCCGGCGCAGGCGGCAAGGTTTGGACCGCCGCTACAGCAAACGGCGGCAACTTGACCGGAGACGCCGCAACAAGCGATATCTTCGTGCTGGGCGATGCCAGCGGGCACTTTACGACTGCCACCAAGCCCAAGAGCATCGACGGCGGCGGCTCCGCCCTGACCGATGCGAAGGATTACATCTACCTCGGTTTGTCTAAAGGTAGCTATAGCATCACGATTGCCAGCGATCATCGCAGCAATGGTGGTGGCTACGATGGCATCCAGATTACGGATCTGAGCACCGGCATCACCTTCGGGCCGATGAACAACATCGAAGACATCATCTTCGGTGATGGCAGTTCATACAGCAACGACGGCACCACGACCGTCCAAACGGTGATTTCCGGCTACGAAACCTACGACGTTAACCTGACTGCGCAACTGACCGACAAAGACGGCAGTGAGTCCTTGTCACCTGTCACGCTGACGGGATTCCCGCCCGGAGTCACCTTTAACCACGGCCATTCTGATGGCAGTACTGGTTGGGTCGTGGATATTAAGGATCTTGCAGGCTTGAAAATGACGGTGCCTCTCGGCAGCGGCACCTTCGACCTGCATGCCCACGTGGTATCTACAGAGAACGTTGGTGGAAGTTCTGCACCGGCCGACGCAGAAGTAAGTGTCGCGTCTTATAACGTGATCGCTGGCTCGACCTACAACGACACCTTGAACGGCACGGATGGCAACGACATCATCGTGGCCGACACCCAAGGGCTGCAGATTGTGCAGGGTCACAACTACAACCTGGCGTTCATGGTTGATACATCGGGAAGTATGGGCGATAGCATCGCCAATGCAAAATTGTCACTGACTACGGTGTTCAACGCCTTGTTGGCAAGCGCCAAACAAGGAAATTCAGGAACAGTGAATGTTTTCCTGGTCGACTTTGACTCAGGGATCAAGAGCAGCATTGGCGTTAACTTAAGTGACCCGAATGCCCTGAAGAATTTGTTGGCAGTGCTCGATTCCATGACATCGGGCGGTGGCACCAACTACGAAGCCGCATTCAAGGCGGCCACAGCTTGGTTCAATAGTGCTCAAGCCACCAGCAATACCAACGCGACGAATATTTCGTACTTCATCACAGACGGGAAACCCACGTTCTACTTCAAGGACGACGGGGTGACGAACCCATTGGTCTACGATCGAGACGGTACCAAAAACGACCTCTACTTGAGCGCGTTCACTGCGGGCTACAAGATGGGCGATGTGAAAACGGCAAACAATGGACAAACCATCATCGATTCCGATGGCCACGTCTATCTGTCCACCGGCAGCAACAGCTCCAAGATTATTGGCGTTATGTCCGCCAACGCTAACGGAACCTATACGTATCAGGCCTTAGGAGGCAGCGGAAGCGCCACCGATGCGATAACGCTTTCGGATGCTGCGGCCGCCTATGCAGCGCTGGCTCTTATTTCCCCCACGGTCGAAGCGATTGGCCTGGGCAAGGATCTGATCACTTCCGACCTGGTGAAATATGACTCCGACGGCCATGTCCAGACCAACATCGATCCGGCAGATTTGGCCAATGCCATCCTGGGTGGAAATACCCTGCTTCCCTCTGGCAACGACCACGTTATCGGTGGCGCAGGTAACGACATTTTGTTTGGTGATGCGGTGAGCTTTGGCCAATATGGCAATGGCGTAGCTGGCCTGGAGGCTTATGTGGCTGCCAATCTGGGCAAGTCAGTTGCAGACGTGACCAATCAAGATATCCACACCTACATTACGTCGCACTCCGCTGACTTCGACAAATCGTCGGCCACAGATGGCAACGACATTCTTGAAGGTGGTGCAGGCAACGACATTCTGTTTGGCATGGGTGGCAACGACACCTTGAAGGGTGGCGCAGGCGACGACGTGCTTTATGGCGGTGCTGGCAACGACATCTTGATTGGCGGACAAGGTAACGACACCTTGATTGGTGGCACAGGCAGCGATACGTTTAAGTGGGAGCTCAATGACCAAGGCACGACGGCGGCGCCGGCTGTAGATACGATCAAAGACTTCTCAGTGGCGTTGCCCAGTGCTGGCGGCGATGTGCTGGATCTGCGTGATCTCTTAGTGGGTGAAAAAGATGCCACGTTGACGCAATTCCTCGATATTCACAAGGAAGGCGCCAATACGGTCATCAATGTCAGTACCCAGGGTCACATCGCTCAAGGCTTCGACCAGAAGATCATTTTGGAGAATGTCGATCTGACCAATAACGGCGCCTTGAATAACCAAGCGATCATTAATGACTTGCTGGCAAAAGCCAAGCTGGTCGTTGATCACACGTAATTAGTGCAGACGGCTCAGGCGTTCTTCCTGCAAAGAATGCCTGAGTCTGCCTTACGTTGCAGCTTAAGTACCGCACTGCCCCCGATGACGCAAAGCATGGTCAATCAAGACCAACGCAAGCATTGCTTCAGCGATAGGCGTTGCGCGAATGCCAACGCAGGGGTCGTGGCGACCCAAGGTCTGCACCATGACCGCCTCATTGGCGCGATTGACCGAGCGGCGTTCGACGCGAATACTCGACGTCGGCTTGATCGCCAACGACACGGTAATAGGTTGGCCAGTAGAAATGCCACCCAACACTCCACCGGCGTTATTGCTCAGAAAACCTTCTGGCGTGATTTCATCGCCGTGCTCTGAGCCGCGCTGAGCCACGCAATCAAAACCTGCACCGATGGAAACGCCTTTCACCGCATTGAGCCCCATCATGACGTGGGCAATGTCGGCATCCAGACGGTCATAAATGGGTTCACCCCAGCCTGCCGGCAGATTTTCAGCTACCACTTCAATGCGCGCACCTACGGAGTCTCCGTCTCGGCGCAATTGATCCATATACGCTTCCAGCTCTGGCACACGCTCAGCGTTCGGTGCGTAGAAAGGATTGTTTGGTACGTCATCCCAAGACACGAACGGAATGTCCAGCGGACCGAGTTGGCTCATGTAGCCACGAACACGAACCCCATATTGCTCGGACAGCCACTTTTTTGCGATTGCACCTGCAGCAACGGTCGGAGCCGTCAGCCGTGCAGAAGAGCGACCGCCACCACGGGGATCACGCTGACCAAACTTGCGCCAATAGGCGTAGTCGGCGTGGCCTGGGCGGAAGGTATCCGCAATATTGGAATAGTCTTTACTGCGTGCGTCGGTGTTGCGAATCAGTAAACCGATGGGCGTGCCCGTGGTAACGCCTTCATAGACGCCGGACAGAATTTCCACCTGGTCAGCTTCTTGACGCTGCGTTACGTGGCGCGATGTGCCGGGGCGGCGACGATCCAACTCAAGCTGGATATCTGCGGCATCAAGCGCGAGCCCTGGCGGGCAACCGTCAACCACGCAACCTATAGCGGGTCCGTGCGATTCGCCGAAATTCGTAACGCAAAAAAGGGTACCTAATGTATTGCCGGGCATAGGGTGTCTACGTAGCGGGTTGCAAGCAGACTCGATTATGACATTGCCACGCCCAAGGTTTGAATTTCTGATGCGGGAGCGGGTCGTCCAAGCAGGTAACCCTGCATGACGCGGCACCCTAAAGACCTGAGAATTTTGCGCTGCCCTTCCGTCTCCACGCCTTCGGCCACTACCGGCAAGTTCATGGCACCACAAAGTTTGAACAGTGCGGACACCACCGCGCGGCTGTTGGAGTCGGATTCCAGCGCAGAAATGAAGCTTCGGTCAATTTTGACCCAGTCAATTGGCAGATGGCGCAAATGACTCAAACTGGAGTAACCACAGCCAAAATCGTCTAACGCTACGCCAATTCCTTCCGCACGCACGGCATTCAGAATTTTGACGTGCCGTTCATATTGCAGAATGAAGATGGACTCGGTGATCTCCAAGACGAGATTTTCGGGCGCCAGGCCGGTCATTTCCAGCACATCCATCACCCGTCCGAGCAAGCCCTCTTCGGTCATTTGCTTGACCGATAGATTCACATGAACACGCCAGGACGTCGGCCAACGCGTGGCTTGCCGGCAAGCCCGTTCGAGCACCCAGTCACCTAGCGGCACAATCAACCCACTGCGTTCGGCAAGTTCAATGGTCACGGCCGGTGAAACATCACCCAATACCGGGTGATGCCAGCGCAGCAAGGCCTCGTACCCTTCAATTTCACCTGTCGCGCCGTCGCAAACTGGCTGGTAATACAGCTCAAACTGCTCCATGGCGTGGTTGGTCAGAGCAAGGCGCAGGTCGTTTTCCAACCCTTGCTGATCGCGCTCACGAGCCAACATCGGAAAATCAAACAGGCTCCAAGCCGGGCCGGCCTGCTCTTTGAGCGGCACCATCGACACTTGCAGGTTGCGGTGCAGCTCTTCCTGGCTGCGGCCATGCGTGGGATAGAGCGCGGCCCCAATATGAAACACCACCATTACCGAGCGCTCGCCCAACTCGTAGGGAACTGACAGTTCGGTCAGCATGCGGGATGCCACGCGCCCCGCCCCCACCCGGTCAATGCCAGGCGCATACACAATGAATGCCTTGGTTCCCGACCTGGCCACCATGCCTTGAATTGAGCGGGCAATGCGACCCAGGCGCTCGGCCACCAAAACGAGCATTTCTTCGTTCTGCCCCACCTTCAACATTGCACTGATTTCGGCGTATTGCTCTATGCCAATAGAAAAAATGGTGCCGCATTGAGCATGACTGTCTGCTCGTCCCCACCACACGCCAGCACGTCGATGAAACTCGTCGGTATTCAAGACGCCGGTTAGCCTGTCGCGAGTCAACTGCAGCCGCAAGCGGCTTTCGCGCCTTTTGAAGAGCCAGCATATGGCCACCGAGACACCTACGAGGCTCAGGCATAGCGCAAGCAGGTAATTCTCACGCACGAAAGCCCCCCTTCATCTCGGCGAAGAGAAAAGTGCTGCAGGGACGGCTGCGACCTTTATTGTTTTCTATACGAACCATTCTGCTTGGAAAAAAACACCAGCGATCAGAGACAAAGCGCGTTGTTTGCTCGTTTTCTGCGAGAAACCCCGCTACGTGCGGGTCAGTACGACGCGCCATTGGCATCAACAACCGACCAGCCCGCAAGACACGTCTAACCCCATCTACGACAGCAATGCCCCAAAAATTAATACGCTGGATATCAATAGTTTTCACTTAGGCTGTAATCTTGAGAAAAATAATTACAAGACTTGTCTTATCTTCAGGGAAAATTCGTAATATTCTTCGGCATTGAGACACATCAAATTACAACGTGTTTCCCATTTTTGATGCACATGCCAAGGCAATCTAGTTGACTCGGTCTCAAACGGATCGAATTGGCCCGTGACATTAATGGGCGCTACGGGAACACGAGCTACATGTCGATACTCCGCCGCCTTTTGCTTTGTAGCGCCCTCGCGATCGGCCTCATTCTGATCGGTGCGCAAACCCTTGGCATGGTTGCCGCCTATCGCTATTTAACGAATCAGTTGGCGCAACAAAGCACACTGACAGCCGATGCCCTCTCCTGGGCGCTGTCGCACTCGTCGTCACCAAGCGGGACGGTCGATTTGCACGAACTCATCGCCGAAATGGCGTCACGCGACGATTACATCTCGGTGCGCCTGCAGAACGCGCATACCGGTGCTGCCATTGAGCTGCACCAAGCCCCCCCAACCACGGAAACTGCCGACCCCTCGGAATGGGATCCCTCCTGGTTTGTCATGGAGGCGCCCGAGGTCTCCCGCCGATTCGCCTCCCAAGACGGGCAGTTCACCGGCACCGTGACCGTCCAAGCGGGTGCCCACGAGGCGAGTCAAGCATTAGTCCAAGGCAGCGTACGCATCTTTGGCCTAGTGCTGGGCGCCGGGCTGATCTGGGCATTTCTCGCCGCCGGCATGGCCCGCCGATGGGAAAAACGAACAGTTCGCGATCTGCCAAGGCATGCCGGCCCTCGGGGAGCAGGCTCTCAGGAAGAGCAGGTCGAGACTTCCCAAGAGGCCAGGAGTATCGGCCATGCCATAGAAGACGCCCACCGTTTGGTGCAAGCAACAGTACGAGAGCAAAACGCGAAAATTGAATCCCTGCAAAGTGAGATTCAACGAGACCCCATTACCCGGCTACCAAATCGGAAGTCCTTTTTGGAGCAATTCAAACTCACCCTCGCGGACCTCTCCCCGGAAGCGGGGGGGCATCTCCTATTGTTCAGGCAGCGCGATTTGGTGGACATTAACCGCAGCCTGTCACGTGAGTTCACCGATCAGTGGCTACGCTCTGCCTCAGACCGGCTCCGCAAACTCGTCCGGGAGCATGGCGATGACCGTACGGTATTGGCACGCATAAGCGGATCAGATTTCGCCCTTTTGCTACCCCAGATGTCAGCCCCGCAAGCAAGCTTGCTGGCGGAACAGGTGCGCCGCGAACTGCGTACGCTACGCGTGCCCGTAGACAGAATCGGGCTGTGCCGCTGGTCGCTGGCCCTGACGGTGTACACGCCTAGCGATACGGTTAGCGACACACTGGCCAGGCTGGACCATGCATTGATGTGTGCAGAAAGTGCAGAAGACGATCAAATTGCCATCGCGAGGCCATCTTTCGCGAATACCAATATGGGCGAATATAGCTGGCACGAAGCCCTGACGACCGCCCTGCAACAACACAAATTCTCCTTATCTGTGCAAGCGTTCTTCAGTAACGACGGCACATTACTCCATCACGATGCTCGCTTGACGCTGCACGATACGGCGGGCGCGCAGCCCGTTCCAACCAGCATATTCATGCCAGCCGCCATCAGGCTCGGACTATCCATGGAGTGCGACATTCAAAGTGTTCGCCTGGCGATGGACTGGCTGGTGGCTAACTCGCATACCCTGGCGGTTAACGTCTCCGTGGCATCACTGACACACGCTTCCTTCATCTCGCGCCTGGAGAAAATGCTCAATGACAGACCAAGCCTCGCGGCTCGCCTGATCGTGGAAGTTGATGCGCTAGCGCTGGTTGAACATATTGAAGCGGTCGGCCGTCTCTGCGAAGTTGTCACCTCCGCCGGTGCCAAAATTGGCGTTTCCAGACTCTCCCATCAATTCAGTGCACTTGAACATTTGCATGAACTGCCAGTCTCCTACGTAAAGCTATGCGGCGGATTCGTGCAGAGCATTCTGCACAGCCCCGGCAGCCAGCATTTGGCAGCTACCGTGGTTGAAACCGCGACGGCGTTAGAGATGTCGGTCTATGCCGAAGACGTCGCAGACAGTGTCACAAAAACGGCACTTGAAAGCTTGGGCATTCGCGCCATGCGCGGTCCTGGCATCAACTTTGCCCTGCCGCAAAGCTATGCAGACAACCCACAACAGGTTGATCGTTGATGTCCAAAGCATCACGAGCCCCCCGCCGCCAGCGCGCTCCCACGGCGTTGCGACATATGTTCACCATGTTGGCTGGCGGTGTCTTGTGGCATGGTTCTGCAGCCGCCACAAACCTTATCCAAGCCAGCGGGTGGCAATCGAAAATGCTGGTAGGTGCGGCGCTGATGGTGGCTTTGACCTGCCTGCTTCTGTGGGTGGGAACGCTGGCTAGTCGCTATGCCGCTGGTGCCGCCTTTGCGACTGCAGAAGGTGTGCTGGCGCTCAGCATGGGGATCGTGGCCACGCCTGCGTTACCACAGGCCGCTGTGCTCGCCTGTTCCTTCGCGGCCTTGCTGGCCGTCCTCGCGTCTACGCCGGTCTTTCCTGCGTCCACGGCATGGCCCATTCGATATTGCCGCATTGCCAGTGTCGTGTTGGCCAGCATCGCCGTCATCACCTTGGCAATCGACCCGGAGTCCGCCCTCACAGGCCGACTCATTGAGCAACTCTGCGCCGCACTCGCTACCGTACTCGTGGTGGGCTTATTGCTGGCCGCAAGAACAGGTTCCGGCTTGGCGCGCGGCAACGCTGTCGCGCTCGCCATTGCCTGTGCCTACAGCGCATGGGCACTAGTCCAATCGACTGAACTGTTAGGCCCTGGAGATCTACAGCCATCGTGGAGCTGGACGGCTGCGCTACTACGCCTCGTAATGGTGTCTGGCGTACTTGTTGCGACCGCCGCGTTTGGCAAATCTGTCCCACGGGCCGAAGCGATCAAGGCTGGAGCGCGCGCCAAGCCAGCATCGTTAGATAGCGAACACGTCGCAAAAGGAGAGTTGCGCTTGGCGGAACTGGCTGGAGCGTTGGACACGCAACGGCAAATGAACGCGCTCCTGTCGCACGAGCTGCGCATGCCCATTGCCACCATCAGTGCCGCCACTCAGTCCTTGGAACTGATCCTGTCGGGCAGTGACGTCGCCGTGGACAGCCGATTGGCGCGAATTCACCGCGCCGTCTCACGAAGCACAGAGTTATTGGAGCAGTTGCTTGGTCAGGATCGTCTTGATGAACAGATCTGGACGCCTCGCCGCGAAATGACCGACTTGGCGGATCTTGCCCGCACGGTCGTGGCAAGCATGCAGCCAGACACCGCACATGCGCTGATTGTCAGCGCCGACCAACGTGTACCCGCCTACTGCGATCGCCCACTGACCAGCGTTGTCCTGCGCAATCTGATTCACAACGCGATCAAGTACTCCGCAGCAGATCAGCCTGTGAGCATCGACGTAAGAATTGCACCCGAGTCAAAAGATACTGCGTCGATTGCGGTCGAGGACCACGGCCCCGGCATTGACCCGCAAGAGCAGTCTCGCATCTTTGAGCCGTATTTTCGGCGGACTGCACATAGCGAAACCCAAGGGCTGGGAATCGGCCTCTATCTGGCACGTCATATCTGCCAGAACCAAGGGGGCTCACTCGAGGTGTTCAGCCAAGTGGGGCAAGGCACGCGGTTTGAGATCAGTCTGCCCACCGCTCAACCAACTCAAGCGGCAAATACATAGCCCTGACCGCGCACGGACAGCACTGGCAATTTCAAACCTGCCCCTTGGGCTTTCGCGCGCAAACGGCTCACCAGGACATCAATTCGTCGCAATTCAAACCCGCCTGGGCTGTCTGGCAGAAACAGTTCTGACAAGGCCTGTCGAGAAACGGCGTTGCCAGCAGCATCCATCAGCGCCACGAGAAATGTGCGTTCTTGTGCGCTCAAGTGCAGCGATGCGCCATCGGGTGCCACCAAGATCCAGCCACCATCCTGCAAGGACCAGGTGCTATCCACGGTAGTGCGCGGCTCGGTATCCAGCGGCCGCCCGGCCTTTGCCAAGCGCATGCGACGGGCCAGACTGCGAATAACGGAGCTGAGTTCCAGCAAGTCGACGGGCTTTGTCATATAGACATCTGCCCCGCCCTCAAGACCGCGCACGCGATCTTCAAGCGCGCTGCGCCCCGTCAACATGACAATGCCAACCGGACTCAACGCGCGCAACCGTGTGGCTACAGAGAATCCATCTTCGCCCGGTAGATGTGCGTCGAGAATGACGATATCGCACGGTTGTTCCTGGAGCCGACGATAAAACGTGGCCGCATTGTCACAGGCGAAGGCCACACGAAAACCGTAGCCACCCAAACCCAGGGCCAATTCTTCGCGGAAATCCGCGTCATCTTCAAGGAGGCCGATACATAACAAGCCGTCTGCGCCAATCATCTTTGCGGTGCTTTCTTAGAAAAAAAGAATCAAGGGACACCTGCCGGACTTAATAAACCAGCCCGGAACAAAATGCTGCTGCCAATCTTACGACTTTTACAACAGAAACGACTCATTACCTATCAAAATTCTAGAGGTTTTACTGAAGAAGCCACCTTATTCCCGAGAAATCGGGCGAGATGGCCTCTTTCAATAGGGCGAAACCAATCAGGATGAGCAACTAACTTCAATACTGCTGGCCCAGCTTGGCGGCAACGCGGCATAACGTTCATGCCCCGGAATCATTTCAAAAGGTTTCCGCAATAAGCGCATCAGCGTATCTATTTCGCCAGCATCGCCCGTTTTCGCCGCTTTGATTGCGTCTTCAGCTAAATGATTGCGCAATACATATAGCGGATTAACTCGATTCATACTCTGCGCGCGCTCACTTGCCGATAGACCATCCTGGGCGTGACGTGCCAGCAATCGATCCAGCCACGCGCCAGCCGCGGCGCGATCGATGAATAAATTCTGGAACACCTCGCGTTGCCCCACCACCGCATCCGCCAAACTGCGAAAACTCAGCGTGAAATCGGCCTGATTGGCGTCCATCAGTTTCAGTAGATCATCAAGGAGCGGCTCATCATCCACTTGCCACGCGGACAAACCCATTTTTGCGCCCATACGCTGGTGAAAAGCACGACTAAACACGGCTTCGTAGCCATCGAGTACGCCGCGCAAGGCCTCCACGTCTGGGACCAACGCATGAAGACTACCGCCCAAGCGGTACAAATTCCAAAGCGCGGCCGATGGTTGGCGATTCCACGAATAGCGTCCTTCAGAATCCGAGTGATTACAAACATGGCCAAGCTTGAAACCGTCCATAAAACCGTATGGTCCATAATCAAGCGTCAGACCCAGAATCGACATATTGTCGGTATTCATCACTCCGTGATTGAACCCCACAGACTGCCAATCAGCCATCAAGGTCGCGGTACGTTGCGTGACGGCCTCAAGAAAACGCAGCAAGGTCTGCGCATCTGCCGGTGAGTCAGCGCTTAAGTCCACCCGACATTCCGGATAGAAGTTGGTAATTACATAGTCGGCCAATTGCTGCAGCAATTCGGGTCGCTTGCGCGAAGACCAATGCTCGAACGAGCCAAAGCGCACAAAACTGGGGGACATCCGGGTCACGATTGCCGCGGTCTCTACTGTTTCTCGCATGACTGGATCGTCTGAGGCCACCAGCGCCAGCGCCCGCGTTGTCGGAATACCCAGTCCGTGCATCGCTTCACTGGCCAGATACTCACGCACCGACGAGCGCAGCACGGCGCGGCCGTCACCCATACGCGAATACGGCGTCATGCCCGCGCCTTTCAATTGCAGCTCCCAATTTCCGTCCGGTCCACGCACCTCTCCGAGCAAATGGGCCCGTCCATCACCCAGTTGCCCTGCCCACACACCAAATTGATGGCCGCTATACACCGCAGCCAAGGTATCGCCGCCCGGCAGAGGGGCGGCCCCTGAGAACACTTGCAAGAACTCAGGCGTTTCCATGACCGCAGGATCCAGGCCAATCAGCTTGCAGGCGTCCGTATTGCCATGCAGTAACCGCGGTTGATTCAACGCTTGGGGCTCCAATCGCGTGTAAAAGGCATCGGGCAGTGCGGCAAAAGAATTTACGACCTGCAGGTCTGACAATGAAGTAGCGGTCATTTACGTTTGCTCCGTGCCGCTCGCTTAGCGGGCCGCACATAAAAAATAGCGCTCAGGAAAAATACGGTAGACAACACAATCTCGCCCCAGGCCATGGCGACCGAAAGCGGTGCTGGGTCGGACATGGCACGCACCACGCCTTCCATCAGATATAGCAGCGACAGCATTGCTGCCCACTGAAAGGTATAGAGATTGCCACGCACGATGCCACGCAGCGCAAAGGCCAGCGGCAACGCCTTCAGAAATAGCAAGGAACCACCTGGCCTCACCGGTGCAATCACGGTCTCCCATGCGACGCACAGCACGATCAAGGCAAGCAGCGAGAACGACGCCAGGCGGCGCAAATTGGGGTTGAGTTCAGGAGTCATACTGCTATTATCGCCTGATGAATCTCCCCGCCGAGCCTGCCGCCGCTACGCAGGCGGCTCCCGAGTCAACGCCTCCACGCGCACTGTGGCTAACACGGGTTGGCCGGATATTTCGTTTCACGGCTCAGCGCGCGAATGAAGAAAATCTGCTTCAAGTAGCCTCCAGCCTCACGTTTACGACCGTATTGGCTATCGTCCCGATGCTGGCCGTCGTGTTGTCGCTCTTCACGGCGTTTCCGGTGTTCCAGGAATTCCGCGTCGCGCTGGAGAATTTTCTGGCCACGAGCCTGATGCCGCCATCCGTCTCCGACAACATCATGGAATACCTGAACCAGTTCGCTCGCCAAGCCTCGCGCTTGACGGCAATCGGTGGCGGCTTCCTGATCGTGACCTCCGTGTTGTTGATCATGACCATCGATATGGCCTTCAACGCCATCTGGCACGTCACGCGGCAACGCCCTCTTTCGCAGCGTGCTCTGGTTTATTGGGCTGTCATCACCTTGGGGCCGGTCGTCGCGGGCGCCAGCCTCTGGGCCACGTCATTTGTCGCCAGTGAATCGCTGGGACTGGTCAAAGATGTGCCCGAATGGGTAAGCACCGTTATTTCCTATATCCCGCTGGTGCTGACAGGACTGGGGTTTGCCGCGCTATTTGCCATCGTCCCCAACAAACAGGTTTCATGGAAAGACGCCTTGGCCGGCGGACTCGTGACGGCAATTGCGCTGGAAATCATGAAAGAAGGTTTCGCCTTCTACCTCACCCGATTCCCCACCTACACCGTCATTTATGGTGCCTTCGCAACACTGCCCATCTTCCTGCTCTGGATCTATCTTTCCTGGCTGGCGGTGCTGCTGGGTGCCACACTGGCGGCCAGCCTGCCTCTTGTGAGGCTGGGCCGCTGGGAAATCAACCGTCACCCGGGCGCGGCCTACGTCGATGCCATTAACACGCTGCTTGCGCTGCGTGATTCGCTTGGCCTGCCCCCTGGAGGCTTGTCCAGCCACGCTCTGGCGTCAAAATTACAGCTCCACCAAGATGAGCTCAACGAAGTCCTTGATATCCTGAATGACATGGGTTTGGTGACCCGCAGCGCCGATCAGCGCTGGGTGCTCACCTGCGATCCCCACACGACATCGCTCGAACCGATCTTCGACCGATTTCTCCTTGATCGCGACCAAGCGCCCGTGAGGGACAACCCGGAAATTCTAAAGTCCATCAAGTCCATTCTGTGCGATGAAGCCGCCCCGACTCTGGAAGAACTTCCCAGACAGGCGCAAAATACACAAAACCAGCATATTTCTGCTGAAATAGCGGAAACCAGCAATAAAGAGTAGATGGGCGCCAGCGCCCAGGGAGCATATCAATATGTTGAAGGTCAGCGAAATTCTGCGTGTCAAAGGAGACACGCTCTACACGGCGACGCCGGATATGCCTGTGTCAGTGGCGATGCAAACGATGGCCGAGCAAGATATTGGCTCGCTGGTCATCATGGAGTTCGGCACGCTGACCGGCATGCTCACGTTCCGCGAGATCATCCGGCACATGCATGGAAATGGCAATAAAGTGGGTGAAACCACCATCCGCTCCATCATGGACGATGCGCCAGTCAGCGTATCGCCAAATACCAGCGCCGATGAAGTTCAGCGCTTAATGCTGGAAAAGCACGCCCGTTATATCCCTGTCATGGACGGCCCCACGCTAATGGGCGTCATTTCTTTCTATGACATGGCGCAAGCCATCGTGGCCGCACAGAAGTTCGAAAACAATATGCTGAAAGCGTACATCCGCGATTGGCCTATGGAAGAAGACACTGCGGCGTCCAAACCCTAAGTAAAACGGCCGTAATGAACTGCACCCCAAACGTTGGATCAATCTCCAACCTTTGGGGTGCAGTTCATTACGGCCGGTTTCGTTATATAGCCTGTGCGGGCACCAACAGCGCCGGTCGCGCTTGTGGCGCATTTTGGGGACTGCGCCACGCCTCGTAGATCAAGGTCGGATTGTTCTCGGCCAAACGTTTCGGATCAGACAGCATCCGGCGCCAGCGCCGCGCGCCAGACTGGCCGTTCACCAGCCCCAAAATAGGTCGCGTCATCACGCGCAGTGGCACGCCGCGAGCCACCTGCTTAGCCACATACTCCACCATGGCATCCACCACCTGAGCGTCTGTGGGTAGAGGCACCGAGGGCCATAGCTGCATCGACACCTCCGACAGCACACGCGGCGTATGCCACGCAGCGCGACCCAGCATCACGCCGTCAAACTCACCCGCGGCCGCGACGGATTGCTCGGCATCTGCCAATCCTCCGTTCAGGACAATTGTGCAATCTGGAAAATCACGTTTGAGCTGACGCACGACGTCGTAGCGCAAAGGTGGGATGTCACGATTGTCTTTAGGCGTCAGGCCTTTGAGCACCGCATTACGCGCATGCACAACAAACACCCGGCAACCCGTGTTGTACAGGGTGCCCACAAAATCTCGCACAAAATCGTATGAATCGTCGTAATTCAGACCTAAACGATGCTTGACCGTCACCGGCACGTCGACGGCATCCTGCATGGCTTTCATGCAATCAGCGACGAGCGTGGGCTCTGCCATCAGACACGCACCAAACGAGCCACGCTGCACACGCTCAGAGGGGCAGCCGCAATTGAGATTGATTTCGTCGAAACCCCAGTCGCGCCCCAACTTCGCCGCTCGGGCCAACGCGTCGGGCTCGCTCCCCCCCAATTGCAACGCAACGGGATGCTCCGAGGTATCGAAATCCAGATGGCGCTCCACGTTACCGTGCATCAAGGCGCCGGTCGTGATCATCTCTGTATATAAACGTGCTCGGGGTGCCAGTAACCGATGAAAAAAACGGCAATGGCGGTCAGTGACATCAATCATCGGTGCGACACAGAGCCGCCAGTCGGGGGAGTTCAAGAATTGCTCATCAAAACAAGGGGATGCGGTATTTTACGACGAGCTTGCCCAAGACGCCCAAAGCCGCAATTCTGGCCTCCTGTTGCCTGCCCGCACGCGCAATGAGGCAGGTAGTCTAAAATTGCGCCGCTGCTTACCCGCAGGCCAAGCCTGCGACCCGTAAACTCCTAGCTCATAAAGATCAATGGCCGTATTCACCACCGTATCCGACGACGACGCACGCGCCTTGTTGGCGCATTTCGACTTGGGCGAATTTATTTCGCTTCGAGGGATTACGGCAGGCATCGAAAACACCAATTATTTCTTGGCCACCACCCGTGGCGAGTATGTCCTGACGCTGTTTGAAGTGCTGACCCACGCGCAATTGCCGTTCTACATTGAACTGATGCACCACCTGGCTCAGCGCGGCATTCCCGTGCCACAGCCGCAAACCTTGTTGGATGGCACGCGTCTCACGACCCTGCACAACAAACCTTGCGCCATCGTTTCGCGCCTGCCAGGGGGCTACGAGCCCGCTCCAGGCGCCGCACATTGCGCGCTGTCCGGCGCCACGCTGGCACGAGCGCACTTGGCTGCCCAGGACTTCCCTATTCGCCAGCCGAACCTGCGCGGCCTGTCCTGGTGGACTGAAACGGCACCTAAAGTACAACCGTTCCTGAACGACGCCCAAGCCCAACTTCTCACACAAGAACTGGCCTCCCAACACGAGTTGGCCAGTACGCCAGCCTGGAAGTCGCTGCCAGCGGGCCCTGCCCACTGCGACCTCTTCCGAGACAACGTCTTATTTGCCGGCACATTCGAAGACCCCCTCATGGGCGGCATCATCGACTTCTACTTTGCCGGATGCGATACCTGGCTATTTGACGTAGCGGTAAGCGTGAACGACTGGTGCATTGACCGCGACACAGGCGAGTTCGTGCCTGAGTTGGTCACAGCCTGGCTACAAGCCTATGCACAGGTTCGTCCATTCACTGAAAACGAGCGTCAGGTTTGGCCCGCTATGCTACGAGGGGCGGCACTTCGATTCTGGCTCAGCCGCCTGTACGATTTTTTCCTGCCACGACCGGCACAGACCCTCAAACCGCATGATCCGCGGCACTTCGAAAGAGTGTTGCAAGCGCGCCACCGGCCTGGATTACCGTCCTTGCCCTAATTCTGTCTATCTCCATAATTGCAATAGACCTTCCATTCAGCGAGATCTCACAGAAAGCCATGCAAGCAGCATTCCTCCCCGCGACATCCGGTTGGCAATGGGTTAGAGACGGCTTCCGCCTTTTCCTTAAGCAGCCGCTAGCCATGTTCACCTGGGCAATGGCCATTAGTCTGCTGGTCCTGTTTGCCACCTTTACACCACCAGTAGGGCCCTTATTCTTTGTCGCGCTGATGCCAGTCGTGACACTGATGACACTCTCGGCTTGCAAGCATGTCGCCGCAGACCGTGTCATGTTGCCGTCTATGTGGGCAAAGCCGCTACTCAAGCCAGGCGTCTTCAAAAAACTCCTCCTGATGGGCGTGCTCTACGCAGCGCTATGCATGATCAGTGGTCTGCTGGCATTCCTGCCCTTCTCCGCCGCCCTCACAGAAGGCGTGCGCGCGGCCTCTGTCGAAGGCAACATGGGGCCGTTTCTGTCCGCCATGCAAGTGCCGTTAACCATCTTTGCCGTGTTGTACGTAATCATTGCCGCGCTGTTTTGGCACGCCCCCGTTCTTGTGGGCTGGCATGGTCTGCGTCTCATGCAAGCATTGTTTTTCTCTGGCATTGCCTGCTGGAGAAACAAATGGGCTTTCGTGGTCTACGGCATTTCATGGGTACTGGTGTTCCTCTTCATCGACCTATGCGCAGGACTATTAGTCGCCTTGGGGCTCTCTCCCCAGCTTGCGGGAACCCTGCAAATACCGTTTAACATCGCCGCCGGCGGCATCTTGTATTGCAGCTTCTATCCGGCCTACACCTCCGTTTTCGGTATCGATGACGCCAGCGCGCATCTCGACCACACCGACAGCCCCCAGACATAAGGCCACGCGCCAGGGCTTCAGCCCCTGGTGCAGCCTCAGCACTCGGCCCCGTTCCGAAACAAACGCCACATCGATGGCGTAACGCATGCCAAACGTATGCACGGCAGCGCAAGGGGCCAACAACAATCCTGTTCGTGGACCAAGAGGCTCGTGGCCCAGCAGTCCACGTGCCCGCCCCCAGAATGTGCGCGCACGAATGAGCCGAAAACGATCGGTCGCCGATCGATTCGGTCTCATTGCACGGCCTGCATCAGACCCACCACAATCGGAAAACCCAGCACAATAAACGTGCAGGGGAAAATACACCCAATAAGTGGTAACAGCATTTTCACCGGTGCTTCCATCGCTAAACGCTCTGCCCGCTGAAAACGTTCACTGCGACACTGCGCTGCTTGCGCACGCAGCATCGGACCCAGACTCATCCCGAGGGCATCAGCCTGCGCCAGCGCGGCCACCCAACTTCTGACAGCGGCACTTGCACTTCGATCTGCTAGCGCTTTCAACGCCACCGCTCGTGGCATTCCCGCACGCATGTCGGCCAAGGCTCGGAACAACTCATCACGCAACGGGCCTTCCGGACCGTTTCTGGCGGACTGTTGCAAGGCTCCATGCATGCTGAGGCCGGACTCCACACACAGCGTCATCATGTCAAAAACAAATGGCAGCTCTCGATCCAGACGAGTCCGTCTTTTTTTTGCAAGACTGTGTAGCCAGAACATAGGAAAAAAACTTGCAAGCACGGCACCGATAAGCGCGGTTGATACAACGCCCTGCAGACTTGCGAATGGTTGGATGGCCGCCGCGCCACTCATTGCCCCAAGCCCTGCCATCCCCCACCGCAGCGCGGCAATATGCGCGTAATGTACGCCCAACGGCAAAGCGGCTTGTGCAATGGCTTGGGTGATTTTCCCGCGCGCACGCCACGAGCAAAGCGGGCCCGCAACCTGCGCCGCCACAGCAATCCAGGGCCATGCCAATCGCCACCACAGCGGCATACCCTGTGTGCTTGGAGCCACATCGTCTTGCAACAGCGGACGCATAAACCACCAGGCGACCCACGAACTACACAGGGCAACCAATACCAGCGCCAACATTAAAAGCATGAGGCAGTCCTTAGATGTCTATGTTGACGATGCGACGAATCATCAAGATGCCGGTCGTTTCCAGTACGGCGACCACGAGCAACACCCCCCAACCCAGCGGCGTATGCCACAACAATGCCATCGCTTGCGGCTCCATGTAGTCCAGAACAATAGCCAGCAGAATCGGCAGTGAACCGACGATCCAGGCCTGCATTCGGCCCTGCGCGGTCAGGGCACGAACTTTGCCTTGCAACTGCAAGCGTGCCCTCAGGGTTTCGGATATACCCTCCAGCGCTTCCGCCAGATTGCCACCGGTTTGGGCCGCCACACGTAATGAGGCAACAACCAGCGATGTGGCTTCCGACGACATGCGTCCATTCAGATTATCGAGCGCTGCATCGAATGACACGCCAATTCGTTGCTCCCGCAGCATTAATCCGAACTCCTGCGCCAAAGGTGCATCGGCTTGTTCAACAATATGCTTAAGCGCTGTTGACACGCCCAGGCCAGCCCTAAGCGCACTCGCCAAGGCCATGAGCGCCGCGGGCAGTTGCTGTTCAAAACGCAGCGATCTGCGCTTGCGAAGCACCAGCACCACGTGGCGAGGCAAACGCGCCGCCACCACACTGGCGGCCACTGCCAGCAAGCCACTGCCCGTGGTCGCGAATAGCAGCAAGCCCAAGGCACTTGCACCCACAATTGCCCCCACCCAGAGCTGAGCCGGATCGATGAACAAAAACACTTCACTCAAACTGATGCTGGCTTCCTGCGTATATAGCGCGCGGTAACGCTGCACGGCAGGGGTGAACCACAGCTGCACGCGCCAAGCGAGCAAACCTGCGCAACACATGGCGGCGATCGTGGCGACCCAGATCATTCGGCACCCGACAAGGTCGATGAGCCATCCCGTGCGTTCGTTGTGGTCACGCTGTGCCCACAGAACATGGCGGTTTCAAGAACAATGCCACTCAAACGCCATTCATTGGCAAAGCTTGGAAGCGTGCCCCCACCAATAAAACTTGAAGGGCGCTCGAATCGGAAGAGCTCCTGCATTTGTATGCGACCACTCTCCATCCCGGTAATTTCAACAATGGAAGTCACCACCCGACGACCATCTGCAAGACGCGCCTGCTGCACCACAATGTCGATGCTGGAGGCAATTTGCTCTCGTACAGCAGCCAGGGGTAAATCCAGGCCGGCCATCAGCACCATTGATTCCAGGCGTCCCATTGCATCGCGAGGTGTATTCGCGTGAAGCGTCGTCAACGAACCCTCATGCCCCGTGTTCATCGCGGTCAGCATGTCAAACGCTTCCATGCCGCGGCACTCCCCCACGACAATCCTGTCCGGACGCATTCGCAACGCGTTGCGCACCAGGTCACGGATGTCGATCCGACCTCGCCCTTCAAGATTGGCCGGCCGCGCTTCCAACGCCACCAGATGCGCATGATGTAGCCGCAACTCCGCGGCATCTTCTATCGTGACAACCCGCTCCCCTTCCGGAATCTCGTTGGACAGAATATTCAGAAGCGTTGTTTTTCCTGATCCTGTGCCACCAGACACGATCATGTTTTTTCTTGCGCGAACACACAGTGAAAGAAACTGCGCCATTGATTCATCTAACGAACCGGATCGAATCAGGTCGGGCATCTGCGGGCGTCGAATGGGAAATTTTCGAATGGTCAGGCTGGCGCCTTTAATTGACACCGGAGGAATCACCGCATTCACCCGGGATCCATCTGGCAGACGTGCATCAACCATGGGGGAACTTTCATCTATCCGTCGCCCCAGAGGGGCCACGATTCTTTCGATCACCCACCGCACTGATTGCTCACTGCTAAAAGTTGCCTCCTGCCTAATGAGACGCCCATGGCGTTCGATGTAGATTTCATCGTAGCGATTGACCATAATTTCGCTGACATCAGCACGCCCCAGCAGCGGTTCCAGCGGTCCTAATCCCACGGCTTCGTCCAGCACTTCCTGGCAAAGCAGTGCTCGATCGGTGCATACCGACAATTCCTGATCATCGGTCATGATCTGCTGCAATAAGCGCTCGCCTTCACAGCGCAGCATTTCATCGCTCATGCCTGCGACGTCGCGTCTGCGCAAATCCAAGGCTTGCTGCAGGGCTGAATGCAGACGGCTTCGATGCGCCTGCCACGCCTTGGATGGGCCCCGCAATGGAACAGACTCGGCTGGCGCACACGCTTTTGCTAACGGCTCCTGCTCTGCACCTGACTGCGGTTGTGCGCCAACTGGCGCTTGCCCAATCAGCGCTCGCACCCGCAGCCGACATGGCCCAATCAGAACATCATCTTCGGCACTTAAGCCGTCGTGCCGTGTTACTCGCTTGCCATTTACGACCGTGCCTGCCAGGGTACCCAAATCCTCCAGCATCACCTGTGCGCCTGAACGCAACAGGCGAGCATGCTGGCTACCCACGCGCCAGTTAACGATTCGCACCACACAGGTAGCGGCTCGACCAATTTCCACCGGTGACTTGGCCGTGACCAGGCGTTTCTCGCCATTCTCGAAAAACAACTCAATTTCCAACATCGCTTAGGCCTTGTCGTTTAGTGGGCGGCCGCGTCCCGACGGGCGAGTTTGCCCACTGAGAGCCCTTGCCCCGGATAGCATCCCAGGTCGGGCCAAGCGGATTCGCCGGGCCCAGACGTGACGCCTCAGGGAACGCCGCCTCCAGGATTTTTTGACCCTGCTGTATCCGATTGACCATCTCAGGTTCATCTTGAGAAACAATGCGCGGCGTCACAAAAATTGCCAACTCGGTTTCCCTGCGTTGGAAGCGACGCGAGGCAAAAAGCGCCCCCAGAATGGGGATGTCACCCAACAACGGAAGTCCGTTGACCTCGCTGGCTTGTTCGCGAGATAGAAACCCGCCAATAACCAGCGTATTTCCTGAGCGCACATTGAATTCGGTAGAGGCACGGCGGGTGCGCAACGCAGGTCCGGCAGGCGAATCAATGGTGGCATCGACAGAGCTGGCTTCCACCTCAATCAAGGAGCGAATGACCCCGTTACGATCGACTCGAGGTGTAATTTGCAACGACACGCCGTAGGGTTTGAAGATCGTCGTGGGATTGCCTTTCGCATCGGTTGAGGTATAGGGCACCTCACCGCCCGCCAGAAACGATGCCGTTGCCCCACTACGGGCCAGGAGCTGCGGCTGCGCCAACATGACGGCCTCTCCGCTGTGCGCCAGCGCAGCAATACGTGCAGATAGCAAAGCGTTGACCCCAAAATAACCGGCAGTTTTGGTAAGACCCATGGGGCCCTCCACTAGCGTTTCACCCGGTCTTTTCGTCAAGCGAGAGACTGAACCACCATCCCACGCGACGCCTGCGTTCACGCCACCTAACATGGCGCCATTCCACCGCACGCCGAACTCGCGCAGACGGGAACTGGGAATTTCCACAACCTGGACATCCAGCAACACCATTTGATCCCAGCCGACCTGACCGGTGAAATCCAGCACAGCCGAATAGCGCTCGCTCAGGGCGGCCACACGTGCTCGGTCATCATCGGAAAGATTCTCTCCTTCGATGACAATGCGCTCGCCGACCAAAGACGTGCGTGCGCTTGGAATGCGCTTTAGCAAGGCATCCAACTCGGCACGCATTCTTGGCGCGCCAGCAGCCAGCACATGAACTGTGTAGGCATGCACTTTCTTGCCGTTAGACCAAACATGCACTGATGACATGCCTTCAGCCCGGGCGAACACAATGACTTCGTGCCCGTCTGCGGTCATGGCATTAAGCACCTGCCCATTGCCGATTGCGACACGCGATACACCAGGATGCGAGAAGACACGGGTTTCGCCTGTCTGCATGGTAATTTCGCGTAGGGGCTCATCTGCGCACGCCCGTGCTGACATGGCGATGAGGCACAACAGGAAAACAAACCAGAGGCAGCCACGCCCAAACCGCACACACGTTTCCGACCTCATGGTGGACCCTGTTTTTTTTGCATGCCTGCGTCAACAGACGCCCCACCGGGAACTCCGTAGGCAACCGGAACACGAACTGTCTGCCCGTCCTCTTGCATCGCATGGTCATCAGCACGATCACCATAAACAATCTTGATTTGACGAGGAGGTGCCGGTGGTTTCATGTCCATCAGCGCCTCCAGGTTGCCTCGCACTCTTCCTCGCGCAGGGGCAGTGTCTTTTGCATTACGCAGCATCGCGGTAAGCGTGCCTGTCTGTCGTGCAGCCACCAGTTTGACGGCATCTTCCGGAGAGGCATCCAGCGTAATAGCACCCAGAGATGGCTCCTCGTCTGATCCGTCGCCTCCTACTGTCAGCACGCGAATCCCTTGCAACAGGGGCATGGTCATCGGAGTACCGCGATAAGAAAACGACACGTACAGGTCAAGCAAATCACCTGCACGGACCATTCCTGCCAGCGCGGCCAAGTCTTCCGTTGGCAACGTGACCGCACGCCGCCCTATTGCCAATTGAGAAGACAAGGTCGGCGGCACTATTGCAGACACCAAATTCGATGTGGAGATCGTTTCACCACGAGGAACGTCAGTATTCAATAGCGTGCCCACCAGGTTGACGATCATTTCTGGCTCTAGAGAACGGCTGGAAGCCCATTGGGCCGGAATTTCTCTCACCGCCAGATGGATGTCTTCCAGCTTGGTTCCTGCTTCCAGATCAAATGCGGCGACAAGTCGGCTGACGACCGGCACACGTGCTTCGGCTTCCAAGGCAAAGACCTTCTGCTGTACATGCTCGCGCGCCGCCCAGGCCGCCATAAGTCCGGCAATCAAGGCCAAGGCATAGACACCAAACTTTCGAGCACGCAGCCAGAGCAGAGTCAGCATCGTATTCATGGCAACACGCTTTGGGCTCGCACGCTGCTGCCGCCACCCACTGCGTAGATGTCCAGGCGCAAGCGCCGTCCCTTTCGGGTCCAAAGACCAAGCTCGTCAGAGGCTGATTGCGTGATCCATCCGCGAGTTGTCAGGTTTCGACGAATCAAGGGTCGCAGTTGTTTCGGTGGCAGAGAATGTGTCCACACCTCGTCTGTCACCCGCTGCGAACCCTCTAGCACGGAGAAATCAAAACGCAGACGCGAGCCCTCCGGCAACCACTCTGGCGGCTGGCGTAAAGTGAATGCCGCCGGCCCTGCCGACATGGCAGAAATGCTGCCTACCGCGCGCGTCTCGCCTATGCCCTCAATCTGTACTACCCAAAGCGATTCGTTGACCGAGCCAGACAAGATGGCTTGCCCGGGCAAAACGCGCAGATCCACTAAAGCTGGCTGCTGATCTGACAATGTACGTATGAGCTCGGGCACACCGAGCGGCGCATCAAATACTCTGATTTGCACAGGTCTGCCGTAAAGACGCATGTCGTCCCCCAACGATTCATGTTGCGTTCCCTTCGGGAACGTGAACTGGGCGAGGTCAACCACGACTGCGGCACACTGGCCGCTCATCATCACAAGAGAAAAGAAGCCGACAAGCCATGCCTGCCCTGCACGCAATGGCAAAACATCAAGACGCCTGCGATGCAAGCATTCACTGTGGCCGTTCCTTTCCATGCCTTATCTCCGTTTCGGCGAGCGCGCCCGAACCAGCCTCTCAGTGGGAATCAGGTCGTCCCAAGGGCCGAGCCAATCCACGGACACCTCGCCTCTTTGCCAAGGTAAATCCACACGACGCAACTGACCGCGTAACCGGATCGTTTGGGAACGGGATTTGGACATTGCAATTGACCACCCCGCGACAGACTCACCAATACGTTTCTGCGTGGCAGAGTCTCCGAGCGCGTGCCCCGCACCCGTCAGAATGCTCGTACTTCGATGCACACTCAGGCGCTTGCCGACTCCGTGTGAGGTATCAAAAACGCTGGGAGTAAGCGCGTTCTCACTTGCCTGAACTCGCAGTAAGCTGCGGCCGATTTGAAGCCAGTCGTTGGCCAATGACGCTGCCACCGCGTGCCCATTTCCCACGGCCGGAACGCGCCAGTGAGTCGTCGAATACACCGTGTGAGATGACGACCGAAGTTTGTCAGGTGTCTGTCCCTGGGCCGAGACGAAGGCGATTTTCCGGCTTGTTTGTGCCATAGCCAAAGCGCTGTATTGGAGTTTGCCAAGCCATCCAATTCCGACCAGCATAGGTACCAGCACCAGTAAAGCCAGGGAGGCTTCGGCGGCCGCTTGTCCGCGTTGCGATTGCTTTGAATGTGTCATGGCAGACGGCGGGCTTGAAGAAGTTCGGAAGGGGTCACTGCAACGCGGCGCGCTTGCCAGTAAGGGCGAAACAAGGTGGCAATTTCATCGCGCCCATCTTTACGGGCCTGCGGCCTGGCGAAGAAGGTCTCGGCGGCACTGGTCACCGTGACGGCCTCGTCACGGGCAAGCGCTTGATAAGCGAACCGGCCCCGCGGGTGCGCCACTGCACTGCCAGCATCCGTCGTCAACAATGTGCCTGCGGGACGACTCACCACTATGGCAAACCGCAAGGGCTGCGCGGCCCGCGCCGCGACCACCTCGTGATAGGCAGGGAGTCCCCGGCTTGGCCAGCTCGCCGCGCCAGCCATAGCAAATGAATTTGCCATGGGATTTGTTTGCCCACTAAAAATATTCCACCCGGTCGAGTGCGACACCCAACGCCAATAGTCTTCGCTTGAAAAATCAGCGGGAGGGTCTTCGATGTACTCCAGACCATTGGGGGCCTTTACGCGACCACCTTGCACGGTGCCCCAACCCATTTTGTATTCACGGTAATAGCAACCTATCCAGCGGTTGGAGCGCAGTGCGTGATAAGAAAGCGTATCCAGCGCGCCCCAGCGGCCTTCTGGCCCGAGCCATGTAGATCCTCGTCGGCGCAACTCATGTCGTAGCAAAGGGCAATACGGACTGACTGGCCACGCGTTGCGACGGGTTGCTGTTCGACTACCTAGAAATGGATAGCGCTTGACCGCCGCTTCCACAACGGGTCGTAAGCCAGATTTTCGCGTGGCGTTCTGAGTTTTCACATAACCTGAAAAATTGTCGCTCAGCATGCGAACAGACAAGCCAGTCGTGAATGGCGTTATCGGCGTCGCGCGCTGCCAACGTGGCGCATCAAGCTCAGGAAAGTTTGCGTGAAGCACTATCTTTATGGTGTTTTCACGGGTGTCGGTCGCGCTACGAATTGCAGCGTCAGACGCCGATGCCAATACCTGATGCACGGCGTAATCGTGCTTCGAAAACGCATCAGCAAGGCCCGCGATTGCTGTGCCGGCCGACGCACCGCCTGCGCCATAAGCTAGCGCCGCATCAACGCCAAACAACATGGCAATCAAGGGTGCTTGTGGGTTGCCACGCGTCCGCTGATTGAATTGCGTTTGTCCGAATTGTGCCCAGGCACCCAAAGTGACCAAATGCGCCATTGCCACCTGATGAGCGATGTGCGCACGGTTCGCATATGCCATCATGTTCAACGCACGGGCTTGCGCCAGCGCACCGCTATAGGCAGCAGCATCGGCAGCATGAGTCAAGCGGGCGCGCGCTTCGATAGTTTGGCCGACGTTATAAAGACTCACCACCGCCCACGCGCCTGCGGCGGCCAACAACAGGGCCACTACCAGCGCCTGACCGCGCGCACGAATAAGGCATGCTGCTGACCGCCTCATCACTTGGCGTCCGAGGCGTTGCCAGTGAAAGACTTCAGCGATTTGGCTTTGGTTTGAGCCGCGGCTTTCTGTGCGGCAGACTGCGCTGCGCGCGTCTGTGTGCCGCCATCTTCACCCGCGAGTTCGCGTGCCATTGCGGCTGTTTGCGAACGAACGACCTGACCGAAATATTGATAGACGGCGATGGCGGCAACGGCAATCAATGCAACGACAATAATGTATTCCGTCATGCCCTGGCCGCGCTGACGCTTTCGAATTCCGAACATGAAAAGCCCTTTAATAAATTGAATAGGCTTTCAGTTTGGGCTTGACGTCTAGCGGCAACAATGCGCGGATGCCGAGGCGGATAAATCGACCCCCGGCCAGTTGACCCGTACGGTAAATGCGAAAAGAAACGGCTTGCTCGCGCTAAGGATGCCTCGGGGACACCCAAGGGAATCGAACAGCACTTCGGCCGACCAGCGTCTGAGCAAGGCGCAGAATTCCAGTCTTGTAACCGAGGCATTACCCAAGGGTTTCCCCTATTGCAGACGATCTGCGCTAGCACTAGATTTGAGTTGCCGGGCTGTCTGACACCCATCGCGTGCGAAGCCGGGCAGGAG